>DLJZ01000004.1 GCA_002478865.1 Hungatella sp. UBA7603
CGACCGAATACTTAATGATGTTAAAATTATAATTTTTTTTCGACATTTTTTTCAAAACTCTGTTCATGCCATTATCAAAATGATATAATGTAAACTATCATATAACACGTTGGTAATGGAAGGAACACGAACATGAACTTAAGACATCTTACGATCTTTAAAATGGTGTGTGAAAAAGGCAGTATTACAGGAGCAGCCAAGGCATTGTCTATGACTCAGCCTGCCGTCTCTCACGCCATTAATGAGCTAGAGGAATCCGTTGGCTCCCCCTTATTTGACCGGGTGTCCAGAAGGGTGGTAATCAACGAGAATGGTAAATTTTATTTGTCTAAGGTCAACCCCCTTCTGGAGCTTTACCAGGATCTTGAAAACTACTCTGGAACGCTGCACCTGAATGCACCTTTAAGAATTGGCTCCTGCGTGACTCTTGGCAGCTATTTACTTCCAGGAGTTGTTTCCCGCTTTACCCTTTCTAATCCAGATACCCAGATCAAAGTCTCTGTATCAAGCTCCCAGGACATCACTGGTAAGCTTATGAAAAACGAACTGGATATCGGCCTTGTAGAAGGTGTCATTTCCGATGATCAATTAGAAAAGATCCCCTTTTCTTCCTATCCCCTGGCCGTGATATGTGCCCCAAGTCATCCCCTGGCTAAATCAGGAGACCAGCCCGTGACTTTAGAGGAGCTTATTAAGGCACCTCTTCTTTTAAGAGAAACAGGGTGTACCATTCGAGATACGTTTGATTACGCTTTGGCACTTAACAATCTATCTTCAGAACCCCTTTGGACAAGTACCAATTCTGACGTTATTTTGCAGGCGGTAAAAGAAAACATTGGAATCGGTGTGGTTCCTAGGATTTTTGCCGATGAATGCATTCAGCATGGTGACATCGTTGAAATTGAAATTAAGGACTTTAACATAAGCTGCATGAATCATCTCGTATTTCAAAAGGATAAATTTCAGACGGAATCCTTTCAGGCATTTATAAATCTAGTATTGTTCGAATAAAAAAGGACTGCTATAAAAGCAATCCCCTTCTTTATCACATAAAACATGGGCCCGAAATGGTTTTCTCACCATCTCAAGCCCATATTTTTATGCATTTTCTTTTGTTTGTTCTTTATCCTTCTTCTCAGCTAATATCTTGTCGATGCTGACTAACTTCACACAAAGCGTAAATAACTCCATTGCCAGTATCAAATCGCTTAAGGTCGGGTAAGACGGAGCAATTCTGATATTACAGTCATTTGGATCCTTTCCGTAAGGATAAGTAGCCCCAGCACCAGTCATAATAAGACCGGATTTCTTGCATTTGGTCACAATGGCTTTGGCACATCCATTTAAGGAATTAAAGGAAATGAAGTAACCTCCCTTTGGATTGGTCCAGTCAGCGATAGACAGCGCTCCCAGTTCCTGCTCTAGTGCATTGATAACCGCTTCAAACTTTGGTCTTATGATGTCTGCATGTTTTCTCATATGCTCGATCATACCGTGGATATCTCCAAAATACCGGACATGACGAAGCTGGTTCACCTTATCGTGTCCGATGGTCTGGATCTTTAACTGCCTTTTAATATCCACTAGGTTGTTCTGACTGGCTGCAATGGCTGCAATTCCTGAACCGGGGAAACTAACCTTAGAAGTAGAAGCAAATTTATACACAAGATCAGAATTACCTGCTCTCTTACACTCTGCTAAAATCTCGATTAGATGATCTTGATCATGGTCGTATAAATGATGGATGGTGTAAGCATTATCCCAGTAGATGCGGAAATCCTTAGCCGCTGGTTTTAAACGGGCAAATCTTCGTACTGTCTCATCGGAGTAGGAGATTCCCTGAGGATTGGAATACTTTGGCACGCACCAGATTCCCTTAATGGAATCATCACTTGCTACCAATTCTTCTACCATATCCATATCAGGTCCGTCAGGTGTCATTGGCACATTGATCATTTCTATGCCAAAGTACTCTGTGATGGCGAAATGTCTGTCATAACCAGGAACAGGGCATAGAAACTTCACCTTATCCAGCTTGCACCAAGGCGTACTTCCCATCACTCCCTGGGTCATGGAGCGGGAAACCGTATCATACATGACATTTAAGCTGGAGTTCCCATAAATAAGAATGTAGTCAGGAGCTACCTCCATCATATCAGCAAGAAGCTCTTTTGCCTCCTTAATCCCGTCAAGAACCCCGTAATTTCGGCAGTCCGTGCCATCGTCACAAGTAAGATCCACATTGCCGCTTAATACATCCATCATTCCCATGGATATATCCAACTGTTCTGTACTCGGCTTTCCTCTTGACATATCAAGTCTTAAGTCCTTTGTCTGAAACTCCTTGTACTGTGCAGACAGATCTTTTTTAAGTGCCAGTAACTCTTCCTTTGTCATTTCCATATACGGCTTCATAGATTCCTTACTCCTCCTCATTTAGACTCCATTAACCTAGCAGTTCCTTTACAATCTGGTTGACCAAAGCCGGACCGGCCTTTCCTTTCATAGCTTTCATGGTCTGGCCTACTAAAAATCCCATGGCCTTTTCCTTACCACTATGGTAATCAGCAACAGACTGGGGATTTGCATCAATAATTCCCTGGATTGTTTCCCGAAGCTGTCCTTCATCGTTTACGACTTTTAATCCTTTTTCTTCCACATATTGCTCTGGATCAACATTTTCCGCAAAGATTCGTTCAAAAACTTCTTTTGCAACCGTACGGTTAATGGTACCATTATCCACTAACTGAATTAATTTTGCAAGGTTTTCCGGTGAAAAAGACATTTTTTCCGGTTCCATCTCATGCTCTTTTAACAAACGCATCGCTTCTACCATAAGCCAGTTAGCCACTTCTTTTGGCTTTCCACAGAGTTCCGTGACCGCTTCAAAAATATCTGCGATATGCTTAGAACCAGTGATAATATCAGCATCGTATTCAGAAAGATTAAATACTTCCTGATACCTTGCCATCTTTTCCGTACGAAGTTCTGGCTGTCTATCTACAATGGATTTGATCCACTCGTCGCTGATCACAATTGGAGGGAGATCCGGGTCCGGGAAATACCGATAATCCTTGGCATCTTCTTTGGAACGCATCGCGTAGGAAGATTCCTTGTTGTCATCCCATCTTCTTGTTTCCTGAGTAATCATTTTTCCTTCTTCAATTAACTCGATCTGGCGTTTTCTCTCTCCTTCTATGGCTCTTGAAATGGCTTTAAAAGAGTTTAGATTCTTCATTTCCGTTCTGGTTCCAAATTCCTTTGCACCAACTTCACGAATGGATAAGTTTACATCGGCTCTCATAGAACCTTCCTGTAACTTACAGTCCGATGCGCCAAGATACTGGATGATTAGTCTCAGCTTTTCTAAATATGCGTTGACCTCTTCTCCGCTTCTCATATCTGGTTCCGAAACAATCTCGATCAAAGGAACACCACTTCTGTTAAAATCGACCAAAGAGCAATCATCCCACTCATCATGAATCAATTTACCAGCATCCTCTTCCATATGAATCTCATGGATACCGATTTTCTTTTTCCCTGCTGAGGTGTCAATTTCCACATATCCGTCATGACAGATGGGAAGATAGAGCTGGGAGATCTGATAGTTTTGGGGATTATCTGGGTAAAAGTAGTTTTTACGGTCAAATTTAGAGTCCTGGTTGATCTTACAGTTGGCCGCAAGGCCAACTGCCATAGCGTATTCTACTACCTGTTTGTTTAAAACAGGTAACGATCCTGGCATACCAGTACAAACAGGACAAGTATGGGTATTTGGCGCTCCTCCAAATTCCGTAGAGCAGGAGCAGAATATCTTTGTTTTGGTGGCTAGTTCCACATGAACTTCAAGTCCAATGACTGTCTCATACTGCTTGCTCATCTACTTCTCCTCCCTTCCTGATATGGCCAGTTGAGCTGTCTTCGGCATCACATATCCGTGCTCCCCTTCCAGGGCAAAGCCAGCGCGAAGAATGTTCTTCTCCTGAAAACAGTCTCCAATAAGCTGAAGTCCCACAGGAAGTCCCTTTTGATCCCTTCCAAATGGAATGCTCAGTCCTGGAAGTCCTGCCAGGTTTACGGCAATGGTATAAATATCTCCAAGGTACATCTTTAAGGAATCACTTAGGCTCTCGTTAAGCTTTGGCGCCGTGGTCGGAGCGGTTGGTCCTAAAATCACATCATACTTTGCAAAGGCATCATCAAAGGACTTTTTAATCAGTGCTTTGGTTTTAAGTGCCTTTATATAATATGCATCATAATAACCAGAGCTTAATACAAAAGAGCCAAGCATGATACGACGCTTTACTTCCGCTCCAAATCCCTGAGAGCGGCTTTTTTTATACATTCCGTGAAGACCACTATATTCCTTCGCCCGAAAGCCATACTTTACACCGTCAAATCGGGATAAGTTAGAGCTCGCTTCTGCGGAGGCAATGATATAATAAGCAGGGATGGCGTATTTGACCCTTCCAAGGTCAAAGGTTTCAACCACTGCACCTTTTTCCTCAAGAATCTTTGCTGCCTTAAGAACTGCTTCCTTCACTTCCTCATTGAGACCCTCGCCTAAATAGTCCGCTGGAATTCCAACTCTAAGTCCTTTTACTTCTCCTGTCAGAGCATCTAAAAAGGAGTAATCCTCACGTTCTACAGATGTACTGTCTTTGGGATCATGGGAGGCAAGAACCTCTAAGATGGCGGCGCAGTCTGTCACGTCTTTCGCTACGGGTCCAATCTGATCCAAAGAAGAACCATAGGCAATAAGTCCGTACCGGGAAATAGTTCCGTAAGTGGGCTTTAAGCCTGTAACACCACAATAGGAAGCAGGTTGCCTGATGGAACCACCAGTATCGGAGCCAAGGGCATAATAGCTTTCTGAGGCGGAAACTGCGGCACAGGAACCTCCAGAAGAGCCTCCTGGCACATGCTCTATGTTCCATGGATTTTTCGTAGGCCCAAATGCAGAAGTCTCCGTGGTGCTCCCCATGGCGAACTCATCCATATTTGTCTTACCTATTATAATAGCGCCTGCTTTTATTAAATTATCCACTGCCGTAGCCGTATACGTTGGAACAAAATCAGCTAGAATGTTTGAGCTGCAGGTGGTCTTCATATCTTTGACGCAGATATTATCTTTGATGGCAACCGGAACTCCTGCCAGTGGACCCGTAAGCTCACCAGAATCGATTCTTTTTTGCACTGCTTCAGCCTGAGTAAAAGCGTATTCTTCTTCAACAGTTACAAAGCTGTTAAGCACAGGTTCCATATCTTTTATCTGGTCCATAACTGCTTTTACCGCTTCTGAAACTGTGACTTCTTTTTCTTTTATCTTTTTTCCAAGCCCTACCGCGGTTAGGGACAATATATCTTTTTCTGTCATCTGCCTGCCTCCTATTCCACTGTTTTTGGTACCTTAAAGGCTCCGTCCTTTTTCTCGGGAGCATTCTTTAAGATGTTGTCTCTGTCATCGCCATTGGTTACCACGTCGTCACGAAATACGTTATGAATTGGGAATACATGAGACATTGGTTCAACTTCGTCCGTATCCAGTTCGTTTAAGGTATCGATATAATCAAGCATGCGGCCCATGTCCTTTTTTGCTTCTTCCCGCTCTTTTTCGCTTAACTCAAGCTTTGCTAAGATTCCTACGTATTCGATCATATCATCATCGATCAAGTGTGCCATTATTTCCTCCTTTTATGGTTCCAGTCTTGTAACATCTCTTGGGAACAGGGTGGTCTCTCTTACATTGGCCTCATCAAGAAGACGCATCGTCAGACGTTCAAGACCAATCCCCAGGCCACCGTGTGGCGGCATACCATACTGAAAGATCATTAAATAGGAAGATATGTCTTCAGGGTTCATTCCTCTGACTTCCATCTTTTTTAGTATAGTCTCATAATCATGGATTCTCTGACCACCGGTTGTAATCTCAAGTCCGCGGAAAAGTAAATCAAAGCTTAAGGTATAACGATCATCTGTGGGATCGTCCATGGCATAGAAGGGACGCTTCTTTGATGGATAATGAGTCACAAATACGAAATCACTACCACACTCTTCTTTAAAGTAACGACCAATGAGTACTTCTTCTTCCGGCTCTAAATCATATGGGTTCTTGATTTTTCGATCATATTTTTCAGATACCAATTCTTTCGCCTCTGAAAAACGTACAGTTGGAATGTTTGATACATCTGGAAGTTCGATTTTTAACATCTTTAATTCCTGTGCGTACTCTTTTTTCAAAAGATCAAAGGTGTACTGAAGGAAGCCTGTTTCCATTTCCATAATCTCTTCAAAGCCATCGATATATCCCATCTCAAAATCCATGCTGGTATATTCGTTTAGATGTCTGGTGGTATTGTGTTTTTCCGCACGAAATACTGGTGCCACTTCAAAGACACGGTCATATACACCTACCATTGTCTGCTTATAGAACTGAGGACTTTGAGCAAGCTCTGCCTTTTTATTAAAATAGTCCAGTTTAAATACGTTTGATCCGCCTTCTGCGCCGCGGGCAACAAGCTTTGGCGTACGGATTTCAGTAAATTCTTTTAAATGAAGGAAATCCCGAAAGCCTCTTACGATTCCTTCCTGAATGCGAAACTTTGCTCTCTCCATAGGATTTCTTAAGGTTATGGGACGCAGGGAAAGCTTTGTCTCAAGGGAAGTGTTTAACTTCCATTTACTGATGGCAATGGGAAGCACTTCTGCTGGCTGGGATAACACTTCAATCTCTCTTAAGCGCAGCTCAAATCCATGAGGCGCCCGAACTTCTTCTGATACGACGCCTGTCACACGGATTGCAGATTCTTCTTTTAAAAGAGCAAGATCAAATGCTGTCTTACCTTTTTCAAATACGCACTGTACCAGTCCTTCTGATTTACGAAGAATGACAAATGCCACATCTCCCATATCCCGAATGGTATGGACACTGCCCTCCATGCGAATGGTCTTTCCTACATTTTCTCCTACTAAACCTTTTGCAATTCCTATTGTTTCTTTTTCTCTTACACCTTTGATGAATTCCATCTCTGTATTCTCCTTACCTAAATGTAATTGCTTTGATCCCGGTAAGGATATTTTGACAATAAAATATCCCGCCCCGGAATACAGTTACATATTCCGGGACGGGATTTATATTCGATAAATTCCCGCGGTACCACCCGCATTGAGACCTATTCAAATTCATCTTTATAAAAACAGACTGATCTGTAATAATCTCCACTCAAGCATTTAACGCATGCATACGGATAAACCTACTCATGCACTGAAAATCCCAAGGATCTTTAGCTGCTTCGGCTTATCAGCTCCGGAGTGTTCCCATAGCCAAGTTCCACATGACGGCGCTCTCAGTCGGTGGCGCCCTCTTCCTGTTGAGGTCCATAGGCCAGAGTCTCCATCTCTGCCTTTTTCTATATCTTTTTCCATTCCTGTTCTATAAGCTTCCCTGTTTTTAAGTATTTTATAACAGTTCATCACTTCATCACAATGAATTTCACTAATAATATCACAATCTTTTTTATCCTGCAATATTTATTTTCAACAAATTAATTCCAGTTATTTCAAAAACCTCTGTAATGTTGACTTTTCCTATGGTAAAGGGTACAATTAGGACCAGTCTTTCTATGGTTCCAAAAAGGCTTTTTTTATTTTACTACAGCAGAGAGGTGACAAAATAATGAGTTCTGAGTATCTATTGGTAGACGGCTACAACATCATATTTGCATGGCCCGAATTAAAGGAGCTTACAGAAACCAACATGGACTCCGCCAGAACGAAGCTCCAGGACATACTCTGCAATTATCAAGGATATAAAAAATGCAATGTTATTCTTGTCTTCGACGGCTATAAGGTCAAAGGGAATCCAGGAACGATTTTGCAATACCATAACATAAACGTAATTTTTACAAAGGAAGCAGAAACAGCAGATCAATACATTGAAAAAATCAGCCAGCAGATTGGCAGGCAATACCAGGTAAGAGTTGCAACCTCCGACAAGCTGGAACAGATCATTATTCTTGGTAAAGGATGTACCAGACTGTCTGCAAGAGACCTTAAAAAAGAGATTGAAGAAACCAATACAGAAATTAAAAAAGAACACTTGGAACGGTTTCCCTCCAAGAAAAATCGACTGTTTGACAATGTGGATCCTGAACTGTTTGAATACCTGGAAAAAATACGTCTGAATAAGAAAGATTAGTTTTACCGTTCTACCCTCCATTTCTATCGGCATATATTAATTTAGCCGTCTTAGGAGGAATCACCATGTCGTTAATTGAATTGTTTCTCGTAGCAACCGGGGTGTCCATGGATGCCTTCGCTGTTGCCATATGCAAAGGATTAACTCTCCCCCGAATGAACTGGAAACACGCATTTATCGTTGGCCTCTACTTTGGAGGCTTTCAGTCTCTCATGCCGTTTCTCGGCTATCTTCTAGGATCCCAATTTAAGGATGTTATTATCTCCTTTGACCATTGGATTGCATTTATTTTGCTTGGAAGTATTGGCCTTAATATGATCAAAGAATCCTTCTCCCATGAACTGGATGACTGCGGGGATTTTTCTCTTCACCCAGGGTCCATGCTTTTACTGGCGCTTGCTACCAGCATTGATGCACTTGCCCTGGGCGTTACATTTGCGTTTTTAAGTGTGAAGATCTTGCCGGCAGTTTTTTTCATCGGACTTACTGCCTTTATTTTTTCTGTCCTGGGGGTAAAGGCAGGAAATTTGTTTGGTGCTAAGTTTAAGTCAAAGGCAGAATTTGCAGGCGGCCTCATCCTTATCTTCATGGGTGGCGAGATTTTGATCGACCAGCTTTTTGGATTTTAATTTAAATACTCACCTGCTGTCCACCAGGAATCTGGATCAGAGCCAAATCCACGCTGATCCAGACGCTGGTGGCCGAAGGATTATATACCATATCCCCATCTATGCTGTATTTTAGAGAAGCAGCAGCATTCATATAATCTACGATTTCAATATTGGTGGCATACCAAATATCATCTCTGCCTCCCACCATGCGGCAGAAATCTTCCATCAGCTCCCAGTTATTATCTCTTGGAAATTCAAAGCTGTGTCCCCACACGTACATCATGTATAGATACTGTGATTTAAAAAGCTCCACAAAGCGTGCTCCATTTTCCAGAAGATTGTGATTGTGATGGCAGGTTGATTTCCATTTCAGATAATTTTCCGGCATGCCAAAACCATCCGTGCTCCCCACCACTCTGCAATATTCAATGCCAAGCCCTGGGAGCATATCTACAATTTCCTCGGTATAGGAACCGTTTGGATAAGACATGCCCCGAACCGGATATCCTGCCGCCCGCTCCAAAGCTCTTCTATCTTCTAGGACCTGGAGAGCCACCTGTGGAAGGGGACATCTGGCTATGGTTGGGTGAAGTACGGTATGGCAGGCAATTTCATGCCCTTTGTAAACTTCGCTCCACTCTTCCGGCTTTAAGCGGTTTTCCAGGTCTGTAAGGCCGGAATTTACATGAAACGTTGCCTTGATCCCACTGGCGTTAAAAATCTCCACCAGCCGTTTATCCTCTACCCGTCCATCGTCATAACTCATCGTAAGAACCTTATGCTTTCCTCCCGGAAAACAAGTGTATATATTTTTCAATGCTCCCATTATAATGCTCCGTCCCCTGCGATATTTTCATAATTTAAAACTGCTGCAAAGAAGGCAAGTGCCATTCCCTGACCCCAGCCCTGTATCCACTTTTTCGATATATTCCGGTAACCATCCCGGTCTTTCATCACTGCGGTTCCACCAGATACCTCAGTCAATCTGCCATCTGGTGCTATATGAGAGAGCACTCCTTTTATGGATTTATCAATATACTTAATATGTAAAGGATTTCCCTTTAAGGTCATGGCTGCGGCTATCCCGGCAGAAGCTGACAACTCTTCATAGGACTCTTCATCATTAAGTAACGTCCTCCATAGACCGTGCTCTGTCTGCAATAACTTAAGAGCTGATAATTGCTCATTTAAACTGCCAACGATTTCTAAGTACTGAGGATACAGATAACATTCCGGCAGAATAAGACCTACCTTACTCATGGTATAAGCCGCCCAGCAATTTGCTCTGCCCCAGTAAAATCCTGACATATGATCTTTTGTGATGTTGTTGTAGCCATGATACCATAATCCAGTTTTTTCATCCTGCAGATATTGAATGTGCCAGTAATACTGATTTAGGGCGTCCGAGATCAACTCCTCATCCTTTGTCATGACTCCTACCCTTAAAAGGAAGAATGCTGCCATAAAAAGAGTATCTGCCCAGCACTGTTCAGGAAAGTCATTGGATGCGGATACCGTATGCTGTAGCACCTGATCCCCAAAGCGAAGGGCATCCGTTCTTAGATACTCTACTTTAGAACGTATGATGTCCAGATAAGCTTCCTCTTTAGTCGCTTCATAAAGAGTGATCAGGCAGTGTCCCATGGCACAAGTATTCACCGTCCACACCGGAAGTCCTAGATCAATGAGTTCATCCACACGCTCCTTTAAAAAATCCAGATACTCCTCCTTTTTCGTAATCTCATACGCTTCTGCAATGCCGTAATAAGCCACACCACAAGGCCAGTCCCAGGACATATCCATTCGTTTAGTCCGTTCCACGATTCGGTCCATGGACTCAACAATGATTGCTTTGTCAAAATTTAATTTCCCCATAATTTATCCCTCCATATTTCTTTCCATTATATATGTTTTTATATGATCTGCCAATATCCCAGCGTAACAGTCGGCTCCTTTTTCGGATAGATGAACCTGATCTTCAATGTAGAGCTCCAGGGCATTTTTCTCCCCTATTTTTGTACAATGGGAAAGAGTCTTGGAATACAAATCCACAAAGAGAATCTTCTCCCGTTTTGCAAAAAGTTCCATCTCCTTACCATACTCCGGTAGAACTTTTTCAATTTCTCCTCTCTCACCTTCTTTGCTCTCTCTGGTAGGGCAGATGCAGACTGGAGAGATTAATATAGGTTTTGCTCCCTGTTCTCTTGCTGCTGTTACATAGAGGTTTAGGAAGCTTGAAAATTCGGACAAAGGCACGTAACGCTCTGGTTTACTTGCAGACGCATCGTTATGTCCAAACTGAATTAGAAGATAGTCTCCTTCCTTTATTCTGGTCTTTATATCATCGAGACGTCCTTCCTTTAGAAAGCTTTTAGAGGACCGTCCTGCCATGGCGCAGTTATCTACGATCATATGTCTGCTTTCATACCAGGTTTCATTGGAAAAACTGGAGGTCTTCTGTTTATGAATCTCATAAAGGTTGAAAGGATCCAGATGAGGAAGAAGCTTTTCACCGATCCCAGTGGTTTTCTTATCCTTACTCCAATAGGTCTGATTGGTGGAATCCCCAGCAATAAAAAAAGTGGGCTTGCGCTTCATATAGGGGAGCACTCTGCTAAAATCCATATCTGACCCATAGTAAAACTTGGGATAACAAGGTTGGTTATAGCAGTTATTCTGCCATGCCACACCACAACGGTACTGGGTATCATGCATCAAGGTAAAGAGCTTATGATCCGTAACCTGGGTATTGGTATAGATTCGAATGGCACTGCTGTCTTCTGTCCGCAATAGAATTTCTTCCCGGAAGTCACCAAAGATATCAGCCACCAGACACGGGTTTCCCTTGGTTCCATTGTTGGTCAAAGTATGTAAGGGATTTAACATGACCTTATGAGTAAAGTCATTAATGACCCCAGTGGGAGTCTGCTTTAAGTAATCTTCTCCATCTGTAATCTGGGTGCTTAAATCAGAGGCCCATCGAATGGACATATTGGTACCAAGCGTCTCCTTTTTTAACAGCTTACCATGACAGTCATACGTACCGATTCCATTGACCCAGCACTGCAATCCTCTTGCCTCTGGGATCACATCTCCCACCATACATCTTCCTAAATCCTTATTGGCAAATTCGCCAAATATCACTTCTCCATTTTCGGCATCTCTAAGGGCATAACCATAGGGCGCCTGTTTGGCTCCTTCAAACACATTAAATATCTCAAAGCCTGGACGGTCAGGGTCAATATCTGCTACATGCATGGCATCTCCATGCCCAAGCTTTGCCTCTCTTTTATCTGGCAGCTTATCCCTGGAGCTGTAAAGCAAACTTCCATCATGATTGATGCAAGCTGCTCCATAGATAATCTCCATACAGCCATCTCCGTCCACATCACAGACGGATAAGGAATGATTGCCCTGTCCGGCAAGGGTTCCGTATACGGGATCGCTTCCCACTCCCTCGTGTGGATCATCGCAAAATGGATTATTCATCGGTACAAATCCGCTGTCAACGGACCATACGTTGCGAAACTTATTATCAAAAAACTCATAGGCTGCTATGGTGGCTCTGGTGTAATATCCCCGGCAGATGATCAGGTAAGGCCGCTTCCCATCTAAGTAAGACACTCCAGATAAAAACCGGTCTACCCGGTTGCAGGGCTCAATTCGTTTTCCGGAATAGTCACCCCATAAAAGTCCGTCATCTACCCGTTCAAAGGGAAATGGTATGGTTTCTACCTCTCTTCCATCTCCAGAAAACATGGTCAGATACTCAGCGCCCTCATAGATAAATCCTTCGAATTCCCGAAGCTTGTTTTTAGGGCTTCTCATAGGAGCATACTCATCCAGAAAGTAATCCACCAGGCGGGCTCCATCTTCCTCATTAAGAGGATAAGAGGCCATAGGTGGAATATGAAAACATTCTTCCAGGGTCCCAGGCCAGCGTCCGCTCCTTACCTCCGGATGATCCTGCCATTTACAAAATGTCTGGATGAGATGGTCTTTATAATCGGAGGAGCTGCATACATAGGAATCCTTGTGGCTGAATCCTTTTTTCACATCATCTTCTGGCATAGTGATATAAAAGGACTCTAACTCATTCCCATCTTTTCCAAATAAAGTCATACGGGTCCCGGGGGCAGTTTTTAAGGCCAGTTCTGCCTTACCATCACCATTAAAGTCATAGCACATAAACTGGGTATAATGAGCACCTGCTCTGATATTTGGTCCCATATCAAGGCGCCATAAAAGGGTTCCGTCAAGCTTATAGCAATCGATGTAACAAGGCCCTGTATAACCTTTGATGGAAACGTCCTGGGAATTTGACGGATCCCATTTTACAAGGTATTCGTATTCCCCATCTCCGTCTACATCTCCTATGGACATATCATTGGCAGAGTAGGTGTAGGTTTCTCCCTTTGGTGTGACCCCGGAAGCAGGCTTTCTTATTGGAATGTCTAAATAGTCCTGATCCCATGCTCCTACAGGATCACAAGCTTTGTATTCCCTTCCATTTAATACAGGTGCAACCTGATATCGGTCAGACTGGCTTCCTTCCCGGTCCAAGTAATTGGTGCTCTCAGACACTCTTGCCAGGGCTTTCCCTTCTCGGTATAGGATAAATTCGACTCCGGTGAGCCCTTGTTTCTTTTCATCATATCCCGTAACTTCTTGTAACAAGAAACGCCAGCTTAAGAAGATTCCTTCTCTTGCCTTTATTGCCACAAGTCCCCGGTTAAGAGTTTCCATCTGTTCCTCCTGGTAGTAATGAACCGGAGTCATAAAAGCCTCTTCTTGTTTCTCCCCTTTTTGATTTTCTATAATCACCAGGAAATAATGAGGAATACTAGTCGCCCGCATGAGCTGAAACTGCTGAATTTCTTCGGCCGTTACTTCAGCCATGAAACGATAATTCTCTTTCTCTGTCTCACGATCCGACCAATAGATTCTAGTCTTTTGGGTATCCCTTTTTACTTCCCAGGCGATGGTCACGGATTCCTTTGAAATGGCGGTTATATTTATCATGATTCTCCCCTCTTTTATTATGCTTTTCGAAAACTGTCCTTAGGCATGGCTGATACCAGTTGATCTGCTTCCATTAGGGTATGAGGAAGCTCACCCCGAATAAATTCTAAGACGCAAATTATATTAAGGCACCACTGTGCTGAAAAATTTGTGCTAATCCATGGAATTTCAATCAGCTCCTTGTGGTTTCCTTTATTACTTAGATTTATGGTCTGAAACCCATTGTGATTTTCTTCACAAATCATAGCATGAAGCAGATGAAGCCAGGTCGCTTTTGCAAGCTTCTTATCCTTTAAATACCATGCGCCATAAGCTCCCATGGTTGCTGCCATAAAGGGGAGAGAAAACTCTCTGTCCCCAATTAATCCGTTGGACTCTATTTGCTGCTGCTCCCTTGGAAGATAATAAAATCTTCCGTAATCCGCCATCATACGCTTCCACTCTTCGTCATTAATTAAATCAGCCATTTCCATAAAAATTTGGGGTGCGCCCATACAGATTTGCAGATGGGTTCCTCCTGCCGCTTTTTCTCCGATATATCTAAGATGAACGGTTTCTGGATCAAATTCAAAATCAGGCCCTGATATCAGCTTTAGAGGTGCTTTTTTAATATCCTCCATACCAACCTGGATTTTCTTTAAATACGGTTCATCTAAAAACCGTTCCCACTGGGTCAGCCAATTGGCACAGAGTGAAGACCAGTCTGGTCCGCTTCTGGCATGGCTTTTATAAACCATTTCTTCTTTTTCATAAAAATCTGCCAGCGGGTCCTTGGTAAGAAAGGTAAGTTCATTGTCTTTTAACTCTTCAAAGATATCTTCCAGACGATAATCACCTGTCATGTAGTAATAATACCGATGATGAGCGGCCATGGCAATGCGGGCTTCCTTACAGGGGCATCCCCAATGGCGTACGTTGTGACGGGAGCCAAGTCCCTTGTATTTTCCCATATGATATACATCTACCTCGGAAGCATGACGGGTCAGCTTTTCTGCCAGAGTAAACACCTCTGACTTACCGGTCCGAAGAAAGGAAAGCCACAGCCATAACGTAGGAACTAGCTCTGTGTTGTCCCAGGCATAACCTCCCATATCATAACGCCACTGGTGCCTTTCTGTGTCATAGGTGTGCATAAAATCTCCGTAATTAAAAAGCCCATACCAGTTTCTTTGCTCCACCTCATTTTGGTAAAACTCCACTGCCCGGTCAAGCTGCTCTTCCAACCAGACCTCCATCTCCGTTTTCCCTTCTGGTAAGGACCAGTATCCAAACGCTCTTAGCTCATGGTAATATTCTGGATCCCCCACATACTGGGCGGGATAAGTGACTGCCTTTGAAAAACTAGTTAATTCATCTTCTGTTGGAATGAGACTGTCACGAAATGCGATGGAATACTCACTGGTGGAAGCAATTCCATATGGAGTGGCGCCTTTATAATCATAGCCTTCGTAGTAAACCTGATTATACCCTCGATCCGTGTAATGTCTAAAATCCATGGCTTCTGCACTAGGACTATATAGCCAGATGGTGGCCTCTGCCTCCTCTGTGGTCAATCCTCCAAAGGTATAACCGGAAGGATATGTCTGCCAGAAATCCCGGATCGAACATAGAAGACTTCCGTTTTCCCCTCCAAAGGCAGCTCCTCCCATGGTTCTTTGACCATGAAGGCCCTCCAAATAACAGCAGTTGGTAGTGGAGGTTTTCTTCTTAATCAGAAAATGGCTGGGACTATCCTGACACAGGTCATACTCATCCCAAAAAGGCATATCCTGTAATACCCGGTCTACGACTTCTAGATTTTCACCTACTAATTCCAACTTCTCTCCCATCATCTGTGCCTTGTAGATTTCTGTTGGGACTCTGGGGCGCCAGGTAAGAAGCTCTGCCATGGATTCATGAAAGACTCCATGATCTCCTTCAAACATCACATGCCGGTTATACAAGTGGCCTGTCATAGGCACCAGAAGTTTTAGACCGATTCCTTTTAGAAAGTCTGTTTCCTCTTCCCCATCGTATAAAAAGGTATGGGTAAAGGTGAGTTCTTGGCTGTTAAGCCCAACGTTCATACGGATGAGAAAAGGGATTTTTTTATCCCCATCAGAAGATACATGGATACCCCGGAATTTTATTACCGCTCTTAAAGGTCCTTTTTCCTCCAAAGAAACCTCTTCCACCATTCCCCGATAATTTATCTCTAGCTTTCCCTTTCCCTCACCTAAAGTTATGGGTTTTTCTAATTGTAAAACAGGACAGGCTTTTGCAGCCCTTTTTATCCCATTTACCTGAATCTCGTCAAAGAGGCAGTCCCCAACTCCCGGAATATGAATCTGCATAGCTCCAGCCTCTACAATATAGCCAGCTCCAGCCTTTTTTACATGAAGAGCAGACCTAGAATCTTCTAATTCTATTCTGGACGTTTCATCTACTAGCACCTGGATTTCGTTTGTTAATTCATCGGCACATGCGGTATGTGCGGTCCATTTTACCGTACCATCTGGCCAGAATGCTGTGATTCTAGACTGCATGGAAATCGTTTTTCCATCCTCATCTTTAAGGAGATACTTGGTCTCCTTTTTACATACACCCTGCTGCCACATACAACCCCATGTGGTATAACCTGTTTTCTGCCTGTCCGCTAGATTATGAAGCTTCACCTTTACCTCCATCTGCGCCTTATGGACGCTTCCATACCTTTGTTTTCTTTCACAAAATAGGCGGTGCAGTCCCTGCAAAGAGTCCGCACCGCCACTTTTTAACTACTTCGCAGTATCCTGCTGATACAATTCATTGACTTCTTTTACCAACCTGTCGCCGCCACGGTCTAACCACTGTTTTGCGGCTGCATCAAAACCTGCATCATCAATCTGTCCACAAATGTACTGAGTTCTGGCATCATCAATAATCTGTTCGATGTCAGTACCAACTTCTGCATTCACTCCGGAGTTTGCCAGATATCCAAGGGCTGGGTTATAGATTGCAACCTTTTTATTTCTTGCAATTGCTTCTTCCTGAGCAATTGTGCTTTCCTGCTTCTCAAGAGAAGGATTGGTAGGGTTTAGATTTGGAATATAAGCAATAACAGAATTTAATCCTACGCTTGGTGTCTGCTGAACTTCCAGCGTATTTCTCATCACGACTTTACCAGCATCATTTTTATCGTATGTAATACCTTCCAGACCGTAATCAGCAAGAACCATCATCTCATCGTCACACATCTTATCTAAAAAGTGAAGGCATTTCTTTACATCATCTTCTGTTTTTGCTCCAGCCTTTGTAATTAAGTAAAAGCCATTAAATCCGCTGGTTGCAAGAGTCTTATCATTTACTGGCCCAACTAAGGTCATGGTAGCTATTTTTGTAGGATCTACCACTGATTTAATATCATTTTGGATATAGTAGTTCCAGATTCTTTTTGCTCCATCCATTACATCTACAAATGCGCCAGCCTCTCCCTTTTTACATGCATCTCCAAAGGTACCAGAGTCTACAGTTGCCCAGTCCTTACGGATTAGACCGTCGTCATAAATCTTCTTGATCCATTTTAATGCTTCTCTGTATTCTTTTGTCTGATGAACCGGAACTAGTTTTCCATCTTCTTCCACCCATTTATTTCCAGTTCCAAACCAGGTCTGCATGATATCCACTGGACCAACGTATTTGGTCATCTCAAGCCCATAGGTGTCATCCTTGCCATTTCCATCGGGATCTTCAAAGGTGAATTTATAAAGCATGTTATATACATCTTCCGGTGTCTTTGGCTGCTCTGTAATCCCTACTTTTTCTGCCCAGTCGGTGCGGTAGGAAAATCCGTAGCGGCCAATTTCTCTTGCACGGTATAGAGCGATTACTTTGCCATCTACCGTAACGGCCTTTAATACATTTGGATCAGCCTTTGAAAGGTTTGGATAGCTTTCTGAATCTTTTAAAAATTCAGTTAAATCCCAAAAAGCACCCCTTTTTGCCGCATCCACCACATTGGCTGTTAAATCACCACTGCCAGTAACGATCATAGGCATATTATCCTTATCCATAAGAACAAGTCCAAGCTTCTCCTTGTAGGTATCATTGGCTTCTCTTCTCCATTCCACCTTGGTATTAGTGTACTCTTCGTATTTCTTAATAACCTCATCGGAATGGTCATTCTTTAACTCTGTTCCATAAAACTGAGGAGCCATAACAGAAATAGTTGCCATGCCACCCTCTGCCCCTGCCTGTGATTCCCCACTCGTTGTCTGCCCAGACTCTGTTTCTTGGGACTGTCCGGTTGTCTTACTTCCACACCCCGCAAGTAATACCATGGAACCGGCTAACGTTACTGCCATTGCTTTTTTCCATACTTTTTTCATCATAACACTTCTCCTTTTAACATTTTATTTATCCTTTTACAGAGCCAACCATAACGCCCTGTGTAAAGTACTTCTGAACAAATGGGTAAATTAGCAGAATTGGAATGGTAGCAACTACCGTTGTTGCCATCTTTACTGCCTTCTGAGGCGGCATGCCAAAGGCTCCCCAATCAAAACCGCTGTCATTTGCCACACTAGAGGTCAGGAATATAATTCTCCTTAATACAATCTGAATGACCTCTTTGGAACTGTCTGAAATGTACATCATGGCATTGAAATAAGAATTCCAGTGGGTAACTGCGTAAAATAATGCAACACTTGCAAGAACCGGTTTGGAAAGTGGCAAAATGATTTTAATAAAGGTTTGAGCATCATTGCACCCATCGATTCTGGCCGCTTCCTCTAGTTCTACAGGAAGCCCCTGGAAGTAGTTCTTTATAATAATCATATTGAACGGGTTGATGGCTCCTGGAAGCCACAGTGCCCAGAAGGTATTTTTCAAATGCAGGACATTTGCCACCAGCATATAAGCAGGAACCATACCTCCAGTAAATAGCATTGTAATGATGACCATGTTGGTAAAGAATTTTCTTCCCTTAAAGTACGGTCTTGATAATGGATACGCAAGGGTAGCAGAAAGGGTCATATTGATCACAACGCCCACTATCGTAACAAAAGCGGAGTTAAGTAATCCTTTTACAGCGTCACCAGTCTTAAAAATATACTGATATGCATTCATTGAAATGGTACGGGGAAAGAGAAAGAATGCCCGTTCCGTAAGCTCTCGCTCTGTGGCAAAGGAACCTGCCACGATGTATACAAATGGAAGCATGGTAATCAGTGCAAAGCAGCCTACAAACAGATAAATTAGTATCTGTACAAACTGATCTCCAGGACTTCTTTTAATTTTTATTTGTTTCGTTTTTGCCATTATGCATCCCTCCTTTTTAATAAAATCCTGATTCTCCAAACATCTTAGCCAGCTTATTGGCTCCCAGCACCATAATCATACTGACTACGGATTTAAACAAACCTGCTGCCGTTGCTAAGGAGTAATTTCCATTTACAACACCTTTGGTATAGATATAAGTATCAAAAACGTCGGATACTCCGCGGTTCATGGAATTTTGCATCAAGAATATCTGCTCATATCCAGTGTTTAGAATAGTACCTACCCGTAAGATAAGCATAATGACGATGGTGGACCGGATTGCCGGAAGGGTGATGTGCCACATTTTCTGCCAACGGTTTGCTCCATCTACTTCTGCCGCCTCATAAAGCTGGACATCCACCCCAGAGAGCGCAGCAAGGAATATAATGGTTCCATAACCAGTCTCTTTCCACATGCTCTGACCAACAATCATGGATACAAAGAGCTTGGGATTTGACATAATATCAGGTGCATTGTTCCTGCCAAATATACCTACCAGCCAGTGATGTACAAGGCCATCTGTGGTACTAAATAGCTGTGCGGTTAAAGCAGCCACGATAACCATGGAAATAAAGTGTGGAATGTAGACCATGGTCTGTGCCGTTTTCTTAAACGCCACGTTCTTGATTTCATTCAACAGAAGCGCCAAAATAATCGGTGCTGGAAAATAAAAAACCAGATTGGCAATGGAAATTGACAATGTATTTGTTAAAACCTGGATAAAGTCTGGTCCAATGAAAAACTTCTTAAAAATAGACAGACCTGCAAAAGGACTGTGAACAAATGCCCCCAACATGGTATCTCCATTATAAGGGCTGAAATCCTGAAATGCCATTATCAGTCCACCCATAGGTAAATAACTGAAAATGATCATATATATGACTCCAGGGATTATCATGATATACAGCCACTTATGAGCATACATTGCATGTTTAAAGGTTCCTGCCTTCGTATTTACTTTAGAAGGTGATGCGTTCTGACTCATTCTCTTTCCTCCTCCATAACTTGGGAATCTCGTTTTTCAATCCCCGTTGGTGAGGCTATCGTACATCATGCTTCCAACTTTTGTAAATAATCATTATCAAACCTGTTTTTTTATAAAAAAAGAGCCCCGATCCCCTGTAAATCACAAGGTTTTATCGGGGCTTGTCCAATAGAATTATCATTTTATACCCAGAGCTTATCCTATTCTTTATGTTCTTTCCGATATGCGGAAGGGGTTGTCCCTACCTGATTTTTAAAAAAGCGAATGAAATTCTGGACATTGTTATAATTTAAACGAGTGGAAATATCAGCAATGGAATCTGTAGAAGTAAGCAACATGTATTTTGCAATCTTTAGCTTTTCTTCATTTACCATATCCGTAAATGACATTCCCCTCTCTTTCTTTAAGACCCGGCTGATATAGTTAGGGTGATAGCTTAAGGTATCTGCGCAATCATTCAGACTCAAATTCCCATTGGTCTCCTTTATCATCCTGGTCACTTCTTTTACGATATCAGAAGAGCCGGCTTGTCTTGTTTCTGTAAGAGCTGCCATTACAGGTTTAAAAATTTCTCCCATGATAAACGATACCAATTCTTTTTGACCGTATACATTGGCCGCCCTGGTCAGTACATTGTACTGATCGCTTCCAAACAGATCCGTAAGGGAAATAGAGGCTCTTGCCGGGATATCCAACACCGAAGTCAGTAATTTGGTGATATAAAACGTTCGCTCCATACCAGTGGCGCCTTTCATCTCCATTCTGCCAACAATCAGCTCCAAAAGCCGCTTGGATTCTTCCTCATTTAAACTGTCCACGGAATGGATCAACTCATCCTCCATAATCATATCATATACATTGCCTGCCGGATCCATAAGAGAATAGTCATCATAAAGCACCAAAGAGGATCCATTTTCGTTTCGATCGTGGTTTTTGCTGTGAAGAGCCTCGGAACATTCTTCATACGCCCGGCCTGTATGGGTGAGCTGATGAAAGGTACGGCTGATGCCAAAGGCGATTGGATATCCATAAAGCTCCATCACATGATCCTTGATCTGTTTGTAAACATGGGCTGTTTTATTATCCACCATGAGATCATCATTTTCACCAATGATAAAAAGAGCCATATTTCCATATATAACTGGAGACGCAAAAAAGGCTTCGGTCACTTCTTCCGGGAGATTTAACAGTATTTCCCGGTTGATTTTATCCATCTCTTCCCTGGTCACAGGGGGCTGCTTTTCCTCAAATTTACAGGATATGGAAATCAGTCTGTAAGAGTTCCAGGATTCCATTCCATACTTTTTCATAGTTTCCTGAATCGTTTCCATGCTTAATTCGCCCTTTAAAAGATTGGATAAGAAAAGCTCTCTAATCTGGGCATTTTGGTCATCTACAAACTTTTGAAGCAATAAAACTGGCTTTGAAAAGGCTGCAGCGGCCACTCTAAGGCCCATAAGAATTACACCAAAGATAGCAATGATAGCAATGGAGGCCAACACAAAGGGGATACCTCCCCGGTTCATCTTCGCCATGTCCATCCCAGTGATATAGGTAAGTCCATTTCCCCCTGATTCTATGACGCTAAGTCTGAATTTCTTTCCGCCAAAAGAAGAATAAATTCCGTTTTTTTCCTTTCCATCTTCTGCTCTGGTGCGATATGCCTTCGTTAGAGATGGATTGGTCTCCATCAGCACTTTACCATTGCTTAATACGGTTACGTCATATCCCATCTTTTGATAAGGCTGTGATAAGTTTTCCAGCCTTTCTGTATCCAGACGGACCGTTAACACATAGACCGTTCCCACACTGCTGTATTCTTCTTTTACAACAAGGAGTTCTCCGGCTGTATCTACAAAACCTGATTCCTTTACCATACCTTCATAAGGGCTGGCTATGTCCAGCCGGTTGAGCCAGTATAATGACAAAGGTATTTCTTTTTGTTCTGCCAGAAACGCCTTCACCTCTTCTAGGTTTTTTAAATTCTCAAGTGGATACATCCCATACTTATTAAGGACCCAGCCCTCTTTTACATTAATAAAGTTATAAAAGCTGATATATTTGGAGAGAAAGTAATTTCCCTGCAACAAGTTTTGAGCCTGCCTTAATTCTTTATAATTGGAATAAGGTACTTCATTCTGATTCACCAGCCACTTGACAGATGTACTGCTTGTGCTGTCTAAGTAATATTCCCGAATGGAGGAAAACACATTTTCATATTCGTTTGCGACACTGTTGCAGTAGGAATCAAGAGCCTGACCACTCCTTTCATTTTCTCCCTTTACATAAATATAGTAGGATACGATTCCCATAATAATAAGAGGAACTGTTACCAGCAAAAGGAACTGCAAAAACACGCGGTTTTCGTATTTTACATTATTCTTCAATTTCTTTTGTCCTGCTCTTCCTGTTCTCATTCCAGTAGGTGATATCATTGCCCTCTACCTGCTGATCTAAGATAAGGTGGAAACCTGCTGCCTGAATGGCTGCCTTTCCCTCTCCTTTCTTTTGATACCAGCCGTCTTCTCTCTCTTCCCATTCCATTCTTTCTCCTGCTCCATAACCACTTAAGGCAGTGAAACGGAGAACTTTGGTTGTAACTTCTTTATCAAATTCCACTTTCTGAGTCATAAAGGAAGACATAAATTGTCCCCTTGCAATTTCCTCAAAGACACCGTCTCGTTCCACCTCAATGGTGTAATCTTTTACACACCCCTGATGCATCCGGTCTTTCTGATCTGTCACCATAAGAAGCCCGGTAATTAACACTGACTCATCAACGCAGATATCCAGTGAAATAGGATAATTCTCATTCTCTATCCACACAGATGTGTTGGGATTTTCTTCCTTCAATGCGTCAAGTCCATGTACGATTGCCCCTTGCTCCGGTATATACTTCGCATGCAATGCCTTCATACGATGATTGGGAAACAGGTGCTTTTCTATGCTGGAAAGAGACAGTTGCGTCTGTGGTTGAAACTCATCGGAAGCCGCATAAGATAAAAGAGCTTCTTTCAGGCTGTAGGCCTCCGGGCGTTTCTCAAAACTTCCTTCCAGGCAGGCGGTCACAAGAAGTAATTTTCCATCTCCTACTTTTCCTTCCATTAAAAGACCCAGAGAGAGATTCCGGTTCCAATCATCGATCCCACGAATGATAGGCTCAAAGCCTTTTGGCATACCATCAAGTAAAAAGCCTCTGGAATTGCTTAAGATATCCTCCCACTGCCAGCCACCATGTTCCTCTGTGGGGAACAAACGAAAAATCGGATGATTGGAATTCATCATTAGCCCAAGACTTCGGCACCACCCAGGTCCCATCTGGCTGTTCCAGAATACGGGGCGAATAGAAAGAGGTGGGCAATCAAAATCCAAATCAGAAAGATAAGGAGAATATACCACTCTGCCCCCAGATAGAAGAGCTTCCTTTGCCTCTTCCCACTTCCTGGTATATAATACGGTTTCCTTTGGTGTCTCCTCTTTCTTAACGTACACATAAAGAGGCCAGCTATTTTCAATCTCATCCAGGAAAATAGTAAGCTTAAGCTTTGAATGTTCTGTTATGTAGGAGAGGTCAAGATTAAGAGTGCCAACCGAAAGATTCTTTCCAGCAGAAACCGTGATTTCCTGGAATTCTCCTTGTTCTATCACTTCGAAGCCACGTTCCATTCCCTCTTTTTCTAATTTCCAACGTACAATCCCTTTTGTAATATCTTCTTTTCCAAAATGACACAGTTCCACGAGAATCGTGACTGGTTCTGTACTCTTAATGACATAAGAAGAGATCCGAGCAAGAATCACCGTTTCACTATTAAATTTCCGGAATTCTTCTGGAGTCGCATACCCTTTATTCTCCCAGAATGGATCAAGTACCCCTACCAAAGCAGTTCCTTGTCCCATGTAATCGTGAAGATCTAACATCTCATATCCATACAGATGAGGAGTCCTTAAGTTGGCCTCAAACTCTTCCTTATACATCATGACCTGATTTTTTCCAGAACACCGGACAAATGCCTGGTTTAGCTCTAATAGACCTTTCGTCCTTGCATTCTCCTGAAACACCTGATAATTCCCTGGTTTTAAATACCCGGTGAATTTATCAATAACAGAGAAATCCGGATAAGCACACCACTGTCCCATCTCATGACTGATTACAGGAAGCGTTGCACCTTCAAGAGACGGTCCATAATCCTTTCCCTTAAAGCCTTCGTGATTTCTAATATTTCCTCCTAGTATGGGCCCATAGGCAGATCGGTGGAAATAGATATAATCCGTTCCCGTAATATCCTTTGGAGGAACATCATAAAACCAGCCAGATTGGGCTGTATAAAGTCGTCTTCCTCCATATCCCAGGCTTTCATCAAAACCTCTAGTCTCCTTAACCCATTGTCTTAAAGGGCCATACCACTGTCCAGAAGGCTCATTCGTGGGCGAAAACAGTGCAAAAGACGGATGGTGCCCAAACTGCTTTAGAATCCGTCTTGTCTCCTCCATCAGCACCTCAAGCATAGGAATTCCTTCATTAAATACATTCCACATCCCGCACTCTGGCTGCAAATAGATTCCTTCTTCATCTGCTGCCACAAAGGCCGCTTCTGGTGGACACAAAGAATGACAACGGATAAAGTTAAATCCCCAGTCTTTTACCTTTTTCATAAGGTTTCTCCACCATTCTAAATCTGTATAGGGGTAACCAGTCAAAGGATAATCTCCACCAAAATGAGTCCCTCGGAAGTATTCCGGGCGTCCGTCTACTAAAATCATCCCATCTGCCACTTCCATGGTTCTTTGATGAGATGCTGCATATTCCTTTTGATCTATTTCCCATTTTTTCACCTCAGTTCCACTCAACAGAACGATCTTTCCTGCCATTCCATTCCAGGATGCGCCCAAGGCATCAGAAACTCCATGACCATCAGGCCGGTAAGGATACTGAAATCGGTTATCAACTAAAACCGTGAGACGATGACTTCCTTTTTTTAATCTTCCCAGGTTAATCTCATGAGCAGTGCAAAGAGAACAGTCACTTCCCTGATACTCACCATTCACCCAGACGTGAGACCTCCAGCGTGTCAATTCTATGTGTAGATAAATCTCTTCCTCTGTATCCTCTGGGATTAAAATCTCTCGTTCATACCAGGCAAGACCAATAAAATGTCTTGGTGGCTGACTAAGAAAAGGAACCAGAACTTCCTTCTCCTGACCAAACTGATACTCTTCTCTCTCATACCAAAAAGGGTCATGAAGTCCGCTGACCCAAGGAGTATCTTTTTGTATCTCATCCCCATATCCCTGTCCCTGCAAGATACCAGGAAGAGTGATAGGTCCATCTGCATCCCGTCTTGGCCTTTCCGGGGGCAAATCTTTGCCTTCTATAAAGGACCTAGTAACTAATTCTTGCCCCTTCTCCTGAGGCATAATCCATACATCCCATATTCCTGACAAGTCCATCAACATAGCTCATACACCTTTAGATTCCGATATTCGGCTGTCAATGGTGCTAGCTGACGAAAGCCGATTTTTCCACTAGTTAACAATTCTCCAAATAAACTGCCATCGTCATCGAACTCAAAGATGATAAGATCATTTATGGAAAACCGGATATTACTCCTGTATTTACGAACCTCCAGTTGGTAAAATTCGTTGCAGTCACCTGCTCCAGGTATGGGATCAGCCCCATTAGCCACCAGATGAAAACCTTTGCTTTTTCTTAAATTACAAGTATGAAAAGCCCTTTCATCCGCTTCCTTTCTCCTAAAATAAGAGATGTGAAACGCATTTATATCCCCACTGTGATACTGAGGATATTCCCCGGTTCTCCTTCCCAGAGACGGATCAAATAAATCCTTTCCTTCTATGCCCGATGCCGCGAAAAACAGGATGCAAAGTCCCTCATCGGTTATGGGCTTAAATTCCCATGTTATTTTTATATTTTCTGGAAAATCCTCTGGGCACCAAAGCACATAATTGGCCTGCTGCCCCATATCACGATCCAATTCATTTTTAAGGCACATGGCCTGATGTTCAAAGCTGATTCCTGCCTTCCCCTCCAGTATAAACCCTTTGATGTCCTCTTCCTTAGAAAGAGGATTGTCATAGATCAATGTCTCTTCCACTAGTTTGATGTAACCTACTGTTTCTTTCATCGTAATGATCCCTCCAACCATTGGTTTTTTTTACCATAACAGTATAATTATACCTCGGCTGGGTATTATTCTCAACCTACCAAATGCCATCTTTTTCCTTTCCAATCATTGCTTCTTATGGTAGACTAAGGAAAGATATTTACCAAGAGGAGGAAGCTGCATGCAAATGCAATACACCCAAAATGTTAATAATCAAAGCGTCCTAGGCATCATAAGACGCTTTTGCAGTTACATAGATTCTAGACTGACCGAACATGGCACTCATGTTGCTTATATCGTGTTCCGAATGATTAAAGAAACGGGCCAATATTCCCAGGAAGAACTGCGAGATATTTGCTTTGCAGCCCAGATTCATGACATTGGAGCATTTAAGACTGAGGAAGTAACAAGAATGCTTCAATTTGAGACAAAGGACGTATGGAATCATTCCTTTTATGGCTTTCTTTTTGTTCATTACTTTTCCCCTCTAAGAGAACTTGCACCAGCCGTACTGCTTCATCATATCAGTTGGAGTCTGCTTAAAAAACAGGATCATTTAAGTGATAAACTAAAGGATTTGGCACAACTAATTCACATCGCAGACCGCATTGATGTTTCTATGTCCTTGGAAAAAAAGACCTGGGAAGAAACTCTAAAAATCCTTGATTGTGGAACGGATATCATCTTTGCCCCTCATATACTTAAGCTGGCAAAAGACCTTGATTTTAAAGGCACCATTGATGAGGAATGGCGAAAGGATCACGGATACACGGACTTCTTAACCCAGATTCCATTATCCGATGATGAGATTACCGGATATTTGAAAATGCTAGTATTTATCATTGATTTTCGAAGCCATTACACGGTAACCCATACCATAACTACCACCAGCATAAGCTATGAGCTTGGAAAGCTGGAATCCTTAAGTGAAGAGCAGCTGAACCGGGTTTTATGTGGCTCTCTACTCCATGACCTTGGAAAGATATCAATTCCAGTTGAGATCTTAGAATTCCCAGGTAAATTAGACAAACAGGCCATGACTATCATGAGGACTCACGTGGAAAGAACAGAAGAAATATTTGGAGGCATGATTGACGAATCCATTGTCCGCATTGCCCTACGTCATCATGAGAAATTAAATGGCTCTGGATACCCAAAAGGCCTTACTGCAAAAGACTTGTCCAAAGAGGAACGGCTTGTCGCTATCGCAGATATTATAAGTGCTCTTACAGGAACCAGAAGCTATAAAGAAGCCTTCCCAACAGACAGCATTCGTACCATACTCATGAACATGAAACGGGATGGGCTTTTAGATTCCGACATTGTTAATATGGCGGTATGGAATCTGGATCAGATTCTTGAAATGACTAAAATAAGATGCCGACCGGTTCTAAGCATCTATGAAAGACTCTGGAAAGAGTACGATGAATTCTTAGAACTAAAATCCAGCCATGAGAAAATCCAATTTGCGCTTTCCATTCAGGAACCAGTATCCCCTATCCTCTGGCCGTAACAAAACGGCCGGTACCAGCGGGGGATGCCCTGCCTGTACCGGCCGTTTTATATATTAATTTAGATCTATTATTTTACTACGACTCTTACAAATTTCTTCTTTCCTCGCTTTACTACGATTCCTTCTCCGGATAACTGCTCCTTTGAGAAAAGAGTCTTCACGTCTGTTACAACTTCTCCCTCAACCGTTACACCGCCCTGTTCCACGTTGCGTCTAGCTTCAGAACGGCTAGGTGCAAGACCTGATTTCTGAACGATGGTCAAAATATCAGCACTGCCATCCGTTAAATCAGCCTCTTCCATCTCATACAAAGGCATATCAGCTGCATTACCACCAGCAAACAGCTCTTTGGCACTCTTTAAAGACTTTTCGGCTTCCTCTTCTCCATGAACCAGCTTTGTCAGTTCATAAGCAAGGATTTCCTTTGCCTGATTTAACTGACTTCCTTCCCAAGCGTCCATCTCATTGATCTGTTCAATCGGTAAAAAGGTGAGCATACGAAGACATTTTAACACGTCATTATCGGCTACGTTTCTCCAGTACTGGAAGAAGTCAAACGGTGAAGTCTTTTCTGGATCAAGCCATACAGCACCTGACTGAGTTTTACCCATCTTTTTGCCTTCGGAATTCAAAAGCAGGGTGATGGTCATGGCATGAGCATCCTTACCTAATTTACGGCGAATTAACTCTGTACCACCAAGCATGTTACTCCACTGATCATCACCACCAAACTGCATGTTGCAGCCGTAGCGGTTAAACAACTCATAGAAATCATAGCTCTGCATAATCATATAGTTAAACTCCAGGAAGCTGAGTCCTTTTTCCATACGTTGTTTATAACATTCTGCTGAAAGCATACGGTTCACGGAAAAATGAGGACCTACTTCGCGTAACATCTCGATATAGTTAAGCTCTGTCAGCCAGTCCGCGTTGTTCACCATAATGGCTTTTCCTTCTGAGAAATCAATAAAACGGCTCATCTGCTTTTTAAAACAATCGCAGTTATGCTGTATCATTTCTACCGTCATCATCTGGCGCATATCACTTCTTCCAGACGGATCACCAATCATTCCAGTTCCGCCGCCAAGTAAGGCGATCGGTTTATTTCCTGCCTCCTGAAGGCGTTTCATCAAGCATAAGGCCATGAAGTGTCCTACGTGAAGACTGTCAGCAGTTGGATCAAAGCCAATATAAAAGATAGCCTTTCCCTGGTTAACCATCTTGCTGATCTCTTCTTCATTCGTCACCTGGGCAATCAATCCCCTGGCTTTAAGTTCCTCGTAAATTGTCATAGCTATTCTCCTTTATACATTTATATAAGAGTCTGGCTTACCAGACTCTGGCGCTGACGAGCTGTCACTTCAGTGACATCTTCCTCTTAAGCGTCATGCGCATCCTGCAGGTCGTGCTTTTTATTGTATAGGGGAGTTCGTAGAACTTTCCTATACAATAAAAATAAACCCCGCCCTATCAAAAGGGCGAGGTTAAAATCTCGCGTTACCACCTTAAGTTCATAAGCAGCTTACACTGCTTATCTCTTTAAGTACCTGAATCGATACTCTAGCACAATAACGGGTGCAGGAATCCGTCACAGCCTACTAAGCAATCTGCCGTTTGGTGTGAAGCTCAAAGATGTATTCACAACCCGTTTCCCATGCGCCTCTCATCTCCCGGCTACTTTCTGTTTGGTTCATCGCAGTGCTACTTGTTCTTATCAATGCCTTTACTAATATATGAAGTTATTGACTAGTATATGGGCTTTTTATCTGTTTGTCAAGGCCATTTGCCTTCAAACATCCCTTAAGTTCTTTTTATGACGGTACATGTCTATGTCAGCACTTAATATTGTATTATGTAAATCATCTCCCATGCGGTATTCCGCCACCCCATAGGAAAAACAAGGGCGAATTCCCTGTATCTTTTCGCACTGAGACTGAGATGCTTTTAGAACTTTCTTCATTTCATCGGCATTTAATCGATTGCTTAAAAGAACGAATTCATCTCCTCCATACCGGTATAACCACATGTGCTTGCATTTTGTATTCAATATGGAAGAGGCAACACTGCAAATAGCCGCATCTCCGCTGGAATGTCCGAACTGATCGTTGATATTCTTTAAATTATCCAGATCAATCATTGCAATGGTGCATTCCGATTGCCAGTTGATCTTTTCCAATTGCTTTTCATATGCTATTCGGTTATAGGTACCAGTTAGAGGATCGTAAAGAATCTTTTGAGTCGTAAGAAACAAATAGTAAAGGATTACGAAAGCCTCCGCTACGCTCCACACCATAAAGTGAAGATGAAATATAATCTCCGCCACAATGGCCAGTCCAATCACAAACAAAAAAATCAGCAAAAAACATGTCTCAGACTTGCGATTTGGTTTCCCCCTTTGTTTGGCGGAACAAAATACAAGAGATAAAAGATAAAAACCAGAAGCCACTAAGGGAATCACAAAAAGTGGACCTCTTGTATATACGTTCTCTGCACTTACGTTAAAAATCGAGCCCAGCCAAATGCTTGATAAAGACATGACCGCATTTATAAGCATAGGAACATAAAACCACCGGGAGAAGCGCTTGGAGTCCTCTGTCTCATATAGAAACACAAGAATCATCGGGAGGCAGGGGCTTATGGCGAAATTGATAAAGGAGGTTAAGGTTCTTAGCCTTGAGCCTTCCAAAGTAGATATACCGCTGAAATAATAATCAGCCCAAGTATCTACAATCACCAGAAAGATCAAGCCAATTTCCCAAAGGAATAGCCTTTTAATGCGTTTTGAAAAAAGCTTATCTGTAATCACCATTGCCGCAAAAAACACCAGAGCAACAACAGGGGCATAATATGATTGCAGTGCATCCAAAAACATAGCATCCTCCCAAACAATAGAATTAATACATATATCCATCGTAGCACTTTATCCATTTTTTTACAATTTAATAATCTTTCATTTATGTGAAAATTTATTAATTTTCTAAATATTCAGCACAAAAAAAGCGGAATTCCCTCGCTCCATCATACAGCAAAGGAATTCCACCTATTTAACTGTTTATCCAGGCACCATCTTCATTTACCCGGTATCCATCCGGTGTGACTGTATTGATGTAACATTCTCCGGTTTGGTTTAAATAATACCATCTGTTATTTACCTGAACCCAACCTACTGCCATAGATCCATCCAAATTCATATAATACCATTTTCCATCGGTTAAAACCCAGTCTGTCTTCATGGCTCCGCTGTTCTCCATATAATACCAGACTCCCTGAACCTGATTCCAGCCAGTTGACATATATCCACTTTGACCGAAATAGTACCAGGCACCGTTTACTTTTGCCCACTCCTCCTTAGGATAGGTACCGTCAGCTTTTTTCAGACGCCAACCAGTCTGATCCATCTCCCAGTCTCCCTTGGTTTCATTGGAAGAAGTCTTTACTGCGTAATCCCGATTAGATTTTGAATCCTTGTCTCTATCTGGTTTTACAGGAGTTGGTTCTATACCTGGTTCTGGGTTAGGGTTTGGTTCTGGATCAACTGGATCCGGTGTATCAACGCCGATTCCTGGTAGCTTTGCTCCAGCACCTGCTTTTTCAATCTTGCTTCCCCTTACCGGACGTAAGAAATCACCAAATTGGATTCTTCCATCCTGTCGATAGAAGCAATCTGCTGGATTTAAGGATTTAAAGTTTTCTTGACCTACTGCATTGGTTCCATTCTGATAGAGATAATTATTTTCAATTATCTTTGCTGATATCTTATCGTCATATACTTTCTTTAAAGTAGAACTAAATGCAGCGGTACGGAATGAAACGTTATTTCTAACGGTACCATCAGCGGTCAGTTCCCCATTTGCCCCCTTCTTATAAGGACTGGGACGCATGATGTAATTAAAACGGACGTTATCAAAGGATGTGTTATGTTCAATCGTCAGTTCACCAGGATTAAAATTATCCGTAATTCCATCCAGGTTGTTATGGAATGCAACGCTGTTTCTTAAAATATGAGGCACCTCGCGGCCCTCTCCGCCCAGCTTAAATCCATTGTTTCCATTGTTATAGGCCACGCAATTTTCAATAATCGTTCTTCCATTGGGGCCGTCTGCAAGAGTATTGTAGCTATCCCAGCCATCATCTGCATTATGATGAGAGACACAGTTCAAGAACCGGTTATCATCTCCTGAGCAGGACTTTGATGCAAATCCATCTGCATTGATTCTGGAACCATCCACGTTGTCAAAGGCTTCACAGTTTTCCACCAGGTTATAGGAAGGCCATAAGCTTCTGCTTCCTCTGCTCTTTGTTATGGTAAGACCAGCGTCGCTTGAAGTATTATGAATCAGGGAATCCTTAAATACATTGTAACTTCCGTGAATCATAACGCCCCTGCTTCCTTCTATCTTTTGACCATCCACATCAAGTCCAGTCACGTCCCAGTAATCAGCATCAAGCACAAAGATCTTGCTGCTGCCTGTTACTTTTACGGAACCCTGTGCGGTTAAGGCTTTTCTTGCCTCTTTATTACCGGAAGAGGCCATTGGTATAGTGAAAGAGCCATAGGTTCCTTCTGCCATATATATGGTTCCTCCCGGTACCAGTTGGTTGATGGCCTCTTTTATGGACATTGGGTCTTCCTTGGTTCCCGCAGCCTCATCGGTTCCTTCTGGAGATACATACAATTCTTTACCGTAGTTATCCTTTTTCACTTTGAGTGTTGCTGTTTTTTCTTTCCCTTCATCTGCTCCTTCTGATGGTACAAAGCTCAGCTTAAATTCTCCATCCTGTCCAGAAATCGTGGCTGGGCAGGTAAACTGTACGCCTCCGGTGACCGGTGCCTTTGTAACCAGTACAGTGCTGTTCTGGCTGACTGTCATGGTTCCTGACTGGTTGGTTAACGCTTGTACGGTGTATTCCGAGCTGTTCGTGTATGCCCCAGAAGCAATATACAAGGAAGCCGTATCATTATCTGGTGCCACGTAGTCTGGAGATTCATCCGGCTTTACTACATCGCTTAAATCCAGAGATATATTCCTTACGGACATTCTGGCATTTCTAGAGGCGAAAAAGCCTACATACATGGTCTCCTGATCCAGATGAGATACGATATTTGGGGTGACATTCTTATCCTCAAATGTATAAGAGGTAAGAACATTCCCCTGCTCATCAAGATGGTAGACAAAGAATCCTTCATCTGTCCGTTCCAGTCTAAGCTTGGCTTCTGTGCCATAAAAGTTTGATGTAAATGGTGCATCTGCTGGTGCATATTTTTTATCTGCTTTCGAAACAGAAGTTTCAAATGTTTTTGTTGTTTTTACTGATTTTAAGTTTCCAGCCGGGCTGTTTACCCCATAACGTGCTGCTGCAAGTAAATTAATATCTGCATTCAGGGTTTTCCCCGCCGCCTGTAAGCTCAACATAACCATGTTGGAAGCTGCTGGATATTCCTCATATCCTTCCTCTAAAGGCTCTTTTCTGGGACTTCCGTTCACATCCCTTACCATCAGGCCTGCACCCTCCTGCAGGTTTGCCTTTGAGCCTTCCTCTGGCCCTAACTGCTCCACTGTAACATCTGCTGTTAAGGAGAAATTTTTGTTGGTTGGCACTTCAGTATAATAAAAGGTCAATCCATCATGACCCGTTTGAAGTTTTCCACCTCTTGATTCCACAACTACATCCTGTACCGGCTTTCCCTCCTGATTAAGAGGAGTCTTAGAGCCAATCGGCCAGGTATAATTAGTTCCCACCTTATTTGGCAGCATGTTGGATTTGAAATCCATATCCGTAGACTGCCCAAAAGCAGAAGATTTCCAAAGCTGCTCTCCCATAGTTCCATCCCATGTGATCTCAGGTCCACTGTTGGTCCAGTGATATGGGCCAGTGCCAGTTAACGCTTTTCCCCAACTGTCAGCTGCTTCCACCCGGAATGTATGAGGTATTTTCATATCAAGCCCAGTTACAATGTAGGATAAAGCTGAAGTAGTATAAGCTTTATTTACATGATTAAAATAATCTCCATCTTTTGTGTAGACTGGCTTTCCATCTACATATACCCGGTAACCATAAATTCCAGATTCATCTGCAGGCTCCTTCCAGGTAAGCTTTATCGATTCCCCGCTTGCACTGGCGCTTAAAGCATTGGAATCCCAGACAGGTGCATGGTAATCATAATTCTTTATGGTTTTAACCGTTTCATCTTTGTACTCAAAGATGTCGTTGTTGTCTGCAAATGCTTCAATGTTAACCTCATTCTCTTCTTCCAGCATCCGTCCAATGGTCATACTAACTTTATCCTTTTCCGGTTCCGCAAGCTGATAATTATAGATTGTAGATACCAGATCTCCATTTACATAGGCGCGGTAGCCACGAACTCTTGCATCAGCTGCCTTAGCTGAGCTTAACTCTGCCGTGGCCCAGGTATAGCCCATGCCAGAAAATTTCACATCACCGCTTGCAGGTCCCTTTAGCTTCGTTTCATCTTCTGCTGAAGTGGTAATTTCAAACCGGGGACCAACAATCTTATTTCCTGGAGCATCCACTGCATATACCATGAAAATATACCTGGTATCGGAAGAAAGCCCTGAAAGTTCCACAGAGGTTGTTGTCACCGGTTGGGTGATATCAACCAATTCATTACCTACGTAGGTTTCAACTATGTACCCGGTTACCTTCCCCTTGCCTGATACCTGCTCTCCGTCTTTGGCTGCTGGCCATTTTAAGGATACCTCATGAACTCCGTTTGCTTTTACAGCCTCAGACGCACTGGCAACCGTTGCTGTATCATCTGGCCATTCCGGCTTTGCCATGGAGTCATAGGATTTTACAGACTGAGTGGTCATGCCTGTAAAGGTAATATCATTGCTGCATTTAATACTTCCCCAAGCTTTTTCATCCACTGCTTCCGGTTCTGCCTTAGACCAACTAAGGCCCACGTTATCAAAGATAACTCTAGAAGCTCCCACAATGTTTTCTGAGTTTTTCTGAGGTTTTATATTCGTAAATTTAATATCCTGGAAATATAGATCGTGGTGCGTATGCCATGTTTTAAATGGCTTATCGTAATCCACATCTGCCATTATGTCCACGGTATATTTGCTGATGATATCAGCGGTGATGTTATAGGCACTAATATCATAGAATTCAGCCGGCTTATCCGCTGGTTCTACTGTGGTGGCCTGATTGGCGTCGCTATAAGTAGTGTTTAAGGTAAATACCCGGTCCGCATCTCCCACTGCACAATCACGAATCAAAATATTGTCGATCCCACCGCCATTTGCAGGAGCACTTTTAAACCGGAACGGCATATCGCTGTGATTTAATACATTGTCCTCCACCAGCATGTTATCAATTCCTGCACCAGTATGGCTGCCTGCTGCGATTGCACCGCCATGACATTCTCGCAGGAAATTGTTAAAGGTCCATATATTACTTGACGGCTTCTGCTCCGTATCCTGTACGCCTTTTCCCATACCCGTTGCGAAATTAATAGCATCGTCTCCTGTATCAAAGAAGTTGTTATAAACCATAGCATTCTGGGTATTGCCAAGCTCGATACCATCTGCATTGTTTGCATCGTAGGTTATATACTTTACATTTTCCGATACCACATTTTCGCTGTCAAGTACTGCAATGGTGTGATTAGCTGGATTTTCTGCTGTGATTCCTTCAATATAGACTCCATCTACATTCCTAAGAACCACCAAGTTTGGTCTTGTTGAATAAGCAGCCGTATCGGAGTACCCTTTGCTGATGCCATTGTCATAAGCACTCTTTGCCAGGATTCCAAAATGCATGTCGTTTTTGTCTTTTCTGCCTACCCAGCCTTTTAAGGCGTAATTCTTTAAGCTTTCCAGGCTCCAGTCAGGATCACCGCTCTGCTGGTTCTGATAATAAGCTTCATAACCGTCTCCGCTGACACTTCTTCCCGCGCCATACTTCCAGCCGTTTCCATAAATCGTACCCTTTCCTACGATACGGATATTTTCAAATCCTCCGTTCTCATCCGCACTATAGGTGTTAATCAGTGCCCATGATCTGGTATCCGTAGAGTAGGGATAGAGAAGATAGTTCTGGTCATAATGTGACACGTCCGGGGAGCCGAAAAGGATCGCCCCTTCCTTTAGTTCAAGGGTCATATTACTCTTAAGATAAAGAGCACCTGACATATAGATTCCTTCTGGAATTACTACTTTTCCACCTTCGCTGCAATCATCAATGGCTGCCTGGATGGCTTTGGTGTTCTTCACTACAAGCGAGGAAGTCTCTTCATTTAGAGAAATGAAGCCCTTTTCAACCGGTTCTGCTCCATAAGTCCTGATATTAAATGTCTCTGGTTTACTTGTTGTGGAGCAGGCAATGGAGGCCATATTACCCATCTCATTACCGGAGGCATCCGTTGCTATCACAGAAATATCGTAGTTGGTATCCGGCGTCAATCCAGTCAGGCGGAAGGAATGGATATCAACATTTACCATGTCAATGCCTTCCTTTTCGTAGTGGTCATAAAATGCTTTCATGTAAGTAGCCGCCCAGTCAGAATGCTGTGCAAAGTTACTTTTGGCATCCCCGACCTTTACTCCATCCTGATACACATTGTAATTGACTACATCCGCATAATTCTCCGGTTTGTCCCAAACAAGAGTAACAGACGTATCATCATAAGCCAGAGTAGGAACTCTTAACCCTGTCACATCCAGGCTTCCTTCCGACCTGGTGAAACGCTTCTGTGTACTCATCAGAGAAAATGCCTGTGACGGCGTGGCAGTCTCGGCTAATGATACCAAAGCCTCAGACGGCGTGGCAATACTGTCTGAAATGAATTGTAATGCCTCAGAAGGTGTTGCCTCTAGGTCCGTAACCACAACCTGATTTCGCCCAGCTTCTGACGGAGTGGCAGGACTCTCCTCACCCCGCTCAAGAAAACGTTCTGCATAAGCAATTCCCCCTCCCGGCACAGTAAATGGCAGCAACAAGGCTGCTGACAAGACTAGTGCCAATGCTTTTTTGCATCGTTTTGTTAAAACATTCATACTGATTTCCCTCCAAAATAATAGTGAAAGCGCTTACACAACTCATTCTAAACGCATCCATATAATTATTCAACCAATGTTTACAATAATAATAATTTTCGTTAATAATCTATAGAATCTATTAGTGGTTTTTACTATATTTTTTTACATAATTTTAACAAAACACGTAAATATAACTATATTTTCTTTTTTGTTTCAGTAAAAAAACATGCTTTTTCTCACTGTTAAGCGCTTACATTTTTCGACAAAACATGCTTTTAACAATAAATCAGCTAAACAATCTTTAAGGCTTAAGTCTATCCCATATTAAGATTCATCCTATATAATTAAACCAATTTGAGTACAATGGAGGAAGACTATGATTGAGGAAATTTTAAAGTATAATGATACCTTTGTTAACAGCGGTTTTTACAAACACTTTAATACCAACAAATACCCCAAAAAAAGGTTGGCCTTAATTACATGTATGGATACCAGACTGGTGGAGCTTCTTCCCGCTGCATTGGGTGTTAAAAGTGGTGATGTGAAGCTGATTAAAACAGCTGGAAGCATGATCATAAATCCCTATGACAGCACCATCAGAAGTCTCTTAATCGCTGTACTTGAATATGGCGTGGAGGAAGTTATGGTCATCGGCCATACGGACTGTCTGTCTGCTACCATTTCCTCTGAAACCATTATTACTCATCTGGTTCAGCGGGGGATTGAACGGGATACGATTCAGAAACTAAAAGAAGATGGTTTTGACTTAGATTCATGGCTCCAGGGAATGGATAATGTTAAAACCGCAGTAAAACAATCCGTTACTTTGCTTAAAACACATCCACTTATGCCCTCCAATGTAATCATTCGGGGCTTTATTATGGACATATCCTGCGGCAGGTTATCTTCTGTCTCTTAAATACCAAAAGGCCCAATCATCATACGATAATTGAGCCTTTTTATTATATAATTTTTCCGGGACCGACTGTTTTCTTCTATCCGCTTTCTTTTATCCTTTTACTACAGCTTTAGAAACTCTCTCTTTTAATTCAGTCATGTAGTTTTCTTTGGCTATTTGGTAACGGATATACTGCTTTTCTTCCTCTTTTCGTTCAATTCCATTTGTTTTTGCAATGCGTATTACCTCATCTTCGGAAATCCGACTCATTAAAACATCTTTTATCATCCGTTCCTTTGCCTCACTGTAAATATAATCGTAATAGATCCTGGCATCATATTCCTTTGGACCATAGATTTTTTCACCTGCAACAAGGGCTTTTTTTCTTGCTTCATTTTCTTTCTCTACCGTTTTGCAGAAAGCAGAATAGGAAATATCCTCTATGACTGCATTTTCTTTCAGCATCTGCTGTTCAACCTTAGCAAAGGTCACTCGATCCTCAGGTCCCTGTTCTCCAGCCTGAGCACCACCGGTAAAGACATGAGACAAAAAAGAGTATTCATCTTCATATATCTTGTCACCATTTACTGTAATCACAGGCTTACTTTGAAATGCAGTCAAAAAACAAGCAGCTACGCAGAGAATAAAAACAGTTCCAATCATATATGTTCTCTTCTTCATGAAAGCCTCCATTTACCCGTGTATGATCAGGGGAGTTAGTGTAAATTAACCTATCTGTATTTAATCAAATGAGATAACAGGATTCCAACTGATTTCATCTCCAGCATTGGATCCATTTTGGTTTACTAAGAAATAAATAAAATCTCCTGCTAAAACACGAGTGGTCAGTTGATGAGTCATCCCTGTAGTATCCGATCCTCCAATGGACTGCCAGCCATTTTCCGGCCAAAGGTTTTGTGAATTTTTAAGTATTTTGATCTTAACTCCATCGTAACCTGCACTTACCTTCTTCGGATTCCCTTTTATGGTGATATTTCCAGAACGAGGTGCTTTCCATGCAACTACCGTATCAGAAGTATCGGGATGAAGCTGAGATGGCGACCAGATTAAACTATACTGTTTTTTCCCTTTCCACCGATTCACACTGCTGTCCCAAGTCATTTGCTGATATCCGTTATTATCCGTCTCAAGATAATACCAGCCCCTGTTTCCTTGTACATTGGAAAAATCCCCAGACAAACTATATTTATCTACTACTTTATAGGTAATAAGCGGATTCCAGTATGTGCCGTCACTGTAATTCGTTCCATTTTTATTTAAAACAAAGTAAAGCATCTCATCTTTCTTCACATCAACAGTGAAGTTATGGGATATTCCTGTTGCGTCTGATCCACCAATTAACTGCCAGCCGCTTCCTGGCCAGACCTGGGAGTTACCTTTTAGGATCTTCACATTTACTCCATCATTTCCAAAATTATTCTTTTTGGGGTTTCCTGCAACCTGAATGGTACCTGCTTTTTGAGCTTTCCAGGCAAGCACCGTATCATTGCCGTCAGGGTGCATATTTCCAGGTGCCCAGATGAGATTATAAACGCCGCTTCCCTTCCATTTTTTCTGACTATCATCCCATGACATGTTTTGATAAGAGCCGTTAACCGCCTCCATGTAATACCAGCCCCGGTTCCCCTGAGAAGTTGCAAAATCCCTGGTAAATACATAGGTATCTTCATCAACAAGACCCGTCACCGTGGTCTGATGAGCTCCAATATCATAAGAACCTTTATTCAGTGCATTTCCAAAGAAATCTTTGCCTCCATTGTCAGGAAGGTATACCCCTCTTCCAATGGCAGGAGATGTATTTTTAAGTTTAAAATGGTCCGCAAATCCCATTCCATCCTCTGCAGGCCCAGGGCTGACAAATTGAGGATCTGCTGCAACCGCATATAAATCTGCCTGGTTTGCATCACATGGATAATACAGGTTGTTCTCATATAGAGAGGAAGCCCAATCCGGGGAAGAATTAAAATAGAATATATTATTATAAAACTTATGATTCTTACCCGCATTCCCAAAGCATGCATCCAGCTTCCCTTGTGATTTATAAAACGTATTGTTGTATAACTCTGTTGGCATATCTCCTGCCCTTACAATATACCGTTCATCATCTACGCTGACATTATAACGCAGGACCGTCTTTATATGCTCAGGATCCTTATTGATTCCCGCACAGTCAAGCCAAAATCCCCCCTGATTTCCATGGGTGTAATTATACTGGAAAGTTGTGACTCCTCCCGTTCCCCAATCCGTATCAAAAGCGGTTCCATCACTTTCAAACAATACCGTTCTTGCTACCTCATTGTACTGAAACAGTGCATCATCCGTCCCGCAGGTCCACAGACCAGCAATAATCTTAGTATCTGAGGAATTCCCAAGAGCACCTGCATCATAGCACAGATTATGTTGAATCAGAGGCGAGATACAATTTGCCACTATCATTCCGTCGGATCCGGTTCTGCTTATTGTATTGTCTTCAATTACCACATTGGTATGGTACTGATCTACAATAAAATCTTCTCTCTGGTTTATGCGAATACCGCTTGTTAATACGTCATGAACGTAATTCCCCTTAATGGACACCCCGTCGTAATGAACGGAGCTGGTAGACCTTCCAGGCATGCTAACATAAATACCTGAATTCCAGTACATGCTCTTGTAGGTTTGCAAATCCCTCCTGTTGTCTCCGGTTACATCATGGACCTCACAATCTTCAATGGTGATTCCATGAGTGATTCCATCTGTCTTTCCATTGATAAAGATTCCCTGACGTATTCCTCTTTGGGCCGCCTTATTCGTAACCTCAAAATTCCTTATGGTCCAGTATTCCTGGGACTCAAGCTTGATTGCAGCTTCTGCTCCATCGCCCTCAATCAAAGGCTTATTTCCCACTCCGTACTGATCTAAAATAATGGGAGCTTGGCTGCTTCCTGATCCCAAAGGGTGAAGCATACCGCTCCATTTTCCACCCGCTTTAAAACATATTTTATTTCCCGGTAGAAACGTAGTTTCATTTACTTTATTTAGAGATTTCCATGCCGTTTGCTCAGACGTACCGCTTGCCTTATCATTTCCATTTACATCGTCCACATAGTAAGTAGCCGTAGTCAATCTCTGCCACTTCGTATTTTGTATTTCTTCTGCATACACATGGCCCCCAGCCAGTGTGATGCTCATACATACTGCCGATAACAACATCAATACCTTTTTCATTTGCCCCTCCAGACTTTACATTCGTTTTTGAATATAAGGTACCTTCTCACTGTATGTTACATTATTTTTCTCCCTTCCTCCTCTCATTTTATAATTTTCCCCCACCCTTAACCTTTCACTGCGCCTGAGGTCATGCCGGAAATGATATGCCTTTGCAAAATCAAATAAACAATCGCTACCGGAAGAGTGGACAATACCACATTTGCAAATACCAGCTGCCAATCTGAATTATGGTTTCCAAAGAAATTATAAACCGTCAAAGGAAGGGTATAATTTCTGGCACTGTTCAAAAAGTAAATGGATATTCCAAAGTCATTCCATACTGCCATAAAGTTGATAATGACAGCCGTTACTGTTACAGGCTGTAACAGAGGAAATATAATCTGAAAAAACAATTGGGTGTGGCTCGCTCCATCAATCCATGCGGATTCATCAATTTCAATTGGAATGCTCTTAATAAAGCCAGTATATAAAAAGACCGTAAAGGACATGTTTGCAACGATTAAGACAAAAACAGCAGCTATCTCATGTGTCAGATGCAGGAAATTACAGACAAAGTAAGTAGGTATGATCTGAAGAGGCAGCACAAGCCCAAATATAACGGTCATATTAATCAACTTTGAAAAAAATGTCTTTCTTCTTTCCAAGACAAAGGCCATGGTGGAACATAAAATAATCAGCAGTAAGACACAAATCACTGTAATGACCGTACTGTTTAAAAATCCCAGGAAGATTCCTCCCTCTCGGATCATTTCCTTATAATTTTCAAAAATATGCCATGTGGTTGGAAGCTTTAAATTCATTCTTGCTGCTTCTGTCTGGTTTTTAAAAGAATTGATGATTACCATAAATACAGGGATTAATATAATCAAAGCACAAAAGCACAACGCTGTATTTAGAATCGCTTCATACCGCTTTCTTCTTCTCACATCTCCACCTCCCTGTTTGCAATGTATTTATAAGCTGGCAGGGCAATCCCAGCAATTACCACGGCCAATATAATGCTAGCCGCACAGCCTTCTCCCAGCCTTCCAGCCCCAAAGGATTTATAGATCAGAGTTCCAAAGACCTCTGTTGCCGATCCTGGACCTCCCTGAGTGGTAGCCTGGATTAAATCAAACACCTTAAGCCCTCCAATAATGCTTAATATAAGTGCATTGTTAAATGCAGGCAAAAGAAGGGGAAAGGTAATGTACTTAAATTTAGTAACCCCGTCTGCTCCATCGATTTCCGCTGCCTCGTAATAATCCCTTCCAATGGTCTGCATTCCTGACAGAAGAATCACCATGGTAAAGCCGGACCATTTCCATATTTCAATGGCACATACAGAGAAAATAGCAAGATTGGTATCCACAAGCCAAGACTGAGCAAGCCCCCCAAGTCCCACTGCCCGTAAAAATCCATTGACCAGTCCGTTTGAAGGGTGCAAAAGAGAAGAAAATATAAGTCCCACCGCTACCGTATTGATTACAGCTGGCAAAAAGAATATAGTCCGTAAGGCATTGGTTAGTGCCATCTTCCGGTTTAGTGCAACTGCCAAGGACAGTCCAATTCCCATTTTAAATATGGTTGTGACTAAAGCAAATATAAAAGAATTACCAATAGCCCGTCTCATATTGGGCTGAGTGAATACGTCTACATAATTTTGCAGCCCTCCAAACCGGGCAGAGGATAAATTGAAACCAAGAATTTTAACAAATGACAGGGCCAGCCCTCCCACTGCGGGGATTATAAAAAACAGGATATAAAGCAAGAGTCCTGGGATTGCCAAGGTATATGAATATCTTTTTAATGTAGTTGAATGCATAATCTGCTCCTTAGATGTAACGGTGATAGCAGAAATACCAGATAGGGTAAAAGTATGTTTTTACTAATACGAATATCTGGTATCTCTCTTTACTTCCGTTGCCAATTTATTATTTCCAGTTAGAATCGCCTTGCGCTTTTGCATTGCGCGCGGTTTCCTGATCAAGTGCCTGGGCTACTTCCTTGGCATCCTTTAACATGCCGGTATAGTAATTTAACAAAGGTTCGCTTAAGTTGCCGTAAGCATATTTGTTGATTTCCTCCCAGTCTGTCATGGATTTTCCGCTATCCATGATTTTCTTTAAATCTTCTGTTGCCTTTGGAATATCACTGGTAACATTTTTATTTAAGTAAACGCCCGGCTGTGCATCGGCATAAATCTGCTGAGCTTCTTTGGAAGCTATGTAGTTAAGTACCTTTTTGCCAAGCTCTGGATTCTTACAATTTGTGGTAAGTGCCAGGGAATATGGGGTAAACATATTGATGTAATTATCACCGCTTGTGGTTGGAATTGCAAAGGCTCCGATGTCGTCAATCTTATCTGGGAACTTCTTATTGATGTTATCTGCACACCAGGTACCGTTGATGTACATGGCACACTCTCCGTTTGCCAGTGCTTGATGCGCATTGTCTACCGTGTCTGATAGATATGTCTCATTCATATAGCCAAGGTCGATCAGATTCTTCGTTTTTTCAATAGAACCTACAAAATTCGTACAATCTGCATATTTTAGTTTATTTGTATTGATCTGTTCCATGAGACCAAAGGTATCCGTTCCTTTTTCTTTGGCATCATTTAATAAGCCACTGATGGTAGGTGGCTGGACACTCCACGCATCCTTACCAGAATAATAAACTGGGGTTACTCCCTGTGCTTTAACTTTTTCACAAACCGCTAATAACTCATCCCATGTCTGAGGTATTTTAACGCCTGCCTTTTCAAAAACCTTTTTATTATAAAATACGCCGGATAATACCACAGAATCTATTGGAACCGCATATAACTTACCATTATACTTAAAGGTACCGTCCAGTGCCTTCTCATCATATTCAGATACACACTCCAGTCCTGTTAGGTCAACTAATTTATCAAGACCATTGGCATAGGACTCAACCCATTGAGGCTTGTAGACCTGAATGATGTCCGGAAGATCATCTGTAGCAAACTTTGTCTGAAGAACCTGATCTCCCTGGGAGCCGCCTTGTATTTTTGATATCTCAAGCTTAAATCCCAGTTCCTTGGAATTCTCATTGATATGCTGCTCCAATGCTTGCCAGCCTGCTTTATACCAATCCGTATACATTAAAACGCGAAATGTCTTAACCTCCATGTCACCTTTTGATCCTGCACTTACTGACTTAGAAGCAGAACTGCTTCCCCCACATCCAGTAAGACCAGCAATCATTGAAAAAGCCAGACCCATAGCCAGCCATTTTCTACTCTTTTTCATAATTCATATCCTTCCTTTTATCTACACTTGAATTAACCGGTTATTTCTTAAACCAATCATACCATTAAATTCCATTGGAGTGCATTGCACTTTTTTTCACTTCATAGGATTTTTTCACACTTTTTCATGTACAACTTGACATATATTCCCATAAATTCTATGATACTTTTATAACACATTACCAAAGGAGGATGAATGAGAAAACACTTTACCAGCATCCGTTATAAATTCATTTTTTCCATGATTATGATCTTTCTTATATTTGCAGCTTTGGTCCTTGGAATCTGGTATAAAGCGTTAAAGAAGGAGGCTGCCTCCACTGCCATTCGTAACTCCGAGCACCTATTACAGGTATCTAATACCATATTTGAAAATCAGGTACAAGATATTATGAATGTGGCAGCTCTTACTTCAGTTCGATCCAGTAACTCTCTATCCACAAACATCATCACTATATTGTCAAGAGATGACTTAAGTGATTCTGATATTGTGAATTACCGACGGACCGCCTCTGATTATTTAATCAGCCTTTGCAGCTTTAAAAGCAACTTAAACGGTCTAATGCTAAGCGACTTTAACGGAAATACAGTTGCATATGGTCTCCCCACTTCTTTTGAAACCATGGCAGAAAACAACTGGATTTCCTTAATCAAAGACAGCAATAAAAAGTTTGTTTTTATTCCTCCTCATTATCCTAACAAATGGTACAATACGAAAAATGATATGGTGTTTTCAGTATTAAAACCGGTTTATGGCTTCGACAATCAAAAGATTGGCTTTGTAAATGCAGATATCAGTGCGAACCTATTTCAAGAGTGTTTTAATACCAGTTCCACCTCATCCTCTTCCTTGTACGTAATCAATCTAGAAGACGGGGCCATTTTATTTCAGCCTTCATTTAATCTGTTGAATACAACGCAAAATGCACCAGCGCGTTTTGAGTTCCTTAATAGGATAACCAATCAATCCGGTCACTTTTTTATTAACAATGAAAAAAACGAAAAACTGCTTGTGGTATACCACACCTCCCGCCTTACCAACTGGACTACCTTAAATGTAATTCCGGAACAAGAGATCGTATCCGCCTTTACCAATACCTTACATAACATCATTTTAATTACACTGTTACTGGTTGCTCTCATCATAACCTGCGTATTTATCATTACCTCCTTGCTGACAAAGAAGATACGTCTTCTTGCAAACGCCGTAAGACGCATAGACGGGGATTGTCTGGATCTCCCCATAGAAATACATTCAGAAGATGAAATAGGCGCCTTAACCAAGCAATTTAAAGCCATGCTCAATCGAATCCGCCTTCTGCTTCTCCAGGTAAAAAAGGAAGAGGAATCAAAACACCGAGCTGAAATTGCGGCTCTGCAATTTCAAATGAATCCACATTTTCTATACAACACCTTAAATACCATTAAGTTTCTCTCTGCACTCCAGGGTGCTGACAATATTGGCAAGGTGGCAGAAGCGCTCTCCTCTTTGATGCATACCAATATGGACGGAAGATCCTTTATTCAAATCAATGAGGACAAGGACTTTTTAATATCCTATTTGGAAATTCAAAATTACCGTTATACCAATTCCTATCAATACCGGGTTCACGTTTCGGAGGAAGCCAGTCTATATATGATTCCAAAGCTATTAGTCCAACCACTGGTGGAAAATGCATTAAAACACGGCTTAAAGGAGAAGGTTTCAGATGGTATCCTTTTGGTGGATTATTTCATTGATGACGGACATTTGAAACTTATCGTAGAGGACAATGGTTGTGGAATGGAGGAAGATCGGATTCAAGAGATATTAGATCACAATCTAAACGAAAGTGCAGGGCACATTGGCATTCATAACATCCGGGAGCGTCTGCATATGTACTTTTCTACTGACTTTGATATGGAGATCATAAGTCAGCCCGGAGTCTTCACCCGATTTGAACTTTCCCTTCCCATGGTTCTTGAAAATGAGGTGACACATTATGTATAACATATTAATTGTAGATGATGAATTATTGGTTCGCACCAATATAAAATTACTGCTTCAAAACTCCTCTCCGGAATTTACTGTCTGTGGAGAAGCTAGTGATGGAATATCCGCACTGGATAAAATCCCACTTACTCATCCACATATCATTTTTTCTGACATGCGAATGCCAAATATGGACGGGCTAGAGTTATGCCAAAAGGTGACGGAATCATATCCAGACATATTGTTCGTCGCCCTAAGCAATTACGATGATTACAACTACGTCCGAGGTGCCCTTAAAAACGGGGCCACGGATTACGTTCTAAAACATAGGCTGAGCGAGGACTATCTTCTCTCCTTATTAAATGACCTGAAAAAAAACTTAAAAACACATAACAACTCGAAGGCATTCCCTGACCGGACCATTTCTGCCTTAAGAGAAAAGTTTGTCACTGACCTGCTAGGCAAAACTTTTCTATCAAAAAAAGACATCGAAACAAACATTCTCGCCCTTGGTATCTCTCTGTCACTCACCCAGGTGATGCCAATCATTCTCTCAGTCGATGATTATGGAAAAATTGAGCATCAAGACAGCTTTTACCAGCGCAATATATTAAGCTTTTCCATATGCAATATAGGAAATGAACTGCTAAGCAATTACTCCTCCGGGATCTTGGCACATGTTGAGAGAGAGACATATTGTATCCTGCTATCCTTTGCCCATGAGGCAAGTCAGGCAAAGATAGAAGAAACCATTAGCAGACTCCTAAATCAGCTCTCAACCAATTATAAGAACTTTTTAAATATCTCCGTAAGCTTTTGTGTTGGAGAACGTACCAACCACATTATTGATATCAGCCAGTCCTATACAAAGGCCTTAGAAACCATGCGCTTGACCTTTTACTCCGGAAGACAATCCATCTTACGGTCCAGTACTATCATCAATGCTTCAGACACCTTATCAGGACTTGACTACGCAATCGAAAAAACACTTCTAGATCTTGTATTAAAAGGAGAGTATAAGAAAACGGAAGAGATGATAAGAAAACTATTTCAAGGTATGATTGAACAGAAAGAAACCAGATCCAATGTTCAGATGAAATGTGCAGATTTGCTTAGTATTATTACTAGAGTATCTAAAAAGTATCATTTGGATTTGAATCGAATCATTACAGATCAGGTTTCTCCAGACCAGATTTTCACCCAGCTTACCACATTGATCCAACTTTGTGAGTGGTTTCTCCACTGCTTTTCTAATATGTGTAAGGAAATGCGACTACAGATACCTGGTGATTCCAGTTATGTGAAATCTGCAATTGCATATATGAACCGGGATTATTCAAAGTCCATCTCCCTTCAAAGCGTTGCCGGCGATATTGGAATCAGTATGGGATACTTAAGCACTATCTTTAAGACCGAAACTGGACAGGGTTTTACCGATTATTTAAACTACCTAAGAATTTCTTCTGCCATACATATGCTGGAGCTTGGAGAAAGAGATTTTCATAAGATAGCGGAGAAATGCGGTTTTCAAGATTATGCTTATTTCTTTAAAGTGTTTAAAAAACGTATGGGAATCACACCTAAAAATTATTTAAGGACACAGCTATCCATATAATGAAATAAACAAATTAATCAAACAAATAGAAAAGACGACGGAAGAAATTCCGTCGTCTTTTCCAACATTTTATTTTTAGGATTCTAATAAATAGATAGTAAGCTAATATTAATTACTTCTCTTTTTTTGGTGCAGTTAATTTTAAAAGCAACTGAGAAATTCCATAGAGTAAGATCATTACGACAAAGATACCGCCCATGCCTACTCCCATTAATTCCAGTGCCTGTTCCATGATTTCTGTCATTATTACCTCCGATCCCCCTTAAGGGACAGCACAATATACTTTAATAAAGTTACATTAAATTACATAAAGAAGGAAAGCAGAAGTCCACCAGCAACTACTGATGCGATCTGTCCGGATACGTTAGCACCGGCAGCATGCATTAAGATAAAGTTTGTAGGATCTTCTTTTGTTGCCATCTTCTGAATAACACGGCTGCTCATAGGGAATGCGGAAATACCAGCAGCACCAACCATTGGGTTGATTTTCTCTTTGCGGAAAACATTTAAAAGCTTTGCAAAGATTACACCGCCTGCAGTATCAAATACGAAACCTAACAGACCAAATGCGATGATTAAGAGAGTCTTAACATTTAAGAACTCGCCAGCTGTCATCTTTAAAGCAATTGTAAGTCCAAGTAAAATACTAATAATATTTACTAACTCATTCTGTGCAGATGCACTTAAGCGGTCTAACACGCCACACTCACGAAGAAGGTTACCAAACATAAGGAATCCGATCAGCGGGAGGGACATAGGCGCTGTAAAACCAGCAACAAATGTAATAAGTAATGGGAATAAAATTTTCGCTGTCTTAGAAACGTCTTTTGGCTCATATTTCATATGAATCATACGCTCTTTTTTAGATGTCAGCGCTTTAATAACAGGTGGCTGTATGATTGGCACAAGAGCCATGTATGAATACGCCGCCACCGTAACCGGTCCTAATAAGTTAGGAGCCAGCTTACCAGCTACAAAGATACTGGTCGGGCCATCAGCCGCTGCAATAATACCCATGGAAGCAGCCTCTGGAAGTGATAATCCGGTAATTGCTACAACTAATACGATGGTTGCGAAGATACCGAACTGTGCGGCAGCACCAAACAACATCATAAAAGGGTTCTGTAGTAGTGGGCCAAAATCAATCATTGCTCCGATTCCGATAAAAATCAGAAGCGGGAACAGTTCTGTTGAAATTCCGGCATCAAACAGCACGTTTAAAACACCTTCTACTCCAGTACTTGGTTGTGTAATAATACCGGACATCGGGAAGTTAACTAAAATCGTGCCTAGTCCCATAGGAACTAAAAGTGTCGGCTCATACTCTTTTTTGATACCCAGATACATCAAGGCGCAGCCGATTAACATCATAACAGCCTGCTGCCAGGTAAATGCGAGTAGCCCTTCTAATAATATGCTCATTTTTGTCTCCAATCTAAATCTCTGCCTGTAATAACTTTAAATAAATAATGGACATGCTCCTGTAATAGCAGCAACAGCAACCATGATAACGAAGATGCCGCATGCCCATTTAGCGGATTCCTTCTGCCATTCACCCATTTCAAGCCCTGTCATATTTAACAGAAGGTAGATAAATGCTACCAGTGGGCTTAATAAGTGGAATGCCTGGCCTAAAAGGGATGCTACAGTCATGTTAAGTGCAGAGTAGCCATACTTAACTCCTGCTTCTGCAAATACTGGTAAGATACCATAATAGTAAGCATCATTTGATAAGAAGAATGTACCAGGTGCAGAAACAACAGCAGTTACAAGTCCCCACCATCTTCCAAGAGAGGTTGGAAGGGCACTAACCATACTATGAGCCAATGCATCACTCATACCTGTGTTTGAAAATAAACCAGAGAACATACCTGCACCGATAACAAGAATAACTACCTGTAATGCATCGCCAGCATTGTCCTGAATACGATCTTTCTGGTCCTTAATCTTTCTATAGTTTACCATAAGTCCAATTACTAATGCAACTAAGAAAAGGAAAGATGATGGAAGTTTATCCATAACTAAAAGTACAACGGTACCAATTGTTAAAATAGCGTTGAACCAGATGAGTTTTGGACGTTTTAAAGCTTCTACTTCTGGGTCAGACTTAGTGGTCTGAGCCAGCTCAGCTGCTGTAAATTTCTGAATACCTACTCTCTTTCTCTCTTTAAGACCAAGATAGAAAGCAACACCCAACATGTAGACAATAGACACTGCCATACCTGGAGCAAGAGCAGCAAGTACAGGACCGCCTTCTACTTCCATAACTGACATAGCACGAGCCGTTGGGCCTCCCCATGGGAGTAAGTTCATAATTGTGTTCATCAGGATAATCAAAACGCCCAGATAAAGCATCTTTAAGTTGAGCTTTTTGTAAATCGGGATAAACGCTGTACAGCAAATAAGTGTTGTAGTTGTACCGTCACCGTTTAAGGAAACAGCTGCAGCTACGATTGCAGTTCCGACTAAAACCTTAACTGGGTCACCACCTGCAATGCGGATAACCGTGTTTACGATCGGATCAAACAGACCAGCATTCAACATAATGGAAAAGAAAAGAATTGCGAAAAGTAACATGAATGCTGTTTTAGAACTCTTTACCAGTCCGTCTTGGGACATCTTTCCAAGAGCCACGATCTGATCACCAATCGATAATGAATCAGCAGCGTCCTTTTCAAGGAATTTGGCAATTGGTTCCTTCATAACTCCGGTAAATACACCAATAAGTGAGAATACCAGTGGCACACTAATAAGTGCCGTAAATGGGTGTAACCTCTTGGTCATGACTAATCCTAAGAATACGATTATCATAAGCCATGCTAAAATAGTAATCATCTTAAATGATCCCCCTTTTATTATTGATTCATAAGTATCATGTATCCATATTAAACGGGGATTCTTAAAGAGTAATAAAAACTTACTTAAAATTTTGTAAGATTTAATATTTTTTTTAGATTTTTGTAATAATTCTTAATTACACTTTTATGAATTATCTCCGTTTAACTATCTTTACTATTTCCATAATTGGAATGATTGATACAGAAATAATTACAGCGGCGATATATTCTTTAAACGAAATATGCTCAAATGAAAATGCTTCTCTTAAAAATGGTACATAAATAACAGCAGTTGTTAAGATAAAGGAAGCACAAAGAGACACAGTTAAAAATACATTTTTAGTCTTAAGTTTAAAAACAGAATCTATTCTGGAACGCATATTAAAGGAGTGGAACATCTCAAGCAAGGAAAGAGATAAGAATGCCATTGTCATACCGTCGGCACTTTCGGCAACCTCCCACACTCCACTTTCCATATAATGACCTACAAAGTATGCCAGCAAAGTAAGAAGTGCAATCACAACACCCTGGAAAAAAGTTTCGCCTCCAACTCCATCAGAGAATATGCCATCTTTCGGATTTCTTGGCGCTCTTTTCATGATGTCAGCTTCTTCCGCTTCCATACCAAGTCCGATCGCTGGGAAACAGTCTGTGATCAAGTTGATCCATAATAAATGAACCGGCTTTAAAATTGTAAATCCTAACAAGCTTGCAACGAATACAGCGATAACCTCTGCCAAGTTAGAAGATAATAAAAACTGAATGGCTTTTCTGATGTTATCATAGATACGACGTCCCTCTGCTACTGCAGATACAATAGTAGCAAAGTTGTCATCTGCAAGAACCATATCGGCAACATCTTTTGTTACATCGGTTCCAGTGATTCCCATACCAACACCGATATCAGCTTCTTTAATAGAAGGTGCATCATTAACACCATCACCAGTCATAGCCGTTACTTTTGAAAGCTTTTTCCAAGTTTTCACGATGCGAACTTTATGCTCAGGCTGTACTCTGGCATAAACAGAATAATTTTGAATTGTCTTTAACAGATCCTCATCGGATATTTTAGATAGCTCCGCACCTGTTATTGCCATTTCCTCACTATCAAGAATTCCAAGTTCCTTTGCAATGGCTACCGCAGTGTCTTTATGGTCACCGGTAATCATAATCGGGCGAATTCCGGCTGCCTGACATTCCTTAATGGCCTCTTTTACTTCCGGACGTACTGGATCGATCATACCGGAAAGTCCTAAGTACACCAGGTCACTTTCTAATATCTCTGGTTCATAAGAAGCTGGCTGGCCATCCCAAACCTTCATCGCGCCACAGAGAACACGGAGTGCCTTATCTGCCATAGATTTGTTGGAGTGAAGGATATCCTTTCGGATCTCATCTGTCATCTCCACTTCTACGCCACCGATATAAGCTTTGGTACAACGTTTTAAAACTTCATCTGGAGCACCTTTTGTAAACTGCAGGATGGTATTGTCCTCTTTTTTATGGACCGTTGACATCATCTTTCTCACAGAATCAAAGGGAGCTTCCCCGATACGGATATAGGACTTCTTAAGTTCTGTCTTATTCAGACCATGCTTATAACCATCGTTGACAAGAGCACATTCGGTAGGCTCTCCCACTGCATCTTTGGTATCTGAGTCTAACTCTGCATCAGAACAAAGTGCCATGGCTGTCATCAGCATGGTTTCATCGTCAGTCGCATGTTCCACAACGGTCATCTTATTCTGAGTAAGAGTTCCTGTCTTATCGGAACAAATAATCTGGGTACATCCAAGAGTCTCTACTGCGGTCAGCTTTCTGATAATAGCCCGTTTCTTTGACATCTTGGTTACACCAATGGACAAAAGGATGGTAACTACGGCTGCTAGTCCTTCTGGAATTGCAGCAACTGCCAATGACACGGCAATCATAAAGGTATTAATGAGTTCCTGTAAGTGGATTCCTTTGCCGGAAAGTCCAAGTCTGGTTAAGTTAATTGCAAACATCAGTCCGCAGATGGCTAGTACCAGAATGGATAGAATTTTTGATAATTGGTTCAGCTTAATCTGGAGAGGTGTCTCTTCGTCTTTTGCTGTGTTTAAGGCATCTGCAATATGGCCGATCTCTGTTTCCATACCCGTATAGCATACAACTGCTTTTGCTCTGCCGTAAACTACGGTAGAACCGGTATAGACCATGTTCTTTCTGTCGCCAAGTGCAACTTCTGATGAGCCGCCTCCAACCACAGATTCAGTTTTAGATACGGATAAGGATTCACCAGTAAGTGCTGCTTCCTCTACTTTTAAGCTGGCGCATTCCAGAATTCTTGCATCTGCAGGAACGGAGTCTCCCGCTTCCAATAAGATGATATCACCTGGTACCAGTTCTTCAGACCGTTCCACAAGAAGTTTGTCATGACGAATCACCTTTGTGGTTGCGGCTGCCATCTCTTGTAAGGATTCAATGGCTGATTCTGCTTTGGATTCTTGGTATACTCCAAGCACTGCATTGATAATGACCACCAGCAAAATGATGAACGTATCGATCATACTTTCGCCTACATAAAGGGAAGTTGCTCCTGAAAGAAAAGCTGCTATAATCAGGATAATGGTCATAAAGTTCGCAAGCTCTTTTAAAAACTTACGAAAGAGACTTTCCTTCTTTCCTTCTGTTAACTTGTTCATTCCGTACTTTGACTGTCTTTCCGCGACCTGGGCATCTGTTAGCCCTTGGTGTGATGTATCTAACTTTGCTAGTACATCATCGGATTCCATTAAATATTCTTTCTGCATCTGTTTCTCCTATTGGAACTTTTTTTGATTTAATGCTAATCCAGCTTTCTTTCCCGGAACTTTCATTTTAACTGGAAACGTGCCGGTATGATACGCTTCTTTTTAATATACCGTGCCAACTGGGTTATTGTCAATAAATACCAACTAATCTACAAGAAATTTGTTATCTTTGCACCTTGCTTTTTTATAACTTACTTTGTTTATGGTTTTTCAATGCAGTTTTTCACTGCCTTTAGTATCGCTGAATCTGATACTGGTTTATCAATATATTCGTCAATAATTTTACGTTGCTTCGCTTCTACGATTTCCTTTGTCACCCGATCTGCCATAATAATGCGAATCAGTCTGGGGTAAGCTCCTTTTAATGACATACAGAAATTTGCACCGCTCTTTCCTGCAACATACTGCTCACTGATAACAGCATCAACCTCTTGCTCCTTTAAAGTTTTCCTGGCTTCTTCAAAATTCATACATGAGAATATGGTTACTTTAAGTTTGCTAAAGCTTTTTTCCAATAGTTTAAGAACTTTTGGGTTGTCATCGATAATAAGAAGTCTTAAAGCGCCATCCCGTTCTGACTCCATAGACTGGCTGGCTTCCTGGGCCTTATGTTCATTTACCGGTAAGAAGACATGGAACACACTGCCGATACCCGCTGTACTTTCTGCGAATATATGGCCTTTGTGGGAATGTATAATCTGTTCTACTAAAGATAAGCCAAGTCCAGTTCCCACTCCATTTTTCTTCGTGGTAAAGAATGGGTCGAAAATTTGCTTTAATACTTCTTCACTCATACCTTCTCCATTATCGGAAATATCAATCCTAATATAAGAATCCCATTCTCCCGATACTGAAGATTGTTTATACTGCTCTAATTCATAAGGCATAACACGGCAGGCTTTGATATGAATTCTTCCTTCTCTGTGACCAATGGCATGAATGGCATTTACACAAATATTTAAAATCACCTGATTCATCTGTGTTTCATTTCCAAGAAAACGCTCTTCTTCTAAATAGATGGCTTCCTCCACCTTGACATTGGGGGGACAAACAGAAGTAACCATTTTAGCTGCCCTGCGAAGAACCTTGCCTGCATCCACCGATTTGTATGCTGTCTCCATGTTTTTTCTGCTCAGGGAAGATATCTGCTGAATGATTTCCTTCGCCTTAGCGGAAGCATCGTATATCTCCATTGCATTGTCATAGCTGTCTGATCCATCTTCCAGTTCCAACATTAAAAGCTCTGCATAACCCATGATGGGTGTCAGCAGGTTATTGAATTCATGCGCAATTCCTCCGGTCATGGTACCCATGATTTGGAGTCTTTGTTGATGAGCAATGGTCTCTTCACTCTGGTGCATCTCCTCCAGAATGTTGTTAAGCTCTATGAGGTAGTCAATCTCTTCCCGGTCCTTTCTCTTTTGAAGCCATAAGGCTCCAATGTAAAATACCATACCAAGAACAACTGCTACAATTCCAACGGACACAAGTCCAAGCTTAAAAAATCCAGTAGCAACCGGAACATAAATATCATTATAATCAATGACTGCACTCATGACCAGAAAACCTTCCCCGATATACACAGGACAGAATGCACTGATCTTCTTAACTTTTGGTACGCCAGGATCTTCCCACCAGTAGGAATAATACTCTGCGACTCCTGTCTCTCCTCTGTTTTGCCGATCAATCATCTGCTGTAAGCTAGTTAGATCTGCATTGGGGAACATCACTTCTCTTCCACTAATAACATTGATTCCCCACTGACTTTTCTGTGGGTGCGTCAGTATGGTACCTATGGAATCCTTTAAAAGTACATAGCCATTGGTACCCACGCGTATATTGGAAACCAGTGTATCATTATAACTTTTGTTGTCAATTAAGATAGAAACAGAAGTCCCATCGTCTAAATTCTTTTTAATCAAGAGATACATTTCCCCGTTTTCCAGTTTACACTGGCGGAAGCTCATATCACTATCAATGTTTGTGACTGAATAAGTTTCCTTTACACCAAATCCATGGATACTTTTTAATAACTTTCCATTTTTATCCTCCAGGATTGCATCGTAAACATATCGGGTATGATAATTCACATACTCCTCCAGCACATCCCATGTTTTTAAACCTGTTCTTTTGTAATTCTCCTCCTCCATGGCATAGAGCGAATTTATATCAGCCTGATATCCCTCAATGAATGCTTTTAAATTATCTCCCATACTCTGGGTGGTTAAAAGCATCTGTTTTTTTTGATTGTCTATGATCGCCTCTTTGTATTCTTTCCATATACTAAACACCAAACAGGAAAAGACACCTAGCACAATTGTCATAGCCAAAGACATGAGTATTGCTCTGTATTTTTTAATTTCCATTAAAATCTTCATCAATATTCCCTTCGTTTGTCTTTTCATCATTGACTTGTCTCCAGGTTAATACTATAATATTTTTAGAGTAATTTCGATATATTTCTACAAAAAATTTAATTTTGGGGGAATCTATGTCTGATAAAGTATTAATTGTGGATGATGATCCAGCTGTTTACAAGCTGCTTGAGAAAGTCATGCACAGCAACGATCTGGAAACCACAGTCGCAGACAGCGGCCTCGCGGCGCTTAATTTATTAAAAAACCATTCCTATGATATCATCCTTATGGATGTTATGCTAGGGGACATGGAAGGCTTTGAAGTCATTAAGCGAATCCGTGGCCAGGGAGACCAGACCCCTGTCATGATCGTCAGTGGAAGAAACGAGGATTACGATTCTCTCTACGGACTTTCACTTGGTGCTGACGACTATATTACAAAACCTTTTCGCCCTTTGGTTCTTGGCGCTAAAGTGAAAGCGTTAATTCGCAGGAACAAAAACCAGATATTAGACAGCTCTGAGCTGATCGAATGCGGGCCTTTCTCATACAACACTTCCACCATGCGTTTTTATAAAAATGGGGAAGAGATTGTTTTATCTTCTAAGGAAAGCAGTTTGATGCTTCTTTTTATCAAACGTCCCAATCAGGTTTTTACAAAAGATATGATCTACGAACATGTGTGGGGAAACAGCATTGCCATTGATGATAACGCCATCATGGTCTACATTAACCGCCTTCGTAGTAAAATTGAAAAAGACCGGCAAAAGCCGGCCCACATTGTTACAGTCAGAGGCCTAGGATACCGGTTTATCCCATAGGCCTCTGGCATTTTTTAGTTAGAAAACAAAATCTCATCCGGACATTTCTTCGGTTGATGACACATCAGTTCTGTCAGGAATATGGTGACAGCAAGAAGATCCGCACATCCTCCTGCACTGATATTTCTTTCTATAAATTCCTGATCCATACTTTTTAACATAGATACCGCTTCTTCCTGATATGCCCCGCCCTCAGAGATAAATTCCTTAGCAATTTCCTGAACCTCTTTTAAAACAATAGGATCATGCCTTGCTATGATGTTGGAATCGTCTACTTGGCTCATTAGGGCAAATAAGGTCTGAAGCTTAATCAGGTTCCATTCTCTTCCTTCCGATCGACCTTTTAGCATCACCGGGAGAGAGATCATGCGTATGGATTCGTAGCCGCTTATAGCCTCTCCTCTAGCACCCATTGTACCGTATCTTTTCAGATTCTTTTCCCCGTTGCTGGTAAAGTCACGCATCCCATAAACTTCTTTTAATAAGGTCTCCCGCACCATAGCTTGCTCTACTTCCATCAGAGAATCTAAGTTAACGGTATCATCTTCCTCCATGCAAGCCCCCACAGCCGCACAAAGTATTCCCATATTAAAAATCAGTCCCTTATGAGTATTTACACCAGCAGTTGCACGGAACATAGCCTGTTCAGCCTCTAGCCCAAGCCCTCTGATATTAGAAAATATCGTTTTCGGGTTTTCCTTGTGCTTTATGCCTTCTAGAGCCATGGCTGAAAAATACGGTTTAAGAGCGTCCGCACTTCGCTCAAAAGTGGATACATCCATATCCTTATGGGCGCCATTGGAATATAAATCTACCAGGCCAGGCTTGGGGGAGGTATAAACCTCCTCCAATAAAGCCCGGTATGCTATCGTTCCGATTCTTTCGGCACTTTTATAGTTTTTTTCCATATCTGTCCCTGAACAGAACTGCATATTTAAGCCTCTGAAAATTCGAATTTCTTAATTTTGCGCACAACGTCCATGATGGTACCGTCACGGCCTTCGATGATACCCACTACCTTATCATCAAACTGCACGCGCTCTGGCTCCCCAACGATAGAATAAGCGATGTCTCTCAACTCTTCAATTGTCTTGAATGGAAGATCAACTTCTTTCATGCACTCAATCAGATCTTGTCTCTTAGGGTTGATGGCAATACCATAATCAGTAATAACTACGTCAATGGATTCACCAGGTGTTGTAACAGTTGTTACGTTAGAACAGATTGCAGGAATTCTTCCCTGAATCAGAGGAGAAATTACGATGGTACATTTTGCACCAGCTGCTGTATCTGGGTGTCCACCCTGAGCGCCAGTAACAACACCATCAGAACCTACTACTACGTTACAGTTAAAGTTAACGTCTACCTCTAAAGCAGCAAGGATTACATAATCCAATTTATTAACAACAGCTCCTTTGTTAAAAGGATCTGCGTATTCGCCTGCACTGATACGGAAATGCTTTGTATTGATAACGGATTCTACTGCACTTAAATCGAAATCCTGAGTATCTAAAAGTGCATCAACCTGGCCATTCTCTAAGAGATCGCACATAGGTTTAGTCAGACCGCCCACGCCGAAACGCATACGTACATTTCTTTCCTTCATAACCTTAGCAAGAGAAACGGTAGATGCTATGGAAGCACCGCCGACACCAGTCTGATAGGAAAATCCATCTTTAAAGTAAGGTGCATTTACAACGAACTCAGTACAGTAATCAGCCATCATAAGCTTACGCATATCGCTGGTTGGTTTTGCTGCTCCAGTTGCAATCTTATCTGGATTACCAATTTCGTCTACTACTACTACATAATCCACTTTTGTCATAGAGATATGAGCTGGGAAGTTTGGAAATGAAACAAGACAGTCAGTAATAGCAACTACCTTATCTGCATAATCTGCATCAACCATGGAATAAGAAAGAACACCACAGTTAGATTTTCCACCGATACCACGTAAGTTACCATAATCATCGCTGGTTGGAGCGCCGATAAATGCGATATCAATTCTTACTTCACCAGACTCAATCGCACGAACTCTTCCACCATGAGAACGCATGATAGCAAGTCCCTTTAATCTACCCTCAGAAATAGCCTGACCAATTTTTCCTCTTACACCGGAAGACTGGATTCCAACAATGGTGCCATCCTCAATGTATTCTAAAAGTGGATCATGAGCCTTTCCAAGAGAACTTGCACAAATAGTGATATCTTTGATCCCTAAGTTATGAACCTGCTCCATAACCATGTTTACAATGTAATCACCTTCTCTAAAGTGATGATGGAAGCCAAGGGTCATACCATCTTTAATGCCACACTTCACTAGCACTTCACGAATGTTATCAACCATCTTGCTTTCAGTATTATTAATGACACACTTTGTAACAGGGCCATCTTTTTTATATTCATATCCATCAAAATGATGGTTTCCCATAAAGGGTTGTTTTCCTGTTTGCTTTAAGATTTCATCTGGAATATCTCTGCCTACTGCATTAATCATCTTATAACTCTCCTTTATACACACCGGAGGCCTTGGCCAGCTCTATGGTTCTCTTCGCTCCGTCATAGAATGCAATATCTATCATCTTTCCATCTACGGTAAATACGCCTATGCCCTTTTCCCTCTTGTCTTCGATCTCTTTTACAACTTTCTCTGCAAAAATGATGTCCTTCTGGGTTGGGGTGAATATATCATGTACAACCGGAATCTGACGTGGATTGACAATTGATTTACCATCAAAGCCCATCAAATGAATGGTTTCAACTTCTTTACGGAATCCGTCCATATTATCAAGATCAGTAAATACCGTATCAAAACACTGAACCTTTGCTGCTCTTGCTGCAATGATCATGTTCTGTCTGGCACCCATTAATTCAACTCCGGTTCCAGTAATACGGGTCTGTAGGTCCTTGGTATAATCTCCACCGGACAATGCAATACCAAAAAGTCTTTCGGAAGATTCGCAGACATCAAGTGCCTTCATAACACCTCTTGCGGACTCGATTGCTGCCATAATAAGAGTTCTTCCTACAGGAATATTAAAGTCTTTCTCAGCCATAGCAATCTCTGCTTCTACTGCGCGAACTTCTTCTGGGGTTTCTGTCTTTGGAATACGGATCGCATCACAGCCACCTGCAACTGCACAGCGGATATCTTCTTTCCAATAAGCGGTATCTAATCCATTGATACGAACAACACGCTCGCATCCTCTATAATCAATTTCCTTTAATGCATGATATAAAGAAAATCTTGCTACGTCCTTCTGATTCTCTGCTACCGCATCCTCTAAATCCAACATAATAGAATCTGGATTGTAGATATAAGGATCCTTTACAAGGCCTGGTTTCTGGGCATTTAAAAACATCATGGTTCTTCTAAGCCGTTTCTTATTCGGATTCATTACTTTCCTGTGCCTCCCCAAAGATTATTCTCAAAATGATCTGTGGCACGGCTTACCGCACCTTCAACACGTGCCTTAATGGTACAATCCAGGGCTCCTTTGTCAACAATAGCAATTTTTACATTGTTAATGCCTAAATTATTAAGAGTCTCCATAACCACTTTACGGATTTGATTTCCGTACTGGTTTATTACTGCGCTTTCCAGAGCAAAGTCGATCTTACCATCGCCCGGTTCTACGGTTACCTGACAGTCACTTGATTCTAATGTACCTGCCAAGGCTGGTTTTGTTATCTCCATTTTGCTTAAAGCCTCCCTTTTATTTTCGTATGCTTTCATTATAAAGTTGAAATCTTAATTAGGGGAAAAAGGAATCTTAAAATTTATTAAGACAGAAAGTGCTGTAAACTCAATGTTTTTTTCTGAAAACATCAAATTTACAGCCCAATATACCAACAATTATCTGACAATTAATTCAACGCACCTCTAACAGCCATGATTTTATTATGTCCTCGACTCGCTTATATAATTCTTCTATCGTATGGTTCCTGCTGCGACCACAAGCTTTTGCTTCCTGACCGCAAAGCAGACATCTGCGAACTGTTGTTCCAAGCTGCTCTCTGCTCATTCCTTTTCCAGATTTATCATAAACATCAATATCAAAAAGCCTTCCTAATGGATGAGTTTCTTCTATATCTATCATGATTTTTTTTATTAATAAGGGATCTTCACTTTTTACTGCTAGTATTTTCAAGCAGCCCTCTTTTTTTATGATTTCCATTTCTTCTTCCACCAGAATCTTTTGCTCCTGCAAGGAGTCGAAGATTGCTTGTCCACCCGCCTGAAATGCTTTCATAATATCAGGGGAAGTTTTTCTCGGACCTGGAATGTTCATACCGATCGCTACAATTACAGAATCCTTGTGTGCTTCTTTAAACTTACTTTGTAGCCAAACTTTTTCTTCACGGAAGTTCAGCATCTCTTCTAAGGTCACAAGCTCTTGTTGGTCTTTCATCTTCTACTTCCCTTCCTATTTTTTTAATTTTTACTGCCAGTGGAATTACCATCAATACCCACACAATGGGTTCCGCTACCATAATTCCCAGGTAGCTGAGCGCAGGAGCCAGGAACATGGCGATGGCTACTTTTCCCACAAGCTCTATAAAGCTTGATACCACCGGTGTCTTATGATCTCCAGTTCCCTGAAGTGCATTCCTAAAAATAGATATGGAAGCAGCTACAACATAAAAAAGAGAATTGATTCTTAAATATAACGTAGCGGTATGAACAATGTCTCCATTCACAGTACCAGTTACCAGTTTTATCAAAATTGGTGCTACCGTATAGCTTAATAAAATCATTCCTCCAGACCAAATCCAGGTAATGGTCAGAGCACATCTAAGCCCCAGTCGAATCCTGTCTTTTTTTCCAGCCCCCATATTTTGGCCACAAAAAGTAGCCATCGTAACTCCCATAACAGAAAAAGGCAACATAAAAAATTCAGTTAATTTACGAGCTGCCGTATGGGCGACGATAATTTCCATGCCAAACGTATTGATGACCCGCTGAAGGGACAGGGTTCCAAAAAATACCAGTGACATCATAAGTGCCATGGAAAGACCGGAAGAATATAGTTCCTTTGCTTCCACCAAGGTAATCTTAAAATCCTTTAAGCGAAACCGGAACACAGGATAACGCTTCATCATATAAAACAAACATAAAAATGCAGAAACTAACTGGGCAATCACGGTGGCAATTGCAGCACCTGAAACTCCAAGCTTTAGATCATACACAAATAAAATGGCAAGAAATATGTTTAAAAGGCTAGAGCCCATAAGAAACAAAAGAGGAGCAACGGTATCTCCCACGGATCGTAAAATATTGGCACATGCGTTGTATAACATAGTCATGAACATTCCAAGTAAAATAATTCTGATATATCCTTTTGCATCTGCAAGAAGCGCAACCGGAACGTTTAATAAATCTAAGAAAAACGGAAGTCCTCCCACGCAAATTAGGGTCAGAAAAAGAGAGGTCAGGGTCCCTAATAACAGTCCTCCCGCGGAGTAACGCCTGATCCCCTCTTTATCCCCGGCTCCAAAGCTTTTTGCAGTCAAAAGTGCAAAACCGCCGGTGAGCCCGGATAAAAAACCTATAAATAAAGTACTGATCGATGTGGTGGCCCCCACTGCTGCCAGGGCCTTTTCCCCTAAGATACTTCCTACGATTCTGGTATCTGCCAAGCTGTAAAAAAGCTGAAAGACATTGCCAAGAGCCACTGGCACAGCAAATGTCAACATTATTTTGGCAGGATTCCCTTTTGTTAAGTCTTTCATGTGCCTATAAAGTCTGAGATATGGTAAAATCTGCAAAGCCCGAAATCATGGGATAAGAAGCGCTGTTTTTGAAAGGAGCAGTTATGGTTCCTTTTACATAAAAGCTAAAGGCCGGGCGGTGGTTATTGATCTTGTTCAGGTTCTTTATCAGCCTCTCGTTTTTCCCCAGCTCTCCTATGTAATTTCCATTCTGATTGTAAATCTCCGTTCCATAGAACTTGCCCAGGATGGTACCGTCACATGCAACTAGATAGTCCTTTTGCTGGACACCTACGTAGTTGCCTTCCCAACTCCAGTATCTAACCATTCTTTCAACACCTTTCCTATTTTTATTAATCATCATACACCATTCTTTGCCAAAAAGAAACACTCCTACCATAAGACATTGATAAAATTTAAACCTACACTGGATTTTTCTTTGGATCTGTTATATAATACTGCAAAATACAGAACAAAACATGCACAGGAGGACATTATGGGATTTCATTATATCAATCATCTGCCGAGCCCGGAAGAAATCAAGGAAAGCTATCCACTTCCGACTGAATTTAAAGCCCTTAAATTAGAACGAGATCAGGCCATCAGCGACGTATTTACCGGGGCAAGCGATAAATTTCTTGTTATCATTGGTCCCTGTTCTGCTGACAACGAAGATTCTGTTTCCGATTATGTCAACCGGCTTGCAAAAGTACAGGAAAAAACAAAAGATAGACTGATTCTTATTCCAAGAATTTACACCAACAAACCACGCACCACGGGAGAGGGATACAAAGGCATGCTCCATCAGCCAGATCCTGAGAAAAAACCGGACATGCTGGAAGGACTGATCGCCATTCGCAGAATGCACATGAAGGTCTTAACAGAAACAGGCTTATCCACAGCCGACGAGATGCTTTATCCAGAAAACTTAACGTATCTTGATGACGTTATGTCCTATATCGCCATTGGCGCCCGCTCTGTGGAGAATCAACAGCACCGTCTCACCTCCAGCGCCTGTGATGTACCAGTTGGCATGAAGAATCCTACCAGCGGAGATTTATCCGTTATGCTTAACTCTGTGGTAGCTGCCCAACAGGCCCATGATTTCACATATCGTGGCTTCGAGGTAAAAAGCAGTGGAAATCCTCTTGCTCATACCATATTAAGAGGCGCAGTCAACAAACATGGTCAATGCATTCCAAACTATCATTTTGAAGATCTTTTTCTGCTTCATGAAATGTATGGAAGACGCAACCTGGCTAATCCAGCTTGCATCGTAGATGCCAACCATTCCAATTCCAACAAAAAATATATGGAACAAATCCGCATCTCCAAGGAAGTTCTTCACAGTCGCAGACATGCAGCAGAGATCAGCTCACTTGTTAAGGGACTGATGATCGAAAGCTACATCGAGCCCGGTGCCCAAAAGGTGGGGGATGGCTGCTATGGAAAATCCATTACGGATCCTTGTCTTGGCTGGGAGGCATCTGAACGCCTGCTCTATGAGATTGCTGAACTAGTATAAAATACTTTAACATACAAAAATAGAGTGAATGACGGGAGTAGAAACCTCCATCATTCACTCTATTTTTATAGACCAATCACTGCTGATATGCCAAAATATAAAATCACCACAGTTCCAAGCACGATTCTGTAGTATCCGAAGAATTTAAAATCATGTTGTCTGATATATCCCATTAAGAACTTGATGGCGTAGATGGAAACCACAAAGGCAACTACCATACCAAGGATCAGATAAACTATCTGTGACCCACTAAAGTTTGATCCGTATTTCACAACCTTTAAAAGACTTGCGCCAAACATAACCGGGATTCCAAGAAAAAAGGAAAACTCTGCAGAAGCCGCTCTAGAACATCCTAATATCATGGCACCAAGAATGGTAGCACCGGACCTTGATGTACCAGGAATGAGAGCCAGAAGCTGGAAAAGACCTACATAGAGGGCTGTCTGATAAGAGATATCTCCCACCTTTTGCACATCAAAGGTCTTATATTGATTCCTGTTCTCAATGACCAGAAATAACACACCGTAGATAATTAAGGTAGCCGCAACCACATAGCCATTCATTAAGTATTCATCAAGGATATCATCGACTAAGAATCCAATAATCGCTGCCGGCATACAAGCCAAGATGATCTTGCTCCATAAAACTAAAGTGGCCTTTGTCTGGGCCGGCTTCTTTTTTAGGGAAAAAGGATTTAGCTTATCAAAGTATAATACGACGACCGCAAGTATGGCTCCTAACTGGATCACAACCAAAAACATGTTCTTGAAGTCTGCCGGCTGGCTCAGGTGAATAATCTCATCCACTAATATCATGTGGCCGGTGCTGCTGATTGGAAGCCACTCGGTAAACCCTTCTACAATTCCCAGTACCAGAACTTTTAAAATCTCTAAAATATTCATTCCATACCCTCTGCTTTATTTTATATTTTCGATCTGCCAGTCGATCGGCTCAACTCCATTGGCTTTTAAAAAGGCATTGGCCTTGCTAAAATGTTTACAACCAAAAAACCCTCGGTATGAGGAAAGCGGACTGGGATGTGGCGCTTCCAATATGAGGTGTTTGGGGTTTGTAAGCATTGCTTTCTTATTCTGGGCTGGACGACCCCAAAGAAGAAATACCATAGGCCGGTCCTCTTCATTTAAGATACGGATTGCTGCATCGGTAAACTTCTCCCAACCAATTCCCTGATGAGAGTTGGCTGCATGAGCGCGAACCGTAAGAACCGTATTTAAAAGCATGACTCCTTGATCTGACCACTTCTTTAGATAGCCATGGCTTGGAATCTCACAACCTAAGTCGTCACTTAGTTCCTTATAAATATTTACAAGAGACGGCGGGATGTCAACATCAGGTTTTACGGAGAAACAAAGACCGTGTGCCTGACCATGATTATGATAAGGATCCTGACCTAATATCACTGCCTTTACCTTAGATAGAGGGGTGAACATAAACGCATTAAATATATCATCAGGTTCCGGGAAAACCTTTCCTGATTCATATTCTTGCTTCACCTTTTGATAAAGTTCCCTGTAATACGGCTTTTTAAACTCCTCACTTAAGGGGGATTTCCAGTCATTTTCAATTGCTCCCATTTTTTCTCCTTTGCATCTAAATCCTTACGGGTATCCCTGAATTCTTTAAATACCCCTTTAATTCCATAATATCAAGTTCTTTGTAATGAAACAGGGAAGCTGCCAGTGCGGCATCTGCCTTCCCTTCTGTTAAGGCATGTTTAAAATGTTCCATGGTTCCTGCACCCCCGGAGGCAATGACTGGAACGGAAACATTCTCTGCAATGATACGGTTTAATTCATTGTCATATCCAGCTTTTGTACCGTCGCAATCCATGCTGGTAAGGAGTATCTCCCCGGCGCCAAGACGGTCTGCTTCTCTTGCCCACTCTACGGCATCAAGTCCGGTATCAAGCCTTCCACCATTTTTATAGACGCTCCAGCCGCTTCCGTCTTCCCGTCTTTTGGCGTCAATCGCAACTACCACACACTGACGACCAAACTTATCTGCGGCATCGGAAATGAGCCTTTTATTATTAAGTGCGGAAGAATTAATGGAAATCTTATCTGCGCCTTCTCTTAAGAGCATCTTAAAATCATCAACGGTTCGGATTCCTCCTCCAACAGTAAAAGGAATGAACACCTTCTCTGCCACCCGGCGCACCATATCCACCACGGTGCTTCGGTTATCTGAGGAAGCGGTAATATCTAAAAACACCAGTTCATCTGCTCCTGCTTTATCATAGGCCGCCGCAATCTCTACAGGATCACCAGCATCCTTTAAATCTACGAAATTAACTCCTTTTACCACTCTTCCATTATGCACGTCCAGGCATGGTATGATTCTTTTCGTCAGCATCCGGCTCCTCCTTAGGTCAGTTCAATGAAATTTTTTAAGATTTTAAGACCTGTATCACTGCTCTTTTCTGGATGGAACTGGCAGCCAAATACATTTCCCCGTTCCACCGAGGCACCAAAGGTTAGACCATACTCCGCCGTTGCTGCCACATCGGATTGCCGCTCTGCTTCTAAATAATATGAATGAACAAAGTAAACATATTCCCCAGAATGAATTCCTTTAAAAAGTTTAGCTTCTGGCTTTATATTAAGAGAGTTCCAACCCATATGGGGAACCTTCAAACCAAGGGTCTCCGGGAATCGAATGATTTTGCCTGGCAATAACCCAAGGCCTTTGACTCCTTCTGACTCCTGGCTGCTTTCGAAAAAGAGCTGAAGTCCCAGACAAATTCCAAGAAGGGGAGTCCCCTTTTCTGCCACCTTTTGAATTACTTCCACCAGTCCATACTGATGAAGCTTTTCCATAGCTTCTCCAAATGCCCCCACTCCAGGGAGTATTACTTTATCCGCAGAAAGGAGTATTTCCTTATCCCTTGATATAACAGGGTTTTCACCTAAGGAAACCAGGGCTTTTTCCACACTTTTTAAATTTCCGGCATCGTAGTCAATAATCGCAATCATGGCAGCCACCTCTTTACGCCTTTTTTCAACATTTTAGCACAGTCCCTTGTAATGCACAACGCAAAAAACAACTATAAATTACGAAGAAATTCTAAAGAATTTTCTGAAATGGATTCCGCTTTTCCTTTTACTGTGTCGGATAATTGAGAAAAGGAGCCGTGAATCCGGTATAAATGAGCCTTATTATTAATAGAAGCTGTTTTCTCAAAGGGCCATCGAATAACGGTAGGTGTCTGAAATCCTACCCCCAGTTCCAGAATAGTCACTCTTTTATTTAAGGTAGCAGAAAGCCAGTAGGTATAAGCATTCCACTGGGGAAGATACCCCTCTTCGATGTAATCCTCCGCCTGTATGGTATTCCCTGTAAGCGGTTGTCCACAGTGAGGGCAGATATCATCTGGGATTTCTCCTTGCTCCCAGATATCCTTTGTACATGATTTGGAGCACTGTCTCCAGGTTACATTGCCGCAAGGTGCTACGATTCTTTTCTGGTGTAAGGATGATTTCCTGATCTCTCCATCTGTTACCGTAGTTACAATAAAATAATCCTTATTCTGAATCAATTCTAAAAGTTTATCATAAAGAACCTGTATGTCTTCGGCTTCCTGGGATTTCCACTCTTCCCCGATTCCAATTAATAGTTTTTCACAATTTTTTATTTCTTCCACTAATGTTTCTTTTATCATAATAGTTATCCACCTTTTGTTAGAAGTATTTCTTTATTATACATCAATGGGAATCTTAAGAAAAGATGGAAATTCTGAACTTGCGGCCCTCTATGTATCTATGCTATACTAATTCATGCATGAAAGATAAACAAAGGAAGTAAGCCATCTATGAATAAACATATTAAGCTTTCTCCCTTACTGGGAGGCTTTGCTGCTATTGCAGTTTTAACACTACTGCTCGTTATATACAGTCTGACAAGACCAGTTACCATGGTAGGAACAAAGAGTATTTCCATTGATGTCGCATATGAAGATGGAACGAAAGAGCATTATGAGACCACCACGGAAGCTCAATTTCTGCTGGAGGCCACTGAGTCCATTCCTGATCTTAAGATAGAAGGAAACAAAAGCGACGAATTTGGTCTTATGATAACTTCCATCAATGGGACAAGCGCCGATTATCAAAAGGACCATGCCTACTGGGCTATTCTTTTGGATGGGGAGCCTTGCAGTTATGGAATTAGCCAGCAACCTATAAAGGATAAGGAAACATATACGTTTCAGTATACCTCTGCAAAAGAGGAGGCTGCAAAGCCATGAAACCCCTTCCCAAACTGACGACCAATGAGCTGGTACGAGATGCTCTGCTTGCTTCAATTTTATTTGTCAGCCAGGTAAGTCTTGCCTGGATCAGTAACGTGGAGTTAGTCTCCCTGCTGCTGATTTTATATACTCTGGTATTTAAAAAACACGTATGGCTGATCCTGTACGTGTTTATTGTATTGGAGGGACTTGTTTATGGGTTTGGGTTGTGGTGGTTTTCCTACCTTTATGTATGGCCGATTCTTCCAGCCGCAGTATTTCTCTTTATCAGAGTAACTCCACCAAAGCCATTTGTCATATCCATCTTATCTGGAATATTTGGTATGCTCTTTGGTTTATTCTGCGCCTTATCCTACCTGGTACTCGCAGGTCCTGGTGCGGCTTTTGTCTGGTGGACTGCCGGAATTCCCTTTGACATCGTACATGGAATCGGTAATTTTGTTCTGTCCCTCATCTTGTTTTCGCCGTTATATCGGCTTCTTACTGCATTAAATCGAATCTAATTAAGAAAAAGGAGTAATTGCTTATGGAATCAGCAATTGTTAAAATTAAAAAAGGAGAGGCCCGCGCCTTAAAAGCTGGAGGTATGTGGATCTTTGATAATGAGATCGATACCATTACCGGTGACTTCACCAATGGAGATATTGTTACCGTAGAGGATTTTGACGGTTATATTCTTGGTAAAGGCTTTATAAATACCAACTCAAAAATCACCGTTCGTATGATGACTCGGAAAAAAGATACAGAAATCAACGAAGAATTTATTGAGATGAGAGTTCGAAATGCCTGGGAATACCGTAAGACCACATCAGATACTCATAGCTGTCGCGTGATCTTTGGAGAAGCAGACTTTCTTCCTGGCATTGTTGTGGACAAGTTTTCTGACGTATTGGTGGTAGAATCTCTCGCTCTTGGTATTGACCGTTTAAAGCCTCTTATTTTAGAAACTCTAAAACGTATTTTAAAAGAAGATGGAATTGAAATCCGAGGTATCTATGAACGCAGCGATGCCAAGGTCCGCCTCCAGGAAGGTATGGAGCGAGTAAAGGGATTTATCGGCGAACCATTTGATACAAAAGTTGAAATCGTGGAAAATGGTGTGAAATATGTGGTAGATGTTGAGGACGGTCAAAAAACAGGATTTTTCCTGGATCAGAAGTACAATCGTCTCGCCATGCATCCCATCTGCAAAGGAAAACGAGTATTAGACTGCTTTACTCACACCGGTTCCTTTGCCTTAAATGCAGGAATTGCCGGAGCTGTTGAAGTTTTGGGAGTGGATGCTTCTGAACTTGGAGTCGCTCAGGCTACGGAAAATGCACGTTTAAATGATTTATCCGACCGTGTAACCTTCCAGTGTGCCGATGTTTTTGAACTTCTTCCGGAACTGGAGAAAAAAGGAGAAAAGTTTGACGTAGTGATCCTGGACCCTCCTGCCTTCACAAAATCAAAGAACTCTTTGAAAAATGCAGTAAAGGGATATCGTGAAATAAATTTAAGAGGTATGAAGCTGGTAAAAGACGGCGGTTACTTAGCCACCTGTTCTTGCTCTCATTTTATGACACCTGAGCTTTTTACAAAGACAATCAGGGAAGCTGCTTCTAATGTCCATAAGCGCCTTAGACAGGTAGAATACCGCACGCAGGCAGCCGATCACCCTATTCTGTGGACCGGAGATGATACCTCCTACTATTTAAAGTTTTATATCTTCCAGGTTTGTGACGAGAAATAGATAAAGAGAATCCAGTTTGGAATTCCATTCCCGCTGTTTAAAAGGGTAATATTATTATACTCTCTGAGCCCTATATGTATCAAAATGATATTTACTTCTAATAAAAACAGGTTCCCAATCCTTGGCGAAGGATTTAGAACCTGTTTTTACTTAATCAGTACTATATGTTTAAAGATTACACCACTCATCTTTTAAAATGCCATATTCATAAGTATTGACCCATATTGGTTCTCCATCTTTATTCTTTTTGAAGTATATATTTTGTATCAACAACCCTTCCCGTCTCATGGATAAGCGTTCCATGAGTTTCCATGAACGATGATTGTCGGGATTACACATTGCAACGATACGCCTTGCTCCTAGATGTTGGAAAGCATAATCAAGAAGTGCCTTTGCACTTTCATATGCAAACCCCTGGCCTTGATAGCTTCTATTAAAAACATAGCCCAGTTCCCATGTATCAAAATCTGCTTTTCCAAGATAAAGGTTTCCAATTAGCTTTCCTGTTTTCTTTAAGCAGACCCCATAAAATGATTCATTACTCGCTCTTTTTACTGCCGTTTCCTTAGCCTGATCCATCGTATGGACCTCATAAGGCTCATACCTGACTACTTCCTCATCGGATAGGTACTCATAAAGATCCTGCCAGTCTTCTGGCTGGAACCTGCGTATTATCAAACACTCTGTAACGATTTCCTTCATATACTGCCCCCAAAAAAATTAATTATCGGTGAAACTGAGAATATACTCCACCTGGAACCACTCCGCCCCGGTATTGTGCCATCTCACTAACTGAAACCATCTGATATCCTGCTGCTGCAAGCTTTGGAATAATTTCTAAAGCCGCCGCTCCTGTCTGGGAATATAACTCATGCATGAGGACAATATCTCCGTCCTTCACGTGACTTAACACAGCATTTACTGTTTTACTTGTATTTCTTGTTTTCCAATCCAGAGTATCCACATTACATATATTGGGAAAATATCTCGATATTGCCTTCCTCAATTTCCTCCCGCTGTAGTCTGTTTCATCTGGTAAAGTGAGGCTGACCCATACACTTGGTAACGATATATACCTCGATGATGGTTCACTACTTTGTTATAGTAGATAGTGAAACTATAAGTAATACAATGGCCTATTATCAAACATCGACCATAACAGCGTCCTTGAACTATATTTTTGATACAATCAACCTTATGAAATAGCCCAGTAAAGGAAATACGGTCAATTTCTCTTTATTCTATCATCTAAAAACTGAAAAAAAGAAGGATTATGATCAAATGCAAAAAAATGATTTCCTTCCAATATGTAAAATTCGGCAATCTTCGAGGTATAATTACTCCATTCCCTCATATCCACCTCAGGAGATTCTTCATCCCGGTCACCAGACAAAACTACAATCGGAATATCGAGTTTAACTGGAAAGCTTTGAGGATTATACATCTCAATTATCTTAAAATCAGCCAGTAATATTTCATAGCTATAATCAAGTAATTCTTTATTATCCAGCACTTCTTGAGAAGTCTGCCCCATCATAATAACTTTTTTCATGAACTCTTCTTTTGGAAGATGTGTATATTTTTTATCCTTATAAATTAAATGTGGTGGTCTGATTCCGGCTAAAATAATTTTGCTCGGCATTTTGCTTCCAGATTGCAATAATTTATATGTTGTTTCAAATGCGAGAATACTCCCGAGGCTATGACCATATATTACATAGTCTCCCTCGATTTTAGATGCAATCTTCTTACAAATATCAGAACTTGCATCATCGATGCTATCATAAAACTTATCCCCATACAAACGCCCATGTCCTTTATATTCAATTGGAACAACTTCAATATCGGATGCTAATTTATGCTTCCACTCAAAATAAATATGACTGGAGCCACCCGCATAGGGTAAACAGAATAGTTGTATTTTCCCCATAATAAATCCCCCTTTCAAAAACATTGGATATTTTCGTAATTAATTTTTTATTTCAATCTCCATGGTTTTATTATGTCACAAATTTCCATGTAATGAAAGTTGTTTTTATAACTTTGATCTATGTTTAAAAATCCCTCAAAGATACCATAATCCATTGACTTTTTATTATCATAGTGATAATATTGTCACAAACCACAAAGGAAGCAGGCATATTATGAAACAAAAAATCATGGACTCCCTTACACATCCGGTAAAATGTAAATTAATAATGGAAATTCACTCAGCTGGCCGGGTGACGGCAAAACAACTTGCCCAAAAATATAAGGACATAGCACAAGCCACCTTATATCGCTACTTAAAGCAAATGACAGATGATAACATTTTGAAGGTTGTCGAAAAAAATCAAATTAGGGGAACAATAGAAAAAACTTATGCCCTTACTCCTGATTTAGCTGAAAGCATACAAGTAAAACTAGATTCAAATTCTGGCGATGCTTACATGCAAATGTTTATTCAGTATATCCTTGGCTTTACCAAGCAGTTTCACGAGTATTGTAAAAAGACGGATATCAATATTATAGAAGACAAATCTGGTTTTTCACTTGTACCAATTTATGCAACAGATGAAGAATTGACATCAGTTTTGGAGCAATATGCCAAAATACTTGAGCCGTTGCAGAATAATCTGCCTACCTCAGACAGAAAACTACGAACCATTGGTTTAATTATCACACCGCCTGAAACATATAAGTAAATATTCTCAAACTCCAGAATTTCATTCTTCTAGTAATTTGGGAATTTTATTGACCTTTTATTATCATTATGATATTATTTTCATAGTGATATAAATGGTATTAATTAAAATAAAAATACTGCTTGGAGGATTATAATATGGATATTTTAAAAGACAGTTTACCACTTTTTATTCCGCTTATCGTTGTGGAGCTTGGTCTTGCAATTATTGCTTTAATTCATGTACTAAAGCATCCAAACTATCGTTTTGGCAATAAAATCATGTGGATACTTATTGTGTTGTTTATTCAAATAATAGGTCCAATTGCTTACTTTGTTTTCGGAAGAGGTGACGAGGAATGAGCATTCTGACTATCGACAAGTTATCAAAGAGTTTTGGTGCACAAAAAGTGATAGATGACCTTAACCTTACTGTGCCAGAGGGCTCTATTTTCGGCTTTATCGGACAAAATGGTGCTGGTAAAACAACAACAATGAAAATGGTGCTGGGATTGCTGAAAGCCGACAGTGGAAAAATTACGGTTTGCGGCGAGACTGTGACTTATGGTCATATAAAAACAAACCAGCAAATTGGGTATTTACCGGATGTACCGGAGTTCTATAACTATATGAGGCCACTGGAATACCTTGCCCTTTGTGGAGAAATTAGTGGGCTGTCCAAAGAGGAAACAAGAAGCCGAAGCAATGAACTTATGTCCCTTGTAGGACTTGACGGCGTAAAAAAGCGAATGAGTGGTTTTTCCCGGGGGATGAAACAACGACTTGGCATAGCACAGGCCTTATTATCACACCCGAAACTATTGATCTGTGACGAACCAACCAGCGCCCTTGACCCTGTTGGCCGAAAAGAAATATTAGATATTCTGCAAAAAATCAAAGGATCAACAACTGTGATTTTCTCAACACATATTCTATCGGATGTAGAACGAATCTGTGATCATGTTGCTGCTCTGCATAACGGCCACATTGCAGTCTGCGGAACACTGTCAGAAATTAAGACCTTACATAAACGGGATAGTCTTTTATTAGAGTTTACCAGGAGTGAGGACATTAAGAAATTTACATCTGACAATCGCATAGTACCTTTATTGGCTCATTCAGAAAAAAACAATACAGAGATCATTATACACGGCTCGAATATAGAACACATACAGCATACTGTTATTTCAGTGCTCGCTGAAGCAAGCTTATGTCCTTCAAAAATTGAGATTGTAGAACCATCTCTTGAAAATTTATTCTTGGAGGTGATACAATGAGTGGTTATATTGCTTTTCTAAAAAAGGAGTTCATAGAGGATACTAGGAATTACAGACTTCTACTTATGCTTGGCTTGTACTTCATTTTTGGCGTAATGGGTCCGCTTTCAGCAAAATTTATGCCCGAGCTTATTAAAACTTTTTCGCCAAATATGCAAATTATAATTGAAGAGCCTTCCGCTTTGGAATCATGGACACAGTTTTACAAGAATGTTTCATCCTTGGGCCTAAGCCTGACACTAATCATATTTAGCAATTGCCTATCGAATGAGTATACAAAAGGGACGCTTACTATTATGTTGACAAAAGGACTGTCGCGCCCTGCTGTTATATTGTCAAAATTTTCTTCGATTGCAGTAATTATGACGGTAAGTTTTTGGATGTGTTTTGGGGTTACTTATGGTTATACCGCATATCTTTGGCCAAGTGAGGAACTGTCACATTTGCTATTTGCTGCTTTTGCTCTATGGATGTCCGCCATGCTGTACCTATGCATACTTATGTTTGGGTGCGTACTATTTCAACAGGCTTTTGCCAGCATACTTTTTCTTTTAGTTATCACCCTTATCTTTTCACTTCTTGGTATGACAGACCTATTATCAGCTTATAGTCCGTCCTTTTTGTCTTCAAAAAATATCGACCTGATTTCAGGCACGGTAACTATATCTGAGTTTGCCATACCAATCACTATCTCCCTCATTATGTCAGGAGTGCTATTATTTCTTTCTATTACTGTGTTTAATAAAAAGCAATTATAACATCAAATTAATAGATCAATATTTAAGATATAAATCAAGTAGGAGGGAGGGATTAACTCCAGTCCTCTACCAGAAACGTGCGCAGCCGAGCTCACAACAAAAAGCCACATTGAGACAATTAGCTCAATGTGGCTTTTGATTGCAGCTATCATTTCTGACTGCCGTTATGAATAGAAGGTAAATCAATATGGTTCATAATAAACTCCGAAACCTGTCTGGACTTTTCTTTGACAATTTCTCCATGTTCACAATCAATTAACTCATATTCAAACTTACCTTTGGTATAATCCGCCCATTCAAAACATTTATCAGGTTCTAATTTCATTATGGTGTTACTGAAAACAGCCATGATATCCGCCTGTATCTTTGATCTAAATATTACATTGTTTTTGTTGTTGGAAACATGTACCTCAAAAGCACGTTCCAGTTCCTTGTATATAGTTTCAAATCCAGCTTTGCTGTTACCTGACATAATTTCAGATATTTTTGTCAATATAGATATTATGGAGTTGCCGAATTCTTCTGAATTATACTTTTTGCCTAAATATCGTTCCACATACAATTTTGACAAGTCCAGCTTTTCTGCTTCTCCAATCATACCGCCCTCAAGCTGGTTAATAACTGTGTCCAGTACAAATATCTTTGAAACCTTTCTCCCTGATTTCTCCAAAAGATACGCAACTAAAGGCAGTAATTTAGCTCCATAGGAATATCCGACCAATATATCTCCATCTTTAAATAACCTGTATATTTCATCATATATTGCATCAACGGTATAGTCAAATGAATTCTGCAAGTTATTTATATCAGTAACATAGAATTTGGGATCATTTATGCCGTAGATAAAGCCATCATAATTCATATCCTTTACGATATTATTCAATATGGAAGCATATCCTTCAATGGATGATATCATAAATACAGCAGGCTTGGAATCCTGCTTAGCCCGGTCCTGATTCATAAGAAACATCATTTCATCCGTACGTACCTCTTTAAGCTTAGCAGCTATTTTTTCGGGGGATCTTTCATTTAAAATTGTTCTTACGCTTACTCTGTCATTACTAATATACGAAGTAACTCTTATAGCCTTAATGGAATCCCCGCCCAAATCGAAAAAGTTGTCTGTCACACTTATATTCTTAATTCCCAGTACAGCCTGAAATGCGTCTGCAATCATTTTCTCATCTGGAGTCCTTGGAGCTATGTACTCCTCCTTCCTCTGATATATTGGATTAGGCAGAGCCTTCTTATCCACCTTATTGCTTTTCGTAAGAGGAATTTGATCTACCTTCATAATACAAGAAGGCATCATATAACCAGGAATCTTATGCCTCAAAGCTTCTGTAATTTCTCTGGTGTCTGTTTCTTCGTTCAGAATAACATACACACAAAGATACTGATCCCCCATTTTATCTCTCAATGCAACTGCAGCCGCCTCTTTCACTCGTTCTATTTCACAAATTCTGCTCTCAATTTCACCTAACTCAATTCGAAATCCTCTGATTTTAACCTGCTCATCCATTCTTCCCAGATAATCAATATTTCCATCTGGTAGCCATCTGGCCAGATCCCCTGTCCTGTACATTTTTCCTTCACCAAATGGATTGTCGGTAAATTTCTCTGCAGTAAGTTCAGGCATATTCAAATAACCTCTTGCAAGTCCAATTCCTACAATACACATCTCCCCCACGATTCCGATTCCACAGGCTCTATCTCCATTAAGAATATATATCTTTTTATTGTTAATCGGCTTTCCTATCGGTATTCTGTCAGGAACTGTATCGCCTGTACTATGCCTCCAGTAAGTTGCACAAACAGTTGCTTCTGTAGGTCCATAGTCATTGGAATAAACAGGTATGTCACGATTGGATTCTACTAATATCTTATTTGTTTCTGAACCTGCTGTTATAATTGTTCTAAACTTCTTCAGGCGAACCTGGGATAAATACTGAGGAGGAAGTATTCCTATTGTAATTCCATGCTTTTCTACAAATGATTCAAAAGCTTTTACACTGTTCTGTATTTCTTTTGTTACCATATACATAGTTGCTCCGCTGAGGATACTCATACACATTTCAGAGATGGTTGCATCAAATGTGAAATTTGCAAACTGCAGGATTTGATCAGACGAATTGATTCCCTGCTTCGTCCTAAAATACTCCCGCAGATTAATCACCCCCGTATGCTCTATCATTACTCCCTTCGGTTTTCCGGTTGTCCCTGATGTATAAATGCAGTATGCTAAATCTTCTGGCTTATTTATGATCTTAGGATTTTCTATACTTTCTTCCCAGGTATTAATATCTGAGATATCTATAACTGGTACATCCATTATCATATCCTTTTGATTCATAATAACAGCTTTAGGATTACAGTCTTTTATGATATAGTATATTCTTTCCTCCGGATAGGTTAAATCAACAGGCACATAAGCACCTCCGGATTTTATGATACCATAGATTGCTATCAGCATTTCTATACTGTTTTCCATAACTATTGCTACAAAATCATCTGGTTTTACTCCAATTAGGCGCAATTTGTGAGCCAATCTGTTGGCTTTTTTATTTAATTCTTCATATGTAAGCATTTCATTACCGAATACTACCGCCTTCTTATCCGGTGTTTTGGATACTTGCTCCTGGAAAATATCTGCGATTGTTTTATCAGTTGGATATGCTGAATCAGAATCATTAAATAATTTAATTACTTTTTCTTCTTCTGCACTGCTGATGATTATTAACTCTTCTACCTTTGTATCCGGATTATTTACAGCATTTTCTATCAGTATTTGCAAATGTTCAAGCAATAATTCTACTTCTTCTTTTCCATAAATCAGCGGGCTATACATAATCCCTAAATTCAACGTCTCTCCCATGTTTGCTGACAGGCTGATTCCATAATTGGTCTGCTCTCTTGTACTTTCTGCTTCTACTTCTATGCCGCCATTGTTTTGTCCTGTATTCTGTACATAGTAGTTTTCAAATACCATGATGGTTCCAAACAAACTGCTTTTTAATGAACTTCTCCCCTGAATTTCTGCCAACGGACAATAATCATGCTCGTTTCCTGCAACTGCCTGATCTTGAAGTTTACGGAGCAATGTCTTAATGGAATCATTCATTTCTGATTGGACTCGTACCGGAACTGTATTAATAAATAGCCCAATCATGTTTTCAATCCCTGCTATTTCCGCATTTCTTCCAGAAACTACTTTTCCGAAAACCACATCATTTGTCTGATTATATTTTTGTAGCAATATTCCCCAAGCAGCCTCTATAAGAGTGTTGATGGTTACGCCACAGTCGGCACAGACTTTTACAGCTTTATGGCTTATCTCTCTTGACAGGGAAATGTCCATCCGGGTATTTTCATCCTCTTGATTAACCTTTTGTCCTATGGGGAGGATTTCTGCCCGTGCTTCATAGTCTTCCAACAACTTTTCCCAGAATAAAAGACTCTTTTCTTTATCTTTACTTTCTATATAGCGTACAAATTCTTCATAATTTTCTGCCTGTTCCTCTATGATTGTATTTCCTTTTTCTAACTCCTTGTAATAGCGGAATAAATCTCCATATAAAATAGGCATACACCACCCATCAGCAACAATATGATGGTTTGTCAGAATAAGTCTATAATCATTTTCAGCTATCTTTACAATTTGCAATCTAATTAATGTATCATCTTCTAAGTCAAACCCTCTTTTCACATCCTCCTTTCGGATCTTCAAATATTCTTCTTCACTGACCACTTCCCTATATCTAAACTCCGGCGGCCTTTCCTTTAACAATATCTGTCTCAGAACACTGACACCTCTATATTTGATAACAGTATGGAGAATATCATGTTTAGCCACAACCGCTCTAAACGCTTCCTGTATGTACTCTGTATTAATATTTTTAAATTTCATCGTCTGCTGATTTACATACTGTGTACTTTCTATATCCGAAAGTTTTTCAAAAAGAAGTCCTTCCTGCATGGGAGTCAGTGGATATATACGTTTTATCTCTCCTCCTTTTAATTCCAGCTTTATTCTGCTAGCCTGAAATTCTTTTTCTGTCCATTCCAGTTCCCCATAGTCAGATGCAGTATACTCTGTTACCTCAACCTGACTGCAATGCTCCACAATAAAAGCTAATTCCTTTACAAACTCTTTTCCCAGCGATTCCATGGTTTCAACTTTATAATCGTTCTCACAATATATGATTCCCATAGAGAAAACCCCATCCTGAACTGCTCCATTGATGGTTATTCGTGTTCCAAACCTGTTTGCAGGTTCAATATCTAGACCATGTGGTAAATGGGATATAGTAAATATAGAACTTTCTTTTTGGATTCCGGCATCCAATTCCCCCAGATAATTAAAAGTAACATCCGGTATAGCATCAGCATTTATTGGGGAATCTCCTATGTTTTTCAGAATTCCGTATCCAATTCCCTTGTTTGGTACTTTTCGCAGAGTTTCCTTTACATTTCGTATATCCTGCTCAATTTCCTGCCCTATATTATTAAATAAAACAGGATATTCTGTGGTAAACCACCCTACGGTTCTTTCAATACTTACTTTACTGCTAATTTCTTCTCTTCCATGCCCTTCCATAATGACTGCTATGGTATTCTGCCTCATTACATGATATATGGCTCTGGTCAGCGCTGTAAGCATAAGATCATTAATTTCCGTATTATATGCTTTATTGCAGTTTCTAAGTAGGTGGCTGGTATTTCTTTTTCCTAAAGTAAATACTGCTGTGTTTACTTTACCTTCTTTTTCTGACCTATCACCATTAATTTTTAGCTTCCCGGCAGCCACTTCCTGATTAATCTGCTGCCAGTATTTCTCTTCCTTTTTCAGTCGATAACTATTCCGATAGTCACAGATTGCTTCACTCCAATCCTTAAAAGAGGTGGTTTTTGCCAGCAACTGTATTTCTTGTCCTGATTTTGCCTGGCAATATCCGCTTTCCAAATCTTCACTAATAATTCTCCACGAAACTCCATCTACTACAAGATGATGTATCACAAAAAGAAGATAGTCTCTCTCTGAAGTATGGAACAAGCCAATATTCATTAAAGGTCCTTTGCTAATATCAAAATTTTCCTGTATTTGCCCCGCCAGTTCATGAATGTCTTTTATACTACATGAGAACTCATAAAAAGCATACCAATCTTTATCTGTAATACCTCCAATCTTCTGTATCCCATTTATAAATACTGCACGTAACATATCATGATGCTCTACCAGCTTTTCTGCCGTCTTATGGAGCGCTTCCACATTCATTCTTTCTGCACACTCATACAGGACGCTCTGGTTAAAATGGTTTAAATTAATCAATCCACTTTCAAAGAAGTCTTTCTGAATCGCCATTAACGGTACCTCTCCAGTTACTTCACCCTGTACTGCATTCATGATGTCAATACTTTTCTTTGCCACCTTTGCTATATTTACCGGTGTTTGTTCCGCCAGAACAATTTTGGCGCTGGTTTTATAACCCACTTCTTTCATTCTTCCTGCAATCAGTATTGCCTTTATGGAATCGCCTCCCAGTTCAAAGAAACCATCTGTTATACTGACGCCAGAAATCCCTAACACACCTTCAAATGCCTCTACAACGATTTTTTCCACGGTATTCCTGGGGGCCACAAGCTCTCTTATCCTATGAAATTGGGGCTCTGGCAATGCCTTTCTGTCCAGCTTCCCGTTGCTGGTGACCGGTATTGCTTCTATCTGCATAATGGATGACGGTATCATATAACCAGGCATTTTCTTTCTCAATTTATCTTTGATTTGATTACCGTCTATTTCGTGATCCGACACGATATAGGCGCACAGGAATTTAATATGATCTTCCCCGTCTTTTGCAATCACCGCAGCTTCTTTGATTTCTTCTATCTCATGCAGCCTGCTCTCAATTTCACCTAGCTCTATCCGGAATCCCCTTATTTTTACCTGTTCATCCATTCTTCCCAGATAATCAATATTTCCATCTGGAAGCCACCGCACCAGATCACCAGAGCGATATAGCCTACCTTCACCAAATGGATTTTTTATAAACTTTGAAGCAGTAAGCTCTGGCCTGTTTAAATATCCCCGTGCAACCCCATCTCCTGCTAAGCACAACTCACCCGGCACTCCAATTCCACACAGTTCCAATCCATCTAAAATATAAGCCAGGGTATTACTAATTGGTTTGCCAATCGGTATACTTTCTACTCCCCTGGTACACAGATACTCTGTTGCATATACAGTATCCTCTGTCGGTCCGTAAAAATTCACCAGTTCTCCAGCTGCTTTATAAGAGTTTACCAATTCCGCTGGTAATGCCTCTCCTGCGATTTGTATTCCTGTGAGCGTTCTCAGCCTCTGATCATTTTCCTTTATTTCAGCATTAAAAGCCTTAAACATTGATGGCACAAATGAAAGCTCTGTAACTTTATATTCTTCAATAGCTTCCGCAATCTTTTCCGGATCCTTTTCATCTCCGTTTGGCAATACAACAATTCTTCCGCCGCAGAGTAAGGGAGCAAAAAGCTCCCAGACAGATACATCAAAGACATTTGATGTTTTTTGGAGAATTACGCTATCTTCATTTAAAGCTCTTGACCTGATAACATATGTCAGCAGATTCACCACATTGTGGTGCTCTATCATGGTTCCTTTCGGCACACCTGTTGTTCCCGATGTATAAATCACATAAGCCAAATCCTCGGCATGATTAATATGCTCTAAGTTTTCTGCTTCATTGATTTTCCCTGCTTCTTTAGTAAGGTCGATCTGCACACAATTTTCCGTGATTTTAAATTCCCCGGTTCCTCGAAGAACTGCTTTTGGCCTGCAGTCTTTTAGTATAAAGTCAATACGCTCTGACGGATAGTCCGGATCCAATGGAACATAAGCTCCTCCTGCTTTTAAAACAGCATATATCCCAACTAACATATCCAGGCTTCGTTCTGCTATAATTGCAACAAATTCGTTGGATTTTACCTGATATTGTGTTCTTAGTTTTTCCGCCAGATAATTTACTCTCCCATTAAACTCTAAATATGTAATTTGCTTATCACCAGATACAACAGCAATTTTTTCCGGTGTTCTTCTTACCTGCTCTTCGAATAAATCCACAAGCGTCTTATCAGTAAACAATTCCGCTTTTGTGTCATTAAATTCAACCATGACTTTTTCTATTTCATCACTATCCAGCATACTGATATGTTCAAGCTTCTGATCCGGATTTTCTATCATATGTTTCAACATTGTTATATAATGTTTCGCCATAATCTCCATAGTTTCCGGCTTGAATAAATCACTGCAATATTCAAAATTCACCCCATATCCTTCTTCTGTATCTGTTATAGCAAGGATAATATCAAACTTAGCTACCGTATAATCAACCTGTACCCCTTCTATAGAAAGATCATGAGTCTCGGCTCCAGCCCCCTCCTTTTCCCTGTTGTGCATAATAAACATGATATCAAACAGTGGATTTCTTGCAATGTCTCTCTGGACATCAACAGCCTCTACCAAATCTTCAAATGGATATTCCTGATTATCGTAAGCGTTCAGACATTTATTCTTTATATGCGTAAGCAAATGACTAAAACTCTTATCCGAATACACCTCTCCCTGCAACGCCAGCGTGTTCACAAACATACCCAACATGTTGCTGGTATCTGCATGAACTCTTCCAGAAATAGGTGTTCCTACAATAATTTTATTCTGTCTGCTATATTTTTGAAGCATGGCCATAAAAGCAGATAGAAGTACCATAAATTCGGTTGCTTTGTGTTTCCGGGCAATTTCTTTTATCTTCTCCTTTTCATTTTTACCCATCATGCTTACAACATTTGCTCCATGATAGTATTGCTCTGGAAGTCTTACATAGTCAGTCTTCAGTTCCAATACTGGTATTTCTCCTGCAAATTCATTCTTCCAGTATTCCGCCTGTTTCTCTAGAGATTTCCTAATCTGCCATGCACTAAAATCTTTATATTGTACCCTTAATTCCGGTAACTTCTTACCTTTATAAAGTGCCACAATTTCATTCATCATAATTGCCATACTTTCCCCATCGCTGATAATATGATGAATATCGTAAAATAGAAAATAAGCCTCATTTACTTTTACAGCCTTGACTCTGGCTAAAGGTGCTTTACTTAAGTCAAATGGCTGTACAAATTCCCTTAATAATTCCCCGATATTTACCTGGGATTCTTCACTATATTCTATTTTAATCTCTGCTTTTTCCGCTATCTTCTGTACAAGTTTTCCGTTTTCCATATGGAAACTTGTCCTGAACACTTCCTGCCTCAAAGTCAGCAGATTCAAAACCTCTTGTAATCGTATAATATCAAGATCTTTATTAATTTTCAGCACATTTGGTATGTTATAGCTGACACTTGCACCCAACATAGCATCCAGCATATACAAACGTTTTTGCATTGGGCTCACGTCATAGCTATTTGCCTTGTCCATTAAAGGAATACTTTCATATTCTCCTTTTTCTTTTACAATGATTTTTTCTGCAATGAGTTCTGGTGTGGAAGCCAAAAAAATGTCGTGGAGAGGAATCCTGATTCCACATACTTTTTCGATTTCATTGCATAATCTTGTGGCCATTAAGGAATGTCCTCCCATCTCATAAAAGTCATCATAAATACTAATTTGCTCCACTCCTAGTATTTCCTCAAAAGCCGCCACCACAATTTCTTCTATTCTATTCCTAGGTGCTGCATATTCATTCGCAGCCCGATATATACGCTCCGGCAATGCCTTTTTATCCAGCTTTCCATTTGCGGTTAATGGCAATTCATCAATTTGCATAATGTATGCAGGCATCATATACCCCGGAAGTTTTTTGCGTAAATGCCTTTTTATCAGGTCTTCGCCTACCTCTTTATCTGCCACCACATATGCGCAAATATATTTGCTTGCTTTATTGTCATCTCTTACAATAACTGTGGCAGCCCTCACTCCTTGTATCTCATTGATTCTTGTCTCAATTTCTTTTAGCTCTATTCGAAAGCCTCTGATTTTGACCTGCTCATCTATCCTGCCAAGATATTCGAGATTTCCATCAGTCCGCCAACGTACCAAGTCGCCTGAACGATACATGATACCTTTCCCGTATGGATCTTCTATAAATTTTTCATATGTGAGTTCCTTGTGATTCAAATAACCACGGGCGACCCCGGCTCCGGCTACATACAATTCTCCTGGCACTCCAATTCCACACAGTTCATTCCCGTTCCTTACATACACGGACAAAGTAGGAATTGCCGTTCCAATATTACTAATACCACTTGCTATTTCCTCTTTCCTAATGCTCTTATAAGTTACATGAACAGTGGTTTCTGTTATGCCATACATATTTACAATTTTGCATTGCGGATTATTGTCATGCCATTCCTTAAGTTTACCAGGGTTCAGGGCTTCTCCCCCAAAGATCACATATCTTATACTATGGATAGATTTGTTATCTGTAATGTCAATTAAGTTATAAAACGAAGATGGAACCTGATTTAGTATGGTGACTTTTTCCTTCTCCAGAAGGTCACAGAATAAAGTTGTATCTCCTGCAGTCTCTTTTGGTACGATAACCAGCCTTCCACCATATAATGTACTTCCAAACAGTTCCCATACAGAGAAATCAAAACAGTAAGAATGAAACATTGTCCAAACATCATCTTCGTTAAAGTCGAACTGGAATTTACTGTTAAACAACAATCTCACCAGATTTTTATGCTCAATCATGACTCCTTTTGGTTTTCCTGTTGTGCCCGATGTATAAATAATATAAAGTAGGTCACTGGCTTTATTAATTCTTACGGGATTTTCCTGACTGCCGTAATAATTATTTTCATCAAGCAAATCTATAACGGGTACTCCTATCTCTAAATGATTCTCCTCCACTGCCAGAAGAAGTACTTTTGCATTACAGTCCAGAATGGTATATTCCTTTCTGGTCTTGGGATAAGAGGGATCAATTGGTACATATGCACCCCCTGCTTTCATAATTCCATAAATTCCAACAATCATTTCGAGGCATCTGTTTGCAATTATTGCAATACAATCATCAGGCTTCACATCATATTCAGCTCTGAGCTTTCCAGCCAGACAGTTGGCCCTTTGATTCAGCTCATTATATGTGAGACTCTCACCTTCACACACAATTGCTATTTTATCCGGTGTTTTTTCAACCTGTTCTTCAAAAAGCTGAACAATTGTTTTATCTTCAGGATATTTTGCATCTGTTTTATTATAAGTTCTTGTGAGTAATTCTATTTCTGAACAGTCTGCCATCTCCAACCTTCCGATTTCTTCTTCCGGATGATTAATAGCGTTTTCCATCAATGTCTTTAAATGTCTCAGCAGCCATTCTATTTCATCTTTTCTATACTTGTTTGTATGATATTTAATTTCAAAGTTGAAGGTTTCTCCCATATTAACTGATAGAGTAATTCCATAGCTTGTCTGCTCCCTTACGCTTTCAAAACCAATTTCTGCTTCCTCGCTGCCCTCTTTTCTATCCGCAGCCTGTACATAATAATTTTCAAAAGCCATTAAAGTACCAATTAAACCATTGCCTAATTTGCTTCTCTTTTGAATTTCTGCCAGGGAACAATAATCATGTTCATTTCCGGCAAGTGCCTGCTCCTGCAATTTTTCTATTAAGCTCGCAAAGGTAATGCCTGGTTCTGCTTTTACCCGAACCGGTATCGTATTAATAAATAGGCCTATCATCTGCTCAATACCTTCAATCTCTGCATTTCTGCCTGATACAACCTTTCCAAATACAATGTCATCCGTCCTGTTGTACTTTTGAAGCAGAATTCCCCATACTGCCTCAATCAGAGTATTCACGGTTACTCCATACTTCTTGCTCACTTCATTTGCTTTTATAGTCATGACGGGCGACAGTGAAATCCCCATATTCTGACTTTCTTCCGCTATTGTTTCTAAACTATTCATCGGCAGAATGGCGGCCTGCTCTTCGTAATCTTCAAGAAGCTTCTCCCAGTAAATAAGACTTTCTTCTTTGTCTTTTGCTTCGATATACCTTACAAATCCTTCGTACTTTCCTGTATGTTTTTGTTTTATTTCAACTCCTGATTCTAATGATTCATAGTATTGAAATAAATTTCCATACAAAATTGAAAGGCACCATCCATCTACAATTATATGATGCTTTGTTACGATTAAGCGATAGTTCCTTTCTGGCAGCTTCACTACATACATTCGAATTAAAGTATCTTCTTCCAGATCAAATCCTCTTGTTACATCATTCTTCTTAAGTTCCAGAAACTCATCCTCACTGCTTACTTCCATATAATGAAATTCTGGTATTCTTTTTTTCAGTAAAACCTGTCTTGGATTCTTAACTCCTTTATATTTAATTACGGTATGCAATATATCATGACTATCTGCCAGAATTTCAAATGCGTTACGCATATGTTCCACATTAATACTGTTAAATTTCATTACATGCTGGAGAACATATTGTGTACTGTCTTCATTTGTCAGTTTTTCATAAAGCATACCATCCTGCAATGCTGTAAGCGGATAAATTCTTTGAATTTCTTCTCCCTTGGACTGAAATTTCTCCTTAGCTGTCTTGAACTCTTCTTCTGTCCATTCTTTTTCACCATAATCAGAAGCTGTATATTCCGTTGACACTACTCGTCTGCAGTGTTCCACGACTGCTATCAGTTCTTGTTTAAGCTGACTGCACAGATTCATGACTGTATCCGCTTTATATTCATGCTCATAATAGGTAATGCCCATTGTCAATATTCCGTTCTGAACAGCTCCGTTAATACTAATGGGAGAACCGAATCTATTTTCTGGTGCAACATTAATACCATGGGGAAGATTAGAAATTAAAAAATTTGTTTTTCCGTTTTCCTGCTCTATCCCCATGTCACCCAGATAATTAAATGCAATATCAGGCTCTGCATCATGAATAAAAGCACTTTCGCCAATCGACTTTAATATTTGGTATCCAATTCCCTTATTTGGTATTCTGTGCAATATTTCCTTGACATTGCAAATATCATGTTGAATTTGACCACCTATTCCCTTAAAAACAACTGGATATGCGCTTGTAAACCATCCAACTGTCCTTTCAATACTCACGTTTTCGATAATTTCTTCTCTGCCATGTGCTTCTATTTCCACAGCAACAACCTCTTGCCCCATCACCTTCCTTACAGCGCGGACTAATGCCGTAATCATAAGGTCGTTCATCTCCGTGTTGTATGCCTTATGGCTGTTTTTTATCAAATCTCTAGTATATTCTTTCTCTAGAATGAATTGTGCTGTTTCTGGTTTATCCACTCTCTCCATTTCCACAGCGTCACTTAATATCTTTCCTTTTATAACCTCCTGATTTACCTTTTTCCAATAAGCCTCTTCTTTTTTTAATTTATAACTATTACGATATCGTCTGAGTTCCTGACTCCAGGCTTTAAAAGAAGTCGATTTTCGGGGAAGTGTAATTTCTCTGCCATCACTAGCCTGCCTATATCCATTTTCCAAATCTTCCGCCAGAATTCTCCATGAAACTCCATCCACCACCAGATGGTGAACTATCAGTAGGATATAATCTTTATCCGATACATGAAATACACAGACCTTCAGTAATGGACCTTGCCCGATATCTATACTACTCTGGATAGGATTGGCCAGATCATTGATATCGTCCACATTACAGTCATATTCATAAAAATCATACCACTGTTTATGCTCAATTCTTTCGATTTGCTGTACTCCATTCTTAAATACTACACGTAACATATCGTGATGTTCCACCAGCTTATCCAGAGCTTTTCGAAATGCAGCCATATTCAATTTTTTTACACTTTCGAACAAAAGACTCTGATTAAAATGTGCAGGATTTCTTAATCCTCTTTCAAAGAATTCTTTCTGGATTGCCGTAAGACTCACTTCACCAGTAATTTCTCCTTGTTGTGCATTCACCAACTGAAAATCTTTCTTTGTTACCTTTGCTATGTTTTCCGGTGTTTGCTCACCCATTATTGCTTTCACACTAGTCTGATAACCGGCCTCTTTCATCCTGCCTGCAATCCGAATTGCCTTTATGGAGTCCCCTCCCAGATCATAAAAGTGATCTGTCACACTGACATTTTCCATTCCTAGAATTGCCTCAAATGCCAACACAATTTCTTTCTCTAACGGATTTCTAGCAGCAATAAATGTTTTAGTACTCTGATAATTCGGCTCTGGGAGCGCCCTGTAATCCGGTTTTCCATTTCTGGTTACCGGAATTGCTTCTAACTGTAAAATATATGTCGGAATCATATAATCTGGTAATTCTTTCTGCAGCTTTTTCTTTATTTCATCAACATATACATTTTTATCAGATACAAGATAGGCACAAAGATACTTTTCTGCGTTCCTGTCTTCTCGTGCAAGTACTATTGCTTCTTTTATTTCAGGAAATTCATACAATTTATATTTTATTTCTGCTAACTCAACTCGAAATCCTCTAATTTTAATCTGTTCATCAATTCTACCCAAATATTCGATTGTGCCATCAGGAAGCCACTTGGCTAAATCACCGGAATAATATAGCCGGCCTTCTCCATATGGGTTAGGAATGAATTTTTCGTTTGTCAGTTCGGGTCTGTTCAAATAGCCGCGCGCCACGCCATCTCCAGCTATGCACAATTCTCCTGGAACACCAATTCCACAGAGTTCTTTTCCATTTCGTATATAAACCGAAACATTTGGTGCTGGCTTACCGATTGGTATTTTTAATGGAACCCTTTCTCCTTTTTGATATCTCCAATATGTAGCTGATACTGTGTTTTCTGTCGGCCCATATGAATTTATGTATTCGTGTTCAACGTTGGACAATATCTCTTTTGAAGCTTCTGAACCTGCTGTAATTAATATTTTAACCGTATCATATTTCATGTGTACCGCATATTGTGGCGGCAGAGCAATAATATCTATTTTTCTACTTTCAATTACAGCTCTTAACTCGTTTAAATCATGGATTTGATCTTCATTCAACACAATAAGGGTTGATCCGGTTAGTAATCCCATCATAATTTCCCATACGGAACCGTCAAAAATGTAATTATGGAACATTCCCACCACATGTTCAGATGTGATATTTAAGTCCACTTTAAACAGGTTAATCAGGTTATGTACCCCTTTATTTTCTACCATGACACCCTTAGGATTTCCTGTCGTTCCCGATGTATATATTATATATAACAGATCAGACGCACTATTAATTAGCTCAAGGTTTTCCCCATTATCTGTATAATTACTCTCATCAAAAAGATTGATTAATGGTATTGTTCCATGATACTTATAATTTCTACATGCGGTTAATATGACCTTCGGCTTACAGTCTGCCAACATAAAATCAATTCTGTCTTCGGGATAAGTAGGGTCGATAGGCACATAAGCTCCACCCGATTTGATTGCAACAAAAATTGCCTCAATCATTTCAATTCCTCGCTCTGCTATGATTGCAATAAAATCACCTGGTTTAATGCCAAACTCTTTTCTTAATTTGCCTGCCAGACTGTTTGCTCTTCTGTTAATTTCAGAATAAGTATATTGCCTGTTTTCAAATATTACGGCTGCCTTATCCGGTCTGTCTTTTACCTGCTCTTCAAATAATTCTGCAATTGTCTTTTGTTTATTATAATCTACAGTTGTCTTATTAAACTGTTTTAGTATATTATCTTCTTCCGCCTCATCAAGCATGCTGATATCTTCCAGTTTTAAATTTGGATGCTCCAGTGCTTGTTCCAGAAGTACTGTATAGTGTTTTGCCATTAGTTCTATGGTTTCCGGACTGAAAAGATCTGTACTATACTCAAAGTCTATTGCATATCCTTCGCCTATCTCTGTTACTGATAGGGTAATGTCAAACTTGGATACCGTGTAAACCACCGGAACTCCTTTTATGGACAGTCTGCCTTCTCCAATTTCTGCCCCTTCATTATTTTGAAATACAAACATCACATCAAACAGCGGATTTCTGGAAAGGTCTCTCGGTACTTGTACAGTTTCTACCAGCTCCTCAAAAGGATATTCCTGATTATCATACGCTTTCAAGCATTTGTTCTTGATTTCTTTCAGAAGTCTGCTAAAGCTCTGATTCGGACATACATCTCCCTTTAATGCCAGCGTATTAACAAACATCCCTAACATTTGATGGGTATCTGCATGAACTCTTCCAGAGATTGGAGTCCCTACAATAATCTCTTGTTGTCTGCTGTATTTGTGCAACATTGTGAGGAAAGCTGACAACATGACCATAAATTCCGTTGCTTTATACTCTTTGGCCAGCGCTTCGACTCTCTCCTTTATTCTTTTTTCAACCCGGCGTTTAATTGTTGCACCACGGAAGCTCTGTTCCTGTGGTCTCACATAATCTGTCTTCAGGTCCAAAACCGGTATTTCCCCTTCAAATTCAGATTTCCAATAAGCTGCCTGGTCCTCTATCTTCCGTTTATTCTGCCATAGGCTGAAATCTTTATATTGTACCCGTAATTCAGGCAGTTTCCTTCCTGCATAAAGAGCTGTAATTTCCGACAGCATAACCGGTATACTTCCACCATCACTGATTATATGATGAATGTCATAAAAAAGGAGATAGGTATCTTTTATTCTGACAACTTTAACTCTTGCCAGCGGTGCCTCGCTTAAGTCAAAAGGTTTTACGAAATCCAGAAACTCTTCCTGTATGCTGATTTCGTCCTGCTCGCAGTATTCTATGTTCAGTTCTACTTTCTCTGCTATTTTCTGAACTGGTTCACCATTTTCCATATGAAAGCTGGTTCGGAAAACTTCTTCTCTTTTAACCAACTGATCAAGAGCGTCCTGCAGCCTGTCTATGTCAAAGCTACCTGTTATATTTAAAATACCTGGGATGTTATAATTAGTACTGGTACCTATGATCTTATCTAACATAAAAAGACGCTTCTGTGCCGAACTCATAGAATAGCTGTCCGCTTTCTTTACTGGAAGAATTTCTTCATATTCTCC
>DLJZ01000007.1 GCA_002478865.1 Hungatella sp. UBA7603
AAGTACTTTTGTACTTTTTTTTATATGTGTGCATAAGAAAAACACTTACACTACATTTTGTATTGTAGATGTAAGCGTTTAGCTTTTCTTAACTTTTGGGGGTCAGTTCAAAAAGGATGGTGCCTTTTTTATTTTCATCGAAAGGAGTGCAAAGCATGAATTAAAATACAAAACCAACAGAAAGAAAAGGTACGTGAGCAACCAGTTTACCCAAACGCTATGGTGTCTCACTGCCACAGGATCTCTCACGCTGTGATGGCTGCCCATGCCCCCAAGTCGGCTTTCATCTGCTGGAGTTCGGATGGAACCTGTATGAAAACGGATGTTGATGCAATCAATCGCCGCAGCAAGGGCAGGTGAATAAATGAACAGCATCATCAGCTGTTTGGGCGGAAAGAAAGCGTTAAGAGAGTTAATTTATCAGCGAATGCCCAAAGAGTTCGGACGTTACATTGAGGTTTTCGGTGGTGGTGGATGGGTGCTGTTTGGGCGTCCCATGAATACTGCCATGGAGGTGTATAACGATTTCAACTCCGACTTGGCAAATTTGTTTAAGTGTGCAAAGGAGCAGACATTTGATCTGATTCGGGAGCTAAACTTTTTGCCGCTGAACAGCCGGGATGAATTTAGTGTACTGCGCAGGTATCTCTCAAAGAAGGAATTCACCAGCGAGTATCTTTCAAAGGAGTTGGATCTTGCCAAGCGTCACCTTCCTCCCCCGGATTATGAGGACATTTATGAATTGGTGGATGATAATAGCTTTTTTAAGTACATGAAAAGTATGCTCGTAATTTAGTTATTGGTTTTGCTTGATTAAATGAAAAAGTAGTTGGAATTGTGGCTAACCAACCTGCATATATGGCGGGAGTATTAGATTCTGATTCATTGGATAAAGGTGCTAGATTCATACGTTATTGAGATGCGTATGATATTCCGCTTATTACTTTAGTTGATGTACCTGGATTTATGCCAGGCCCTCAGCAAGAGCATATGGGTATAATTAAACATGGAGCTAAATTGTTATATGCATATTCAGAAGCTACTACAATTAAACTGACAGTAATATTGAGAAAAGCCTATGGAGGAGCCTATATAGCTATGTGCAGCAAACATTTGAGAGCTGATTATGTAAATACTTGGCCTGGTTCTGAAGTAGCGGTTATGGGAGCAGAAGGTGCAGTCCCAATAATATACCATAAGGAAATAGAGCAACTAAATTATAATATAAAAGATTTGTTTATACAGGAAAAAGTGATACAATATAAAAAGGTACATATGAATGTATCAGCAGCATTATAATAGTAGCTAAAAATAAGAGATATGGGTATTCTTAAAGCCATTCAGATGAAAAAGACGTAGTAATTCAGTAATTGCTTCAGAAGATGATGTAGTGAAATAGAACTAATCATGAGCTATACTAACCTAAATAAAGAAATTCAGTAGGCTCTGGAATCAGAGAATCGCCAACAGGAAAATTAGCGATAGATAAACCTATCTGCTGTAATATTGAAGGAAACAAGCGATAAAGCAAAGTTGTTCTTGTTGAATAATTCTCTATTGGTGATTCACAGCACATAGTACGCAAAACAATATAAGGAAGTGAGTATAGGTTTTTTAGTAAATGGATTGGCAGTTACTTTTTCAGCGCAACTATTCCGCTATGGATTAGAATATTTGGGACTAACTAATAAACAAGTGAAATTATGCTGCTATCGGATTGTGCTTGAGTAAAATGAAACAAATTTTTATTCAATAATTAATAATATGAAATTAGTAATGTGTCTTACGTGAACTGGAGTTGATTCGATTACGTAAACTAAAATTTGTTTTCCTACAAGTCAAATTTGACTTCGAATTTAAGGTTGGGTCGTTTTTGATAACTACTTTTATAACAATTAAATTAATGGTTGAATGTATTAAATCGAGGTATTTATGAAAATATTTTTTATGGAAGTTTCAGAAAAAGAAAATAATAAAACGAATAATCTATTGAAACTTGTATCTGAAAAAAGACAGGAGACACTCAGACGGTATCGTTTTCCAATTGACCGAAAGCTCAGCTTGTACGCTGAATTATTAGTGCGAAAGCAGGCAATGCGTCTTTTAGGATTAAATAATGATGAAATCAAGTTTGGAACAAACGAATATTGTAAGCCTTTCATTCAGGGGCATACCCAATTTCAATTTAATATCTCGCATACTAGGAATGCAATTGCCGTAGCTTTTTCAAGTCATGAAGTCGGAGTAGATATCGAAAGAATAAATCCACCTGATTATCAAATTTCCAAACAATTTTTTACTTTTTTTGAACATAATTACATTTTATCCCATAAAAATCCAAATCGTGCCTTCTATGAAATTTGGACAAAAAAGGAAGCATATACCAAGTGCATTGGGACAGGGTTAACAAAGCCTTTAAAATCTTTTGATGTATTGAATACTGAAATCAGCACATTGATGTACATGTACGAAATAGGAGAATATATTATTTCATATTGCAGTAATGAACCAACAACGGAAGAACATTCTTTCATTATTTTGACGGAAGACGAAATATTGCAAAGCGATTGACTATGTTATCGTAAAATGTAAAACAAGAATTCGTAGTAAGCATCTTGAATGAATCAAAAACATTGTGGATTTTAAGAGAGCATAAATTTTCTTGTGTCCAGAGAGTAAATAACTGTTTGGAGTTGAATTAAATATGTAGTAAATTTCTATAATTTAAACCTCGTTTGCAATATCGAACGTAAGTTTTTATTAATAGTTTTTCCAGATTCTAAATTATATAGAATAGGGGATGCGGACAATTTGTGCTCGGATATTTAAAATGCGTGGAAAGATTAGCCCAGTTATCCCACCAGGACTTTGCTATTTTAGGGTGTTTCCCGCCCCATTTGTCATCAAATAGATCTAGTTCACTTATTGCGATATCTTCTGTAGGTGCAGCATACACACGTTTTAAATCTATCATAAGCGGCTTGATATCTTTGTAAGATACAAACTTGATTGTGTTACGGATCTGGTGAATAATACACTGCTGGGATTTCAGTTTTTGGAAAAACTGCCTCAATTGCCTGGGTAAATAAGGTCAGGCCATCCACACATGCAATCAGGATATCTCGGACCCCACGGTTTTTTAAACCGTTCATAATTGACAGCCAGAGCTTTGTACTTTCGTTCTCGCCGACATACATTCCAAGAACATCTTTATGTCCACTCATATGTATGCCTATGGCGATATAGACAGCCTTTTTTACAATTCGGCCTTCGCTTCTGACATGAAAATAGATTGCATCCATAAACACTACGGTATAGATCTCTTCCAGGGGGCGTTCTTGCCAGGGTCTGCCCCCTTGGTCATCCCTTTGGCATACATGGGCATGATTTTTTCTTCCATGTCCTGGGTCAATGTGTTTTGATACTTCTTGATGATCTTAGGCTCGAATTCCCCATCTCTGTCTCGTGGAACGTCCAGCTCCATTTCACCATCCAGACTACCTTCCAGGATAACAGACATCATTTCTCTCATGAGGCCATTGACATCTGTTCCATTCTTAACTGGATTTTCTTTTAGATATCCATTCATCATTTCACGTAGTGCCTGTTTTTCGGGAGACTCGTCCCTTCTTCTTTTTGCCATAAAATAATACCTCCAGACTGAGTAATTTTATTTTACATCAGTTTGAAGGTTTGCACAAACTTTGGGATTCTCCCTGCACTTCCACGGATGACATAGGATAATTAAAGGCAAAATCTGTCCAAATATTTTTCTATTCTGTTGGTATTATTTAGTTAACCTAACAAAGTCAAATTGCTCAGTGGAAAATAATAAACACTCAAAGATATATTATTACTAACGCCTTTCCAAATAGTGATAAACAATAGAGTTCATTACCCACTGCAATATGAAAAGTATAAATATCATTCCTATTACCCATGCTTTCACACGAAGTAGAGCCAGCACAAAATCCAAAATTAATAAACTGAGAGCCATAAGCTTGCGTTCATTAACGCTGTTAATATAGGCTTCTTTTTTTGTTTTCATATTTGGACTGATGGGTAGGGAGTTAATAATAAGAAATACGGATTAGTTGTACAATTGAACTAAATCCAAAGTCAAATCCCATCGCCAAAATTAAAATAGAATAGTAATTAGTATTTACCATGAGACCTATTACAATTAGGGCAATACCAACGATAAGTCTGAAAAAAATGGTTTCTTTTCTTTCATTTTGTTTCATCCTCATAAATAAATACTTCTTCAATACTCATTTCAAAGTATCGAGCGATTTTGAAAGCTAATAGTATTAATGGATTGTAACGAACGTTTTCTTAAAAACCTATTGTCTGTCTTGATACTTCCAAAACGGCAGCTAATTCTTCTTGCCTAATACCTTTTTGTTTTCTTAATTCTTCTAACTGATTTCTCAATAGATCCTCCTTTTTGTTGTAAAGTTTGCCTTCCATAATTTTCTTATACTCATTAAAAGTAAATTGTCAAATATACTTTCCGCTTTTTGTTAGATATTAGTGTTCTTATAAATAATGTTTTAATGAAATAGCATATAAACCATAGGGTGAATAGTAGCGAAAAATGGCGCGCTGTGCCGCATTTCTTACATGTAATATAAATATTGGGTAAATATCGTATAATGAATTAACATCATAATGTAGAGCAAAAAAAGTACAATTTAAATATTTAGAAAGATGTCGAATTAATAGAAGTGCCGGTGTTAATACCACAGGTGTCGCCGTCATTGATGAACTGGATTTTGCCGTTTGAAAAAAATCACCTGTTGGGTGATAATTCAAAATTACCTTATTCTACTTAAAGATCGCATACTCTTATCATTCTGCCGTGCATCTGCCCTTCGGGATATCGGCGGTTTAAAGATAAGTTAATTTATAATATACAATAAGGTAGTGAAAGGGGGGCGTGAAAACTTAAGACAAGTAATACGAGTGCAGTGTACTTACTAAAAATGAAGGAGGTTAAAATGGTGACGTAATAATGAATTTAATCTAAAGGTAGGTTTTCTGTTAATTAACCAAAAAAGAAAGGAAAAATACATATGGAATCAAAAATCTTAAAGAAAGAAATAAGCAGGAAATTGAGACAAACATTTTCCATACTCGCTTTACTTTTTGCTGTACTTCTCGCAAGACCTGTATGTTCAGTAGCGGCGGAAACGCTCCCAACCTCTCCGCCGTCAGGCTATGACCAATTCAAGAACAACATTCCACACGGTCAGGTCAGCTATATTACTTATCAGTCCACGGCGACAAACAGCCAGCGGAGGGCGAGAATTTATTTGCCTCCAGGTTATTCAACGAACAACAAATACAGCGTCATGTATTTATTGCATGGCATTGGCGGGAATGAAGACGAGTGGTACAACAACGGCGCACCAAATGTCATCCTTGACAATCTCATTGCTGCCGGTAAAATTCAGCCCTTTATCCTTGTATTACCAAACGGAAATGCAACGGGAAATGGAGTAAGGGATGGTTGGGAGAATTTCACTAAAGATTTGACCAATTCTCTTGTACCCTATATCGAATCACACTATTCCGTTTATACGGATGCCCAACACCGGGCGATTGCCGGCCTTTCACAGGGTGGCGCCCAATCGCTGAATATCGGATTACCGAACGTGGATAAATTCCCCTATATCGGTGGCTTTTCCTCCTCGCCCATCACCAAACAGGTTAACCAGTTGTTTCCTGACGGCGGGACTAAGGTTAAGGCAAATTCAAAACTGCTGTTTCTCTCCTGCGGAACCTCAGATGGACTTATATCCAATAACAATAGGGTAAGAGATTATTGCAAGTCCAATAATATTCGCTACACTGAATGGCTTCTCCCGGGTAAGGGCCATGATTGGAGCGTGTGGAAGCCAAGTCTGTGGAATTTTGCCCAGATGGCGTGCGCAGCAGGATTTACAGATCAGACCACCCCGACACCAACCCCTGACCCTAGATCGGCATTTACACAGATCGAAGCAGAGAGTTTCGACAACCAGTCTGGAATCCAAACCGAAACTTGTAACGAGGGCGGACAGAATATCGGGTATATCGAGAATGGGGATTACGCTGTTTACAGCAATATCGATTTCGGAAACGGTGCGGCAAATTTTCAGGCCAGAGTAGCCAGCGGCGCCAGTGGTGGTAATATTGAGATCAGGCTGGATAGTATTACCGGTACTTTGATCGGGACTTGTCCAGTTACAGGAACCGGTGGTTGGCAGAATTGGACCGATGTAAAGAGCAGTGTCAACGGGGCAAGCGGAAAACATGACGTTTATCTGAAATTTACAGGCGGAAACGGATACCTATTCAATCTTAACTGGTTTAAATTTACGACGCAATACAGCATGGAAATCCTAGGGGGTGTAGACGAACGAAGTCTCACCCCTACGCCTGAAATGACACTCGTACAGACAACAACTCCAACACCAAATGCTGCTAAATTCCACTGCTTTCTGTTATTAGGTCAATCCAATATGGCAGGTTATGCTTTGGCACAAGCTTCTGATAAAGTGGAAGACCCCCGCGTGTTAGTATTGGGGTATGATAATAATGCTGCACTCGGACGGGTAACCAATAAGTGGGATGTGGCATCTCCACCTCTTCATGCTTCCTGGCTTAATGCTATCGGCCCTGGAGATTGGTTTGGCAAGACCATGATAAAGAAGGTCCCGGCGGGTGATACGATCGGACTGATACCCTGCGCGATTAGCGGTGAAAGGATCGAGACATTTATGAAGTCGGGAGGGACCAAATATAATTGGATCCTTAACCGTGCAAAACTTGCACAGCAAAATGGAGGCGTTATTGAAGGCATCATTTTTCACCAGGGCGAATCCAACAGCGGCGACCCGAATTGGCCCGGCAAGGTAAAAACACTGGTGGAAGACCTTAGAAAAGATCTGAACTTGGGGAATGTTCCTTTTATCCCCGGCGAACTGCTTTACAGCGGCCCTTGTGCAGGTCACAATACATTGGTAAACAAACTGCCTTCCATGATTACGAATTGCTCGGTAGTCTCTGCAAGTGGTCTGGTAGTGGACCCTGGCGATACACAATACCGTCTCCATTTTAGTCATGATTCATCAGTTACCCTGGGCAAGCGATATGCTGAAAAAATGATTCAAGCCCTCGGCTGGTGAGTTGGCATGTATTTTTAAAACCAGGAGGAAACGGGTATGTTAAAAAAGAAGGCTTCCAGAAGAAGTGTTTTATTAATTCTCTCTTTGATAACTGTATTATGCAGCATATTCACTTTTACTGTCTTTCCGAAAACTACATCCGCTGCGACTCAGGCAACCTATTATGTTTCGCCGACAGGAAGTGACAGCAACCCAGGAACGCTTGCAGCACCCTTCCAGACAATTGCAAAGGCGCGCGACGCTGTACGCATGATCAACAGCAATATGACCGGAGATATCTATATTTATTTGCGAGGCGGAAACCACAGCATCACCAGTACCGTTACTTTCGGACCACAGGATTCAGGAACAAACGGATACAGGATCTATTATCAGGCATACCCGGGTGAAACGCCTATCTTGAACGGAGCAACAAAAGTTACAGGTTGGACTCAGCATAGCGGCAATATTTATAAGGCTACGCTCAATCGTTCGACCAAATTGAGAAACCTTTATGTGAATGACCAGAGGGCTTCCATGACCAGCAAAACCGTCACAGCCCGCGGAGGGTACGGGACTTATTCTGTAACTGCAGGACAGGCTAGTTGGGCATGGTCAAGCGGCAGTAAGAGTGACGGGGTTCAGTATAATACATCGGATGTACCGGCAATTACCAGAAACAAAGATGATCTTGAGATCGTAAACGGTACTACCTGGAATGAGAATATAGTTTGTACCAGGGATGTCATTACATCCGGCAGTTATAGAGTGCTTCTTTTGCAGCAGCCTTATGGGGCGATAGCACAGACTCCGGGGTGGGGGGCAGCCTTTAGTTCTTCCGGTACCCATACGATTTATAATGCCTTCGAATTCTTAAATTCTCCTGGACAATTTTATTTTGACAAGACGGACAAAACGCTTTATTACTATATCCGTCCAGGTGAGAATATGACCACTGCCGATGTAGAGGCTCCTGTTGTAGAGAAGCTGATCGACATCGCAGGAACATCAACGACTAACAGGGTCAAGAATATCACCTTTCAGGGCATTACTTTTGAAAATACGGATTACAGCCTTGTGAATGTTGCAGGCTCACACGGTAAATCTACATGTCAGGCTGCACAGGCATTTACCGCTTTTTATAACGACAATTGGCACAACACCAAGTATGATCTTGTTGATACATTGCCGGGAATGATCAACGTAAGCAGTAGCGATTCCATTAACTTTATAAGAAATATAATAAAGCACAGCGGAAATGATGGAATTACCATGGTAAACGATGTTATAAATTCCAGTCTTATCGGCAACTACATCACGGACATCACATCCAGCGGCATCACGGTAGGGCATCCGCAACATGTTTATATCGGAGATGGTGGAAACCATGCAAAATACGCTCCCGGAGTAGAAGGGATTTGTAAGAATAACACCATCAACAATAATATGTTGTACAACATAAGCACGTCTCACGGATTTGGGGGATGTGCCGCTATCACGGCTTACTTTGTCGATACCCTCAAAATAACGAATAACCATGTTCAATCAACAGCATACAATGGGATTCATTTAGGATGGGGATGGCGTAATTTCACTGACTCCACTACTTGTAAAAACAACACAGTAAGTAATAACCGGATTATTAATACCTTAACCAGGCTTCATGACAGCGGAGCCATTTATACCATTGGACAGATGCCGGGCACGAACATTAACCAGAACTATGTCAAGGGGATTCCTCCTGCAACCTCCGGTCCGACCTATGGTTTGCATAACGATGAAGGAACTGCCTATATCAATGAAAATGACAACGTACTGGATATTGATCCTGGGGTAAAGTATACCATCAACTGTGAGGATTTTGGAGAAAAACACGATTTAACCATACTGCGGACCTACGCCACCGTAAATAAAATGGGCGTTAATCCTCCAAACAGTAAAATTGATCCCCCGGTTGTCGTACCGGATAATGTATGGCCTTTGACACAGTACACCACCTGTTTGAATTCGGGAATCCAGGAAGCATACAGGGATATTATCCCGGCAAACTTGCTTTCAACACCGGATTATGTGTTCCCCGCAAGTTGTGCTGCTGCAGCCGGTACTAGCATAAGTATAAGGAGCAGCGGGAATTCTTCCAATACGGTATGGTTTGCCCCGGCCGGAACAACCAGTTTTGTCGAGGGACCTACGATGACGAAAGCTGAAGGAACTGTGACATCGATTACCACCCCAGCCGCTGCCGGTACGTACAGGTTGTGTGTAGTAAATTCACAAGGCATGAAGATGGGTGAATCGGCGGCACTGCTCCGAGTAAGCGGAACGCCTTCACAGATTGAAGCGGAGAGTTTCAGTAGCCAATCGGGTATTCAAACGGAAACCTGCAGCGAAGGAGGACAGAACATTGGTTATATTGAAAATGGGGATTATGTCGTATACAACAATATCAATTTAGGTGCCGGAGCGGCAAGCTTCCAGGCCAGAGTAGCCAGCGGTGCCAGCGGAGGGAATATTGAGATCAGGCTGGACAGTCTTACTGGTCCTTTAGTAGGAACTTGTTCTATCACCGGGACTGGCGGTTGGCAGACGTGGGCTACCAGAACCTGCAATGTCAGCGGAGCAAGCGGGACGCATAACGTATACTTGAAATTTACCGGTGGGAGCGGTTACTTATTCAATCTAAACTGGTTCCAATTTATTGGGGGAAGTTCGACTTAAGCGCCCACTCCCTAATATGTGGTTGGAGATCTCAATGGAGATACGAGTGTGGAGGCAACAGACTATGCCTTAATGAAAATGTATCTTTTGGGGTCCATTCAAGATTTCCCCGTGCAAAATGACCTTGCAGCCAGGGACCTGAATCTTGACAATGTTATTTCCAAATCAACTTATTCGCTTTAAAGATAGTGTACTCTAATCATGCTGCCGTGTATCCTGTTTAGGATACACGGCGATATAAAAGAAAGGGGAAATAAAAAATGAGACTAAAACCCTTAATGAATGAAATTGGCAGGAAAATAGTACCGGCTTTTTTCACTCTTGCAGTACTTTTAGCAATGCCTGCAAATTCAATGGCGGCGACAGCGCTCCCAACCATGCCGCCGACAGGATATGACCAAGCCAGGAATAACATTCCGCACGGGCAGGTCAACAGTATTACTTATCAATCATCAGCGACAAACAGTCAGAGGAAGGCGAGAATTTACCTGCCACCAGGATATTCAACAAGCAAGAAGTACAGCGTCCTGTATTTATTGCACGGTTACGGCGGGAGTGAAGGTGATTGGTTTACAGGCGGAGGTGCAGCCAATGTCATTATGGACAACCTTATTGCTAATGGCAATGTTCAGCCATTTATCATTGTAACACCAAATGCTAATACATCGTCAATATCTGATAATAAGCTTCCGGATGATATACTCAACAGCCTTATACCATACATCGATTCACACTATTCCGTTTATACTGACCGCCTTCACAGAGCAATTGCCGGTCTCTCGTATGGTGGCCCACAATCATATAATATTGGGTGTACAAATATGAACAAATTCGCCTATGTCGGAGGTTTTTCAGGCGGCGGACCTGTTGCCTATCCGACCAGCAAGTTGTTTAAAGATCCTGCAGCTACCCGTCAGCAGATGAAGCTATTGTTTCTTTGTATTGGAACCAATGATAATTTATCTTACAGTGACGGCATAGCTAATTTTTGTAAGAGCAATAGTATCCCTTGCACCTATTATCAAATTCCAGGAAGAGGTCACGATTGGACTGTTTGGAAACCAAGTCTGTGGAATTTTGCACAAATGGCGGGCGCGAAAGGATTTACGGATAATGGCACCCCGAGATCGGCATTCACACAGATCGAAGAAGAGAGTTACGACAACCAGTCTGAAATCCAAACCGAAGCTTCTAACGAGGACGGACAGAATATCGGCGAAATCGAGAATGGGGATTAAGCAATCTACAACAATATTGATTGGAGGTAATTCTATGAAAAAAGTATGTAAAGTTGTAGTTTTCCTGTTGGCTATTTCCCTATTTCATTCAACAGAGTGTTATGCAGACAATCCAATCGTACAAACTAACTATACTGCGGATCCTGCCCCGATGGTCTATAACGGTACTTGCTATTTGTATACCACTCATGACGAGGACACTACCGTCAATAATTTTTATACCATGAATGACTGGAAATGCTATTCATCCACCGACATGCAAAACTGGACGGATCATGGATCACCGTTGTCTTACAATACATTCAGTTGGGCGCAAGGCGATGCATGGGCTGGCCAGGTTATTAATAGGAACGGGAAGTTTTATTTCTACGGTCCGATGACCCGGAAAAACGCCGGGGGCGCAAGGGTAATCGGTGTAGCGGTATCAGACAGCCCAACCGGGCCGTTCACCGATCCTATCGGGAAACCTTTAATCACCAATAACGGGGCGCAGGATATCGACCCTACCGTATTCATTGACGACAATGGACAGGCGTATCTCTACTGGGGGAACGGTAACCTCTATTATGTGAAGTTGAATCAAGATATGATTTCATACTCAGGCGGTATTGTCCAAGTATCTCCGAAACCAGCGAATTTTATCGAAGGTCCGTGGTTCTACAAGCGTAATAATTTATATTACATGGTATACGCAGGTATGACTGGAGGATCCGAAAATATCTCTTATGCGACCAGCAACAGTCCTACCGGGCCATGGACCTCTAAAGGAACTATTATGGGTTCGAAAAACAGTTATACAAACCATCCGGGAGTAATTGATTATAAGGGAAATTCCTATCTCTTTTACCATACCGGTATTTTACCGGGAGGCGGAAGCTACCATCGTTCTGTTGGCCTGGAACAATTCAAATACAATGCAGATGGCACAATTCCCAGTATTCCAATTACCCAAAATGGTCCGGCCCAGCTTAGTAATCTAGACCCATATGTCAAAACTGAAGCTGAAACAATTTGCTGGGAATCTGGTATTGAGACAGAAAAATGCAGCGAAGGCGGAATGGATGTATGTAATATCGAAAACGGGGACTGGATAAAAGTAAAAGGTGTAGATTTTGGTTCTGGTGCGGCATCCTTTGATGCAAGAGTAGCTTCGGCGACCAACGGCGGGAATATTGAACTCCGCCTTGACAGCCCGACAGGGAAACTGGTAGGAACTTGTTCTGTTCCAAGTACCGGAGGTTGGCAGACCTGGATAACTAAGTCCTGTAATGTAAGCGGTGCAACAGGAGTACATGACCTATACCTGAAATTTACGGGCGGAAGCGGTTCTCTATTTAACGTCAATTGGTGGAAGTTTACCCGTACAGGTGTAACTCCACCTTCAGGCCAGACATCGGCTTTTTCACAGATAGAAGCGGAAAGCTACAACACCCAGTCTGGAATTCAAACCGAAAGCTGCAGCGAAGGAGGGGAGGATGTCGGATATATCGAAAGCGGGGATTATGCAGTTTATAACAATATTGATTTCGGCAATGGTGCAGAAAGCTTTAAGGCTAGGGTAGCCAGTTCCGCCAGCGGAGGTAATATTGAGATCAGGCTTGATAGTCTTACCGGTCCTTTAGTAGGGACTTGTCCGGTTACCGGAACCGGAGGCTGGCAGACTTGGGCTGATGCAATGTGCAGTGTTAACGGAGTAAGCGGAAAACATGACTTATACCTGAAATTTGCGGGAGGAAGCGGATACTTATTCAACCTTAACTGGTTCAAGTTTACCGGTAAAAGTGTAACCAACGGAGAACTCAATGGAAATGGGGGTGTCGATGAACAGACTATGCCTTGATGAAAATGTACCTTCTCGAGTCTATTACGGATTACCTGCTGGGTACTATTACGAAATTACCTTGTTTGCCTTAAAGACGTTCGCTCTAAAGTTGATTAAAACAATACCGTTAAATTCAAATAAGGAGGAAATTGTGGATTATGAAAAAAATCTCGATATTTATTATTGGATTAGTTTTATCACTGGTATCCTTCAAGGTAGTACATGCTGCTTCATCGTACATTGATTATTTTAAAGCGACGCCGATAATAGATTCCCTATCGTCGTCCTGTTGGGGCGCCGCGGCAGTGGGCCCTCGTGATCAATCGAACGGTTTGGAAGACAGGACCATGTCGAAGTATGCTTATTGGGATGGAGGAATCATCAAGGGGCCGGATGGCAAGTATCATATGTTTGCCAGCCGGTGGAATCAATCTGCTGGTCACAATGGCTGGTTTGGCTCTGTGGCTGTTCATGCGACGAGCTCCAATCTGTATGGACCTTATACGGACAAGGGTATGTGCTGGCCGAACGATCAAGGCGGTAAAGGACATAACGTGGTTCCGCTGCAACTGAAAGACGGGCGGTTTGCTATCCTCGTGAGTGAAACTAGGCGGCCGGCGGAAATTTTTGTCTCAAATTCCCTGGATGGGCCATGGTCAAAGCTGGGTAGTGTATCGATTGCTTCAAATGCTTACTCATCCAATTATACAGCGTCGAATGTTTACATTATGCTTCGTCCGGATGGACGTTATGGGTTGATTGAAAGAGATGGTGTAATTGGTATTGCTGATAATGTCCTTGGACCTTACACCATTCAAGGAACCAATATTTATGCGAAGATTCCCGGTTGTCCGACAGGCAACATGGAAGATCCGGTTATGTGGTATAGTGGTGGCCTTTATCATATTATTGTCAATAAGTGGGACACACGTAAGGCGTATCATATCACTTCCCAAGATGGTATCAGCAACTGGAAATTAGAACCGGGATACGCCTATGACCCGACCGCGAATTTTATCCGCTATTCAAATGGTACGGTCAATCATTGGAATAAAATAGAACGTCCCAATGTGTATATGGAGAATGGCCATGTGGTTGCGATGACACTCGCGGTGATAGACGTTGCAAAAGACAAAGACGTGGGCAACGACAGTCATGGCAGTAAGGTTATCGTCATTCCGTTTGATGGTGCCGCATTAGATTCTGGGGGTGTCCCGCCAGTTTCTGACCCAAGATCGGCCTTTACACAGATCGAAGCGGAGAGTTACAATAACCAATCGGGAGTTCAAACCGAAAGCTGTTCGGAAGGTGGGGAGAGTGTCGGATATATCGAGAACGGGGATTATGCAGTTTACAGAAATATTGATTTCGGCAGTGGTTCTGCAAGCTTTCAGGCCAGAGTTGCTAGTGCCACCAGCGGAGGGAATATTGAGATCAGGCTGGATAATCTTACCGGGACTTTGATAGGGACTTGTCCGGTTGCCGGGACCGGGAATTGGCAGACTTGGGCGTCTGCAAGGTGCAATGTTAGTGGGGTGAGCGGAAAGCATGACTTATATCTGAAATTTACGGGAGGAAGCGGATACTTATTCAACCTCAACTGGTTCAAATTTGGTACAGGAAGTAATTCAGGAAGCTTGAGTGATTTAAATTCCGATGGTTAAATAGACTCCAGCAAACCATCCGTTTAACGGGTAGTTATGATTTTAACTTATAGGGACGGGACACTTGGTAAATTAATGGCAAAAAGAGGCGCATTTTCAGTTTTGAAAATGTGCCTCTTTTTCCCTAATTGTGAATAACAAGAGGCATTATTAAAGTTATGAAAAAATGTTATTTTATTATGGAGAAGAAGTAAATAATCGAATGAAACATTGTATTTATGATTGAATAGTTTTACAATTTGTCATAAAATAAATAAAGAATTTAAGTCCTAGGCTTATTGCGGTTTTGTTATAATCTAAGGAGGGCACAATGACTAAAATTAGATATGCTATAATAGGAAATGGATTTCGGGCAATGGCTTTTTTAAGAATAGGCCTTGTTCTATCTGAACAATTTGAAGTAACTTCTGTTTTCTTTCGGAATAAAGAAAAAGCAACCGAATTTTCCAAAAACCATTCCGTTCCAACTGCTTTGACCATAAATGAATGCTTATCTACAAATCCTGATTTTGTGGTGATAGCCATTGGAAGGGATGGAAATCCTGAGATGATAAAGCGGTTAATCACTTATGGCATTCCAATGTTAGTGGAGACACCGCCTGCCATGAATTTAAATGACCTTTATTCCCTGTGGAACACTTATTTAAAACAAGATGCCAAGATTCAAATTGCGGAACAGTATTTTTTACAGCCGCTTATTGAGGCGAAATTAAAGGCTCTAAAAAAAGGAATATTAGGTGAGGTTTATAATATATCCATATCCTGTGCTCATGACTATCACGGTGTCAGCTTAATTCGAAAACTGTTAGGAGTTGGATCTGAAAAAGCTGAAATAAATGGTAAAAACTATCAATTTCCTGTGACGGTCACCGACTCCAGGGATGGAATTAAGACGGATGGAGAAGTCGTCATTTCAGACCGGTTAAGATACACCATAGAATTTGAAAGCGGAAAAGTAGCTTTTTATGATTTTGCATCTAATGTACAATACCGTTCCAAAATCCGAACCCGTCATCTAAATATACAGGGGGTTCGTGGGGAAATGGATGACGATATTGTACGCAGCTTGACCAAAGATAACCAGCCGTTAGTTCAAACCTTTCAGATTACCCAGGATATTAATACATTGTCTACCTATTCCATTAATCTTGGGGGAGAATGTCTCTATAGGAATCCTTTTGCAAGGGAACGGCTTACGGATGATGAAGTTGCCATGTTACGTTGTCTCCTTGGAATGAAAGAATATCTATTGACTGGTAACAGCTTTTATTCTTTTGCAGAGGGCTGCCAGGATAACTATTTTTTCTTATTGATGCAGGAAGTTCTAACGCAGCCGCATGTAGCCGTGAAAACAGAAGTTCAACCATGGAATTAAGTAAAGAATATAACATGGCAATTTATTGGTACTTATAACCCAGCAGGGAGAGCGCTTAAATGGCATTCAAGAGGTCATGGGTTCGAATCCTACTATCTCCATTACATACATAAAGCCACAGGCAGGAATGCTTGTGGCTTTGATTTTAACTTATAGAGACAGGAACTTGAACTAATAATTTCATTTAAGATCCCAGTAGATATGTTTTCTTATACGACGCATACCTGGAAGGCTCGAATGTAAAATCAATCAGTCTAAAAAAGGAAAGTATTTATGTGAGTTAACGAATGAATCTCTCTCTGCATCGTCTAAAATATATTTTGGCCATACTTCTAAGAAAAAAAAGTTGACAAATAGTCTAATTAGACTAATAATGGAATAAATAAGTAGCTACTTAACATTTATTACGAAATGAAAGCATTTTTTCGTGAAGATTAAAAAAAGAAAGGATAAAAAAATGATAAAATCATTTTTAATGATAGGGCAATCAAATATGGCTGGACGAGGGTTTATTCATAAGGTGCCCCCAATTTATAATGAAAGAATACAAATGTTACGTAATGGTAGATGGCAGATGATGACTGAGCCCATCAATTATGATCGCCCAGTTTCAGGAATAAGTCTCGCCGGTTCGTTTGCAGATGCATGGTGTCGTCAAAACCAAGAAGATACTATTGGTCTAATTCCTTGTGCTGAAGGTGGAAGTACACTGGATGAGTGGGCTACAGACGAGGTGCTTTTTAGACATGCAATAACAGAAGCTAAATTTGCTATGCAAAGCAGTGATTTAACAGGAATTCTATGGCATCAAGGAGAAAGTGATAGTGCTAATGGTAACTACAAAGTATATTATAAAAAGTTACTTTTAATTATTGAAACTCTTAAAAAGGAGTTGAATTCTCCAGATATTCCAATTATTATGGGTGGCTTAGGGGATTTTTTAGGCAAAGAAGGATTTGGAAAAAGTTGTACTGAATATAATTTTATTAATCAAGAGTTACAAAAATTTGCTTTTGAACAAGATAATTGTTACTTTGCCACAGCATCAGGTTTAACTTCTAATCCTGATGGCATTCATATAGATGCAATTTCTCAAAGAAAATTCGGGCTACGATATTTTGAAGCCTTTTCTACGAAGCAACATATATTGAAGCCGTTAAATAATGAAAATGAGTTGATAAATCTTAGTCATACTAGAATGCATACCAAAACAGAAATGATATATATAAAAAGTATGGAGTTTGCATTAGGAAAAATATCATATGAGGAATTTGTATCTCAAGTTATGCAAATCAACAATGATTAAACCTTATAATTATGAAATAACTATTAATAAAATTTTCATGAAGAACATAAAGGAGGTGTTTTATTGATACCATTACTAATTTTAGGTTTATTAAAACAAAACCCAGGTTCTTACGGATACGAGTTATTAACCTTAATGGAAGAGAGACACTATACATATATTGTAAATTTCACTAAAGGGTCGTTCTACTACAATCTTCAACAATTAGAAGAGAAACAATATATTAAAAAAGTTAACCAATCAGACAATACAAGAGAGACGAATAATTATATCATCACTGAACTAGGAGATAGGGAATTTGAAAAACTGATGTATAAGTATGGTTCTATGACAGAGTATATAAATTTATCTTTTTATGCAGCAATGCTATTTGCTAATGAATATAAAAATGAGGAGCTAACAAAACTAATAGAAATACAAATCGAACAGACTAAAAAGAAAATTTCTTTATTAGAACAATCTATTGATAATAATGAAACTATTTCAATTTATTTCAGAAAAATGCTAGAAAATTCACTTTCTCATCATTTAGTAAATGTTCAATGGTTTGAAGGACTGTTAAAAGAGTTTAGAGATGAAAATTAATTTAAGGAGTATCAAACGATAAACTTATTTCAGCAATAAGTTTATCGTGTCGACTAAACTGGGTATGGGCCTCGGCCCCTAAACATAATTAATGATGTTAAAACATGACTTTTGTCCAGTACTCATATTATATATTCTACATAACTTTTTGTCACTACTTTAACATTTTTTCATATTCAATTGCCCATTCTTCTAAGGATTTCAGCACTGGTAAAAACTTCATACCCAACTCTGTTAATGAATATTCTACTTTAGGAGGAACTTCTTTATATATTTCTCTATGTATAATCCTATATTCTTCCAGTATTCTAAGTTCTTTCGTTAAATTTGCCTGGGTTACCTGTGGTATTTTCCTACTAAGTTCCCCAAATCTCAAAGTACCTTGGCTTAAAAAAAACACGATAACCATGGTCCATTTTCCACGGACTATCTTTTGCACATTTGATATTGGACAGTTTTCTACATAATCATCTTCAGACTTTCTTACCATATGCCACCTCATTACTATCACATTTAATAGTACCAATTAAATAATAATGTACTTCTTAATAATTATTATACATAGTATTATTCAAAAGTAAAGATAGATGGATATAAGGTCTTTGATTACTTTTGCTCCTGGATTAATAGCAGGAATTTTCTTTCTAATATGTCAAAAATAGAATATTTATATCGCTCATATGATTATCAAATCTAATTAAAACTGGACGATTGTTCGTGTCCTGCCCCCAATTTGTATAATCATTCATTATCCAACGCCATACTATCATTTTAAATAGTATATATTAGATATTATAGTACTTGAAATAACTATTGTGAAAATATAAAATGTGTTTATAGAAGAAAATTTAAATAGAACTTCACCATCTGAGTTGGTGATATAGCAATCCATAGTATCTCCAAAGAATAGCATACAGTCCTTGGAGAGGGACTATAAACAAGACTATTAATGCAAGGAAGGTGATAATCATGATTACATCAACAAATTTTTGTAAGGTACAAAAACTGGACGATGATTTATATGTTATTACTCAAGCTGGACTTGTGCATTTTTATCTTATCCTAGGGCAAAAAAAAGCGATCTTAATTGATGCTGGTTATGGATTCGAGGACATAAGGCCTATCATTCAAAGTATAACCAGTCTGCCAGTTATGCTGGTATTGACCCATGGCGATCCTGACCACAGCTACGGAAGCGAATATTTTGGAGATATATGGCTGTACCAGCCTGACTACGGTCAGATTATAGGCTTTGACACAAAACAAGAAAGACAGTTCATCGCTGAGATGGGAGTAAATTTTCTGAAGGAAAATAAGCCTGAAGCCATTGAAGAATTCGATAGCAAGGCATTTGCTGTAAGGAGCCTGCTTCGAATCTTGACTCCGCATTTTGTAAAGGACGGAGAATTGTTTGACTTAGGGGAAAAAACTTTGGAAGTGATATTTACACCAGGGCATTCTTATGGGCATATCATGCTGCTGGATAGGGAAAAAAAGAGACTTTTTTCAGGAGATATGATTTGTGATTATGCCATCATTTTCTTTTTTGAATCTGATAGAAACGCCCCATTTTCTATGGCGTTAGACAGCTGGAAAAAGATAAAAAGATTAGAAAATGATATCAAAGATATTTATAGTGCACATGGTATGCTCCCAATTACAATCGATTACGTCGACGCATACATCGAATGTTTTTCGGGAGAATTTCAGCAGAATTATTTAAAGGATAAACCGTTTGACCGAGGGCCTTTAGGCTGCGGATACCAGCATATCTATAAAACAGTTAATATCCAATACTCCGATAAGAGACTTGAGGAATTTTTAGGACACAAAGTGGAACGAATTGATTTATAATCAAACATTATTTCTCAAAACTGTACCAATGAGAGAGTGTACCTATGAATTAAAGATGAACCGAGACATGCACCCTTCATTTGCCAGACATGACTCTATATCTTAAGTAGATATAGAGTCGCTAACATTGAATTATGCTTTGGCATACTTGACCGTGTAATATAGTCAGCCTTCGCTTGTTGATTCATTATATTGTTCGTTGTCTAGAAACCGTCTTGGTTGTCCTTAAGTATTTTGTTATAACCCTTGTTCACTCCAGAGCTTAAAATAGATTCCCTTTTTGTTTATTAATTCTTTATGGCTACCTTCTTCAACGATATTTCCTTTATCTATAACATAAATACTATCACATTGCTTAATTGTACTTAATCTATGCGCAATTATAATTGTAGTCATTCCACTAACACATTCCTCTAGTGTTTTTTGTATCGCGCTTTCTGTTAACAAATCTAGATTTGATGTTGCTTCATCCATGATCACTATGTCTGGTTTTTTTAGCAATGCCCTGGCAATTGATAAGCGTTGCCGCTGACCACCAGATAGGTTCATTCCTCTTTCTTCTAATACAAAATCATAGCCTGAGTGTAAACTCATAATATATTCGTGTATCTGAGCTTTCTTACAGGCACTTATCATATCATCATATGTTACGTTCTTGTAAGCAAATTCTAAATTGCTCCTTATTGTTCCGGTAAAGAAAAATGAATCTTGTGAGATATAACTTATTCTATCTCTTAAAATATCTCTGTCTATATCATTTATATTATATGTGTTAATACTAATTTTCCCATCTTTTATTTTATAGAACCCCATTAATAATTTGGCAATAGTTGTTTTCCCGGAGCCGCTTTCACCTACCAGAGCAATTTTTTGTCCTTGATTAATATGAATATTAACATTATTTAAAATGTTATCTTTAAAACCATAAGCAAAATTAACATGCTCTAATACAATATCACCGTATAAGCTATCAGGTTTTTCCGTTTCTTCTCCTTGTTTTTCTAACTCTAGATCTAAGATTTCTCCTAAGCGGTCACTTGCTACAATTGCCTCTTGTAGGTGAGGCTGTAGGTTTATTATTCTACTGATCGGCTCAATAAAATATGTTAAAAGAACATTAAAGGTAATAAGTTCACCTATGGTTATTTCATTTTTTAAAACTAAGCTTCCTCCAAACCATAGTAAAATAACAGCAAAACCTCCGCTGACTACCCCCATTAGGGATTCCTGAACATTGTATGTTAATCCCTGAGTAAAACCACTTTTTATTAACTTTAGGAAGTTACTTTTTGTTTTGTCTTTTACAAGATCTTCTCTATTGTAGGCTTTGATCGTTTCTATTCCTTCTAATGATTCGACTAAATATGAAGTTAAAACTGCATTGTCTTCCATTACTTCTAAATTTACTTTTTTCAACTTATTCTTGAATAAAACAATGAATATCATGTAAAGAGTAATTGGGATAAAACAAAGGAAAAATAGTTTGCTATTTTTCATATAAAGGATTACTCCTCCGATAATTGACATCAATGTATCAATCATAAGAGTCAACGTCACTTGAGAAATAACATTTCTTATTTTATCTCCATCTCTAAATCTAGATATAATTTCACCAACTTTTCTAGTAGAAAAGAAGTTCATAGGTAAATTAACAACATGATTATAATACCCTAACATAAGCGGTATATCTATTTTCTGAGCCATATATAGTAATAGGATTTTTCTGAGAAATTCAAATAATACTTTAAAGATGGACAATATTAACATTGATATAGAAAGTATGTGTAAGCCAGACAAAGTATTTCTGGGTATTATATTATCTATTAGTAATTGATAATACAGAGAACCAGCTAGTCCAAAAGCTGTAACTAAGATGGATGCAAAGAAGATGCCCAAGAGTAACTTTTTTTGTACAAATATTAAATTCCAAAAACGATTATAAATGCTCTTCGTTTGATTTCCTTTTTGAAATCTTATTGTTGGGGTCATTAAAATTAGGATACCCGTCCATAGTTTGAAAAAATCATCTGGCTTGTAACGAATGATACTTTTTTCAGGATCCGCAACTGTGATATAATTATTCGTTATTTTATGTATCACTACAAAATGAAGTAACATTTTATCTGTTATAATATGAGCAATAAGTGGTACCTGTAATGAATTAAAAAGCTCCTTTTTATTGTTTGTACGAACGCCTTCTGCTTGAAACCCTAGTTTTTCAGCTGCCTGAATCATACCAAAGATGGAAGTTCCTTCTAAATCGGTTTCCGAAAGCACCCTTATCTTTGAAACTGGTAGTTTTAACCCATAACTTTCACAAATTGTAGCCAAACAAGCGGGACCGCAGTCACGCAAATCATGTTGTCTTATACAGGGGTATTTAGTAATGTATTTCATATTTTTCCTTCCTTTGATTACATGTACTTCATAAATATTATTATTTTTAAAAAGCTGATTCCATAAGAAATCAGCTTTTTAATTTTAAGAGTATTTGAATTTATATACTTATCTATACTCTACACCAAAAACGTTCCAACTTGGATTTTGATTCTGAGTGAGGTTTCTATAATGTGTAGCTTCTGATTGTGAGCTAAAGTTAAAATTGAAATATACTAAATCTCCATACATGTCATAAGCCTTAAATCCCCAGCCACCTCCGATAATATTTCTCTGTTCCTGAATTGATAATTTCTGCATAGTTAAGTACTTCCTTTCGTTTTTATTTGGATCTTTTTAATGTATATTGCCTAAACACAAATATATGTTAAAAGTTTTTCTAAACACAACTATCAGCAAGCGAGTTATTCTACAAAATCTTTGTTAAATCTAATAAAAACGAAATATCTATTAATACATAAACTTAAATGATTTATAACATCAAAATAAATGGAAAAATGTCAAGAAACATCAAATAATATATTTAATATTAATCTTATGATAAAATTATGGCGTTAGTATATAAGTATAGACACGAAAAATTTAATACGTTAAGTCACCAAAATGAAAAGTCCGTGAATATTCTAAAAAGGTATCCTATATACGGATGATTTAAAATGCAAATAGTAGATTTATCGTAAAGTTCTTCAATTTTATAATGTGTGATCTTTCATAGGAATGAGGGGGGAATATGAAGCAACATAATAAAAAAAGATTATCAGTCTATTTATGGGTAATATCATTTTTTAAGCCTTACATAGGGCTTTTATTTTTATTTATTCTTTCAGGTGCAGGAATAATTCTTTGTGAGATGTCAATACCGTATTTCATACAGGTTTTTATTGACAAGGTAATAATGCAGCAAAATGCAAAAGAGTTTACAGGACAAATTATATATTTGATTTTAGCAATTATGGTAATGCTTATGTTTATCGCTATGAATAATGTGTTTCAACGGATTCTACCTGAAAAATCAGCTAGGGATTTGCAGTATTCCGTCTATCGCCATTTGCGCAAGCTTGGATTTTCTTATTTTGAACGTAAACCAGTGGGTGAGACATTATCCTTACTAAATACAGAAGTTCTGGCAGTACAAAGTATTTACAGAGACTTTTTCCCTGGAACTGTTTATATGATTTTATCCATTGTTTTTCCCTTAGTGGTTATTTCCATAAAGGATTATCTCTTTACTTTGATTATTCTTGGAAGCTACCTGCTGTTTTTTACCTATGGTCCATATATAGATAAAAAAGTAGTGGAATTTCTAAAAAAGCAAACCGATGCGAAAATAGCACTGGGTAAAAAGACGTATGACAGCATAAGTGCCATGCAAGAGGTTCGGGCATACCATGCAAGGGAATGGGAAGTAGGACGATTTACAGAGTCCTTTCAAACCTATAAAGATGCACGCCTTGGTTCTCTTTTCTATCGGCTCTTGAGGCCAGCCTTATGCGTAGCGACAACAAGTATTGGAAATATCGGTTTTTTCATATTTGGTTCATCTCTGGTGAAACATGGAGAAATGACCATAGGTGAATTTAGTGCGTATATCTTTTATTTTATGATGGTCATGCGTCAAATCAATGGGCTATCCTACGTTTTTACAGAGCAGATGCATCTGTTGGGGCAAGCAGAAAATTTATATGATTTCATCAAAGTACAACCAGATATTGTGGAACCTGTGAAGCCTCGCCTTCTTCCACAAGTATCCGGAAATATTTCCTTACATAATGTCTCCTTTCATTATCAGGAACGAACAGATATATTAAAAGAGTTCAATCTGGAGATAAAATCAGGAGAGCGTGTAGCCTTTGTTGGAGCAAGTGGGAATGGAAAATCAACTGTTTTAAAGTTACTTGACCGGTTTTATGATCCACAGGAAGGAGTTATTTCTCTTGAGGGGGTTTCCTTAAAGGATTTATCCTTATCCCAGCTTAGAAACAGCATCGGATACGTATTTCAGGAAACCTATCTGTTTGGAACTACGATTGGAGAAAACATACGATTTGGTAATCCGGAGGCTACGGATGAAGAGGTAATTCAGGCGGCAAAAGCAGCCTATGCCCATGAGTTTATCATGGAAACAGAACATCAATATGAAACACTAGTGGGAGAGCGGGGCGTTAAATTATCTGGGGGACAAAAGCAAAGAATTGCGATTGCAAGAATGTTTATTAAAAACCCCACCATCCTTTTGCTTGATGAAGCGACATCGGCTTTGGATAATGTTAGTGAAGCCTATATTAAGAAGGCGCTTGATCAGTTGAGTAATGGCAGAACAACCGTAGCGATAGCCCATCGTATATCTACAATTATGGATTATGATAAACTTGTCTATGTTCAGGATGGAAAAGTGGCTGAAATTGGTACATACCAGGAGTTGATACAAAGAAAAGGGTTGTTTTATGAGCTTGTTGAAGGTGTTAGCTAATTGGAAATGATTCAAAAGTGAAAGAAGGCTCTGGGGGTTGTATGAAGCATATACGTTGGTATTGGAAATTTATTAAGAAAAGCAAATGGGCATTCTTTTGCGCCTGCATCATTATGATATTGGAAATCATAGCAAGTATGTCAAAGATTGGACTTCAAAAGTGGTTAGTAGACTCTGTGTTTACAAAGGGGAATTATGAGTTGCTTCCAATGTTACTGGTATTGATTACAATTGCCTATTTATTAGGAGCAGTTACCCCATATTGGTCTGAGTGGGTGCTGCATAAGATTGGGCATGCAGTAAGGGTAACGGTTGGAGAAGTATTGATGGAGGCATTGTATCGGATGCCGATTTCACAATTTCAAAATGAGAGAATCACAAGATACGTGGACTATTTTACCAATGATGTAGAGTCGATTGGTGAGAATGTTTACCGAATGCCCCTAACCCTGCAGGATTTACTTAAATTGCTTGTTTTAGTTGGTATTATGGCATATTTAAGCCCATCAGTGCTCCTCATAGTGACAGTTATGATAATTTTGTATTTTCTCATTGGGAAAAGCTACAAAGACCGAGTGAAGTCCAAATCAAAAGAAGTAAAAGAAAGCAGAACGAATCTTCTAGTTCACATTGAGGAAGGAATCTCTTCCACAAGAGAAGTAATTGCATATCAACGAATGGCCTGGGAAGAAAAAATATACCATGGGTTATTTAAAAAGTATTATACTAAAATATTAGAAGAAGTAAGGATTATAAACGAGCAATTATTTTTGACCGCTCCCTTGCGATGGGGTACCAATCTTGTTGTATTAATCTATGGCGGTTACTTGGTATTACATCATCAAATGACTCTTGGTACATACCTTGTTTTATATCAATATGCCTCCAATCTGGCAACCTCCTTACAGGCTGTTTATGATTTTCATGTTCGCTGGACCTCCTTTGAGGTTAGCATTGAACGTGTCAGATCAGTGATAGATAGTGCCGAGGCGGATACCGGAAAAAAATCGCTGAATGGAGTGGAGGACATTGTCTTTGATAACGTTTCTTTTCAATATTTAGAGAGTTCCACAAAGGTATTGGATGAATTATCGATGTCAATTCCAATTGGGAAAAAGGTAGCAATTGTTGGAGCCAGCGGAAGTGGTAAGTCAACCATTGCAAGGATTCTCTTTCGATTTTATGAACCTTCTCATGGGACGATTCGAATCAATGGATCCGATTTAAAGGAAATAAAGGAAAATGATTACGATTCCTGCTACAATATTGCATTTCAAGAGCCCTACTTTTTCCCAGATACCATTCGAAATAACATATTGTTTGGGAGGAATGGGATTTCTGATGAGAGAATGATGGAAACCTGTCAGGTGGCACAAATACATGAGGATATTATGAAGCTGGAGTTTGGGTATATAAAATTACTGATGGATTTCATTATTATATGAATTGCTATAGAGAAGTTCATTTAGGGAATTAATTCCCAGCTTCCAATCCAACGATCTTTGGTACAATTATATTGCCTTTTGTATAATTTTTTATTGATGGTTTTATATCGCCATTCTATTATATCAGATAATGGTGAATAGTCTCCAGCTTTTATATCATATGATGGGGCATACGCAAACACTTCGATATCAATGGCAGACGATATTGTTACACAAATAGACAATATAAAAAAGATTTTAACTATTTTTTTCATATTGGCTGACCTCCTTTCTTAGATCAAATTTATAGTAAATTTTTTTGCTAAAGCACGTAGTTTTATCTATATAAATCGATGTTTTTTAAATCTTCTGGAATACTAGTAATAGTAGCAATATATTTTCCCTTTAAATATAGATCATAGAGTTTATCGTGTCGTAATACAAAGTAATCATCATCAGTTTGAATAATGAATGTACCTGAAACTTTTTTTGCACTTACATTATATGACTCGAAAGTATATTTAAAAGAGAATAAGAGAAAAGATAATGATAGAACAAGGGGGATAAAATTGTATAATGAGATTCTTTTTCTTTTATTATTATATTTGTATTTTAATGCCATATTGATACGGTACTCTAACATATTGTTTTTCAACGCAAACGGTAGAACTATAGTTGAATTTCCATTCTTATACATCCTTTTTGATATATCTAGTAAAGTTTCTAAATAAGATAAGCTTGATTTTAAACTAAGATTTTGTAAGACATTAGTATCGGCATGAGTTTCTAAAGCTCGAATCACTGATCTATGTATCAACCAAACTAAGGGATTCCACCAGTAAATAATTGTCACTACTTCTATAAATGCTTTTATTAAATTGTGGTGTTGCTTGCAATGTTCCAGCTCATGTAGAAGTATAAAATTTGTTTCATTTTCAGTTAATTTTGAAGGTAGTACAATAATGTGATTACATAAACCTACAACGAATGGTCCAGTGTTAATATCTAACTGCACAATTTTAGGTTTTTGTTTAATTTGTTTTTGATCACAGATCCTTAAAAAAATGTAAAGAGTTTCTTTGTTATTTGTATCAGGAATCATGGTTAATAAATGAAGTAATTTAAAATGTTTAAAAATTATAAACATTAGCAGCAGTACTGAAATGGATAGCCAAATATATAATAGGATACTACCGATGCGAATACTTTTTATGAGGTTTAAGTTTCCTATCGTGTCGAAAGCTGGTAGTATATTCTTTGAAGTTAGAGTATTTGTAAAGGGGAATTCATAAGGTATGAGCATCTTTCCGATAATTAAAAGATTAATCGTCCAAATTGGAATTCCCTTTTTAAAATTCAATATCTCCGGTCGTTTTAAAAGAGGCAAAATTGACAGAGAAGCAAAACTGCAGAACAAACTATTTGTTATAATTAGAGAGAATGACATATTAATCGTCCTCCTGTTCCTTTTTGCGTTTAATAATATCCTCTAATTCATCTAAAATGGTAGTATCATTATTTTTTACTATATGATCTATAAAATTTAATGTTGAAAAATTAGGTGCATTTGCACGCATAGATTGCAGATGATATGCAGCATATTGTTCCGCACTTATTATGGGGATATAGCTTCTTGTAAGAACAGTTCCACTATATACAATATCATCAACCTTTATATATCCTTTTTTCATTAAATTTCTCATGGCTGCTTGAACAGTATTTATACTTAATTCGTTGCCTCCTTCTGCAATTGCGGATGAAGTCATAGATTTGCCGGTATGCCAAAAAATAGACATTATTTCTTTCTCTCTTTCACTGATTTTTGGTAACTTGGTTTCCATAATATTCAAATAACTCCCATCTACTACATATAAAATATGTTTTTGTGTTTTGTTAGTGTAACTTGCATTATATTTGTATTTTATTACCGTGTCAATATATTATAAGTTATTACTTCTCTAATAATTGTAAAAGTATTATTTTACAGTAAGAGGTTGACAACGACAGATAAAGTTGTTAATATTACACTAAGACAGTAATAAAATATCGTATCATTATAAAAATGATAAAAAGATATTGTTGTAATTATTAAGCGATTTTATGCACTGGCGAGAAATAGCCATGAGTTCTAAGGCTGTAGGAAAGTTATAATATAATCTAATATTATGGAGGTGAGAATATCAATGAATATAAATTTTCATTATTTTGCTGTTAAGGTTCTTGCAGTAAAAGCTGGTTTTAATACCGATGACGCCCAAACAATTGCTAAATATTCACAATTTGTTGACGATTTTATACTAGACGGTGTAAGAAATTATCAATATGTTCCCGAATTCGCCAGATACTTGGCAACACAATCGGGAGAATACTGGCGTTTTAACAATGTGAGAACAGGCTTTGACACATTACAATCCGTAGACTTGTCAGGCAATGCAGGGTTGCAAAAGAGCATGTTAATTCCGTTTCACTTTATTACGGCAAAATCTTTAACGAATATTGATAAGAGCAACAGGAAAAATTACCGGACTGTACCTGTAAAGATGGATACCCCATCATTATTATCGGATTTATTAAAGAATGCCCGAGAAGAATACCTCTTTTCACCTTCCCATAGTACTTTAATCAAAATTTCTATTTTAATACATACTTTCGCTGATTCTTATGCGCACCAGCTTTTTTCTGGTTTTAAAGGATGGGAAAATGCCTCGTATATAGTGCAGTGTATAGATAACAATAACAATTCTGACATCACAGCTTCTTACAAACCACAAGTTAGTGCTGCATTGCCCCATATTGGACACGCCAATCTATTAACTGCCGCAGATGACAGTAATGTTACTTTTGATATGGTGCTAAAAAACTCAGAAACTGAAAGCTATCCGTATTCCTATCGCTATACAAGAAGTAATACAGAAGAATTTCTAATTGCTGCAAAAGAAATCCTGAATTATCTTCTTAGTTTAAGAGGAAAGGATAAAATAAATGATGCAGACTGGAATATCTTTTCACCGCTTTTGAGAAGGGGTCTGCTGGCAACGGAGAAAACCAATGTAGAGGTATTAAAATCATATTGGAGAAAGATTTTTTCCGACATAACCTTCTATTATGTGAAAGAAGAATTATATTATATTGAATCAGGCTCACAGCTTCAGAATGAAGATTTCTTTTATTATAACGTATTTGCCGATAAAATAAGACGGCAGGTTGATTCTTCGATCACTTAAATCTGGCTCTATTGGCTAATTCCATGCATAAGTATTCCTGATTTAAATCAGATTCTATACGATGCATTTAATTAAGATTTTAGGAAAGGAAGTGATTCCATGATGAAACAGGAACATAATTCAGAATTGGTACTAGAAGTAAAAGATCTTCTTGTATGCAACAAAATTGATTCTAACCTTATGGCAGAAAATGACAGTGATTCCTTTTTAGCATCCTGCCCTACATGCATCGCCTGTACTTGCATGATTTGTGTGTAATAGTACTTACAGCAAGGAAAACGACTTATTTTTAGAATAAGTCGTTTTCTGCTTATGGCCACTTTTTCGGTGTATAAAAGTTAATGGTATTAAAGTTTAAAAGATAGAATCTCACGTAAAATTCTTTCATACTGTAAATATAATTAAATACATTGAATCATCTGCAGGATAATTTGCAAAATCAATGTTTAATGAATATCCTTAGGAGGAAACTATGGTACAGGAAACTTCACTTATCCGTTTTAAAGAGTATGTTGCAATCAGAAATGATTTCGTTTTAAAAAAAGATGAGGATCAAATTATCCTCTACCCTTTAGATTTTATAGAATCAAAATTCATTACGATCAATCCTTTTTATGGTTTTATTCTTTCCTTGTTAGATGGAACCCGAAAGTTTTCAGATGTTAAAGCAAACTTTAATGAATATTTCCCCAGTTGTGAGCAGGAACTAGAAGAACTTTTGACGAGTCTGGATACTACCATACGGAAATATCCGACACAATCAGGTATTGGAAAAGATGGACTTTATCTTATGTCCGACGAACCAATTCCTCAATCATGTCGTTATGATCCAAGAGAATTTATTGTTTCTGCGGATAAATTTCGTGAACGCTCTTTGGATATTCGAAATAAAAAGCGTCTTAAGACGCCTATCTGCCTAATGGCTTTTTTTACAGACCAATGTCAGACCAACTGTATTTATTGTTATGCTCACAGAAAAAGAGAGCCAGAAATGTCCCTGGAGAATTGGAAAAAAATCATACAGCAAATGAAGGAATTGGATATTAAACTTATTTCCCTTGATGGAGGGGATGTGATAGCCAGGAAAGATGGTATTGATTTCTTAGAAGAATTAGTAAAAAATGACATACTATTTTTATTATCTACAAAAGGACATTTTACAAAGGAGCATGTAAAACGTTTGATGGATGCTGGTTTTAAGGATAAAGTCAGGAACGTGGGTGAACGGAAAGTCCAGCTAAGTGTGGATGCCTGGGATGATGAAAAAGTGAAGGTAATTACCGGAAATCCTAATTTTAAAAGGAACATAACAGAAACTTTTGATAATTTTATGGAGGTAGGTATTTCACCAAAGGTTAAAGGGGTTCTTATGCCTTATAATGTTGATCAAATGTATAAAATAGTTGAATTTTTCTATGCCAGAGGTGCAAGGCGTTTTCAATTTGTAAAGTATGCCCGCTCCTTCTTTAGGCATAAGGAAGAATATTTTATGAATGAAGAAGCAATTAATAATGCTAAAATCCAACTGGAGAAAATACATTCCCAGTTCCCCGATATCGATATTACTGATGACTTAAACCAAATGGATTTAGGTGGTAACTGGTCCCTAGATCTGAAAAAACAGGTGTGGACAAACCGTTCCGGCTGCGGCGGTGGTTGGACCATGCTTGGTATAGCTCCCAATGGACGAGCCATTCTTTGTGAGCAGATGATACAGGAAGAATCCTATTATGTTGGAGACTTAAACCGTCAAACTATTATGGAGATTTGGAACGGACGGGAAATGCTTGATTTTATTTACCCTCAAAGAGAAAAATTTAAGGACTCGATTTGTGAGAGTTGTGACGAATTTGAAGCCTGTCATTGGGAAAAGGGGTACTGCTATCGTAATGCATTTTTTTCTTATGGCACTGTATATGACGCTCCTCCAAACTGCTATAAACAAATGAAACTTGGGTTAAGGTTGAATTAACAGAGGGAGGTTATGTAAGATGATAATCAGTAACCAGATGCTATGGAAATGCTCTGCCTTTACCAGCATTTATAAGATAAAGGATAATGTACTTTTGTTTTCAAGCATAAATGGGAAATTATTGAAATTTACACCCAAACAATTTACTGTTATACAGGAAATCTTTAATTCGGTGAAAGACACAGGTACTTCCAGTCAGAAAGAACTGATAGAGCTTCTTTCGTCACAAGCATTTTTAGTACCTGCAGATTTTGATGAAATTGAAGCGGCGCATCAGAAATACTTAGCAAATATCCATAATAATAAACGTCTGGTTTTGGTACTATCGCCGACAATGAGATGTAATTTTTCCTGTTCTTACTGCTTTGAGAAAAACGCGGTAAAAGGCAGTGACATGACTAATGACACTCAAGAAAAGTTAATAGGGCTTGTCAAAAATAAATTGGAAGAAGGAGGGCTTTTGGATATTCAATGGTTTGGCGGAGAGCCTTACATGGCCTTTCAGACGATAGAAAGTTTAACAAAGCATTTTCAGGAAATCTGCAATGAAAAAAATGCTATATATGAAGCCGGCATTATCACTAACGGCTCTTTACTTACTCTTGATAATATTTCTCGATTGGAGCACTTACATATTACTAATATGCAGATAACGTTAGACGGCACTCCGGAGACCTTTTCAAGGCATAAAAGAATTTCCCTTGAAAATGCAATTGAATTTTATGACAGAATCTATACCCAGATTCCGTATCTGATAAAGCAGTTAAAACATCTTTGCATCAGAATTAATATTGATCGGAATAACTATAAAGAGGCTTATTATGTTGTTGATGAATTGAGTAAACGTGGCCTGATAGACAATCGGATCGATTTAAGATTGGGACTTTTAGAGGGTAAAAACGGCATTGTGGATTGTATTCCTCACTCTTGTTTAAGTAGCGAAGAATATCTGGAATTTGATCTGGAGTTTAAGGAATATATATTTAAACAGGGGTTTACCGTATACAGCTACCCTATGCCGCAGCTCTACCCTTGCGCTACCGTTACAGAAAACAGCTACTCCATTGATCCATCCGGAAATATCTACCACTGTGTGCCGGAAACGGGGCAAGGTCAGGATGTAAAAGCAACACTAGATCACATGGATGAATATCAGCCAAATGAATATCAGGGATTTGATCCCTGGAATATCACTGGCTGTAAGACCTGTTCCTTGCTACCTATCTGCTTAGGACGTTGTCCAAGACGACAGGTATATGAAAAACCTTATAAATGTCTAACAAAATATAAATTTGATGAGAGACTTTTGCTTTACTCCAATTGTCAGAGGAGATAATAAAATGGCACCTTTATAAAAGTTGATTATTATATTCTTATAGAGGTGTAGCTGATTCGATTTAATGAACTATATTATAATATAGCATTGAAGGAAGTAGAGAGGGCGCGTATAATTTGGTATTAAAATCTATCTGGACTTGTGTTTGCGTTATTGACACAAGTCCAGTCTGTTTGTATCACAGGCTAATATTTTAGGGTTATACGGGGGGTAACTTACAATTAGTTACAGCTATTTGCAGTCACTATTGCTTTTTCTTTGCCTATATAATGGCAATAACGTCTCATTTACAAAACTTACATAAGATGTAGTCGTTGTGTTTTCTACAGAACGTGGTTCCAACATTCGTATATGGCCTGTATTCATTGCATCAGCTACTTCAAGAATGAGTTGAATGATATGCTCAGAAAAGTTTAAATTCTGAAAATCCAACCTTGTTTTTTCTTTTGAATCCTGAACGTAAGTTAGGCCGGGAGATTCAATGGCTTTGCCGATTATGGTAGAAACCTCTTGCATTGTAAGGTCCTGATTTCCGTGGAGTTCACGGAATTGTTTTCCTTTAAAATCTAGCGTTAGCAAAGCTTCACCGGCAGCAGAACCAACATCGCGGGTAGCAATAAATGGGAATTTAACATTGGATTTAAAAGGACCTGCTGTTGTATTGCGAGCTAGAATATTGTCTACCTGGGAGAGCGTGTTTTCCATGAAGTAGCCTGGTCGTAGATGGAGCACGTTTAAATTTGTGATATCATTAAGACGTTGTTCAAGCTGGTGCAGACCGGCGACAGATCCGGTTCCTTCTGATTTATCGGCACCCCAGCTACTTAAAGAGACGACATATTGTACTTTTGCCTCAATTAAAGCAGGTATAATCGCATCTATAATTCGCTCTTGAAAGGCACGAAAGTCGTTGCTTGTAGTAATATAGTTAGGCTGGAGCATCACATAGACGGCTTTTGCCCCGGTAAACGCTTTCGTTAGAGCCACCCTGTCTGTTGATTCAGTGACGAAAATATCAGCACCTTTTTCGGCAAATACTGCCAGTCGTTCTGCATTTCGTCCAAGTACCCTTACGGATTGCCCTTTCTCCAGCAAGTAATTTGCCACTACACTTCCTGTTCTGCTAGTTGCACCTGTTATTACATACATTGTGTTTTCCTCCTAATCTTTTCTTTTTTTCATTACATTCATATCTTTAATTGAATATATAGGGTTATAGTAATTCTACTTCATATCTAAGTAACTCTGTCTCGTATCAAATACGATCTGTCTTTCTCCTCTCATTATCATTCCGAAACATTGCACAATAAAATCAAATATTGTGTTATGATTTTGCTTACCCTTATCATATGCCATATGAAGCAAAGCACGGTAGAATATTCGGCTCAAAATATTGCCTATTTCTATCACACATGTTAAGATTCATTTGAACAATTTTAAATATCTCGTTGTTTATGTTTATTATAAATGGAGGTGAATTCTAATATGGAAATAGGCATGGAGGTTGAAAAGATAGAAGAAAAGCAAACAGAATTGGTTCAACTAATTAATCGCTATGCTCCAACGGATGGAAGTCATTCGTCGCCCATTACCTCCTTGCATTTTACTCGCATCTCAGAAATGGAAGGTCCTGTTTATGCGGTCCAGGGCCCGGCCTTGTGTATCATTGTTCAGGGAGCAAAAGAGTTTATAGTGGCTGAGAGCCGCTATTATTACGATCCCTTCCACTACCTGGTGGTTTCGTTGGATTTACCGTATATTGGGCAGATTATACAGGCTGATCCTCAGTCTCCGCTATTATGTATGAGCATACAAATTGAACCAGAGTTAATTTTTGATATTTTGCAAGATATCAGTCCCTCTATAAGTGAAGTTGATTCGCACCGAGGCATGTTTATAGGCGAAATTACTTCGCTTCTATTAGATGCATGCTGCAGGTTGGTAAGACTCTTAGAGACACCAAAGGATATTCCTGTACTTTCTACTCTTATTATAAGGGAAATATTTTATCGCATTCTTCAGGCGGAACAAGGGGATTTCTTGAAACAAATCGGAATTAGAGATAGTTACACTCGCAAAATCGCAGAAATCACTGTCATGATAAGGGAAGAGTTTGATAAACCGCTGAATATAGCATGTTTGGCTCGCACTGCCAATATGAGTGTTGCCTCGCTGTATCGCCATTTCAAACAAGTTACTGCCATGAGTCCTTTGCAATATCAGAAGCAATTACGTTTGCAAAAAGCACGACACCTTTTAATATCGACGCGGATCAATGCTGCTGACGCGGGCTTTCAAGTCGGGTACGAAAGCCCTTCTCAGTTTAGCCGTGAATATTCACGGATGTTTGGATTTCCACCAAAAAGTGACGTAAAGCATCTGCGTGATTGACGCAGAGCAATATAATTCTGAATATCATATCAAATTATGAGAGATCATAGAAGTAGTACTGGTTTGTCTCGTTTGGGATTAAGAATAAGGAAGGACAATACGATGAAGCGAAGAAACATCTTAATGACTATTGGCTTTACACTACTATTAGTGCTTTTGTTCGGCGTTGTTCTAGTTCTGATGATTAGCAGTGGGGAGCGATGGTTTGCTTATCTGATTCTGGCGGCCTGTGTTGGTTTGCTCGTTTTCCTGAGAAGTACAAAAATCTGGCGTGGCTGGAGAGTCCCGCTTTGCTTCATATTAACGCTTGTTGTTGCATGGATTGGTCTCTTTGCCGGCCAGCCTTCAACGAACATTCAACCTTACATCCCGCAGAAATTGGAGCAGTCCAGCGCTTCCTATAAACTTTTGCTGAACAACTTAACAATTGTGGATACACAAACTGGCAACTTAACTTCCAACATGAGCATTCTGTGCTCCGATGGTAAAATTAAAGATATTGCACCAGCTGGTACGATCATAGTGGATAATGATACAAAGGTTATTGATGCCACCGGTAAGTATGCGGTTCCTGGATACCTGAACATGCATATGCATGTGATAGGGGAGGAGTATACTTCACAATCAATGGAGCAGCTGCTTGCCAATGGTGTAACTGGATTCAGACAAATGAGTGGTTCATTTGAACTTCTAAAGCAGTGGAAATCCGGTGCCTTTACCAGTTCAACAGATGAACCGGCACTGCTGACGATGCCCGGCGATATCATGACTCCTATGAATGCAACAACGCCAGAGATTGCTGTAAAATTTGTCCGCCAGCAGCAAAAAGCAGGAGCCGGCTTTATAAAAATAGGCGGTGTTTCACCGGATGTCTTTCATGCCATTCAAGAGGAGGCGAACAAACTGGGGATTCCGGTCGCGGGACATGTGCTTCCCGATATGGACTTGAAAGAAGTCTCTAAAAATGGTTTCAAAAGTATTGAACACTTTGGTATCAACTTTGGGGCTCTGATTTCCTGCTCAACAGACGAGAAAGCATTGAGAATGCAAGCAACAGGAATTCCTACCAAATTCACTGAAAATCCAATCTTCGTACAGTTTATGAAGATCAGAGGCATTCAGCGTTTTGTGAACGAGCAATTCATAAAGTGGGGTACTAAGACCTCTGGGGGAGCAAACGATGAAACGCAGCTGGCGCATATCATAGACACATATAGTGAAGAAAAGGCAAACGAGCTTGGTGAGGTTTATGTCCAAAATAATACGTGGCAATGTCCTACTATGGTGCGCATGCATGCCGGTGTGTTCAGCGGGAATGATGAAGCCACTTCACAGAGCCTCTATAATCTATATTTAAGTCTCGTCAAGACCTACGATCTGAAAGGCGTTAAAATGATGGTTGGGACCGATGGGAGTCAAGGTGATGCTGTTCACAAGGAATTTGACGAGCTTGAGAGGGCCGGCATTTCCCCACTTCATGTTCTTCAGATGACGACTTTGAACGGAGCTGAGTTTCTAGGAAGTCTGGAAGATATGGGTACCGTAGAAGCGGGCAAAAATGCTGATTTGGTACTTTTGGATGAAAATCCTATTGAGAGTGTTCAAAATCTTCATAAGATGAACGCTGTGATACGTGCAGGTTCCTATCACAGTAAGGACGAACTAGACTCCATTAAGAAGAAATATACAAACGGAACGTAGAGAAACATATTTTCTAATTGATTATAATAGAATTGGTGTGATAGATAATGATAAGTGAAGCTGTGTCTTTTTCATTAATCTTAATTGACCTAAATAGAAACAAGTCGTATGACCTTTTGTTTTCAAGAAGATTGAAAATGAGGGGTCTTTTTGTGGTTCTAGATATGGGTGCAAAATGAAGGGGGATACTTCTACCCCAAAAGAGGTTCAGACAGAATAAAAAACAGATACTCAGGTGCTCTAATTTAAGAACATAAGGTTAAATCAAAAACACTTGACTATATAAAAAGGAATAATTATACTGATTTTAAAGAGTAGAGTACTAAAATATAAAGTTTTTTTCATAGCATATGGTCATGATGCTTCTTTATTTGCAAGTACAAACAAGAAATAAATTTCATTTAAATATATAAAATATGAAAGGTGGTTTGGTAATGAAAATTCTCATAGTCGGCTATTTTACGGAGTCTTCAAAATTGAATATTATAAGGCATTTTCCAAAAGAATGGAACATCGTAATAGTTCCACCTGGGGAAGAAATGCTGCATCATATAAAAGATTGCCAAGTAATCATACCAGAACATGTTAAAATTGATTTCAATCTACTTTCTATAGCAAAAGAATTAAAATTGGTTCAGACAGGTGCAGGATATGATAATGTAGATATCGATGCTTGTACACAACGCGGCATTTGGGCGGCCAATGCAGCAGGAGTGAATGCTCAGGCAGTGGCGGAGCACGTAATGGCATTCATATTATCTTATTACAAGAACATACCGTACCTTGATTCCTTTATGAAAAGCAAGGTAGATCAAAATCAATTGGATTATACGGGAAGTGAGTTAAACGGAAAAACAATCGGAATTATTGGGTATGGCGCTATTGGTAAAAAAGTAGCCGAGTTTTGCAAAGTTTTTGATATGAATGTGCTGGTTTATGCAAGAAATCCTGTTGTACAGTCTGATGGGGTTGCTCAGATAATAAATTTCGATGATCTTATAAGCAAATCCGATATAGTAACGGTACATGCATCCTTGAATCCGCAAAGCCAAAAGCTAATTGATAAAGAAGTATTTAAGAAAATGAAGAGTACCGCATTATTTATCAATACAGCTCGTGGTGGGATTGTAAATGAAAAGGACTTAATTGATGCGTTAAAAAACAGAGATATTTCTGGAGCATGCCTTGATGTGTTTGAAAAAGAACCTCTTCCAATCGACAGTGAACTACGGAATCTAAGAAATGTAATACTTACGCCTCATACAGCTGGGCTGCCTGACGGTCTTAAATTTCATAAAAAGAGATATGATTTCTTTGTGAATAATATAAAACGTGTGGAAAATGGTAAAGAGCCTGAAAGCAAGCTTAACCAGTTGCTCTAGTATTGATATAATAAAAATAGATTCTACCTATACAGATCTCCGTAGGGATACATTTGTCACTCCAACTGAGTTTGTAAGGTGTTCAAGTGAGACTAACCCAATTTGGATTAGTCTCACTGTTAAATTATTGCCCCATATTTTTAGAATTCATGGTCGTAATTTCGGCACCTGTATCTGTATTGATAAATTTAACTGATACGTTATCAACTGGTGTTCCGTTAAAAATGTTATACATACCACCGTACATATACAAACCCAGTGCAGAGAAGTTTTCAGTCATGGATAACTCTGTGGACTTAGTCGTAATCACAAATTCAGTAAAGTTTTCATTAGCTGTGATATCTGTATAATTCGGATAATCTTCGGATCCGATCATCTCCGATAAAGATGTATTGATATTGGTATTTAATTCTGCCATCATATCTTTATGCTGCTGTTTTGTTAAGATGTATTTTGCGCTTCCATCCTCATTCAAGGTAATGGATTTATAACCCATTTTTTTACTTAATTCGTTTAATTCTTCTTGTGTTTGTTCGCCAACAAATTGAGCAGGAATAGTTAACTCGACATTGAAAAGTCCTTTCTCAACTCCGACACTTCCCATGGCTTCTAAGTTGTCTTTGGTTTCATCTTCAGTTCCCCCAATGGAACTTTCTGAAATGGTCGTTTCCGATGTTGTAGAAGCAGTACCTGTTTTTTTGCTGCATCCAGCTACTAGAATCGTTGTCAGAATAAGAATAGCAGTTGTGAATAACTTTAATTTCTTCATACTTAATAATTCCCCTTAGTTTTATAGTATCAAAAAGCCTTAGGCTAATTAATCTCTTTTATATTAATAATAGCTCACCTTAATTTATTAATAAATTTGCTTTACTATCTCCGAAATACCAGCTTCAATATATTCCTTCTCCACATTTGAGATATTAAGTTTTAAGATAGAGTCTCTTTCTAGAAAGGAATGCAAATAATTATTATTTACTCCATCAACTATAATTGATTTATCTTTTAGTCGGTGAATAACCTTATCACACGATATCTGCTCATTCAATTCAATATAAGTATGAAAGGCAATGTTTTTTACAGGAGCATACGAAAAGTTAGCCAGATTATGCTCTTTTTGTTCGTTTTCCAATGCCAATATTAAACTGTTCGCTCTTGAAAAATAAGTTGCTTTCATTTTTTCTTTATGTCTTTCAAACATGCCGTTTTTAATATAGATTTCTAATGCTGCCTGTGAAAGCATAGAACTGTCTATATCGAGAATACTTTTGTATTGACTAAATATTTCAGTCAATGTATCAGGGATTACAGCTATGCCAATTCTTAATCCAGGAAAGATGATTTTTGAATAACTCTTTAAATAGATGACATGTGTAAAATCATCGTAGGAATAGATCGGGTCAGCTTTTGAATTTTGTTCAAAATCAGCCAAGTAATCATCTTCAACAATAAATACATTATATTTTTGTGTCAGTTCTAAAATTTTCTTTTTCTCTTCTTGAGAGTAGGACGTCCCCAAAGGATTATGATATCTTGGCATCGTATAAAAGAATTTAATGGTTTCTTCTTTAAACATTCGCTCTAATTCTAATAAATCAATTCCTTTACTGGTTCTTTTGATTCCAAGTACTGGTACTTGCAGTGCTTGTAAGGATTCAATGAATAAATGATAACCTGGTTGTTCTATTAATATGGTTTCTCTATTATTAGGGAAAGGAATTACAGCCAAGATGGATAATGCCTGCTGAATTCCAGATGTTATAAATATATTTTCTTTCTTTGCAAACACCTGATAATTCGTTAACTGTTTTTGGACCACATCGATCAAGGAAGGTAATCCCCTGGGAGTACCATAGATAAACAAATCATTTTTATAGATGTCAATTGCTTGATTGATACAGTGCTGAAAATCTAGATATGGAAACACCGCAGGATCAGGAGAAGAAGAGGAAAAGTCCAATAAAAGTTTATCCCCTCGAATGAATTCGGTTTTTGATGTTACAATGTAATAACCGCTTTTGGGAAGGGAATAAATTACATGTTTTCGTTCCAGTTCAGCCAATGCACGAATAACAGTACTTTTGTTACAGTGATAGGACTCCGATAAATTACGAATGGAAGGAAGTTTCTGACCTTGTCGATAGTTACCACTTTTTATCATATTTTCAATTTCATTTAATAATGATAGATATTTATACATAGTACACACCTTCATTTCTGTACCGGTACACATTGAGTTTGTTTCCATTGTAACATAGCGTTGTATAAATTAAAATAGGAATATGTAAACTACAACGATAAAGACAATAGGAGAATAGATGGAGGAATATAGATATGAAGATGGTCTATGAAAAACCGAAAGCGGAAGATTATGTTAGCTTAAGACTTCGTTCAGGAATGGGTAATAAAGATTTGGATAGAAGCGAAAAAGCATTAGCAAATTCATTATTTACAGTATCTCTTTACGAAAAAGAAGAGCTGATCGGATTCGGAAGAATTGTAGGTGATGGAGGAATCACTTATGTGGTAAGTGATATTATGGTGGATGAAAATTATCGTAGAAGAGGTTTTGCAGACCAAATTATGAAAGAAATCAATCAATACTTTGAAGAAAACACATTTGAAGATAGTTATATCTGCTTGATAGCGAACAGTCCTGCAGATTTACTTTATAATAAGTATCAATTTGAGTATTTGCCAAATAATAAGTACGGCATGTTACGTAAACAAAGCAGAATAAAATAAGTATTTGTTATTTGCATTCTGGATTACGGGTAACTGATGCAGCGGTTATAATAAAAATATTTATGATAGAAAAAATGAAAAATGCACTTGTAACTCTTCTGGCATATGAAAATCATGGAGGAAAATAGATGAAAAAGGCACTTAAAATAACCGGCAGGATAATCCTGTGGTTCTTTGGTATTATTGTTGGATTGGTAATCATCTCAGCAGCAACGCATAACATTCAAAATTCAATTGAAAAGAACAAATACAAAATCGGTCAAACCATAAAAGTAGATGGTAAAAAAATGAGTGCGTATGTGACCGGCTCAGGGGGAAAAACAATCGTGTTACTAAGCGGCTTAGGAACCGCATCACCAATTGCTGATTTTATGCCTTTGGCAGAAAGATTAAGTAAGGATTATAAAGTTGTAATCCTTGAAACCTTTGGGTATGGGTTTAGCAGTACCACAAAGAAAGAGCGTTCTAATGAGAATATAGTAAATGAAATAAGAACAGCACTAAAAGAATTAGACATTAATGGACCATATATTTTGATGCCTCACTCCATATCAGGCATATATTCAATGTACTATGCAAAAAAATATCCAAATGAAGTGGAAGCAATCATTGGAATTGATGAATCTGTACCAAATCAAACCAAAACCAATAAAGATGAAGATATGTCACACAGTTTGACGTTACTTAATACGTTAGGAATTATGAGGGATCTTTCATACCTTTCACCAACTGCTGATGACGGCATGAACCAGAACAATTATTATTCTGCGGAATTAGTTAATTTGAAAAACAAGGCAACCCTTTGGAATAGCCTAAATGTCTCTATCATAAATGAAATGAATACGGTAAATTCAAATACAGAAGAACTTTATGACGTGAAATATCCAAATGATTTACCAGTTCTAGCATTTTTAACAAAGGATGCAGTGGACACAGAACCCGAGTGGTTACCCCTTCATGAAGAAGTGATTTCAAATGCTGACATTCAAAAGATAGAACCTCTTAGCGGAGGGCATTATTTACATTGGACAAATGCTGATAAAATTGCCGAAATGACGAAAGAGTTTATCTCCACACATTTAAAATAAAGGTGTAAACTTACAAAGCAAGTAAAGTTTAGTACTGCCATACGGACATTTTTTTAAACATGATGAACTGATAAAAAGAGCCATTGCATCATAAGTAATATATAAACTTATGATGCAATGGCTTTAGTTTTTGTCTATAAATTGATCTTTATTCCAGTTCAAACGCGCCCGTATAAAGCTGATAATACGTTCCTTTTTCCTCAATCAAGCTTTCATGGGAACCTCTTTCAATGATCTTGCCATGATCTAGAACCATAATCGCGTCACTGTTTTTTACAGTAGAAAGTCTATGTGCAATAACAAATACAGTTCTACCTTTCATTAGGTTATCCATACCTGCCTGAATTAAGGCTTCTGTTCTTGTATCAATTGATGAAGTTGCTTCATCTAAAATCATAGCTGGTGGATCAGCGACGGCTGCTCGTGCAATTGAAATTAACTGTCTCTGTCCCTGAGAGAGACTGGAACCATTTCCGGTCAACATTGTTTGATAGCCATCTGGAAGTCTTGTTATAAAATCGTCTGCATTGGCTAATTTTGCTGCAGCCATACATTCTTCATCAGTAGCATCCAGTCGGCCATAGCGGATATTTTCAAGGACAGTATCTGTAAATAAATTGACATCTTGTAATACCACGCCCAGTGAACTTCTAAGGTCTGGTTTTTTGATCTTAGAAATGTTAATTCCATCATAACGAATTTTACCTTCCCATATATCGTAAAAACGATTGATTAGGTTTGTAATAGTGGTTTTTCCTGCACCAGTTGCGCCAACAAATGCAATTTTTTGCCCTGGTTTTGCAAAGAGAGAAACATTGTCTAGCACCAACTTATCAGGCACATACCCAAAGTCAACATCTTCCAGTCTGACATCTCCCTTTAACTCCGTAAGAGTAGTTGTTCCATCCTCATGAGGGTGTTTCCATGCCCACATTTCTGTTTTTTCTTTCGTCTCAATTAAGTTACCATTAAGATCTTTTTTCGCGTTTACCAGAGTTACATAGCCATGGTCTTCCTCAGGCTGTTCATCCAATAACTCAAATATACGTGTTGCACCAGCAAGTCCCATAGCAATCATAGATACCTGCATGGATGCTTGACCAATCGTCTGTGAAAGCTGTCTTGACATGCCTAAAAACGAAACAATAATACCAATGGAAACGATGCTGATACCGGTAAGACTCAGGTTTGGTGTCTTTAAATAGACCATTAGGCCACCAACGATTGCGAGCAGAACATACATGAGGTTTCCCACATTACCTAGAATCGGCATTAGAACATTTCCGTTCTGGTTTGCTTTTTCTCCATCTTTAAAAAGCTGTTCATTTAATTTTTTAAACGCTTCTTTGTTCTCGTCTTCATGACAAAATACTTTAACGACTTTCATTCCCTGCATCATTTCTTCGATAAAACCTTCTTCTTTTGCCAAAGATTTCTGTTGCTTTATCATGAAAGTTGCAGTGGTACCGCCCAGTTTCTTCGCAATCTTTAGCATAAAAAAGATTACAATCATCACTACGAGGGTGAGCCAGATGCTGTAGTAAAGCATAGTAAGGAACATGACTGTTACAGACAAAATAGCCTGGATTAGTGTGGGAATACTCTGTCCGATGAACTGTCTTATGGCATCAGTATCATTGGTATAAGTACTCATGATATCTCCGTGTGCATTGGTATCAAAATACTTGATAGGAAGCGTTTGCATCTTATCGAACATATCATTTCTAAAATTCTTCAATGTCCCCTGTGAGACCATTGCCATAATCTGATTATAAGTCAATGATGCAATGACACCACAGATATAGATTAAGCCCATGGTTGTTAGTATTGATGTAAATTTACCTGCGACAGGTTCAAAACCTTGGGTCACACCAGGAATGATACATTCATCAATTAACCTCTGAATAAAGATGGTTCCAATTGTAGAAGCAAAGGAACTGATTACAATACAGATTATAGTTGCAATTAATTGAATTTTGTAATGTAAAAACAAATATTGGATCAGGCGCCCAAAGCTGTGTTGTTTATTCTTATTCATGCGTTAGTCCTCCCTTTTTCCATTGGTCTGTGACTGATAGACTTCATAATAGATGCCTTTGTTAGAAAGCAATTCATTGTGGGTTCCCTGCTCGGCGATCTCACCACCATCTAATACAATAATCTGGTCTGCGTCTTCCAAAGATGATGTTCTCTGTGCAATAATGATCTTGGTTGTCTCCGGAATTTCTTCACGAAGTGCTTTCCGGATCATAGCATCGGTCTTTGTATCGACAGCAGAGGTAGAATCGTCCAGAATCAAGATCTTAGGTTTTTTCAGTAAGGCTCTTGCAATACAAAGTCTCTGTTTTTGCCCTCCTGAAACATTGGTTCCACCTTGTTCTATATAGGTATCATACTTGTCAGGAAACTGCTCAACAAATTCATCTGCCTGAGCTAGCTTACATACTCTGACAAGTTCTTCTTCAGTAGCATCTTTTTTCCCCCAACGCAGATTTTCTTTAATTGTTCCGGAAAATAAGATGTTTTTTTGTAATACCACTGCAACCTCATCGCGAAGAGATTCCAGATCATAATCTCTTACATCGATTCCGCTAACAGTGACCTTACCCTCGGTGACATCGTAAAGCCTGGAAATCAGCTGAATCAAGGAGGTCTTTGAGGAACCTGTGCCACCGAAGATACCAATGGTTTGTCCTGATTTAATATCCAAATTGATATTCGTCAATGCGGGCTTTTTGTTCTTTTTAGAGTAGCTAAATGAAACATTCTCAAATTGAATCCTTCCATTTTTTACTTCTGTCACACCGTTGTTAGGAGAAGTTAGGGTGCTCTCATAAATTAACACCTCATAGATACGATTTGCAGATTCGGTTGCCATGGAACATATAACAAAAACCATAGACAACATCATAAGAGAAGTGAGAATCTGAACTCCATAGGCGATTAGTGAAGATAATTGTCCAGTTGTTAATTCGGTTGCTCCGCTGTTAATGATGGTCTTTGCTCCAATGAGACTTACTAGAAAGATAGCAAGAGAGATACAAAACATCAAGATTGGATTGTTCAGAGCAATAATTCTCTCCGCGATTGTGAATTCCTTACACAGCTCAGCGGTTGAATAGTGAAACTTATCTTGTTCATAGTCTTTTCTTACAAAAGACTTCACAACACGGATTCCTTGTATATTTTCCTGTACAGAGTTATTCATAGCATCATATTTCTTGAAAATACGTTTAAAAATAGGGAATACGGTAAAGACAATTGAGAATAATGCAGCTGCAACAAAGGGAATCATAATTAAAAAGATGAGGGACATTTTTACACTAATGGTTAAGCTGATGATGACAGAAAAGATAAGCATAAGTGGTGTTCTAACTGCAATTCTAATAATCATTTGATATGCGTTTTGTACATTGGTCACATCCGTTGTCATTCTTGTCACCAAAGATGCGGCTGAAAAATTGTCGATATCAGCAAAAGAAAAGTTTTGAATTTTATAAAACACATCTTGCCTTAAATTCTTGGCAAATCCACAGGATGCCGTTGCACCAATCTTTCCTGACATATATCCAAATAATAGGGATAACATTGCCATAATAATTAACATAAATCCATAACGTATGATAGGTGTCATTGATGAACCGGTCATCTTATCAATTAAACTAGCCATAACCAGCGGCAATAAGCATTCTAATATTATTTCCAAAGTTATATACAATGGTGTTAATATAGAAGCTTTTTTATATTCTCTAATACTCTTCATTAACGTTTTTATCATGTTACTTTCTCCTTTACTTTTGTTTTATAAGCGAGTATTATTTTATTGAACTATCGTTGTTTAGTCAATGATCAATGATTATAATTAGTTGAATATGAAACGAATTACAGAAATCGTTGATTATTACAAAGCAAATTAATCTATTTAATTAAAAGTTGGGGGTTTTATGAAAGAAGATTTGAGAGTTGTTAAGACGAGAAGAAACATAAAAAGTGAAATGATGGAATTATTGCAGAAAAAACCCATAGAAAAGATCACGGTTACTGAGCTTGCCTCCCAGGCTCTCATAAACAAAGGGACATTTTATCATCATTACTCCGATATTTATGATTTATATCAGGAACTTGTGTCTGATTTTATTGAGAACTCGCTTGGTTCCCTGGATTATTATGAAGATTTCTTTACAGAACCAGAACGTTTTATTCAAAAGTTTCTTCGTGATTTCAGGGATAATGACATCAAAAAAACATTTCCTTTTTATAATGAAGGATCGCATAGTCTTTTTCTACCATATTATGTAACGGAAATACTTTTAAATAGACTTATGTCTGTAAACTGTGTGGAAAATACCATTGAAAATCGAGTAAGAGTACAATGCTGTATTACTGCTGTTACAGCCACAAAGTCTCATTTTGATGAGACACATACGAACATTATTATTCAAGTGGTAAGTAAGATGATTCGTTCGGCATTCCCACAAATAAACTGATATTGTGAATTCAATTATACTTATCTATACAAAAATAGCCATAGGGTAAATCCCTGTGGCTATTTTTGAACCTGAAATGATCGGACACTTGTTAAAAAACTAGGATAAATCGTCAGACGATGCAGCTTTTAGAATATTCATCTGCCACCTCTAGCAACTTCTCAATACAATCATTGGATTCCCTATTATAAAGGCATGTCACCTTAAAATAATCCTCAAATCCTGCTAATGGAACAAACCGTACTGTATCATTTGCAAACTGTTTCATATGGCTGGCAAGGAGTGTAAGGCCAATCTGGCAATCTACCATGAGCATCATATTAAGTAGAGAGTTGGCCTCGTAAACCGTGTTTGGAGAAAAGCCTTCACTTGAATAAATGTTGTCAATGAGATTGTGGTCAATTCTTGAAAACTTTGAATCCATATGTATAAATGGCTCGTCTTTTATCATGGTAAGGGAAACGGATTTTAGCTCGGAAAACTTGTGATTCTGGGGCATAACAACACACATTTGATCTGTAAAAACAGTCTTTTTTAAAATGTAAGGGGGGCAGTCGATTTCAATATCCGGCAAGATGGCGACGTCGATCTGGCCACTTGCTAAGGTTTCCATAATGTGATCATACGTGTAGTCCATGGGGTTAACCTTGATGGTGGGATAAAGCTCATGGAATCGTTTGATGAGCTTGGGAAAATGATGGACCAGGGCTGTTCCTAAAAGTCCGATGCTTATGACTCCGGTGGTCCCATTTTCCAGATCCTTTACCTTTTTTACGGCGGAATCATAAGAATGTAGTGTTTTTTTGATTTCGTCATAAAAAACTTTTCCGGTGGGGGTCAGTTTTACGTCTCGTTTATTACGCATAAAGAGCTGGGAACCGATGGAGTGCTCTAAGTTAATGATCAGCTTGCTTAAGGTGGGCTGGGTGATATGGAGCTGCTGGGAAGCCTTTGTGTAGCTTAGGGTTTCGGCCAGGACGATAAAATATTCTAATTGAAAAAGGTTCATTTATATTCTCCTTATTCTCGGAACAATTCTTACTTTACTTCTCCAGTATATCATGAGCTCTCTCAGAAATCTCAATATTTTAAAAAATCAATAGACATAATACATGAAAAATTGTTATTACTGTAATGAATATTATCAATTTCTGATAAAGACAAAAGGGTGATAGACTAAAATTACAAATAAAGTAATTGAAAAATACATATAACCGTCACAATTGACAAAGAGAAAGAAGGCGTTACATATGATTCGAACGATTGCTGTCATAGGAGCAGGAACCATGGGCCATGCCATCGCAGGATGCTTTGCTTTATATGGGTATCATGTTTCCATATACGAAAGTTTTGAAGAGGTGCGCAGTACCTGCATAGAGAAAATCAGGAAACAATATGAATTTCTCCAAGAGGAAGGGGTGATTAATCCAGAAAGGATTGAGAAATCCCTAGCAAATATCGAGACTTTCAAAGAATTGGAGTGTGCGGTAAAGGATGCGGATTACATCATTGAAGCTATCCCCGAGAGACTAGATTTAAAGCAGGAGCTTTTTGAAAATCTCATCAAGTACGCTCCGGCAGATGCCATTATTGCCAGCAACACTTCAAGCATTGCATTTTCCGACCTTACTGCTAAAATGGGGGAAAAGGATAAAGCCAGGATCATGGTATGCCACTGGTATAATCCAGCTCATTTGATTCCGCTGGTGGAGTTATCATTTTTTGGAAATATGGCGGAAAGCCGTTACCAAGAGGTAGAAGATCTTTACCACTCCATCGAAAAACGGCCGGCTAAGGTTAAAAAAGACATTCCGGGACTTTTGGCCAACCGGATTCAGCAAGGAATCGCAAGAGAGGTATTCTCTCTCATGGCCATGGGGGCGGCTGATCCAAAGGATATTGACATTGCTTTGAAATACGGACCAGCATTTCGATATGCCACCACAGGACAGCTTGAGGTGACAGACTTTGGTGGTCTGGATATCTGGTGTACCGTGGGGGATAATCTTTTATCTGTTATGGACCGGTCAGCGGAGGCAAGCCCGCTTCTTCGGGAAAAGGTTGAGGAAGGAAAGTTAGGTTTTAAGACGGGAGAAGGGTTCTTTTCTTATCCGGAGGAGAAAAAGCAGGAGATTCAAAATCAGTTTCATAAGCGGTTAATTCGGCAGCTGCAGGCCAGTAAGAAGTACGATTAAAAGCAGCAAAAACAGATAAGACGGAGGGGTAATCATGATAAAGAGAACACTGGGAGAATTAAAAAGCTACAATGCCCCAGGGCATTTTGGTATGACAGCAATGAGGATTCATGGGAAAGAAGAGACGGGAGCAGAGAAGTTCTGGATGGGTCTGTCCACCTTTTTACCGGGAGGCGGAGCGGAATATGCCTATGAAGATAATCCCTTAGAGAAGGTTTATTACGTTCTGGAAGGGGAGATGACAGTAACCGACAAAGCAGGAACAAAATATGTCATTCATCAAAACGAAAGCATTTCCTTCCTGCCAAATGAAGGACGTTATTTAGTCAATGAATCCAACTGCCCGGCAAGTATGCTGGTCATCATCAATTATCCACAATAGGAGGGGGAAATCCGTATGGTAAGCAAGGAATTTATGGGGAATTTATTTGATGTATCTGGCAAGGTTGCTCTTGTAACAGGAGCCACAGGAGCTCTTGGAAAGGCAGTTTCCATCGGCTATGGTCTAGCTGGAATGAAAGTCATGGTCACAGGCCGCAAGGAAGAAACCTGCAAGGCACTTTGTGAGGAGTTAGTGGCACAGGGGATTCCATGCGCATATTCCACGGGGGACCCGGCTTCGGAAGCAGATGTAATTAAAGTGGTCAACGATACCATCACGGCATTTGGGGAAATTAACGTGTTGGTGACGGCAGCAGGATATAACAAGCCTCAGCCGATTGTAGAACAGGATTTATCTACATGGAAGCAGATTATGGATTCCGACGTTCAGGGAACCTGGCTTTTCTGCAAATATGTAGGCGAACAGATGATAAAGCAAGGGAAGGGCGGAAAGGTTATTATGGTTTCCTCTGCCCGATCCAAAATGGGCATGGCAAATTATACAGGTTACTGTACCGCAAAAGGCGGCATTGATTTGATGGCCCAATCTCTGGCCTGTGAGTGGACTGCAAAATACCAAATCAATGTCAACACAATCAATCCCACGGTGTTCCGTTCTAACTTGACCGAATGGATGTTTGATCCGGAAAGTGCTGTTTATCAAAATTTCTTAAAGCGCCTTCCCATCGGACGTCTAGGCGAGCCAGAAGATTTCGTGGGGCCATGCATTTTTCTTGCATCAAAGGCCAGCGATTTCATGACGGGGGCTAATGTAGCCACAGACGGCGGATATTGGGCCAACTAATTGTGGCCAAATCATTTGAACATATAAATTATAAAGTGAAATTACGGAGGGAAACACCCATGAGCAAGAAAGTATTCGTAGACTTAACCCATCCATTTAGTGCCGATATTCCTCGTTGGCCATATTTTGATAAGCCAGTCATCGACAATAAGCACTCCCTGGCAAAGGGTGGTGTTTTAACCCAGTACATAGGATGTACCATGCACACTGGAACTCACTGTGACGCACCTAGACATGTCATGGAGAAGGAATTTGACGGAAGACGTGCCCGTTATACTCATGAGATGCCTGTAGACGCTTATACGGGAGATGCTGTTTGTCTGGAAATTGAAATTGAGGCCTGGGGACTCATCACAGGAAAGCATTTAGAGGATGCATGCAGGAGAGCTAACATCAAACCGGAAGAACTAGAAGGCATGATTGTCTGCTTAAACACCGGAATGCATCGCAAATTTGACGATTCCAAGGAGTATTACCACTATTCCTGCGGTACCGGCATTGAAGCTGGAAAATGGTTTGTAGAGCACAAGGTAAAATGCGTCGCCATGGATATGCAGGCTTTAGACCATCCCCTTCACACCGCCATGGGCAACAACGGTATGACAAGAATGAATTTAGTAGGTGCTTCTGGAAGACCGATTACCGAGGAATACATTGAGAAGTTTGGTGAAGAGGCCTATGCAGAATTTGATAAGGAATTATACATAAAGCTTCACGGCCAGGAAGCCTATGATAAGAAATTTGGTGAACTGGAAGAAATTGGCTGCTGGGGTACCTGGGAGCCATGCCATAAGGAAATGCTGGGACATGGCATTGTAGGTGTGGAGAACTTAGGCGGCAACTTAGACAAAGTTTCCGGAAAAAGATTCCGTTTCTACTGCTTCCCTCTTCGCTGGTACTTAGGTGACGGTTCCATGGCCCGTTGTGCGGCAGAAATCGATGAGGATGATCTAAACGATGTTCCTGAAAGAACCTATCAGTATGGAGGATTTTAAAATGGGAGATCTGAGCAATAAGGTGATTCTGACCGTAGCGACTACGGGAGCTTGGCCAACGAAGGAAATCACCCCATACGTGCCAATTCAGCCCGCAGAGATTGCAGAAGAAGTTTACGCCTGTTGGAAAGCTGGAGCCTCCATGGCACACATTCACGTAAGGGATGACGAAGCAAGAGCTTCTATGGATTACAATAAATTTGAAGAGACTGTCCGTCTCATCCGCGCCAAGAAGGATTGTGATATTGTCTTAAATTTAACAACCTCCGGAGGAATTGGATTAGATGACGAAATGAGAATCAAGCCTTTTAAAGAATTAAAACCGGAGCTGGCTTCCTATGACTGCGGTTCTATGAACTGGCAGAATAACTGCGTTTTTGAGAACAGTCCTGCTTTTTTAGAGAAACTTGGCAACACCATGCAAGAGGCGGGTGTAAAACCTGAAATTGAAATTTTCGATGTCGGCATGATCTACAATGCTCTTTATTACTTGAAAAAGGGTGTCCTAAAAGCCCCTCTCCATTTTCAGTTCGTGTTAGGTGCGGCAGGAGGAATGACTGCTACCGTAGACAACCTGGTTTATTTGAAAAATCTGATTCCAGAGGGTTCCACCTGGAGCGCTCTTGGGATTGGGAAAGGCCACCTTTCCATTCTATACACTGCTCTGGCACTTGGAGGAAATATCCGTGTGGGAATGGAAGATAACATCATGTACAGCAGGGGTGAGCTGGCAAAGTCCAATGTGGAATTTGTAGAGCGGGCAAAGCGCATCATCCATGAATTTGGCAAAGAGGTTGCCACACCAGAGGAAACAAGACAGATCCTTGGGGTGTAGTAAGGGGAGGAAAAAGGGAAAATGAGAGAAGTCGTTATCGTAAGTGCTGCCCGGACAGCCATTGGCAGCTTTGGCGGCAGTCTTGCTTCCATTCCAGCGGTGGATTTAGGAGCCACGGCTGCAAAGGGCGCGATAGAACGGGCTGGAATCAATCCAGAACAAATTGATGAAATCATTATAGGAAATGTATTGAGCGCAGGCTTGGGACAAAACGTGGCACGTCAGATATCCTTAAAGGCAGGAGTGCCAGTTGAGGTTCCCGCCATGGGAATAAGCAAGGTCTGTGGATCAGGCTTAAGAGCAATTACCCTGGCTGCTCAGATTATTAAGGCTGGAGATGCCGATATAATACTGGCAGGTGGAGCGGAGAGCATGTCAAGTGCACCCTATGTCTTAAAAAATCACCGGTTTGGTCACAAGATGGGAAATGAAACCATGGTGGACACCATGATTCAGGACGGACTTTGGGATGCATATAATGATTACCACATGGGCGTCACTGCAGAAAACATTGCGAATCGGTACAAAATAACAAGACAAGAACAGGATGCTTTTTCAGCAGAAAGCCAGCAAAGGGCTCAAAAAGCGATAGAAGCAGGTCGATTTAAAGAAGAGATCGTGCCGGTCCCAATCCCCGTAAAAAAAGGGGAGCCAAAGGTTTTTGACACCGATGAATTTCCACGGTTTGGAACTACTGAGGAAACTCTTTTAAAGCTTCGCCCCTCTTTTGCTAAGGAAGGAACCGTCACAGCGGGCAATGCTTCCGGCTTAAACGATGGAGCAGCTATGGTGATTCTCTGCTCCAAAGAAAAGGCTGAGGAATTAGGGTTACCGATTATGGCACGAATCACAGGCTATGGCTCCGCAGGCGTGGAACCTGAGGTCATGGGCCTCGGTGTTATTCCGGCTGCGACACTTGCCATGAAGCATGCTGGAATTACTGCTAGAGAGCTTGATTTGGCAGAAGCGAACGAAGCATTTGCAGCCCAGGCCATTGCAGTATGCCGTGATTTAGGTCTTGACCCATCAAAGACCAATGTGAATGGAGGAGCCATTGCCTTAGGTCATCCAATTGGTGCTTCTGGTGCAAGAATTCTGACCACTCTTCTCTATGAGATGGAGAAACGGGATGTAAAAAAAGGCCTTGCCACTTTATGCATTGGCGGCGGCATGGGAACAGCAATCGTAGTGGAACGATAGGAGGAATGCGCATGAGAAAAGTTTCGCCCCAGGAAGCGGTTGCTTCCATCAACGACGGAGCCGTAGTCATGATTGGAGGTTTCATGTCAAATGGAACCCCGGAAATCCTGATTGATGCGCTGATAGAGAAGAACCTAAAGAATTTAACAATTATTGCAAATGATGGAGGAACGCTTGACACAGGAATTGGCCGTCTCATCAAAACGGGAGCGGTCAGCCGTCTGATCGCTTCCCACATTGGCTTAAACCCGCTCACAGGACAGCTCATGAACGAAGGAAGAATGGCGGTGCAGCTTGTGCCACAGGGGACCCTTGCAGAGCAGATCCGTGCGGGGGGAGCAGGTCTTGGCGGTGTACTGACCCCCACGGGACTGGGGACAGAGATTGAAGAGGGAAAACAGGTGATTGATGTGGATGGAACAAACTTTATCCTTGAAAAGCCCTTAAAAGCCGATTTCGCTCTCATACGTGCCTCTGTTGCCGATGAAAAGGGCAATTTGTTTTACCGGGCAACCACCAGAAATTTTAATCCCATGATGGCAACGGCAGCAGAAACAGTCATTGCCGCGGCCGAAGAGATTGTGGCAGTAGGAGATATTTTGGCGGAAAGTGTTGCCACGCCAGGGATATTTGTGGACTTTCTTGTAGGAGGTGAACCTTATGTCGATTAAAGAGAAGATTGCCAGACGTGTGGCAAAGGAATTAAACGACGGGGATGTGGTAAATCTTGGAATTGGACTTCCCACAATGGTCGCCGATTACATACCAGATGGAATGACGATTCACCTCCAGTCTGAGAATGGAATCCTTGGCATGGGACCTGTGCCTGGAGCCGATGTCTACGATTCCAATATTGTCAATGCAGGCGGAAAACCTGTAACGGTGGAGCATGGAGCCAGCTATTTTGACAGTGCATTTTCCTTTGCCATCATCCGCGGCGGGCACGTTAACGTGACCGTACTGGGAGCTTTACAGGTGGACCAGCAGGGCAGTCTTGCCAGCCACATCATTCCCGGTAAAATGGTTCCGGGTATGGGGGGAGCCATGGATCTGGTTACAGGCTCCAAAAAGGTAATTATTGCCATGACCCACACAGCAAAGGACGGGTCCCCCAAGATTTTAAACAACATCACACTGCCCCCGACTGCTATCTGCAAGGTTCATCAAATTGTGACGGAACTTGCTGTCATCGAAGTGACGAAGGAAGGTCTTGTCCTTAAGGAGGTATCCGTGGATACGACACCAGAAGAGGTGGCAGCAAAAACGGAAGCGCCTCTTATTATGGCTGAAAACATTGGGCACTTTTAATATAAAAATATTAAGCCCTGAATGATTTATTTTATATTCATTGGGGGTTGAAGATTATTACAAAATGAATTATATATAGTTTAAATGAAAGTATTGGGGCAGTTATTTAATAAGCAATTAAAAAGCAAAGGACAGGAGTTAAAAAGATGGGAAAAAAAGTTGGCGTAAGCCAGGAAGAAAAGAACTTATCGTATTATAAATTTTTCGAACGCCCTCTAGCTGAAATTCCAGAGGAAAAGCTTGTCATCTTAAAAGAGGACCAAGGAGACAAAAAAACGGGAGTGCCATTTGAACAAAGAAACCTCTATCTTGCTGGAAATGACGAGGAATATTGTCAGAGCGGCTATGGTGTCCATGAGGATGGAACAGGCTACGTGTGCAATACCACCTACATGCCCGGCGTAACAGGAGAGATGCTTGATTGGTGGTTCCCATGGCAGAGTGTAGGTTCCGACCTACGCTACAAAATCTGGGACCCGGAGGATCATTATTTTTCCAGGGCTGACCGTGCAGATTACGTCTGTGACCCTGAAGTACCAATGAAGGAGAAAACCTGGGGGGTCAACCACTATATAATGGAAGATATTGGACCCGGCCCTGAATTCCTTAAGCTATGCTTTAAAAGTCCGTCTGATTTCGGTTATGATCCTTCCATCGTTGGAAGCAAAGCATGTGAATCAATGGTTTGTGCCATCGGAGAGAGCACCTGCGCCGCTGCTATGACTCACAAATGGTACCCATATAAAGAAGGGATTATGTTCTGCTCCCGTTTCTGGATCGGCTTTAAGCTGGAAAATGGAATCATAAAGAAAGCCCTGCCCGAAGGCGTAAAAATCCCGGAAATCGTTCCAAAGGGTCTCTTTGCACACAACATAAAGGAATTTACCAACTTAGCCGCCATTTTGCCAGACGTGTATGCACAAAACAAAGATATTTTTTAAAAACTAATAGTGAATGGCCATTGAGAACAAGCTGGTGGTCAAGCCTAAGACTGGTAATGTTATAGGTAATCCAATATCCGAAAGGAAAACTCATAGGAAAAAAGAATCTGTGCATTGGAAGGATCAAATTCTGTCAAGTCTCCGATTTTACCAATGCGATAAAAAAAGGTGCTTTTATGAATATGCAGGTAATTGGAAGTATTTAAGGCATTGCGGTTATTTAGAAAATAAGCTTTCAGCGTTTTCATGTATTCTGTATTATTTTCCTGGTCATAGTTTTGAAGAAACAAAAGATCTGGATGAATGAGGGTCTCAGCATTAATGTCATTTTGAGAGGCTTCTAGGAGATGGTTTAAATAATTGTCTTCATAATTGAGGCAGCGCTCCTTCATAATACATTTTTTGCTTTTCAGCAGAAACATTACCTGGTTATAATAACGCCAGGTGTCCAGAATTTGTTCGAACCGAAAACTGATTGCAATATTAATCTGGTTCAGCTGAAGAAAATGAGACAGTTTATGTTTGTCAATTGACTGGTAAGGGTCCTTGTAGTTACTGGTGTGCAAAAGGATCAAAGTACCTTTATAAAAGAAAGCCATGCTGCGCTTAAAAATTCCTGACAACTGGTCAATATAGTAATTAGGGTTCAACTGGTGATTGGAAAAACCATGAAAGGTGAAGCCCAGCACCCAAAAATACTGGTAAAAGGGTTCCCCCAGCTGTGCCATGTGCCGGGCTGCGATGTTCTCGCTGTGCAGATTCTGTTCGATCAGGTCGGTTAAGAAACACTCATATTTAAGACCTGTTTTTTCTGCATAACACTCAGCTTTTTGCATTTCCAGGGAGAGTAACTTGGATAATTTCATGGCAAAGTTACTGTCAGCAGGTTCAAAAGGGCGGTAGAGGGAGCTTATACATAAGTATCCGACTGCGGCACGTCTGATATGAATGCTGCAAAACAGATAAGAGATTCCGGGGGAATCATCAATATCTACAATGATGGGAGAAAAAGAGGTGAATATATGTTGAAGAACCTCTTTTTCTTGCATATTCCGAATAAACTTGCTTTTCAAATATAATCTATCGTTATACATATCAAATTTATCATCAAAATAATCTTTAGGGCTGGAGGCAAGGACGGAAAAGCTTGTGGTACATAATGTTATAGGATTTTTCAGATATGACCTTGCAGTGTCAAGCATACTCTGGTACCCATAACCAGCCTGTAATACATGAAATACTTCATCTATCTTTAAATCTGCCTTACGACAATCATATAATTCCTGCTGTATGCAGTTTAAGACCGCAAAAGGATCCAAGCTCTGATTGATGTACAAACCGTTTGTGTTTCCACTCTCTCGAGGGCAGCCCAGCAAAAGAATGCAGTCTTTCGAGTGGAGAGGATGAAAATCCTCATAGTTTCCTATGTACAGGGTATCAGAATCAAGCTGCTGTAGATTGTCATAAGCAGGCAACAGATAATGAACGCTTTCAACCCGCTGGTCAGATAGAATAGGTCCGTGGATCTGGACCTGAAATTTATCTTGTATCATTTGTAATATATTTTTTAAACAAGCCATTTTAACTCCTTTTTATTTGTTAAGACAAATGTAGGAAATAATCCCATTGATATGAGAAAATAATTCTATAACTGTAGGAAGCTTCTTCTAATATGATGTGTTATTATTTTAACAAGTAGGAAAAGCCTATATTTTATAGATATTTATAGAACAAAGGCTTTTTGTAATCATTTTCAATGATTGTACTAAAATTCAGAAGAAAAGAAAAGGAGAATATTCATGTCAGTAAAAATTTTGGGAGTCAGTACAGGGCGTAAAAACAGCAATTGTGATATTTTGTTAAAGGAGGCACTTCTTGCATGTCAGGAGGAGGGAGCCGATGTTACAATGATTAATTTGAGAGATTATAACATCATAGATTGTACCGGCTGCACCTCATGTACCATAGGCATGTCGCAGGGAAAGAATAACGGCTGCGTACTGGATAACAAAGATGATAAGAAAAAGATTATGGAAGTGCTGTTAGATTCAGATGGAGTTATTTTTGCAGCGCCCACTTATGATCTACAGGCCTGTTCTATATTTGCAAAGTTCGCTCAGAGAAGTCTCAGCTATGAAAACTCATTTCTGGAGGCGATTGGAGCGATCGAACATAAGGACAGAGTCAGTGCTTTGATTGCCGTAGGAGGTTCTACCCGTTCCTGGCAGTCCATGGCTCTGGAATCTATGCAGGCAGCTATGTTTACATCGGACTTTAAGGTTGTGGATATGTATCTTGCTACAAGAGTTCCAGCTCCTGCACAATGTCTCCTTCATGATGAGATGATTGAACGAGTGGGGCAAATGGGAAAAAACATCATGACCGCAATTAATACTCCTGTGGAAGAACGCAAATGGCTGGGAGACGAAGACATGGGGTGGTGTCCAAACTGCCATTCCAATGCACTGATTTTGGGAGAGGTACAGTGGGATGGACTTCATTTTCCAGTTGAATGTCAGGTATGCGGTGCTGGCGGAACCCTTGAAAAAGCAGAGGAAGGAAAATGGAAGTTTGTAATTCAGGAAGATGGGCTCATTAGAGACCGCAACACTCTGGAAGGAAGAGGGAAGCACCTGGAAGAAATTATCCATACACAGGGAGGGTTCTTCTCTGATCCGGAGAAACGTAAGATTGCAAATGGAAAGCTTGAAAAATACAAAAACCTAAATTTTAAAACAATATCATAACAAAAATGGAGGTATTTCGATGAAGCAGTTACAGACAGATGTTATTGTGGTAGCAGCAGGTCTTTCTGGTATGGCAGCAGGCATCGCTGCAGCAGAAAATGGGGCAAAGGTAATGATATTTGAAAAATCCAATACAACGGGCGGAGCTGCCAATATGGGAATGGGACCTCTTGGGGTGGGGTCTCCCATACAGAAGGAGCATATGATTTCCCTGACAGCTGGTGAGGCGTTTCGCAAGCACATGTATTATACCCATTACAAAGTGGATGCACGTCTGGTCCGGGATTACTATTTCAAGTCTGGAGAGACCATTGAATGGCTTATGGACATGGGAGTGGAATTTTTGGGAGTGCAGAGGGCATTTAATGCACCAGAAGCAACAAGGGCATATTCAGATGGGGAGTTTACCTGGCATGTGGTAAAACCCGAAGGTGGTGGAGCTCCAGGCCCTCGATGTGCAACGGCCATGACAAAGAAAATGACTGAGCGGGCAAAAGAGCTGGAAGTAGAACTTTACATGGAGACTCCTGTTGCCAGAATTATTATGGAAGATGGAAGAGCGGTGGGAGTCATTGCCAAAGATCGGGATGGGCAAGAAATAGAGGCAAGAGCTAAGGCGGTGATCCTTGCAACCGGAGGTTTTGGAGATAATCCGGAAATGATTAAGGAACAGACCGGATATGAATTTGGCAAGACTATCTTTAATTTTGCCATACCTGGAATGAAGGGGGACGGAATTAAAATGGCATGGGAAGCTGGTGCTGGACATGCCCCCTGTACCATGGAGCTGATGTACCAGCTACAGGATAACATGAATCATTTTATCCTAGACGGAGCATTCCGACAGCCGTGTCTCTGGGTCAATCGAAATGGAAATCGTTTTATGCCGGAAGATCAGATTGCCAATACTACATTCACAGGCAATGCTATTTCCTCTCAGCCGGGTTATGTGGCCTATTCCATCTTTGATAGTAAGTTATTGAAGAAATATAAGAAAAAAGGTTCGGATATTATGTCTCATGTGCATCCACACGATTTATTTGACCACTTTGATGATCAGTGGGAAAGGGATCTGGCGGAAGGATATGAGCCCATCTGTCAGGCGGATACCATTGAAGAATTGGCAGAGAAAGCCGGAATTGATTTGGAAGGCCTTGAAAAACAGATCGAAGAGTACAATGAAATGTGCGAGGCAGGATTTGATGAGATCTTTGAAAAAGACCGGGCATATATGCAGCCCATTGAAAAAGGACCGTTTTATTGCTGCCGTCAGAATGTAGGGGCTTACGGTACTTTGGGCGGAGTAAAGATCAATCATAAGACACAGGTGTTAAATGAAGAGGCAAAGGTCATTCCTGGACTTTATTGTGTTGGGACAGATGCATGCAATATTTTTGGAGATAGCTATCCTTTTATCCTTTCTGGAAATTCAATGGGATTTTGTTTAAACAGCGGAAGAATTGCAGGAGAAAATGCAGCAGAAGAAGCGGTTGAATATTAATGTCTTAGCATCTGAGAGCAGGTCCGTTCGATGGAGGAAATATGTGGTTAACAATTAATGATAAGCAGATAGAGGCTAACGAAGGAAAGTCAATCTTGAATGCTGCTTTGGGGGCAGGTATATACATTCCACATCTTTGCGGACACCCTGATTTGGAGGCTGTAGGTGGATGCCGCCTATGTTCAGTGGAAATTGAGGGAATGGAAGAGGCAGTTCCTTCCTGCATGATAAAGGTGCAGGAAAGGATGAAGGTTACTGTTCATGGACCAAAGGCAGAAAGAACTAGAAAAACAGCGATGGAACTGATTCTTGCAACTCATCCGGCTGATTGTACTGGTTGTCCAAAGTATGGAAAATGTGAATTGCAGTCCATGTATCAGTATCTGGGAGTGGGTCCAGAACGGTGGAAAAAGAAGTCCAGAACAGTCCCAACCGATGACAGCAATCCCCTGATCAGGCATTTGTTTACCAGATGCGTTCGCTGTGGACGTTGCGTGCGTGCCTGCAGAGAGCTTCGTGGGGTGAAAGTATTAGATTTTCAAAGAACACAGGAGGGAGTGCGTATTGGAACCCATGGGAACACTTCCTTAAAAGAAGCAGGCTGTAAATTTTGTGGAGCATGTATTGAAGTCTGTCCTACCGGCTCCATTATGGATGCCTTGGGACAGATTAACGAAGAGGTATCTCACGGGGAACGTGTGGTTCCCTGCAAGACGGCATGTCCAGCACACACAGACATTCCCCGGTACTTGAGATACATAAAAGAGGGAGAATATGAGAAAGCAACAGCGGTCATTCGTGAAAAGCTGCCTTTTCCGGAAGCACTGGGCTGTATTTGCAATCACGTATGTGAAACAGCCTGTAAACGCAATGAGCTTGGAGAGCCGTTGTCTATCTGCAAGTTAAAAAGAGCTGCCGCTTCCGTTCATTCCGATGATTGGAAGGAAAATAGAAAGATCGCAGATTCCACAGGTAAAAAGGTGGCTGTTATCGGAGCGGGTCCGGCTGGGCTGACAGCGGCCTACTATCTGGCAAAGAAAGGTCATGTAGTAACCGTCTTTGAGGCCAACGAAAAAGCAGGTGGACAGTGTCGTTATGGAATCCCATCCTATCGGCTGCCAGATGAGGTGATGGACCGTGAAATCAACGATATTCTGGAAGTAGGAGTCCAGCTAAAGGTAAATACTACGGCAGAAGCACCGGAAGTTCTTTTAAAACAGGGATATGATACCGTTTTAATTGCAACTGGCACCCATAAGGGCACCTTGCTGCCTCTGGAGGGAAATAAGCTTTCTGGAGTCATTCTGAATACGGATTTCCTAAAAAATGCACGAAGAAACCAGATCAGCAATCTTGGTAAAAAAGTGATGGTGCTGGGCGGTGGAAATGTTGCTTATGACTGTGCCAGAACAGCACTTCGCCTGGGTGCAGAGGAGGTCCATATTGCCTGCTTAGAAAGCAGGGATAAAATGACTGCATCAGCAGAAGAAATCCTGGAAGGAAGCGACGAGGGAGTCATTCTTCATTCCAGTCATTCCTTTCTTCGTATTACAGGCGACACGAAAGTACAGGGCGTTGAGCTTCAAAAAGTGGAGAAGTTTTATTTTGACGAAAATCGAAAAGCGGTCATAGAGCTTGTAGAGGGATCTAGGGAGATCATACCTGTGGATCATGTGATATTTGCTGTAGGACAGGCACCTGATGGGACGGAGAAGTTAGGAGTGGAATTAAACCGCGGTTCCTATGTAAAGGTAAACAGTTCTTTTGCTACCAATTTGCCAGGTGTTTATGGAGCTGGTGATGTGGTAACCGGAACAAGATCAGTAATAGAAGCAATTGCAGCCGGGAGACAGTCTGCCGTAGAGATGGACCGTTACCTTGGGGGAGACGGAGATATCTCAGAAGAATTACTGGAAAAGGAAACAGCGGATCCTTTCCTTGGAAGGACGGAAGCCTTTGGAAACTTAGAGCGGCTCTCACCGTCTCTTCTAGATCCCCAGGAGCGGAAAAAAAGTTTTGCTGCAGTGGAACAAACATTTACCTGTGGGGAAGCGGAATGTGAGGCCGGACGCTGCTTGCAATGTGATCTGAGGTTGAATGTGACAAATCCAAAGCTTTGGAACGAATATTAGGAGGAACAAAGGATGATGGATACGATTATTTGCAATGCAATGCCGGTATATCATGAGGCACCTGTTTCTCCTATGCTTTTAAAAGATAACACGGAAAAGTTTATGGAAGCACTGTTAAAGGAACCTGCTGATATTCGTTATCTGATTGTGCCAGAAGGTGACTGGAAATGGGATAAACCTGAGGGCCTGACAGTCATTGAAACTCCTTATAAATCGGGTTTTACTTACGGAAATGATTCTGCTCTGATAAAGGTAACTGAGGGAGAAAAGCCGATTCCATTATGCCGCAACCATGGGGGCATTTCCGGTGAAAGCAGAGTAATGACGGTTGAAGAATTACTAAATGAAGAGAAGAAGAAAGTGTATGTCGGAGGTAAGGCTAAGAAGAAGGGTTTTCTTGATTTTGATAGGAAAACAACTCCAAGAGATATACTGGCTGCCTCTGGTGTACAGGGGATATTCAAGACAATGTATTTCGGTCATCCAATGGGAGTTTTCATCAATGAGACCATGATGGATCAACCCATTGAACTGACCACGGATTATATTGAAATCCTGAATGAGACGGATTGCATGCTGGATTTTCTTCTTAAAACCGCAGACAGATACGGAAAAGAGGCCTGTGGGAGATGTGTATTTGGTAATGAAGGTGTTTTCCAGATCCGGATGCTTTTAACGGATATGACTTTAAAAAAAGGGAAGATGTCCGATGTAGATTTAATGTTGGAATTATGCCATGAGATGAAGCAACAGTCTCTGTGTGAATCTGGTTTTTCCATTGCCAATACGGTGGAGAGCGCTCTGGACTGCTTCAAAATTGAAATAGAGGAGCATATCACCAAGAAAAGCTGCAAAGCAGGAGTCTGCCAGAAATTTCTTACTTTTCACATTCTGCTGGATTTATGTACCGGCTGTATGGAATGTCTTGATGTATGTGAGGATGATGCCATACTTGGGAAAAAGAAATTTATTCATGTTATTGACCAGAATGAATGCTCGGGGTGTGGTGCCTGTATAGAAGCTTGTGAGGAAAATGCAATCATAAGGGCAGGAGCGGATAAACCCAAATGTCCGAAAAAACCGGTTCCTTGCAAACATTAAAATAACATTCTCAATAAGCTATTTACAATTAAGTAGATATATCTTATATATAAAGATTCGCTTCTTTGAGGTGAGCAATCGACATGTTGTGAGAGAGCTTGTATATCGTGCAAGTGGTTAAGTGTTTTGTCTGCTTATCTGCATTATAAACGAAAGCCATAAGGCTAAGACCTTATGGCTTTTGTTTGAGTAAATAAATATCTATTTTATTTCCCTTAAATCGGAAAGTGTCTTGAGAAGAGTATTAAACTGTTCTTTCCCTACAATTTGTTCCAATTTCATCTGAGCCTCTTGCCAATGAGGCATAGCAACTGCAAGCTCGCTTTTCCCAACTTCACTGATTGTAATACACTTTTTCCTGGAATCTGCATCCTCTATAGTAACGTTTACATATCCTTTTTTTCGTAGAATTTCCACATTTCTGGTTACCGTTGTTTGATCCATCATTGCAAAATCCGCCAGTTCATTAACAGAAATTCCATTTTCTCTTGAGTTAATATCATTTAACAATGCGAATTGAGGAGATTTAAGCCCAGAAGAATGAAACGCCTTGTCGTAATACTGTGTAATTACTCGAGTCGTCATTCGAAGGTTTCGGCAGGCGCAATCTGCCAAGCTTAAACCGTGATCGCTTTGAAGTTCCATTTTCTATTCCTCCGATCCTTGTATATGCATATAACCATAGTTAAAAAAAGGAGTTTTGTCAAGTTTCTAGAACTTCATATGCCAAAGTATTATGTTAGGCCATGCTTCTTGCAGACGATGTCTGCCATCTCCCGAACCTGTTCATATTTGCTCTCGCAAGCCTCCAAAATGGCTGAATTAAAATGTTCTTGATATTGGTTATTCATAAAATTTAATGCATCTACTTGCCATTTCCATAGTTCATCTGGTGACAGGTAGAAAAATTTAGGCTGAACGTTCTGCTGATAATACGTTTCATCCATTTTCAAAATGTTTTCGGCAGTCAGATAAGGGGAAAGCTCCATAACGCCTGGGAAGTCTTTATCCCCTTTCCATTTCCCGTGATTCATGGGACAAACCTCCTGACAGATATCACAACCATAAATACAGTCGCCAAAATCAGAGGCCATAGGCTCATTGGGGAGATCACGTCCTCCAAAGGTTGTTAAAAACGAAACACAACTTAGTGGGTTCATTGTGTATGCTTCAGACAATGAATTGGTGGGGCAGGCTTTGATGCAACGGTCGCAATTTCTAGGGCAGGCTGGCAAGGCGTTCTGTTGCAATAGTTCCATTTTCTGGTCAGTTAGGAACGCTTCAATGCGTATCCAGGAACCAGATTCCGTATAGAAAAAATTGTTACGACGAATGATACCTAACCCAGCTTTCATCGCCGCCCAGCGTAAAGCCACACTACCAAATTTTCGGTTTGTCTCTACTCGAAGACCAAGTTCCATTAGGTAGTTTTCAAGAAGTAGACTGTTTTGATATTCCTCAGCATGTTCATCAATGCGCGTATCAAACAAATAAGCTTTTCCAATATGTCCAGCAATCTCTTCTGGTACTTTATATTGTGAGTAGGGCACCGTTAATACGATAATGGATTTCGCCCATGGATATTGCTCTTGAAAGTTTTTAAGACGTTTTTGTCCTTGGTAAAATTGGCCGGAACCTGTTGCTTTTTCGATGCGTTCGTCTAGTTTTTCTCCATATCCTTCCATCATGTCGACAGGAATGATGCCGCATTTCTCATATCCTAACTCAAGAGCTTTTCTTTGTATCTGGTTTTCCATATAATTATCTGAAAAATTTACATTACTCATAGTTTTTCTACCTCGGAATCCTTTCTTATCTGCAATTCTTTTAAATGTAGTAGAGCGAATCTGATGATTTTGACTGAAATCCTGGCCAATGTGGTGATATCAAACAATTATTTTATATACGTTCAAGCCGCATATGTTTGAGTTATTTGCCAGCAAAATAAAAAAAATATATGTATATGCATATATTATCGATTTCTTATTTATTTGTCAACAATAATAATTTGTAAATGAATAGAAAATAGTACCAATTAGGGCTGTGCATCAAGTTTCGATGCACAGCCCTAATTGTAATGTAATTTATTTCGTTTGTTTTTATGAAAGCCTATTATGTTAAGTGTAAGATAAGTCATCGATAAGTCAGCTCTAATTGTAAAGAGCATACATCGTATTGGCACCAGCAATACCGTCCGCAGTAAGCCCTTCGCTTGCCTGAAAACTTTTAACAGCAGATGTCGTTCCAGCACCAAAAGTTCCATCTACCCCATTGGGATTAAATCCTAGGCAATAGAGCATACCCTGTAGCAGATAAACTGCATTTCCTTTACTGCCGGAAGATAAGGTTTTCACTGCCGCCTTAGAACTTGCGCCGAAAATACCGTCGGCAGTCACACCAAGGAATCTTTGATAAGCAATCGTCGCAGCCTTCTTCGTATTAGATCCGTAGATACCATCAGCGGTTAATCCAGCGGAATAGTTGTTATTGAGCCAAGTCTGAAAACTCTTGATTGTACTGTCACCAGTTGAGCCACCGCCGCCTCCTGTATAACGGAGAACATAAGTCCAAGGGCTGTTGTAGTAAGAACGGGTGCAGATTTCTTTTCCGGTTTGGTCTCCAGTTTGTCCTCCAGTGGTAGTTCCGTTTTCATTTATACTGGCATGTACGATTTTACTGTTGCCGATATACATGGCAGTATGTCCGCTGGATCCAGTTCTTAGGAGTACATCACCATTTTCTAATCCTTTACCGGAAGCTAGTGTTATCTTAGAGGTAACGTCAGAGAATCCACAGTTAAGAAACGGGTTGTACATCGTACCGGTAGCCCCAGCGCCCTTACTTTTCACGGGCACTCCTGCATTTTCCCATGCAGTGATGATAGCAGAAGAACAGTCGTAATCAGGCCCCCACCGATGTGTCTGATCGTAGCCATGTGTGTCGTCATTTGCCAGATTAATCATCCATTGTGTAGCAGTTTCAATTTTTCCCATACCAAAAACCTCCTATTTTAATTTATTTAGTTACAGAAAATCGGACCGTGTTTTCTATATCTAAAGGTTACAGCCAGTGCAGCATGCAATACAATGCAATGGTTTTAAGTGCTTTACTAAGGTTAAAATGAATATTGGTTTACAAATCGTTTCCATTTGTCTTTTTTCTTAGTAAATACCCTTAAGGAGGATTACTTGATGAATGGTAACATAGAAATAATAGACCAGAAAAAAGCTTTCTTACAATCGTATCAGGCACTCATTGTTTCCATAAATACATTGGGAAATTTGTTGATTCGTCTTGAGGAGGAGCAAAATGAATTGTTTTCTATTCTATCAAGGTTTTCTGGTACAGGTCAGGTGGAGGTGGAAATGTTGGACATATGCTCTTGTCTTAGAGAGCAGCTTAGGGAAAAGAATCAGATTTGTAAAAGAATTGTGAAAAATGTGAGCCTGATGGACTCTGAAATAGAAAAAGATATCCTATTGTTAAAATATATCTCTGGATATACATGGGAAGAAATCAGTGAAATGACCAACTATAGTTTAAGACAGGTTTATAACATACATAATCATGCACTGAAACATTTCTCCATGTAATAGAGAGCACGAAAAAAAAGGAGGCAATAAGGTGTTGAGCCCTTACTGCCTCCTTTTTCTGATAGAGCTGTGCTTATCCAGCTTCATGTCCAGGTATGCTGTTGTTAATATAAGTATTTCCTTCTAGTTTAGGGAAGCCGGTAACCTTCATATCGCGGATAATGGGATAAAGCTCTTGATCCTTGGGAAATTCAAAATGAAGAGTTTGGTCCTTTCCATAAAAGGTGGCATCGGTGCCGTCACCTGTGAAGAAAGCAGTACTAGTTGGGAAAATAACCGTACTCTCATTGGTGGCCATAACCGTTTCAGATATAGCAAAATCAAAAGATGTATCAGTAATGTTACTGATCATGATCTCACAATATACGAACGGAGATTCTGTCGCTGGAATATCCACATATTTGTAGACACCTTCATCAAAATAAGTTCCTTCATATAATTGGACATTTGCTTTAACCTGCTCAGTTTCGGTGGGCTTTTGGGTTTCGCTAATTGATGGAACAGCTACGCTTGTTGTTTGTTCTGCGGTTTTTTCTATAGTCTGGGTCGTTTGGTTCGTTTCATTTGCACACCCACTTAACAGGAGTCCAGTGGATAGACAGATGCATGCAAAAACAGTTCTTTTTTTCATCTTTTTCACCTCATAAAATAGATAGTTAGGTCTAAATGCCGTAAAAAAGTACCCATAAAACTTAAACCTAATTTTCTGCTATTATATCTTTATTTTAGAGTAAAAGCAAATGTGTTACAAAATGGGAGACCGAGAAAGATAGTTTTGATTTCCCATTTTTATCTATCATATGTTTACAGGGCTAAGATTTATTATTGTCAAATTACAAACAATGGCTCAATATATCCCTTAATGAATTCTATTCGATCCTTAGCCTCTGGTATATTAAGAGAAGCAATCGAAATAACCATTTGATTTTTGGTATTCACATAAATTATATTTCCGCCGTCCCCCATAGCCGCATAGCTTTCCTCGTCAATAAGCCACCAAAGATAGCCGTAGGCGAGATTGCCCCATTGAACGCAGCGACTATGTTCCCTTGTGGATTCAGATATCCATTTAGCCGATACAATCTGCTTGTCTTTCCAACCCCCCTTATTTAGGTATAATTGGCCTATTTTTGCCATCTCAACAGGAGTTAGAAAAAGCCCCCAGCTTGCCGTGTTCATTCCTTGTGGATCAACAGCCCAGCCACTGGTATATTTATCATTCATAACTAAAAAATGTTCTTCTTTATCCCTTATTACAACGTTGTGGGGAACCTTGATTCCTAGTGGTGAAAATAATTTCTCTGTTGCAAAGTCTAGGATAGAGCGTCCTATCGCTTTTGCAAGAATCCCTGATAAAACATGAGTTCCTCCAATAGCAGAATAATTAAATGTTCCAATAGAACCATCCCCTCCTAGTAGATCGAGCGCATCTTGAATTGGGTTCTGGCTTGCAAAAAACATCTCGTATGGTTCTGTCTTATATTTATAAGGAGCTGTCATAGTGAGTAAATTTTCAATTGTAATCTCTTGTATCGTTTTTTCGCCAGCATTAATCGTGTAATCCGGAAAAAAATCTAATATCTTCTGATCAACACTTTTGATATTACCCTCATCAATGGCAATACCAATTAATATGGAAATAACACTTTTTGTCACTGAATAGATATGAATGGCATTATTAGCAGTATATTCATTGAAGTAGTTCTCATATATTTTCGTCCCATTTTTTTGAATCACCAGGCCTGTGATGTTACTGTAGTCTTTGTTTATCGTTTTATCTAGCTCTTTAATTTTTTCTTGATTCATATAATTATTTTCCTCCTATTAAGTTATGAAGGATATCCTTGAATAAAGGATAAATCCATTAAAAATCAATTGCAAGCCTTATTTTAAAAGAAACATAGAAGATACAATTTTTCTTAAAATGAATGATTTATTTTAGTTCAGTTTATTGAATTTATTCGATTTAGAAACAGCCACGATAATCAAAATATAAAAGAGGAAAACCTTTCTCTAAGTTTTCCTCATCTTAATATTTAGAATTATTTTGCTGAAATCATTTGTTATTCAGTCCGTATTCGCTGACAAATAGACCGCCCTCATCATGGATAAAAGCTGTTCTTCCACACATTCTTGCGGAAGTGGTTTTTTCTGCGTCAACCACCACTGCAAAGTCTCAAGAATCGCTCCTGTGAAAAAATGGGCCATTACTTCGGGATCGGCAATGAGCTTGTGTCCATTTTTAGCATCCGCCTTGAGTTTCTGAAGAATATCAAATTCAACCTGTTCCGAAAGAATACGAAGCAAAGCTGGTAGACATCCACTCTTTAACAATGATTGAAGGAGTTTATCTTTCTCCTTAATAAATTTCATCACCCGGCGGACGATATGAATATAAAAATCCACAGGCATGCTGATATCTGAGTTATCTGCGATTTCCCGATCAAATTCCTCTTGAATCTCCCGGATGAAAAATGTGAAAAACTCGTATTTGTCCCCAAAATGCTTATAAAAGGTAGCTCGTCGTACCATGGCCCGTTCACACAGCTCGTTAACTGTGATATCCTCAAATCGCTTTTCTTCCAATAATTCAAAAAAGGTGCTAGTTAGCGCCATATAGGTTTTTTGTATTCGTAAGTCCATTTTTCTCATAACTCCTCTATTTAGGAAACAGTTTCCATACCTTTGTCAATTAAGATACATAAGCATACTTTTTGAGCGTTGTATTTACATTCCTTAAAAGTATAATGGATATAGTAACGGATGTCAATTATCTATCATCTGTAACAATCCAAGATACTGAAAGGAGTTTTTATTATGAGCACTGATGTTTTATTTGAGCCGATTCAGATTGGTAACGTTGAACTCAAGAACCGCATCGCAATGTCACCCATGAATATGGGATATACAGGGCCGGAGGGATATGCCAGTGATCAGTCTAATGCCTGGTATGCGACCCGGGCCAGAGGTGGATTTGGTCTGATTATCACCGAATGCGTGGTAGCAAATCCCTTTCCCTGGCGTGGAAGCGACAGCTTAAATCCCTTGCTGGTAGACAGCCAAAAGAAGTATCGCCAGCTTAGTCAGATGGCAGATGTAATTCATTCCTACAAAGGAACAAAGGTATTCATTCAGATTTCTCCCGGTTGGGGACGGCAGGGACATCCGGATGAGATGGGCATAACATCAGGTGCTCCCAGTCCCGTTCCTCTTGATATTGACTTACGTAACATCAGCAAAGGCTGGTTTCGGCAATTCACCCGTATTACAAAACAGGCAGGAATATCATTTCCCTCAGAAATATGGGACTACGATAAAATCAAAAGCTTAAGCGATGAGGAATACGAAGCAATCAAACCGATTATACTCAAGATGTTTCAGGAAAAGGCTCCAGAATATTACCACATCATCTGTGGCCAGACGCCTCGTGAACTCACAATTGGCGAGATTGAACAGCTTGAAGACTTTATGGTTAAGGCGGTATGCGCCTGTTACGATCTTGGTTATGATGGTGTGGAGCTACATACCCCTCATGGATATCTGCTACATCAGTTTTTATCTAACCGCTCCAATCAGCGAACTGACCTATATGGCGGCAGTATAGAAAACCGTGGTCGTGTAGTCACTAACATCATTGAACGTGTGCGCAGGAAAGTTGGTCCAGACAAGGTGCTTGGGTGTCGTCTGTCGGGAGACGAGCTTATGCCTCAGGGCTTGACCCATGAAGAGGCTTGTGCGTTTGTTAAGCTTTTTACCGAGGCGGGAGCCAATTATTTCAATGTATCGCAGGGGGGTTATGAAAATCTGGGTGCGGGTTTTGCACCAGATGGTGAAGACGATTTTACAAAATGGGCACCAGGTTTTAAAACAGCTTCTGGTGGGCTACCAATTATAACACCCAGCTTTATGAATCCTGAAACAGCGGCTAAGGCAATAACCTCCGGAAAAACTGATATTATATCCTTGGGACGACAATCCATTGCTGATCCCTACTGGCCTGCTAAAGTTAAGGAAGGGCGCACATGTGATATTGTGAAATGTGCACGCTGTCAGCAGTGTTACATGAACCTGTTTGAAAACCGCTGGATTCGCTGTGCTGTCAATCCCACGGCTGGCTTTGAGAAGTATTATCCAGATCTTTGGAAGAAGGATGGCCTAATGGATGATATGGCTAAAAAGTTTGTAGAAAAAAGCAAAGACTTGCCACTGATTTAACGAAAGGAGAATTAGCTTATGAATCACAATGTATGGGAAGACGGCTTCTTTAAAATTGATCCAGAGTGTCATATTATTGGCGATATGGAGTCGGTGAATCATTTCCCCGGCGTTCAGATGTGGTGGCGCTCCATTGACGGCATCATGCGTCCAACTCTCCAAGGTGCGCCAGAGAAACTTCTAAATGCGATAGAGCCATGGGAAATGACAAAAAGCACAGACCCTGAAAATATTCTTCGTGCAATGGATAAGTATGGTGTGGATGTTGCATGTCTTTTGCCAGAATCCATGATGGATACCACGGGATATTCCAGTCGCTGGTGTACCAATGGTGATGCTTGGAAGGCAGTGCAGACTCATCCTGACCGCTTTATCATTGAGCCAAACCTTTCACCCATTAAGCATCGTGGAGTTAAAAATGCCATTTGGGAATTAGAGTACTGGATGGATAAGGGGGCAAAGATTTTTAAGTATTATTCTCCAGAGGATACCTATATAAACGATCCTGAGTTGTGGCCATTTTATAAACGAGCCGAAGAACTAGGCGCAGTTTTATGTATGCATACCGGGTTTTCCTGGGTTCCGCCGGGAAAGAGCAAATACTGTCACCCCACACAGCTTGATGATGTTGCTCGTGATTTTCCAGGGCTTAAGATTGTTGCATTTCATATGGGCTACCCCTACTCAGACGCCTTAAATATGGTTGCACTTGGGCATCCCAATGTTTATCTGTGTCTAAGTCTGCTTGTGCCGTGGGCCCTAACTGCCCCATATAAATTTGCACATATTCTCGGGGAGGCGATTCGTTTTGTGGGTCCTGATCGGATTATATGGGGGACAGACAGTGCTGGTTATGGAGCTCAGATTGGTGCAGCGTCCTTGGGGCTACTTGATTTCCAGATTCCTGAGGAACTCCAGTGGAAATACGGTTACCTGCCCCTTACTGACGAAGATAAACGCAAGATTTTCGGCGGTAATCTGGGGAAGCTGTTGGGGATTGATACAACAAAACGACGAGGTGGAGAAAATGCCATCCATGATTCATTGAATAATGGTATATTCAATGCTGTTGCAAAGACTGAGATGAGTGATTTAAGTATAAAATCAAAATAGTAAATGGAAATCTCGGGTAGCCAGTAAGAGGGCAACCCGAGATTTTTACATACCTGTTTTGCCATCGTGTCGATCTAACACACCACTGGGACTAGTGTTGCATGATTTATATTATCAAAAAACAAGGGGGATACAAAATGATAATTGGTAGTGAAGTTAATAGTGATGTAGTAAAAAGTTATCCGTAAAGCGTTTGCCTGATTTGATGTTACAAATTATAAGCCCTGGGCTGTGCCAAGGGCTTATTAAAGGTTAAATTCTGTTATTCGTCCGTTATGGTATCGGTTTATTTATAAAATCTCTTGTTTGTTGAAAGCATTTGCATAGATCAGCTCGTGGTAAATGGTATTTATGTAAGTAATTAGTCTTGCGGTTATAAAAAAAGGATAAGATAAGCTATCTAGAATAGAGAGAAACATGTTGAAAATTACAAATAGAATCGGATTTATTACATACAATTAGCTTTTTGATGATAAAGTGATAAAATAATGTTGTGAAACAGATGAAGAGTTAATCAAATATTAGTTAAATGGCTAAATAATACAGCAATTGCAGAGGCAACCATAAGCCACAGCATATGTATTTAACAATACACCATTGTATTACATTATAAGACGAATAAAAAACTTAACATATACAAAAAGTAGACACACAATTACGGACAAGAAAGGAGCAAGAAGTTTCATTGGAACTTTCAATTCATTCAGATAGGTGGATTTTCTCCTGTAAAAAACAAAAAAGGAGGGTGAGAGGTGAGGGGTGTTACGCAGGTAAGGATCTGGCTAACGAAGGAATTGTTAGATAAAAACTATGAGGAGGTTATAGTATGATGCATAAGGATTTATTTAAAGGTAACAAGCTAACTTGCCAGATTCATGTTCATGCTTTCTTAACCAGAGAGAGGAGGAAACGCATTGCTAAGCTTTTGATCGCGGCTATGGTTCTACCAAGCATGTTAACTACAGGCTTTGGACCTGGGATGCAAAGTCATGCAGCCGAAAGCAAAGCAAAAGCTACAGCAACAGACGAATATCAAAACCGATTTTTGGAACTAAGAGAGGATATTACAGATCCGAAAAATGGGTATTTTAGCCCTAAGGGGATTCCATACCATTCTGTTGAGACATTGAATGTGGAAGCTCCTGATTATGGACATGTAACTACCAGTGAAGCTTTTAGTTATTATATATGGCTGGAGGCTATGTATGGTAAATTCTCAGGAGATTTCAATGAATTCAAAACTGCCTGGGACAAAGCAGAAACTTACATGATTCCAACAGATAAAGATCAGCCCGATTCCAGCATGAGCAAATATAATGCCAGCAAACCCGCTACCTATGCCCCAGAATTTGAATTACCGGACAAGTATCCTGCACCGTTGAATTCCGGTGCGGCGGTTGGTGTTGATCCGATCAACAGTGATCTGGTTTCTACCTACGGCAAGGGTACCATGTATGGAATGCATTGGCTGTTAGATGTTGATAACTGGTATGGTTTTGGAAGCAGAGCTGATGGTGTGACATCTCCATCCTACATCAATACATTCCAGAGAGGCAAACAGGAATCCGTGTTTGAGACAGTTCCACAGCCATGCTGGGACGCAATGAAATTTGGCGGCAAGAATGGGTATCTTGATCTTTTTACAGGAGACAGCAATTATGCAGCTCAGTTTAAATATACTGACGCACCAGATGCAGATGCCAGAGCCATTCAGGCCACTTACTGGGCAGACGAATGGGCGAAAGACCATGGCGTTAATCTTGGAACTTATGACAAGAAAGCCAGTAAAATGGGTGACTATTTAAGATATTCCATGTTTGATAAATACTTCCGGAAAATTGGTTCTCCTACCGTAGCAGGTACTGGATATGATGCAGCACATTATCTGATGTCCTGGTATTATGCATGGGGTGGTGGAGTAAATGCTGACTGGTCATGGAAAATCGGTTGCAGCCATAATCACTTTGGTTATCAGAACCCAATGGCAGCCTGGATTTTATCAGAAAATGACAATTTAAAACCTCAATCCCAAAATGGAGCCAGAGACTGGGGAAAGAGCCTTGACAGGCAGCTGGAATTCTATCAGTGGCTGCAGACTTCCGAAGGTGCAATTGCAGGCGGTGCTACAAACTCTCAAAATGGACGCTATGAAGCATTGCCAGCCGGATTATCTACCTTCTATGGTATGGGTTATGACGCTAACCCTGTTTATGCAGATCCAGGAAGCAATACCTGGTTTGGATTCCAGGCATGGTCCATGCAGCGTGTCGCTGAATTGTATTATAAGACAGGAGATGCCAGAGCAAAAGACCTTCTGGATAAATGGGTTGACTGGATTAAGACAGTTGTTAAACTTAATAGTGATGGAACCTTTGAAGTTCCAAGCGGTCTTGATTGGTCTGGACAGCCTGACACCTGGACCGGAACTTATACCGGAAATCCAAAACTTCATGTAAAAGTTACTAGTTATAGTACAGACCTTGGTGTCTCAGGTTCTCTTGCAAACGCTTTACTGTACTACAGCAAAGCATCAGGTGATGACGAATCAAGAGTATTGGCTAAGGAACTGTTAGATCGTATGTGGACTTTATACAGAGATGATAAGGGAATTGCAATACCAGAAAAAAGAGCTGACTACAAGCGGATTTTTGATCAGGAAATCTTTATCCCAGCCGGTTGGACAGGAAAAATGCCTAATGGCGATGTAATCAAACCTGGCGTTAAATTTATTGACATTCGTTCTAAATACAAAACTGATCCAGATTATCAGAAGCTGCTCACTGCCTATAACAATGGTAAAGATGTGGAATTAACTTATCATCGCTTCTGGGCACAGTGTGATATCGCTATTGCAAATGGTGTTTACTCTCTCCTTTTTGGTGAGGGCAATGAACCCGTAAATAATTCTGCAATTACTCCTATCACAGCAGTCTTTGATAAGAATCTTACAAAACAAAAAGATGTATCGGTAGAACTTACTTTAAATGGTAATACCTTTACTGGAATTAAAGATGGAAGCACTGTTTTAACAAAAGGCACCGATTATACAGTAACTGACAACACCGTTAAACTGTCTAAAGCTTATTTAGCAGATAAGAGTGTTGGCGAGTTAAAGCTTACCTTTGATTTTTCTAAGGGTGTTGATCCAGTATTTACAGTAACAATTACGGATACTACACTTGGCGGAACCATTTCACCGACCACAGCTACGTTTGATAAGAATCTTGAAAAGCAGGCAGATATTGAAACTACACTAGATAAGGCTGGTAATACCCTAAAAGGTATTAAACTAGGAGGCCTTCAGTTAGTTGAAGGTGTAGATTATACAATATCAGGAAGCACAATTACATTCTTAAAAGATTCTCTGGCTGGTCTTAAGAAAGGGACCTATAAAATCGTATTTGATTTAAGTGCTGGAACAGATCCAGTGTTGACTCTGACTGTAGTAGATACCACCATTTCACTGGGGAGTATTAAGGTACAGATGTTTAATATATCAACAGCAGAGCAGAGTAATTCCTTGAGCCCGAAATTCAAGCTCGTCAATACTGGTACAGAAAGTATCGACCTCTCTGATGTGAAACTTAGATATTATTACACAGTCAATGGAGATGTAGGCCAGAACTTCTGGTGTGATTGGTCTTCAATTGGCAGCAGTAATGTAACTGGATCCTTTGTTAAAATGCCAAGTGCTGATACAGATGCAGATCATTATGTGGAAATCGGATTTACATCTGGAGCAGGTAGTCTGGCAGCAGGACAAGCTTTAGAGATACAGACAAGAATAACCAAAACTGACTGGACAAATTACGATCAGTCAGATGACTATTCATTTGCTGGTTCTGGAAGCGGTTATGTGGATTGGTCAAAGGTTACAGCATATATCTCTGACAGCCTAAACTGGGGAGAGGAGCCATAAGTTTATCTTAGAAATACAAGATAGAAGAATTTGTAAGTAAAGGAAAGAGCCAGCATATCTATAATTAAATTCGGAAATTATTGATTTAAGATATTTCTAAAATCAAGACGTCGAATTTCAATGGATATGCTGGCTATAAAAAAGAGTTATAGTACGGAGTTTTGTAAACGTTTCGTTACGTTAATAATAAGAAATTATCAGTACCTGTTATTGCAGACAAAAAAATGAGTTAAGTCAACCTTACAATATTAGTACAGGCTGGCTTTTTTTATGCACTCATTTATTTGACACTTTCTATTATTTTGTTGATTCAATCAGCGTTCCGTACATGTATAAAATGGATACGAAATATAAAAAAGTACTGATTTTGCAGAGAAAAGAGATGATTTATATAATGATTGACTGCCGGATTGGTATATGCTAAAATGGCGAAAGGTTAGCTTAGACTAACACTATGAATGATATAGAAATGGAGTAATACTTATGAGACGTATACTATCTTTAGTTCTCTGCTTTACTTTTATAGTAGCGGGCGTTACTGGTTGTGCGAATAGCCAACAGGCAGAAAATAAAAACACTCAGGGTGAGGAGTCTGTGACCGCCCAAACGTCTATTGATGCCTCGGAAACTGATAAAGCTTCATCTGGTGAGGCTGATACAAAAATGGTTGATACGATTATGGGACCAGTTGAAATTCCAGCAAATCCTAAGCGTATTGCTTCTGCCTTAATTGGAATAACTGGCAATCTGGTTGCGCTGGATGCGATTCCGGTGGGCACTGCAACTCAGAGTGGTTTCCCAAATTATATGAAAGATAAGTTAACTGGTTCCGTTGATCTTGGTGAGACCGAATCAATTAATCTTGAGGCATTGATGGAATTGGAACCGGACCTGATTATTGGCATAGAGTCATATCACAAGGAACAGTATAAATTACTTTCAGAAATAGCTCCGACCATATTATTAAAGTCAGTGTCTGATGACTGGGGAACCTTAGAAACTATTGCAGAACTGGTAGGAAAGCAGGATAGTGCTTCTGTTCTTAAGAAGGAATACGACCAACGCAGTTCTAAGATTCAGCAAAGCCTAAAGGATAAGTATCCGCAGGGAGCAAAAGTCGCTTATATGCGTGTACAGGGCAAAGAGCTGCAAATTCTTAATCCTGCTTCGACTTACTATGAAAGTCTTTATCGTGACATGAATTGGTTATCAGCCAGCGAGGGTGTTGTTGATTTTGGAGATGGCTGGAATGCGACTATTTCCATGGAGGCTTTGCCCCAGCTTGATATGGATTACATAATACTGGCTATTCGTCCTGATGAAGCGAGCCAGCAGGCATATGCCGAACTTAAGAAATCTGCAGTATGGCAAAGCTTGGCTGTAGTAAAGGAAGAAAAGGTAGCAATTGTAGATGCAAATATCTGGTTTGCAAGCTCTGACCCAATTGCCTTAAATGTACGTCTTGATAATATAGAAGATATGATGTTAAGGTAACCCCTATGGCCATGAACAATAAAAAAACACTCGTTTATGTAAAAGGCCGTTTACCAGTTGCTGGAGTTGTGATTTCTGGTATCCTTATGCTGCTTGGAATTATGTTCTTTTCCGTGGGGTACGGGGTAGCAGATATTGATAAGGAGACGATCTGGAACAGTATCGTTTCCTTTGATAAAAACAATCTATCCCATCAAATTATGTACGAGCTTCGCTTCCCCCGAGTTCTAGCAGGGGCAATCATAGGAGCAGGCTTTGCTGTTTGCGGCGCTATCATGCAGGCAATTACCCGGAATCCTCTTGCGGATTCCGGAATTCTTGGAATTAATGCTGGCGCTGGTATTATGGTTGCGATATGTTTTGTTTTTATGCCATCGTTGTCGTTTACCGGAATTGCAGTCATGTCTTTTCTCGGAGCTGGTATGGGCATGGCGCTGGTAATTGGGATTGGTCTAATGACAAGAAAAAATTCTCTTCAAACTATTCTTATAGGCTCTGCCATCACAGCATTTCTTACCGCTCTTAGTCAAGGGTTGATCATTCGTAGTGGGATAGGCCAAGATCTTGCCTTTTGGTACGCAGGCGGACTTGCCGGTGCCCGTTTTAACCAGGTCACTGTTGTAGGGGGCTGCTTTGTACTTGCAATGGTTATGTCTGTTATGTTATCCCCTTCCATTACGGCACTTAGTATGGGCGAGGATATTGCTGCAAGTCTTGGGATCAATACAAAAAAGGTAAAGTTACTCTCCTTTTTCGCAGTTACATTGTTTGCAGGGTCATCTGTTGCAATGGTAGGAAATATAGGTTTTATCGGCATAGTGATTCCTCATGTAACTAGAAAGCTTGTGGGAACAGATTATAGGGCTGTGATTCCGTGCTCTGCTACTTTAGGCGCCCTTCTTGTAGTACTTGCTGATTTGGGAGCAAGGAGTATAAACCCGCCCCATGAAATACCTGTGGCGGCTATTATTGCGGCAATAGGAGTACCATTTTTTCTACTGCTTGCACGAAAGAAGGGATAAGGGATCTAAGATATGCATGAGAATAAATATGTATTTTCCGCAGAGGTAAAAGCAAAGAAGAGAGCAACCGTTGTGGCTCTCATTCTTTTCCTCCTGTTTCTCCTGGTATTCATTCTTGGAATACAGACAGGGACGATTCATTTACCCTTTAAGCGAGTGCTTCCGACTTTATTAAATCAGGGGACAGGAAAGGAGAGTTTCCTGGTGTTTCAATTAAGGATGCCACGCATCATAATTTCAGTTCTGGTGGGAGCCGGGTTGGCAGTATCGGGCTGTATTTTGCAAAGTGTTACCCGAAACCCCATGGCCGATCCTGGTATATTAGGAATCAATGCCGGAGCAGGACTTGTGGTTCTTGGATACATAGCTGGCTACGCAAAAGTTTCTCCATCACCAACCATAATGTCACTTCTTTCCTGGGTGGGATCGATTGGTGCGGCACTAACAATCTATTTGCTAGCCAGGAATGGGAACAAAGGCCTTTCTTCTACACGACTTCTATTGACTGGTATTGCTTTAAATTTTGGCATTCAGGCGATCACCACGATCATTACGTTGTCACTGAATCCCCAGGAATATCAGACTTACGCCTTTTGGATGGCCGGAAGTCTATGGGGAATTACATGGCCCTATGTAGTGACATTGCTGCCTATTGTGATAGCTTCTCTTATTGTTGTTTTATCTCAGGCTTCTAGTCTGGATATTCTGCCATTGGGAGAGTCTATGGCTGCAAGTCTTGGTGTATCTGTTCGAAAGCGTCAGGGAATTGCAATACTTTTTGCCGTAATGCTTGCCGGATCTTGTGTGGCAGCAGGTGGTAATATAGGTTTTGTAGGATTGCTCAGTACACATATATCACGAAGGCTTGTGGGAGCTGTTCATAAGCGCCTTCTGCCAGTTACGGCAATGGTGGGCGGCTTACTGGTACTCATAGCAGATACCATAGGAAGAAGTATGTTTCTCCCTTCCGAAATGCCAACCGGGATTGTTGTATCTGTAATAGGGGCACCATACTTCCTTTATCTGTTGCTGCGAACAGCAAAGAGAGAGGGAAGTTGAAGCAATTGCAAAAATACAGGAGGTTAAAGCGTGAACGAATATAGAATCAAGACAGAGCAGCTCTGCATTGCCTATGACAAAACAGTGGTAGTTGAAAACCTCAATGTAGAGATACCTGCGGGAAAGATTACGGCTCTGGTTGGTGCCAATGGTTCCGGGAAGTCGACAATCCTGCGTACCATTGCCAGACTCCTGTCCCCGCAAAGCGGTCAGGTGCTTTTAGATGGCAAATCAATACAAACACAATCCGTTAAAGAAGTATCCAAAAAATTAGCATTTTTGCCACAAAATCCTGCGGCCCCGGAGGGGTTGACCGTGTTTGACCTTGTAAGCTTCGGGCGATTTCCCCACAAGACAGGATTTAAAAATATCACAGATGAGGACCGGGAAATAATTGCCTGGGCGATGAAAACTACCAACACCTTAGAACTTGAGAGCCGTTTGGTGGACGAACTATCCGGCGGACAAAGACAGCGGGTATGGATTGCTATGGCTCTTGCGCAGCAGACGGAGATACTATTTCTCGATGAACCAACCACATTTTTAGACATGTCCCATCAGCTTGATGTGCTAGAACTTCTAAAAAAGTTAAACGAAGAGCAGCATAGAACCATTGTAATGGTAGTTCACGATTTAAATCAGGCGACTCGTTACGCACATAATATCATTGCAATCAGACATGGAAAACCAATGTGTGTGGGAACGCCAAAGGATATCATGAATAAAGAAATGCTAAAAGATATCTTTAGCGTTGATGCAGAAATACTCAGGGATCCCCGGGACGGCATTCTGCTTTGTGTACCCTATAAGCTGTCCCAATAAATTGATTGTGGATAAGTAATTACACGAAAGCAACATAACATTAATTTAATAGGAGGTTATGATTTATGACTATAAGTGAGATAATTCGGGAACGGCGTACCATTCGTGAGTTCAATGATAAAAAACTATCCCTTGATCTTGTGACAGAGTTATTGGAAACCTCTGTTTGGGCGCCATACCATGGAATACCGGAACCGTGGAGGTTTGTTGTTTTTTCCGACAATGGAATGGAACGATTAATTGATATGATTCTACAGGCTCTTTCACCACCGGAGCGGAAAGAATATGGGGATAAGTTGGAAGCGTATCTTCGTACAGTTCCAGTTGCTGTTGTAGTGGTGGGAAAATTAGATCGCAATCAGAAAATCATGGATGAAGTGTCTTCATCCGTTAGTGCATTGATTCAGAATTTTCAATTAGCAGCATGGGAAAAGGAAATAGGTGTTGTATGGAAAACTCAAACTTATATGTACGCACCTTCTATCAGTAAAAGTCTAGAGCTTAAAGCCGATGAAAAAATAGCAGGAGTTTTGCTCTGTGGATATTTTGATAAAAAACCTTCAGAGCGGCCTAGGGAAAGTGCAAAATCAAGGACTATATTTATAAATGAATGATTTATATAGCTGTTAAGCGAATTTCTTCAACTTTTTACTAGAGGATTGGCTGGACGGTTTTAGAAATGTAATCATAAAATAAAGGGCAACTTCGAATTAGTGAAGTTGCCCTTTATTTTAGTGGTTGTGGTTAACCTGAATTATATCCTAAGGTTTTTAAGCGGCTTGTTTTTAGATTGACTTGGGAATGATAGGGACATAAATTTCCATTACCACATGTTCAACATCATGGCAGCGCTCGTCATAAAACTCAAAATCCATCTTTGTTTCATCAAATTCATAATTACTATTTGGAGACCATTCATTGAAAATATATCTCCATGTTTCTTTCACTGCAATTGAAAGCGGATCGTCATATATTTGCTCTGTAGGAAGGCTGTTGATAGGCGGTGTTGTAAAAATAGCATATTCTGCTTCAGGCACAGGGGTGCGGACAATCTCTTATACAGGCTAAGCCGTCAATTCTAGATTTTGTCTGTACTCCTTTGGGCTCATATTTCCCAGTGATCGTTTGATCCTCTTAATGTTTTTTCCATGGCTAATTATTTATTTAACATACCTTTCAATGCTGTCTTTTATATTTCCTTTTTGATCAACTAAATAGCCAAGCATTGCAAGAGGCTTTGATTCGTTTGTACTTATGAATGTTACTGCAACTGGAAATGTAAATTTGGTGCTTTCTTTACATTCAGCTGCTAAAGGACCATAGAATTCAACATCTACATCAGTAATATAGCTTTTAAAGTTAACAGTTGATGACCCCTCATAAAAAGCTCTTACCTTAGTTTTGACCCCTAACACAAATTCTCCATTCTCATATATACTATAGTTAAATGTTTTGTTTTTAATATGAGATGATGATTTAGTAGCCGTTGTAATTGGATTACTTACTACATCAGTTGCTGCCCCAAATGCAGTAGTTATTGAAATAGATAGTAACAAACATACTGTTATAAAAACACGAATTATTTTTTTTATCATTATTAGTCTCTCCTTTTTTGGATTTAACAAATTCTATAGACGTTTTACTTAATAAAACTGATATAAATTTAATAATAATGAATACCCTCCCCCTAAAGAAAATATTCTTAGCATCTANNTAGATGCTAAGAATATTTTCTCATTATTGAATTACTTAGTCAATGCAATTTGGTCTGCTTTTTATTGTATTCATCGCAGTAACCGGCTTATTTCGACTTATATGATTATAAAATTTTATATTCTTATCATAATAGATAGATACAATCTTAACATATGATAATCTTCGTTATCCGAACGTTTAGATTTGCTGTGACCAATATGATTATCCATTTCTTTATTTATCATTTCTTAAATTGTACCGTTTATAAAATCCTTAATAGGCTTTTGTATATTTACAAAAAAATCAATGTTTTACTCATCAGAAGCCGCTCATAAATTTTGTAGTTGAAGTTAACTTGAATTAGATCCTAGTATTCCATTCCTTGACTCGCTTTTTAGACTGATTAGGGTATGATAGGGACATAAATTTCTATTACTACATTTTCAAGTACATGACAGAGCTCATCATAAAACTCAAAATCCATCTTTGTTTCGTCAAATTCATAATTACTACATGGAAACCATTCATTAAAAAAAATCTCCGTGTTTCTTTTACAGCAATTGAAAGCGAATCGTCATATGTTAGCCTTCTAGGATGGCGGTTGACAGGTGGTTTTGTAAAAAAGGCATATTCTACTTCGGGTACGGTAATGACTCATATTGGAAGTAACTTTTTCAAAATCATCAATGATAACACCTAAAAGATATTTGTTCTTTTACGGCATTACCTGCGTGATTGCAAACACGCCAAGTTGTTATGTTTATGAAGGATTAAAAAACAGGATGCCTTCTCATAAATCTTCATTGACCTATGAGAGTAAGGCGATTCCTTGTCCGAAATTTACCTTTTCTATTTTGCTTAAAACTATGATAAAAAACTATTCGCCAAGAAAGGCCTTATGGATTGGCTATACCCACAAGTATTTCAAAAGCAAAAAATGACGAAGCAGATATAGCAGTAGAAAGAATTAGTAATCCCATTCTTTTCCTATCTTCGACATCCGATGCAATTTGGACATCTTATATTATAGTGAAACAGCAATAAAGAGATTGTGTGAAAAATCATTTTTATATCCCTATAAACATTTCACCTATGAAAAATAAGGCCATATACTTATACTGACATATCATTCAATTTCTAGCCGGAAGAGATGTAACAGGTACTTGCAGAACACTCTGGCATTGGTCATACCAGAAATTAGTACGTTTTTTTCATACATTCTCACAAAAATCAAACAAGGAAATGCACTATAATGACTATTATTTTTTGTAATATTGCCAGTTGGAAATGTTTATTTTATAATACAATTGATGGAAAAATTATCTAAATAATTTAGCTGGTTGAACCAAGACACTTATGAAAAAACGTTCCTGCATCCTTATGGTCAAAACCCCATAAAAGATAAGGAAAATGCCAAAACTTGATTGTTAGGACAACAGATGAAAGAAAAAGAGAATGCAAAGAAAGGAGCGTGAAACATGGAAGATTTTAAGATTCTAGAGATAAAAACAAGCGTCTTTGCTGACAACAGCATACAAGCTGGAAAGCTTCGAGAAGAATTAAAGGATAAAAAGGTCTTTCTTCTTAATCTCATGTCCAGTCCCGGTGCTGGTAAGACTACCACCTTGACCCGTACGATTCATGCATTAAAAGACCGACTTACTATCGGTGTTATGGAAGCGGATATCGATTCCGACGTGGATGCCCGTACCATTCTAAAAACTGGTGCCAAGACCATCCAACTTCATACCGGTGGCATGTGTCATCTGGATGCAGAAATGACCCGTCAAGGATTAGAAGGGCTTGATACAGACGGCCTTGACCTTGTAATCTTAGAAAACGTGGGCAACCTGGTATGTCCAGCGGAATTTGATACCGGCGCGGTAAAGAATGTTATGATCCTCTCCGTACCGGAAGGAGACGATAAGCCTCTTAAATATCCGTTGATGTTCTCTATTTGCGATGTGGTACTAATTAATAAGATAGATGTAATGCCATATTTTGATTTTGATATGGAAAAATGCAAAGCAAATATTAGGCTGCGGAATCCCAACGCGATTGTCATACCCATCAGTGCACAAAAAAACGAAGGTTTAAAGGAATGGATCGAATGGTTAGACAATGCAGTAAAATCTTGGTGTGAATAACAAAAGCAAAAAGATCTTAAAAAGATAATCATAAACTTCAAAGGCGCAAACATGCGCGAGAAAGGAAATTATGAGTGAATTAAGACCTAAAATCGTAAAGCTTGCAAAAATGGTAGGCGGTATTGCTGGAGCCATGAACAAAATTGATGCAAATTCTCCCGAATACTATTCTTTGGACTGCGTTGTCACAGATGACATGGCTGATATTGCTATGATTATGGGGTTGCGTAAACCTCGAACCTTTGAATATGTTGCGAAGCGTTCCGGGAAGAGTAAGAAAGAGACAAAAGCCCTCTTAGAGCAGTTAGCCTATACCGGTGTCGCCAAGGTATGGAAGGATAAAGAGGATCATAAAGAAAGGTTCTTTGTGAATATCTTTGCCCCTGGTATGTTAGAAATGATGGTGAACAACCGGGAACAGCTTAACGAACACCCTGAGATTGGCAAGGCATTTGAAGAATATACCAGACTCCGTCTTGCGCCTATGGCCTCAAAATTTCCACAAGGCATGGCAATGATGCGTGTGATTCCGGTAGAAGAGGCCATCAAAGATATTCCCGGTACAGAGCCCTGGGAACGCCTTTCCTATTATTTGGACAAATATGATACATTTACAGTATCAGACTGCTCCTGTCGGCAGTCACGCCGGGTAATCGATGAAGGTTGCGGACATTTGGAAAAGGACATCTGTATCCAGATGGGAGAAGGAGCCGAGTATTATATAAAAACAGGAAGAGGCCGCCAGATTTCACGGGAAGAAGCAAAAGAAATTATTAAATTTGCAGAAAATAACGGCCTGATGCATGAAATGCCTCATACCGACGGACTTGGTGAATCTGCGGCAATCTGCAATTGTTGCGGTTGCTCCTGCTTTTCTTTAAGACTTGCAACACTTTTTAATACTCCAGATGCCATTCGCTCCAACTTCACTGCCAAGGTAGATAAAGAAAACTGTGTAGCCTGTGGGCAGTGTGTGGAAAATTGTCCGGTTAATGCATTAAAACTAGGTCAGAAGCTTTGTTCCAAAACACCTGTTACCATAAAGGCAGAACCTACCGCCCGTGACCACATTTGGAATGAAAGCAACTGGAATGTGGATTACCGGGAAAATAGGAAAGATGTTACAGAAGAAGGCACCTCTCCTTGTAAAACGGCATGTCCTGCTCATATTTCCGTTCAAGGCTACATAAAGCTTGCAGCTTCCGGTCGCTATCACGAAGCATTAGAGCTGATAAAGAAAGAAAATCCCTTCCCTGCTGTCTGCGGACGAATTTGTCCTCATGGCTGTGAAAGCGAATGTACCAGGGGAGATATTGATGAGCCAGTTTCCATTGACGAAATCAAAAAGTTTATTGCGGATAAAGAATTAGATGGTTCTATCCGCTATATTCCGCCCATGCGTTATCATCTTGGTAATAAGATTGCTGTGGTTGGTTCAGGACCTTCCGGTCTTTCCTGCGCATATTATCTGGCAATTGATGGATATGAGGTAACCGTATTTGAAAAGGAAGAAAAGCTTGGTGGTATGCTTACTCTTGGAATTCCATCCTTCCGTCTGGAAAAGGAAGTGATCAATGCTGAGATTAACGTTCTGCGTGAGATGGGAGTTACCTTTAAAACAGGAATTGAAGTAGGAAAAGATATCACTCTGAACGAACTTCGAAACGAAGGTTTTGAGGCCTTTTATCTGGCAATTGGAGCACAAGGTGGTAGAAGCCTTTCGATTGAAGGGGAAGAAGCCAAGGGCGTAATATCAGGCGTTGATTTTCTTCGCGACGTAAACCTTGGAAAAAAGGTAGAGCTTTCTGGTAATGTAGTTGTTATTGGTGGCGGTAATGTAGCGATTGACGTTGCCCGTACAGGAACAAGACAGGGAGCCGCTTCGGTTCATCTTTACTGCCTGGAAGATTTAAGTGAGATGCCAGCACTACCGGAGGAGATTGCAGAGGCAGAGGAAGATAACGTGTTCTTTCATAACGGCTGGGGACCGAAACGAATCTTGACGGAAGATGGTAAGGTGACCGGCGTGGAATTTAAGCGTTGCATCCGTGTGTATGATAATGACCAGCGGTTTGCGCCAGAGTACGAAGAAAATGATACCATCATTGTAGAAGCCGATACGGTATTGCTTTCCATAGGTCAATCCATTCAGTGGGGCGGACTACTCTCAGAAGGCAAAGTTGAGAAAAAAAGTAACGGTACTGCAATAGCCGATTCTTTGACGCTACAGACCTCAGAACCAGATGTGTTTGTGGGAGGCGACTGTTTTACCGGACCTATGTTTGCCATCCATGCCATAGCAGCCGGTAAAGAAGGTGCAATCTCCATACACCGTTATGTACAACCAGGGCAGTCTCTTGTATTTGGTCGGGACCGTCGTGAATACCATGCGTTTGATAAGAACAACGTTGCCATCGGTTTACAAGATTTTGATATGACTCCTCGTCAAAGACCAGGCCATTCTCCTGAGAAAAAAGGCAGCTTTTATGATGAACGTATGACTTTTACAGAGGAGCAGTTGAAGAAGGAGACAGAACGTTGTCTTGGCTGTGGTGCGGTGGAAATTGATAATTATATGTGCATTGGCTGTGGCATGTGTACGACCAAATGTAAATTTGATGCAATCCATCTGGAGCGAATCTATAACACGGTTCCAAATACTTATGAAAAACTTCCTGTGAAGATTGCCACCAACGCAATTGTACGTACTGGAAAGATTGCGGCTACCACCCTGAAAGAAAGCGTTAGCAGAAGAAGCTAACGAGAAAAGGAGAGGTAACAATGCATGAGCTTGGTGTATTAAACTCAATGGTTCATACCATCGAGCGTATCGTAAAGGAGCAGAATGTAACAGAGGTCCACAAGCTTGTCATCGAAGTTGGCGAGCTTTCTGGTATCGTGCCCAGATACCTGGAGCAAAGCTGGCCCGCTGCCTCCTATAAGACTTTTATGGAAGAAACTAAGCTGGAACTAATTGTGATTCCAGGTATTGTGAAATGCAAAGACTGCGGCAGGGTATTTAATGCTGTTTACAGTGATTTAAATTGCCCTGACTGTAGCGGCAATGATATGGAAATCCTAGAAGGCAATGATTTGATAATTAAGGAAATCGTATGTAACTAATGGATTACTAACTGAATATAGCGAAATCTCCTATGGGGATTGTACGTATCATGTAAAACCGCAGTCCCCGATAAAAAGGACTGCGGTTTTATTTGTAATTAGAGATCTATTTCCAACCGGAAAGCCATGTCTTATCATTTGCAATCGCAGTTACCACTTCCTCGCCGGATTTGAAATTATCAAAGGTTCCATTGCTAATTTCATTGATAACTTTACCTAACAGTTTTTCATAATAAGCCTCTGGGGTAACCTCGGTTGTGGTCTCAGAAAAATGCTGTTGGGATTCCGACGAGGCGATACGTGCATATTCGTTTTTTACTTGGGAAATAAGTTCATCACGATTCATATAATTTGCTCCTTTGTTTCGATCGTTTATTTTTATCGTTACCATTATTAGGGTTATTATTTACGCGTAAATTGATATTATGCAAAAGATTACATTCCGGTTAAAAGTAGATGAAATTCTATTAAAATAAATATAAAAATTAATCTTCTTGTGTTATGATACAAGAAAAATGAAAGGGGTAATTAGAGTGCAGATACATTTTATTATTCATGAAGTTTTTGAAGGACCGGGAGCATTTTTAACATGGGCAAAGATGAGAGGACACAACATTAGTTATTCAAGAGTATATCAAGGGGAACCACTTCCGATTTCCATAGAGAATATAGATTTATTAATTGTAATGGGCGGTCCCCAATCACCAAGTACAACGGTTGAACTGTGTCCTCATTTTGATGGAGCCGCGGAAATAGCATTAATTAAGAAGTTTATTGATTCAGAAAAAGCAGTCATAGGGGTATGTTTAGGATCCCAGCTTATGGGAGAAGCATATGGCACGAAATGTGAGAAGAGTCCTGAGAAAGAAATTGGTTGTTTTCCAATCACATTAACAGAAGCGGGAAGGGATAATAAATTCTTTTCTCATTTCGACGAGGTTAGTCTGGTAGGCCATTGGCATAATGATATGCCAGGGCTAACAAAGAATTGCCAGTTAATTGCTTACAGTGAAGGATGTCCAAGGCAGATTGTACAATATGATACCTTTACCTATGGATTCCAGTGTCATATGGAATTCACTCATGAACTGGTGGAGCTCTTGATTGAACATTCGGAAATAGAACTGCAAAAGAATAAAGACAGGCAGTATGTTCAGCAGGCAAATGAATTAAGGCAAAATGATTATACAACAATGAATCATAATTTATTTATGTTCTTAGATAAATTTACAGCTGAATATTTACAGAATTAAAACCCCATTGGTTCCACAACCCTATCAACAATCCCATAATGATAACAGTACATAGGTACTTGTCGGGGAAGGTCAAGGCAAAGGAGAAAAATGAGCAATTATATAATCTCTTTAGAAAATTTCATAGAAAAAAACATATTTAAACTATCGGATAATTTTCGGGGCACTGATCCAAAAGGGAATGTGATTTCGTTCACAAACTATTATATGGAAATGAACGGAAAGCCTTTCTATGGTATCAGCGGTGAATTTCATTTCAGCCGATGTGAAGAAGCATATTGGGAAGATGAGATAATCAAGATGAAAATGAATGGAATCAGTATCATCTCCACTTATGTATTCTGGATTCACCATGAGGAAGAAAAAGGAGTATTCCGATTTGATGGCAGGCGTAATGCCCGCCGTTTTATTGAATTATGCAATAAGCATGGTATGTTTGTAATTATTCGGATTGGTCCATTTAATCATGGAGAGGTGCGCAATGGTGGCTTTCCAGACTGGCTGTATGGTATGGATTGTGAACTTAGAAGCCTTGACGAAACGTATTTATTCTATGTGCATCGTTTGTTTAAGGAGTTGGGAAAACAGTTTGACGGGTTATATTACAAAAATGGAGGGGCCATCATTGCAGCTCAGATTGATAATGAATACCAGCATTCTGCGGCGGGGTGGGAGATAACAACAGGAGTCTCTGAGGAATGGATCCCCACAGGAGCGGACGGAAACAATTACATGCGAAAGATAAAGGAAATGGTAAGGGAGGCAGGAATCGATGTCCCATTCTATACCTGTACGGGGTGGGGAGGTGCGGCAACTCCTACCAAAGAAATGCTTCCTCTTTGGGGAGGATATGCGTTTTGGCCCTGGATTTTTTATTCCCACAAAGGGGAACATCCAGTGACCCCAGAATATATCTATCGGGATTTTCATAATAATGAAGTTCCAAAGACATATAACTTTGAACCCTTTTACCAGCCGGAATCCATGCCATACGCTTGCTGCGAGATGGGCGGCGGTATGATGTGTAGTTATAATTACCGTTTTGATCTTCCATTTGAAAGTGTGGATGCCATGGCAAATGTAAAACTGGCTTCTGGCTGTAACCTTTTGGGATACTATATGTTTAAGGGAGGCACGAACCCTAAGGGTCAGAAGACTCCGTTTTTAAATGAAAGCCAGGTACCTAAACTGTCTTACGATTATCAGGCACCAATAGGAGAATACGGCCAGAAGCGGCCTTCTTATGACAGATTAAAGAGGATTCATTTATTTGTCGGGGAATGGGGAGAAAAACTATGTCACATGAAGACTTTTCTTTCAGATCAAGGAGAAAACATTAATCCGTCAGACGTAGATACCCTTCGTTTTGCAGTTCGGTATGATGGAACAAGCGGTTTTGTCTTTCTAAATAATTATCAGGATCATGTTCCATTGAAGGAGAAAAAAGGCTGTACCATTTCCATTCAGATGAAGGAAGAAGAGATAGAGATTTCTGATATATCTCTGGCTGCTGGGGAAAATGCAATTCTTCCACTTGGAATGGATATGATGGGACTCCGATTAAAATACGCGACGGTTCAGCCACTGACCATAGTGAGAGTAGAAGATGATGTCACTTATTTCTTCTTTTCACCTGAAGGGTTAGCACCTCGCTATGTTTTTGATGCAGAAACAGTAAACGGAGTGGAAGGAGAATATAAGCGGGAAGAAAAGGATAAAACTATAGAGATATATCCAAAGCAAAACGAGATAGATGTATTTATTGTAAAAGGAATCAAATCACAAATAAGAGTTGTTACTCTGACCGCGAAAGAGAGTTTGAAATTTTATAAAATCAAGTTAGCTGAAAGGCAATTTGCAGTTTTGACAGCAGGAACGCTTCTCCAGGAAGGGAAAGCACTGCGTATCGAATCAGAAAGAGAAAAAGAATCCATTGTTTTCTGGCCGGAAGTGAAATTGGAATTGAATCAGGATAAGGATCAGAATCAGGATCAGGATCAGGATCATGATGAGGTTAATACTTCTCTGGTTATGGGAATATTTAAAGGGTTTCTTCTTGGCAGAAAGAAAAAGGAATTACCTGTAGAGGTCAGGCAGATTGGACCATCCCGCTATACCATAAAAGTTCCGGATCATTACATGGATGGAATCAAAGAGTTGATTTTGGCAATTCAGTATAGAGGTGATATTGCCCACCTTTTCATCGATGGAGATATGATAGCCGATAATTTCTGCAACGGGCAGCAGTGGGAAACGGGTCTGAGACTGTTTGAAAATCGTCTTGCAGGTGAAAGAATCACTCTTCTAATCACTCCTTTGAAGGAAGGAAGCAACATCAATGTAGAATCTACAATGGCAGGACGAAAAGAAGAAGTGGAAATTATGGTTGCCAGCGTTGAGAAAATCTTCTTAAAACCCGTCTATGAATACAGGTTAGAAGTGGATCATTAATACATTTCATGGTTCATAACATTGTGGCTATGCAATCAGCCATAGAAATGACATAGCAAGATATTAAGTCGTGTTGCAACCGCTTTTTGAGATTTCGCTTTCGCAAACGAAAGTAATATGATAGAATAATACCAAAAATTCAGGAGGCGCATATGGGGATTTTATTAAATCGTTTATTAATTATTTTAAATGACAGTGATTTAAAGTCAACGGATTATCATATTGCGTTTACCTTATTATCAAATTTCTATCTGATCAATGAAATGACCATAGGAGAGGTGGCGGATTTATGCTCTGTATCCAAGTCAACCGTATCCAAATTTATAAGAAAACTTCATTTTGAGGATTATTCAGAATTCAAAGCGGCTGCACCATTTGTAGAAAATCGTAGTGGATTTAAACTTAATTATAACCGGAACATTGCGGAATATATTGAACAAAATAGTATGGATTCTTATATCGATAGTATTTTAGATGACGTTTCCTCCTGCAAGAAAAACATTGATATGGAGAAGGTCAAAGAATTAGCCAGATATTTGGTCAGTTACAAAAATGTGGCAAGCTTTGGTCTGCTATTTTCTGAGCTTGGAGCAATGGATTTGCAGGCAAAGCTTGCTTATAATGGTAAATTTATCATTACGAATTTAGATGATTTAAAGCAGGATGACTACATTAACAATGCAGGAGAGGACAAACTGATTATTATTTACTCTAATTCCGGTTCCTATATTCAGCGTTACATGCTTTCAGAATTTCAAACAAAAAAAGATTATTCCAATATCAAAGCAAAGATTGTCTTAATAACTGGTAATGCAAAAATGGAGAATCACCCTGATGTGGATTTGTGCATTAGCTTTACACATAACTCCACCGTCCAGACTCACTCCATAATTTATCCTTTGATTAACGATATGATAATAATGGAATACAGAAAACTGACAAGAATAAGATAAGCGGACAGATTAGACTCTGACGCTTATCTTTTTTTGTACCATTTTTAATGATTTTAGAACAGAGTTTCCAAAAATCGAACTTATTAGAAAATCGAAAATTATGTGCTATGATTGGTTTACAAACAAAAACACCTTGGCCAGGGGAAGCAGATCGTAATACGAGGAGGGATATTTATTATGGCTAAAAAGAATTATGATGAATTAGCAAAACAAATTATTACCTTTGTGGGCGGGGTAGAAAATATCTCCGAATTGACACATTGTGTAACAAGGCTTAGGTTTAAACTAATAGATAATGGCAAAGCAGATCAGAAGGCATTAAAGGCTCTGGACGGCGTTTTATCTGTAGTAATTGGCAATGGTCAGTTCCAGGTAGTTGTGGGAACTGTAGTAGAAGATATTTACAATACAATTTTACAGCGTTATCCCATAAAAAGTGAAAAAGGGACTGAAACTACTTCACAAAAAAGTGGTAATGTTTTTTCCAATGCATTGAATATGATGTCGATTATAGTCAATCCCATAGTAATTGCACTGGCAGGCGCTGGAATGATAAAAGCACTATTAGTGATTTTGACCACAACTCTGGGTGTTTTAAATAATACCGATAGTACCTATTTGATTTTATCTGCCGCGGGAAACAGTGTGTTTTATTTTCTACCGCTTTTCTTAGCATTTTCTTCTGCAAAAGCATTTAATTGTAATCCATATATCTCTGTGGCAATGGTAGGGGCCCTTATGGAACCTAATTTTACCGGCCTGATGAAAAATGCGGGAGATGTGTCATCTTTTATAGGAATTCCTGTGGTATTGATGAAATACTCCGGCACTTTGATACCTGCCATTATAGCTGTGTTGGTTTACTCCAAGTTAGAAAAGCTATTAAAGAAATTTATTCCTAAAAGCATTGAACTGTTTGCACTGTCATTTGCAGCACTGATTATTATGGTACCTCTTTCGGTAATTGTAATCGGCCCAATTGGTGTATATCTTGCAAACGGAATTGGTGATTTTGTAAATCTTATGAGCACTCAGAATGGGCTTGTGACCGGATTTATTATCGGAGGCGGCTGGACATTACTGGTAATGATTGGAATTCACTGGGGTGTGGCTCCCATTATGATCAATAATATATCGACCTATGGATATGATTATATACGCCCTATGGTAGCAGCTGCGACCTTTGGAAGTGCGGGGGCTGCGTTTGGTGTATTCTTAAAAGCGAAAAAGAAAGAAACAAAGGCGTTTGCATTATCTGCCGTCATTCCTGCTTTGCTTGGCGGAGTAACTGAGCCAATTGTATACGGAATCTCGATAAAGTATAAGAAGCCATTTATCGCTCAAATGATTGGCGGTGCTGTTGCAGGTGCATTTATAGGTGCCATGCATACGAAGGCATATGTCTATGTATTTCCTGCACTGACAACTTTGCCCGCTTTCTTTGGTGATACATTTGTGTATTATGCAATCGGTATCACTCTTGCATTTGTAGTTTCGGCTGCAATCACTTATATACTTGGCATTGATGAATCATTGGATGGCATAAATGAAGACAAGATTGACGTTATCAATGATTCAAAAGCTGTTCAAAAGAAAGAGTTCTCTCTTGGGGCTTTTGCAGAAGGGAATATTGTAAAATTAGAAGATGTCAATGACGAAGTGTTTGCGTCTAAGACAATGGGAGAAGGTGTTGCAATTTCTCCAGACAAAGGAATATTGTATTCTCCGGCAGATGGAGAAATTGCTGTGGTTTTTGATACCGGTCACGCAATTGGCATGATAACGGATCAAGGGACAGAGATATTGATGCATATTGGTATCAATACGGTGGAACTGAAAGGAAAAGGGTTTCATGTATTGACCACTGTGGGTGAGAGTGTAAAACGCGGTGATGTATTGGTTGAATTTGATTTAGAAGAGATAAAACGAGCAGGATATGACACCACCACCTTGTTGCTGCTTACCAACACAAGTGAAGCCGTTGATATTGATATCACATCATTTGGTCATATAACTCAAAATGATAATTTAATAAACATCAGGAGGAAATAAAATGCAGAAAACTATTTTTCCCGAAGGATTTTTATGGGGAGGTGCCACCGCTGCAAATCAGTGTGAAGGTGCCTGGAACGTAGATGAAAAAGGGATGTCAGTTGCGGACTGCAGCAGATACAAAGGTGATCTGGATCCAAGCGATTATAAAGGACATCATACCATATCCAGTAAAGATATTGAGGAAGCAATGCAAAGTAATGATACGGCAAGGTACCCGAAACGCCATGGGATTGATTTCTATCACAGATATATAGAAGATTTAGACTTATTTCAGGAAATGGGATTTAAGTGCCTTAGGGTATCCATACAGTGGACTCGCATTTATCCAAATGGCATTGAAGAAACTCCAAATGAGAGTGGACTTAAGTACTATGAAGATTTATTTAGAGCCATGCAAAAAAGAGGAATTGAACCACTTGTGACCTTACATCATTATGAAATGCCTCTATATTTATCCAACCATTATGATGGTTGGTATCAAAGAGAAGTAATTGACTTGTTTTTGAAATTTTGTAAAACCGTATATCAAAGATACAATGGATTGGTAAAATATTGGCTGACATTCAATGAAATCGATAGTGCGTTTCGGCATCCGTTTACAACCGCTGGGTTAGTAGAAGACCGTTTTCCGGAGGAAAAATGGGAAGAGATCGTATATCAGTCAATCCATAATCAATTTGTTGCGAGTGCCCTGGCAACAAAATATCTACATGAAATGATACCCGGTGCTCAAATGGGCTGTATGATTACCAGAACACTCACATATCCGGAAAACTGCCATCCGCAGAATATGTTGCTTGCTTTAAAAGAAAACAGAAAGAACTTTTATTATTCGGATGTTCAGGTGAGAGGAGAATATCCTAGCCACATCAAGAAAGAGTGGGAACGGAACAAGATTCATATTGTTTTTGGAGAAGAAGATGAGAAAATACTAAAAGATTATCCGGTTGACTTTATTTCCTTTAGCTATTATATGAGCCGTGTTTCAACCATAGATGATACAAATAAAGAACAAGTGAGCGGAAATCTTACCAGTGGGGTAAAGAACCCTTATCTGGAGACTTCTGAATGGAACTGGCAGATTGACCCTACAGGTTTGTGTATTTCCCTTATTGAGCTATATGACAGGTATGATAAGCCTCTGTTTATTGTAGAAAATGGACTGGGCAGTACAGATCGGATAGAATCCGATGGAAGCATACAAGATGATTACCGAATCCGGTATTATAAAGACCATATTCAGGCCATTGCAGATGCCATTGAAGAAGGCGTAGAAGTGATGGGATACACTCCATGGGGCTGCATCGATTTAGTAAGTATGTCTACTTGTCAAATGACAAAACGATACGGTTTTATTTATGTGGATTTAGATGATGAGGGAAATGGTTCTTATGACAGAAAGAAAAAGAAATCCTTTGAGTGGTATAAAGAGGTAATTTCCACGAATGGTAGCCATTTTGATAACTATTAATTGCAAAGTATAACCACCAAAAAGCAGATCTCTTTGGAGAAATACGCCAGCAGTTATCAGCACGTCAATAGGCGGACATGAAAATATAAAATGAGTATAACAACATATTAAAAAGCTGCTTAATCTGATTGCACATTAAAGATCATGCAGCTTTTTTTTGCTTTAAAATATAGTTACATTTAATATGCTTACGATTCTAAATCAGATTTCAAGAGTTCACTATATTTCATAATAATCCGGTAAAAGGCATCTAGGTTTGACTCACCGAATTGTTCAATCAGGTAGGCAAGCTGGATACCATGTTCGACATTTGCCGCAGACATGGGGTATTGGTAGTTTCGGATGAGATTCATCAGGATTTTACCTATGAGGGAAGGCGTTCGTATCCTCCGCACTGGTCAGGAACGGTAAGTACAATGATATTCTGATTATCCTGAATGCAGGTTCCAAGACATTTAACCTGGCTGGGTTAATTTACTCCCATGTGATCATATTTGACAAACAGTTGATGGAAACCTATAATACATACATAAATATCAAAGAAAAGGTGGGGGAATAAATGGCTGTTTCTATTAGTATCATCTGTTTTTTAATCTATCTGGGAGTTCTGTTTATATTGCAGAAGAAAGGCAAATCTTTTAATGTACGTGTAGTAGCGGGGCTGTTCGGTGGTATTATATTTGGTGCAATTTTAAAGACAGTGGCAGATGATGCCGCAGTCTCTGAGAGCCTGCGCTGGATCAGTTTGGTGGGTACTGCTTATACCAAACTTTTGAAGATGATGGTTATACCACTGATTTTTGTATCCATCGTTTGCGCAATTATTAACCAGAAGTCAGGCAAGAACCTTGGCAGGATCACAGCTCTTGTACTGGCAATCCTCCTGTCCACCGCAGCAGTTGCAGCAGTGGTAGGAGGTGTTACAGCTATGGCATTTGGTGTCAGCGCAGAGGGCCTGGAGATTGGGGAAGCTGAGAGCAAAAAGACTTCCCAGTTGGAGGAAAAGGCTCAGGAGGGACTTTCTATTGAAGATACCATTATTGATATCATTCCATCGAATCCAATCTCTGCTATGGCCGGACAGGGAAACAATGCAACCCTTTCCGTAGTGCTCTTTGCAGCATTCCTTGGAATTGGAGTAATCGGGGTACGGACATATGCTCCGGAACAGGCGGAATTTTTTGGAAAAATAATGAATTCGCTAAACACCTTGGTGGTGGAAGTTGTCATGATGATTATTATGCTAACGCCATTCGGTATTTTTTCATTAATGACCAAGACCATTGCCGGAAGTGACTACACCAGTATCCTGCGGCTTGTAACTTTTGTTCTTGCCTCCTATACAGCTATATTTATCATGTTCATCATTCACGGACTAATACTGGCTGCAGTGGGAGTCAGCCCGCTTACATATTTTAAGAAAGCCATGACGACTCTGGTATTTGCATTTACTTCCCGTACCAGTGCAGGAACCCTTCCTTTGACCATCAGGACCCTGACAGATGATATGGGGGTGGATAACGGAGTTTCCAATCTGGCGGGTTCTCTCAGTACCTCCATCGGGCAGAACGGGTGCGCAGCTATTTATCCTGCTATGCTGGTAATGATGGTGGCTCCTACTGTGGGCCAGGCCATTACACCGTCCTTCTTTATTCTGATGGTAGTCATCATCACCTTTGCTTCTATTGGTATCGCCGGTGTAGGCGGAGGCGCAACATTTGCAGGTATCATCGTGTTATCCGCACTTGGTCTTCCCGTTGGTCTCGCAGGTCTGCTGGTGGGTATTGAGCCTGTTATCGACATGGCCAGAACTGCACTAAATGTAAGCGATGGTATGGTAACCGGCTTAGTAACTGCAAAAATAACCAATAATATTGATATGACAGTATATAATGACAAGTCTCTGAACTTGGAAAAGAAGCCAGCTTCAAAAAGGGAATAATAACGAAAATACTTTATAAAGGATGTGTGGACATGGCTAAACGTGTTCTAATTGTTGGAGGACGACAGAGAAATTAGTGAAATGTTAATAGATTTTCTCCTGATGGAGGGTTTTGAAGTTCATGGTTCCTTTGATGGAGAGCAGGCCTTAAAAACATTTTTTGGCGGGTTCTATGATCTGGTGATTTTGGATCTCATGCTGCCTGAAATCAGCGGACTAGATGTCATGAAACGGATCAGAAAGGAAAGCGTGGTTCCCATTATAATCCTGTCTGCAAAAGATACGGAATCGGATAAGATTTTTGGATTGGGACTGGGAGCGGATGATTATATTACAAAACCATTTTCTCTTACGGGGGTACTTGCCAGAGTAAAGGCAAATCTGCGGCGTACCAACCAGTATTCTGCTGGTGGAGAAACCGCCTCTGTTTGTGTTAGCTTGGGAGATTTGGAAATGAATCTGGAAAACCACACGGTGCATAAAAATGGGCTGGCAGTGGACTTAACAGCAAAGGAATATGAAATCCTTCGCCTGCTTCTTTCCAATCAGAAGAAGGTTTATACCAAGGCACAGCTTTACTCTTTGATATGGCAGGATGATTATTTAGGTGATGAAAATGCAGTCAATGTTCATATCAGCCGTCTCCGCACAAAAATTGAGGATGATTCAAGGAAGCCACAATATATTCTCACTGTTTGGGGAATCGGATACAAGCTTGGTAATCCAAAGGAGTGAGCCTATGTTTCTATCTAACAAAATAACTTTAAAACAGATTCAAAATATTGCTGACGAACTGGAACGCATTTTAGATGAAAATACAGATGAAAAAGTGATGTCATTTACCGAAGATAAGGAATTTAAACATCTTTTGGAACAGATCAACCGCACGCTGTAAGACAGGCAAAATGTAAATGCCAGTTATTGCAGATCTGAATTAAATACCAAGCGAATGCTCTCTAATATTTCTCATGATTTGAACATGCATATTGCCAAAGGACAAATTTATGGCTTTCTTGGGCCAAACGGCGCAGGAAAAACAACGGTGATGAAGATGATCACCAACCAGTAGAAACCAACTTCAGGAGATATCATTTTATTTGGTGAAAAACTACTCCCTGAATCATATTCATTTTTATTATTTTCCGTTATGAATGGTACCATAGGAGACTTGTCTTTAAGGGGAAATACGGTTCTTCCGGTCTTGTTATTTGGTGTTTCCTTGATTTGCGGATTTCTTACAGTGCATAATGTTGAAAAAGAAGATTTGATGTAAATTGCTGTATGAATAAGAATGTATTTAGTTTTTGAAGTTTGGGGCTGCCGCATGAAGGAATTCATGGGGCAGCCTTTTTAAGAACACAGTCCACCGGATAAATTATAGCTATTATAGTCCTCTGAAAGTTTTTGAATTAAGTTTTAAAGAAAAGCAGTTGCTTATATTGAAAAGATCGTCCTGAAGATAAGGCACCTATGGAGCGGTCTATTAATTTTGCATTTATATAATTCATCGTGGTAGTTTCCTATAAAATATGCAATAATAATATAAAGTTTGATATTTGATACGGAGTGATGAATATGTTAATCGTTGAAAAATTAAGTTTAAAAGTAAATTTGTCTGAAACAGAAGAAATTATCGCTGCTTTTTTAGTGGAGCAGGGAATTAAAATACGTAAATATTCTACAAGGAACTTGGCCGAAGCAACGTATACTTCTCCTGCTACCATAGTTAGATTATGTAAAAAACTCGGTTTTAAAGGTTTTGATGATTTTAAAGAGCAGTTTTTAAAAGAAATACAATATTTAGACCAACAGTATGGGGACGTAGATATCAATTTTCCTTTTTCCAAAAATGATACAATCATGAAAGCTGCCAATAAAATATCTCATTTGTATGAAGAAACCATACATGACACAATATCTTTGCTTCAGCACGATGCCCTTCAAAAAGTAATAACTCTTTTTAAGTACTGTCAGACCATTTATATATTTTCAGCTGGCACATCATTGAACCAGGCAGAATCTTTCCGAGAAAAAATGTTGAAGATCGGAAAGCATGTTTCTATTTCAAATAATCTTAATTATCAATTATATGAAGCTGGGTGTTTATCAAATAAGGACGTTGCTATATTAATTTCATATTCAGGAGAAACAGATAAGACCTTACAAGTAGCGGAGGAGTGCAAGAAAAAATCGGTTCCTATTATTGCTATCACGTCTTTTGGAGAAAATTCCTTATCAAAGTTTGCTACATGTAAGTTAATCATTTCCACAAAGGAAAGTATGTTTCAAAATTTAGGGGATTATAGTACCCATTTGTCGATTGCTTTGATTTTAGATATCTTATACTCCACTTATTTCTTGCAGGATTACGAAAACAATTACCAAAAGAAGCTGGAGAAGGCAAGAGTATTGGAAAAATTACGAAGGTCTACGAACTCAATCATTATGAAATCTGACGACGAATGAAACAATGTTTCTGAAAAGGTGTATATTTTGAACATATTTATTAAACAGTGTTACAACTTAAGTTGTATATATTTTATTTTTGCCTCTTTGCATATATAGTTATATTTGCAAGGAGGTTTTTATTATGAATATAAGACAAGATTTTTTGTGGGGAGGCGCAACTGCTGCGAATCAATATGAGGGAGCCTTTCTTGAGGGAGGAAAAGGCTTAAGTATTGCGGATGTTGAAAAAGGATCCAGACATGGCATATCAAGAGAGGTTCACGATTCTGTGAAGGAAGGAAATTATTATCCCAGTCATGAAGCCGTAGACTTTTATCACCGGTATAAAGAAGATATAGAATTATTTGCCCAGATGGGATTTAAGTGCTTCCGGATGTCTATTAATTGGCCTAGAATTTTTCCGAATGGAGATGAACTGGAGCCAAATGAAGAAGGATTGAAATTTTATGATGAGGTATTTGATGAATTGCGCAGCAGGGGTATCGAGCCAGTTGTCACGTTATCGCATTATGAAACGCCATTGTATTTGGTACAGAAATATGGCTCTTGGAGAAACAGACAGTTAATCGATTTTTTTGAGAGATATTGCAGTGTTGTTTTTGCACGTTACAAAAATAAAGTGAAATACTGGATGACCTTCAATGAGATTAATGAAACGATGAATCAGAATGAGCCCTATCATCAGGCAGGTATTTTATTTAAGTCCGGAGAGAATCCAAACGAGGTGAAAGTTATAGTCAGCCATAATATGTTTTTGGCAAGCGCAAAGGCAGTTATCGCAGGACATAAGATAAATCCGGAATTTAAGATAGGTTGTATGGTGCAGTACCCTACCACTTATCCCAAAACGTGTAATCCTAATGATGTATTGGCTCAAAGATTTCAAATGATGCCTAATTATTACTATACAGATGTCATGTGTAAGGGATATTATACCAATTTGTGTACGGCACAGTTAAAGCGTATGGGAGTAGAGCTCCATACGGAGACTGAAGATGCTGAGATTTTGAAATCTGGAAAAGTGGATTATATTGCATTTAGCTATTATTTTTCTTCCGTTGCTTCAAGTGAAGATGGTGTAAATATTAAAGTAGAGAGATTAAATCCCTACTTAGAAAGAAATGATTGGGATTGGCCGATTGATCCAGCAGGATTAAGAATTGCATTAAATGAATTATATGATAGATATGAATTACCTTTGTTTATTGTAGAAAATGGGCTGGGTTCAATTGATAAGATCGAAAAAGACGGATCAATACAGGATGACTACAGGATAAAATATTTGTCAGATCATATTGAAGAGATGAAAAAAGCAATTGGATTAGATGATGTGGATGTGATGGGATATACCTGTTGGGGACCTATTGATATTATCTCTGTTGGTACAGGTGAAATGAGAAAAAGATATGGATTTATCTATGTTGAAAAAGAAGATGACGGTCATGGAACATTGGCGAGAAGAAAAAAGAAATCTTTCGACTGGTATAAAAAGGTTATTGCATCAAACGGTGTGGATACAACATATTAAACATACAGGCAAATGCACTGACATTTGACTAAAGGAGGTATACGTATGGAGGTAAAAAAAGTAGCCCAAGAAATACTACGAGAAGTAGGAGGGGAAAGTAATATACAAAATCTCACGCACTGTGTTACCAGATTGAGGTTCAATTTAAAATCAATGGATGGAGTTGATGAGAGCAAAATTAAAAATATTACTGGGGTGGTAGATGTTGTCAATAAAGGCGGCCAGTTTCAAGTTATCATAGGAAGTGAAGTTGCCAGGGTTTACGGGGAGTTGATAAAGCTTTGTAATTTTAATGATAATAAAGAAGATAGCAGTGATGGCCCCAAAAAAGGATTGGTTAATAAAATCTTAGATACAATTGCGGGAATTTTTTCTCCCATAATGCCCATTATTGCAGGCGCGGGAATGATTAAAGCATTGTTATCAATTCTTACTTTAGTTAATGCGATTGATACATCGGGAAATCTATATTATTTCCTTAAATTTATAGCAGATGCTTCTTATTATTTTCTGCCTATCATTTTAGCAGTATCAGCGGCAAAGAAATTTCAGTGTAATCAGCAAATGGCTATGCTGATGGGAGCTATTTTGCTCCATCCAAATTTTAGCGCGTTAAAAGATACTGCTGGAACAGTATTTGTTTTAGGACTGCCTGTTAGGATTGTTACTTATTCATCTTCAGTTATTCCAATAATACTAATTGTATTTGTATTATCCTATGTGGAAAAATTTGTTGAGAAAATTACGCCACCAGTTATCAAGTTTATTGCAAGGCCATTGTTAACGATATTAATTATGGCGCCAATTGCTCTGGTGGTATTAGGCCCTCTGGGAAGTATAATTGGTGATGGCCTTGTAAGCGTGCTGTTGTCAATTGAAAAGATCGCTCCTTGGATCCTGCCTACAGTAATAGGAGCTTTTATGCCTTTCCTTGTTATGACTGGAATGCATTATAGTCTTTTACCAGCTTATGTAAACTCATTGTCTGTATTAGGCCACGAGACAATTATTGGACCTGGAAATCTTCCATCTAATATTGCCCAGGGAGCAGCAGCTTTATGTGTAGCAATTAAAACTAAAAATAAGGATTTTAGACAATTATCAATCTCCAGTGGTATTACTGCACTTCTTGGAATCACAGAGCCTGCATTATTTGGTGTGAATTTACGCCTAAAAAAACCTCTGATTGCGACCACTATTGGAGGCGGATTGGGAGGTTTATATGCAGGAATCACTGGCGTCCAAAGATATGGTGGAGGCGGAGCCGGTCTAGCGGCCATTGGATTGTATGTAGGAGAAGATTCCAGTAATGTAATTAATGCTTTAATTTCTGCAGCCATTGCGTTTGCAGTTACCTTTGCGATACAATGGTATATCGGGTTTGAAGATGTAAAATCGAAAACGGGCGGTGGAACTATTCCCGAAATAAAGGCAGCAGAGAAGCAAGGGCTATTAACGAGTGAAGAGCAATATACGATATACAGTCCATTAAAGGGAGAATTGGTTCCCATATCCGAGGTTAGTGATCCTGCGTTTTCAAGTGAGGCAATGGGTAAGACCATAGCAATTAAGCCGAGCGAGGGAAAAATATATTCTCCTGTGAATGGAAAATTAATGACTATTTTTGAAACGAAACATGCAATCGGTCTTGTGGCGGAGAATGGAGCTGAACTATTAATACATGTTGGAATTGACACGGTTGAATTAAAAGGAAAATATTTTAAGACTCATGTAACAGAGGGAGACACATTAAAAACAGGAGATTTACTGTTAGAATTCGACTATGAAGAAATTGAGAAGAATGGCTATGATCCGATCACTTTAATGATTATTACAAATTCATTTCAATATTCAGAGATTATAGGAGAAAATGTGGAAAAAGTACATGCAGGTGATAAAATATTGACGTTAAGATAACTAGAGGAGAGTATTTTAAATACCACTATCTTCACTTAGAGAAAACCACAGAGCTAGAAAAGCTCTGTGGTTTTCTTATACCCTACAACGATTGAGAGCGGGCACTAGATTAATTGTAATATAGTCACAGTGCTATTAAAACACGATTAGATGTAATTTCTCAAGAAACAGCTCCACCGCTTTTGGTAAATTGTTTTCATGAATGAGATAGGAGAAATATCTATAATATTGATCCTTCAGTGGAACGATTTTAACTTCTTTATTTTTTACAGATTCATTTACGACTAAAGAGGATATAAAGCTGATTCCCATATTATTTTTAACAGCTTCTTTAATAGAATAGTTGCTTCCCAAAGTGATTAAATTTTTTGGGGATATTCCATAGCTATTTAAAAATATATTTAGATTTTCGCCAGTGCCGGAGCCTTTTTCTCGATGGATCCAGGTCTGGTTTGATAAGGATTTTTTTAGCTCAGCCTTTTTATCGTATTGAAAAGAAACTGGAGCGACTATGACCATAGTATCCTTATAAAAATTATGATGGATATAATTTTCTACGGGTACAGTGCCTTCGATTAAAGCAATATCAATATCGTAATTTTTGAATTTTTCATAAATGTGCTCTGTATTTTCAACTGTCATATCCAATTTTATATTTGGATATAATTTCATAAATTCACTTAGTATAGAAGGGAGAAGAAATTCTCCAATCGTCATACTGGCACCGATTCTCAAAGTTCCGCAGGGAGAGTGGTCAGATTGTAAAAGCTCTTCTTTCGTTTCTTCTAAAACGGATAAAATCTGTTTCGCTCGTTTATAAAGTAAATCTCCCTGAGCAGTAATAAATATACTCCTTTGCTTATTAGAACGTTCGATCAGCCTTGTATGAAAGTAATTTTCCAGGTTAGAGATATGAAGGCTTACGCTGGGTTGGGAGATGTTAATGGAAACGGCAGCTTTTGTAAAGCTCATCTTATCTACAACAGCAATGAATGTTTTTAATTCTTCTATCAAAAGAATTACCTCGTATTTTTCTATTATATGGGAGATGAATCATTAGAAATATTGATGGGTTTAATAAAAAATAAATATTATACTTATTGGTTCAAACACAGTATACTATATCCTAGAATATGATGCAATAAGTATAAGGAGTGGAGAATGGTGAAAACATTAGACGAAGTGTTATTGGGTGAAATCGATGAGTTTAAGGAACTAGGACATAAATTTTTGACAGGTGAAGTAAGTAAGATGGATTTTAAAGGAGCATCCGGTGGTATGGGTGTATATGCTCATAGAGATGGCAAAAAATTAATGATTCGATTCAGAATCCCCTCTGGCATCGCTCGGTTGAATGCGCTTCAGTTTATTTATGAGTACGCGACAAAATATGGTGTGGAAAATGTGCATCTTACAACACGTCAGGCAATCCAGCTTCATGGAATTGATATAGATCAAGTCTGCGAGGTAATGGAAGCTGGAATCAAACAAGGAGTATATACAAGAGGTTCCGGCGGTAACTTCCCAAGAAATATTGCCCTTTCTCCCTTATCAGGAGTGGAAAAAGATGAGGTATTTGATGTTTCTTCCTATGCATTGGCAGTGGGAGATTATTTCTTGCAAAAGATTTATACATATAAGCTTCCAAGAAAATTAAAAGTTTCATTTTCTAATAATGCAGAAGATGCGTCTCATGCAGGAGCGGTTGATCTTGGATTTCTTGCGGTAGAGGAAAACGGTAAGAAATATTTCAAGGTTTATGTAGCAGGAGGACTTGGAAGAAATTCAAAGCTTGGATTAGAATTTCCCGAACTGATTGAGCTTAAAGATGTGTTATATCATGTAGAAGCGGCTACACAGATATTTATGAGTGAAGGGGATTACCAGAATAAAAGCAAAGCCCGTATGAGATATATCGTTGATCGTATGGGAGCAGAAGAATTTATGAAATGTTACAAAGAACATCTTAAAAAGGTAACAGAAAGCCAAGTTCTGACGCTCTCTATCAACGAGAAGGAATATAACAAGGTGGGTTCAAAAACAGAAGTTAAAAGCAGTCGTTTATATGAGCAAAAACAAGATGGATTATACAGTGTCTATGTTCATCCGGTTGGAGGCCAGTTATCACTAAGTGATTTAAAGCTTATCATCGATCAGGTAAGGGAGATTCCAGATGCGGAGATTAGACTTGCCATGAGTGAGGGCTTCTATGTAAGAAATCTAGATGGACAGGAAGCAGAGAAAATCCTGGAACTTACCAAACACATAGGTGGAGATAGTCGGCTGGAGCGGTCCGTTGCCTGTATTGGTGTGCCCACCTGCCAGATTGGGATACTTGAAAGTCAGGAAACATTAAAAGAAGTAATCACTTATTTTAAAGAGAAGAATTATACCGAGGATGTATTACCTCAAATTCATATCTCGGGCTGTTCCAATTCCTGTAGCGCCCATGAAATCGGTGAAATCGGTTTCTGTGGTAAGAAATTGAACGTACAGGGAGAAGTAAAAGATGCTTTTGAACTGCATTTAGGGGGAAGACTTGGTGTAGGAAATGCAAAGCTTGCTGATTACTGCGGAGATATCTTAAGAGAGAGCTTGCCTGAATTTCTATATGAGATTGCGTCAGATCTTTCAAAGACAAAGAAAGAATTTAATGAATATATCGAAGAGAATCAACCACAGCTAGAGAATATTTTGAATCATTATATTATAAAGTAAGGAGGCAGTGCTTCTGACAGGAAATCAATCACGATTCGATGTCAGAAGCACCACCTCTTTTTTGGTTCCGGATCATTCAGATACAGTTAAAATCCCTCTGATAAATGGGTGCACTTTCACATTGTAAAGAATGGTCACAGGCATTTTTGCCAGCGGTCTTAATTGTTGTGCCCAAGCATTCAAACATCAGATTTGATTTTATCATAGAGTACCGAAACTTTTTCTTTCGCCAACGGAAGCCATGTCCTTGACATTTGACAAAAATTGTGTAATTGTTATATTATTATCATCAAAAAAGAATGGAAGAAGAGCATATTGCACAGGAAATGCGGTCGAAAAGGGCAAGTCATTGAGCTTGAATTGATTGTTAAGAATGAAAATATCCAGTTTGCAATGATACAATTTAGAAGAAAGAGAAATAAAAGTATAGAATTTAACGTTTTGAAATTTGTTAACCATATCAATAGATTAGGAGGAAAGGATCAATGGTTAGTCAGGAAATCAGAAAGATTGCACCGGAACAGGATCCGCTCAGAATGGGGATGGGGTGGAATGTTGAAGATTTGTCTAAACCGCAGATTATGGTGGAAAGTACTTTTGGAGACAGCCACCCAGGAAGTGCTCATTTAAACGGATTGGTGGACAAGGCTGTCTCTGGTGTGGGTGAGGCAGGAGGAAAGGCCGCCAGGTATTTTACAACGGACATATGTGATGGTATGGCCCAGGGACATGATGGAATTAATTATTCTCTTGTTCATCGTGATATGATTTGTAATATGATAGAAATACACGCGGGTGCCACACCTTTTGATGGTGGTATATTTATCGCCAGCTGTGATAAAGGGGTACCGGCTCATTTGATGGGAATTGGAAGGGTAAATATGCCGTCTATTCTGCTGACCGGCGGTGTTATGGATGCAGGACCTGATTTGTTGACTCTAGAACAAATCGGAACATATTCAGCCATGTACCAACGTGGAGAAATTACATATGAAATGCTCACTTATTATAAACAAAATGCTTGCCCTTCCTGCGGAGCCTGCTCCTTTATGGGAACAGCATCAACCATGCAGATCATGGGAGAAGCACTTGGTCTGATGTTACCGGGAACGTCTCTTATGCCGGCAACCTGTGAGGATCTTCTGACGGTGTCGGAGAAGGCAGGAAAGCAGGTTCTTGAGCTTATAAAGCTTGGTTTAAAGCCTCGTGATATTGTAACAAAACGTTCCTTTGAAAATGCGGTGATGATACACGCTGCAATTTCAGGATCAACAAACTCACTGCTACATTTGCCTGCAATTGCCCATGAATTTAATATAGAACTGGATGGGGAAGTATTCGACCGGTTACATCGGGGAGCCCATTATCTCCTGGATGTCCGTCCCGCTGGAAAATGGCCAGCTCAATATTTCTATTATGCAGGTGGAGTTCCAAGAGTTATGGAGGAAATAAAGTCAATGCTCCATTTGGATGAAATGACTGTCACAGGAAAGACTCTTGGAGAAAACTTAGATGAACTGAAAGAAAATGGGTTTTATGAAAGATGTGAAGAATATAGCAGACAACATAATATCACTTGGCAGGATGTAATTCATCCTTTTGAGAATGCAATTGGCACAAATGGAGCCATAGCAGTACTGAAAGGAAATCTTGCTCCGGAAGGAGCCGTAATTAAGCATACCGCATGTCCGAAGGAAATATTTGAGGCAACTCTGATCGCAAGACCATTTGACAGTGAAGAGGAAGCGCTGCAGGCAGTGCTTAAACGTGAAATAAAATCAGGAGATGCTGTGATTATTCGATACGAGGGTCCAAAGGGCAGTGGAATGCCGGAAATGTTTTATACTTCAGAAGCCATATCATCTGACCAGGAACTGGGGCGAAGTATTGCTTTAATAACCGATGGAAGATTCAGCGGCGCATCTACAGGTCCGTCTATTGGTCATGTGTCTCCGGAAGCGGCAGAGGGAGGACCAATAGCACTGGTGGAAGAGGGGGATTTAATTTATATCAATATTTTTGAACGGCAGCTAAATATTGTAGGCATAAATGGGATCGAGAAATCACAAGAAGAGATTTCTCTGGTTTTAGAGCAAAGAAAAAAGAATTGGCAGCCCAAAGAGTCCAAATATAAGTCAGGGGTTTTAAAACTATTTTCTGAACATGCAGTTTCTCCCATGAAGGGAGCTTATATGAAGTAATACATTCATATTATGAAGAGGAAGCTGATAAGTCCCTGAAACAATTGTTGGAATATGTTGAAATATTGTAATTTTCGGATAAAATTAAAAAACATATAAAGAGAAGGAGTGATGGTTCATGAAATTGCTGGCATATAACGTCCGAACGGACGAATCAATGTTATTTCAAAAATTTGCTGAGAAATACGGGGTGGAACTCCACACACTGCCTTACAGTCCCACATTAGAGAATGCGGGAGACACCGAAGGCTGCGACGCTGTCAGCGTGGTCACCTCCGCAATTACCAAGGAAATACTTGAACAATGGAAAGCAAGTGGTATCCGCTGTGTATCCACCCGTACCATAGGCTTTGATCATATTGACATAGAGGCCGCTAAGAATTTGGAGATTCCTGTCTCCTCAGTCAACTATACGCCAGCCAGTGTGGCTGAATATACGGTAATGCTCATTTTGATGGCACTGCGCAAAGTTAAAACGATTATGATCCGAGGGCTGGGTCAGGATTTCTCACTCACCAATGTGCGGGGAAGGGAGCTTCGTACCTGTACCGTGGGTATCATAGGAGCAGGAAGAATTGGAGCGGCTGTAATTAGGCGGCTCCATGGATTTGGGTGTAAAATTTTGGTGCATACATTGCATCCGAAAGAAGAACTTTCATCCTTTGTTACCTATGTCTCTTTTGACGAACTCCTGCAGGAAAGTGACGTTATTTCCCTTCATGCGCCTGCGTCAGAAGAGACAGAACACCTGATCGGACAGAAGGAAATTGAGAAGATGAAGGACGGTGTCGTTCTTATTAATGCCGCTCGCGGTACACTTATTGATACTCCGTCCTTGATTGCAGGACTAGAATCGGGAAAAATCGGCGCAGCCGGTTTGGATGTTTTAGAGAATGAAAGGAAAATCTTTTATAAAGATTTGAAATATAAAGTATTATCCAATCGCCAGCTGGCTATATTACAGTCTATGCCCAATGTAATCATCACTCCCCACACTGCTTTTTATACCGAAGAAGCGGTGAGTGATATGGTGGAATATTCCATATTAAGCTGCAAAAATGAGTTAGAGGGGAAGGATAACCCCTGGCGGGTAAAATAATATTAGGCATAAGTTCTTATTTGGAAGCCATGAACGCTCAGCAATTTCAGCAACCAATAATCGTAAAATATGGAGTAGATCCTACTTATAAAACTTACCCTTTGGTAAGTATATTACTTGAATGTGCCTACTTGAATAATTGTATGCTTATGCTATTATTAAGAAAAGTCTATAACAGGAGGAAATTAACGATGAAACTGGAAGTGTTTTTTGATTATACGTGCCCATACTGCTATTTAGCTCTTCATGAATTGAATCAATTGTTACCAAATTATCCTGAACTTTCAGTAACATGGAGTCCCTGTGAACTCAATCCCCAGCCTGAACCCCGTTTTTATGATTGGGAGGAATCTGCTCCGTGGCTTATTGAATTAAAACCTCGCTTAGAAAGCGCCGGATTAACCATTAATGCCCCGTTCCCCACTGGCAATTATACCTATTTAGCAATACAGGGCTTATTATGTCTGGAGGAACAAGGGGCGGATATTAGACGTTATAATGATGCAGTATATAACGCGGTATTTTGCGATGGAAAGGACATTGAAAATTTGGATGTCCTGAGTGACTGTGCTGCTTATGCTGGAGGTGAAGTAAATGCATTCCGGCAGGCGCTCGTTTCAGAAACCTATAAGGAACGGCAGTTGGCATTAAGCAAGTACGCTTGGGAAGAGAATCACCTGGATACAGTACCATCCTATAGGTTAGGACAAGCGCGATTGAATGCTGTATACGGTGTAGGTGTTTTAAAAGAGCAGATGATTAAATTTTTAGATGAACAGAAAGCTTTATATTCAGGTGATAAATAATTTGATGGGATCCCTTTAAAGTAGACAGTACAAATATAAAAAGTACTACTACTTTGGAGGGATCATTTTATGCGTAAATCTCCTTTTATGGTCATAGCAAAAGAGAATTGGACAATTTCTCTGATATCTGATATAGTACGCTAAATAAATGTTTTTTTCGTACTTTTAGACGGAGGAATAAGATTATGAAAGCAATGGTCATAAAGTATGTAAAGCTGCCGGCAGTGGGACAGAGAATTTACCGCTCTGTCTTCGGAGTTTGTTTATGTTTTGCTATATATTATATTCGTGGAAAAGAAGGGATTCCCTTTTATTCTGCCCTTGCAGTACTGCAGTGTATTCAGCCATATAAGGAAAGCAGTACCCAGATGGCAAAACAAAGGTGTTCCGGTACGTTTATCGGTGCCGCATGGGGACTTCTTTTGCTTCTTATCTTTGACTGGGGGGGAGGAATCTTTAGGGAAAGTGTATTCGGCTACCTTATGATTTCCCTGTTCACCGGGGTGGTTCTGTATACAACTGTTTTATTGAATAAAAAAGACACCTCATATTTTTCCTGTGTGGTATTTTTAAGCATTACAGTGATGCATATGGGAGACAGCAGTCCGTTTTTGTTTGTTATGAATCGTGTGGCAGATACTTTGATCGGCGTGTTCATGGCAATCGTTGTAAATTTCGCACACTTACCCAGAAAAAAGCAATTGGATGTGCTGTATGTTTCCGGGGTAGATGATACTTTGCTCACCAAAGAGGAAAAATTAACCCCTTACAGTAAGGTGGAATTAAACCGGCTTCTTGATGATGGGATGAAATTTACCCTTTCTACTGGCAGAACACCGGCAACTTTGATGGAGTCAGTCCGCGGAATCAATCTAAAATTACCGGTGATTGTTATGGATGGAGCCGCACTTTATGATACCAATGATAATTCCTATCTTTTGACGTATGTCTTATCTTACGATCAGGCTGAAAAAATAATAAATTTGTTAAATGAAAGCAATCTTAATTACTTTGCCAATGTAGTAATTGATGATTCACTTGTCATTTATTATGAAAAACTGGATAATTTGGCAGAACAGGGCATCTACCAAAAACTCAGAAAAGATCCCCTGCGCAATTACGTGAAAAGAAGGCTTCCCCAGTATGAAAATGTAGTTTATCTCATGGTGATCGATACTACAAAACAGATCCGGGCGGCATATGAAAACCTAACGAATCAGGAGTGGTCCGGAGAACTGAAAATACTCACCTATGAGTCTAATGATTATCCCGGATTTTCTTATATGAAAATATATAATAAGGATGCAAATCGGGAACACATGCTAAAGCGGTTGAAAGCGATGCTGAAGATGGAAAAAAGTGTCATCTTTGGAAGTATCCCTGAGCAATGTGATATTTTAATTGAAAATTCATCAAAGAATGATATGGTCAAAAGGTTGAAAAGAGAGTTTGAACCTATTCGTCTGTTTTCGGGGAGATCTAAAGAACGTAAGGGCAAAAAGTATGTAAATCATTAATTGTTATTTCGCGAGGAGAAAGGTTATAATAGGGAAAGTGTGAGGGAAAGAAATGGTCCTCATATATTACAATAAAAGAGGCATACAAAATGGTGGAATTTATTACAAATATGGATTGGGCAGTTTTATATTGGATTCGAGACACATTTACCTGTCCCGCATTGGATTATGTGATGCCTAAGATTACGTCACTTGGAAATAAAGGGTTTATCTGGATACTGACTGCATTCTTTTTGTTATGTACCAAACAAAATAGAAAGTATGGAATTACGCTGATAGTAGGACTTTTAACAGGAGTTATCTTTGGGAATGTGTTTCTTAAAAATCTAATTGAACGTTCCAGGCCTAACTGGATGGAACAAACGATTACACTTTTAATAGCAAATCCAACGGATTTTTCATTTCCGTCAGGGCATACGCTTGCATCTGCCATTGCGGCAACAATTCTTACCATGAGCAATAAGAAGTTCGGATATATTGCAATCCCCTTAGCTTGCCTGATTGCATTTTCAAGGCTGTATTTATTTGTTCATTTTCCTAGCGATGTACTGGGTGCTGCTATCATTGGTTGTTTGATAGGAACATTGGTTTTCATTGGTATAAAACGTATAAGTACAAATACAAAGAAATAGATAAAAGGAGATTTATGATGAAAAAACAATACAAAAGCATAACTGTAAAATTAGCCGTAGTATCGATGTTTGGCCTTGTTTTAATAACCGGTTGCTCCAGTCCTGACACCAATAAGAATCCCAAAAATTCAACTGAAATCCAAAGCAGTTCAATTAGCAGCAGCGAGGAATCCACTACACAGGTGCCTCTAGTTGTTGATACGGAATCAGAGTCAGCTACTTCTGATTTCAAGCCTTCCTCAGATACAGAAGTTGCTTCTTTTGAAACATATTTTAATTTACTTGGTACAGGTAAAGAGGAATTTATTAAAACCATGAACGAGGAGCCTAAAACAATTGATGAAGGTGGTATGGAATTTAAAAAGGCAGGAATTCGAGTGTGGCTTCATGCGGATACTGGTGCCGTCAGTCAGATATTCTTTGAGTCAAAAGATATTGATTTCAATGGTGCTAGAATTGGTGATAAAATAGAAAAATTTAAGACTGCGTTTGGAGAACCAATCAGTGATAAAAATGGCGATATGCATTTTAAATATAAAACTGGTTTCCTATCCGTTAATTATGATACACAGACTGAAGTTACCGGTGCAGTCTATCTCTTGAGTGAAGATTTTTAGGAAGATTATAACGCAACAAACGCCTTATCCTAAAAGCTCTAATAACTTTTTTGTAGTATTTGAATTTCGAATGGTGATACTATTATATGCAGGTTTTCCTACAATTTTTGACCATCTTGTTCGAGAGAACGTTTGAATTGGCGCTGTCCAAAAAACAACCTGTCCATAATAACCAACTTGCTCATACTCCGTTTTAGCAGAACCAACTTGCTCGATGATCTCTGGCGCAGTAGCAGGTGGTATAATAAAAATAGCGTTGTGTTTTGATTGCGTATCCTTGTCCCACCAAGTTGGTGCATTTTGTAGAGCAGAAGTTAGATCTTTTGCAGATATGATTGCAATTAGGATGTTTAAATTTAATTGCTTGGTAATTGCTGCTTCACAGCTTTTCCGGATGTCGTCTTCATCCTCATTGCTGCTGGAAAAAATAACATTTCCACTGTTGATATAGGTAACAACATCCAGGTATCCAATCTCTTCAAATATCTTCTTTAATTCAGGCATGGATATTTTGTTTTTGCCTCCCACGTTGATACCGCGCAATAAAGCTATATATTTTTGCATAAGTTTATCCCCCTGTCGCTTGCCATATAGATTCTAAACCGTTTGAAGTTCTGATGATATTTAGTATACCAAATATAGAGGTAAAATCCCATCAACATGTTAAAAGTATTGTTGATACGATTTTTGTTCTGTAAGAATAAGGTACGTTTTCTTGTTATGTAAGGAGCTTAGATAGCTTATTTTATGAAAACAGGCTTGACGTTCTGGCTTGTGGCTAAGTATAATTAAAATTATTAAACTTAGAAGGTGTAAAGAGAAGGTGCAACATGGGAGATACAATAAATAAGTGTGATTGCCAGGCAATTAATGAGGAGTTAGCAGGCAAGGTGAAAGCGGAGATGGAAGACGACGACTGTATTTCACTTCTTTCGTCATTCTTTAAATTAATTGGTGATGATACCAGAATTAAAATCATGTACGCATTGTCAAAAAGTGAGTTGTGTGTAAATGACTTGGCGGTGATTCTAAATATGACCAAATCTGCAATTTCCCATCAATTAAAATTGCTGAAGATGTCTGGTCAGGTGAAATCAAGGAAAGATGGGAAATTTGTATACTATGCATTAGACGATGAACATGTTTTTGAGATAATAGAGAATGCTTTGATTCATGTGAAGCACCAGAAATAAGGAAAACAGCGCCTGTAGCGAAAGCACAGGCGCTGTTTTCCTTAGGATTTAAATTTTGTTATATTCAGTGCCCGCAGTGCATTTAAAATAGCGATTACGGAAACACCTACATCTGAGAAGACTGCTTCCCACATGGTTGCTAATCCAAATGCGCTTAAAATCAAGACTCCGATTTTAACAGCCAGGGCAAATATTATATTTTGTCGTACGATACCAAGTGTCTTTTTCGATATCTTGATAGCGGTTCCAAGTTTCGATGGTTCATCTGTCATAATTACCACGTCAGCGGCTTCGATCGCGGCATCGGATCCTAAACCACCCATAGCAACGCCAATGTCAGCTCTAGCTAAAACAGGAGCATCATTAATCCCATCACCTACAAAAGCAAGTTTTCCTTTTGCAGACTTTTTAGTAAACAACTCTTCTAACTTATCAACTTTATCCCCTGGTAGTAACTCGGTATAAACTTGATCCATCTGTAGCTCTTTTGCAACTTTTTCCCCAACACTCTTAGAATCGCCAGTGAGCATTACGGTCTGCTTTACGTGAGCTGCCTTTAAGGTCTGGATTGCCAAAGCTGCATCTGGTTTTACTTTATCTGAGATTACGATATAACCCGCATAACTGTTATCAACAGCAACATGAACCACGGTTCCAATCGCAACATCTTCTGAGTAGGAGATATTAAGTTTTGTCATAAGCTTACTGTTTCCAGCAGCCACCACTTTCCCGTCGACAGAAGCAATGATACCGTGACCAGAGATTTCTTCTACATTACTGAGACGATTTTTATCAATCTCTTTTCCATACGCTCTTTTTAAAGAAAGAGAGATTGGATGATTGGAGTAGCTTTCTGCATAAGCTGTGAGGGCTAATAATTCTTCTTTTGTAATGTCTTTAGCATAAATCTCTTGAACATCAAAGACTCCTTGAGTTAAGGTTCCTGTTTTATCAAATACAACTAATTCTGTCTTGGCAAGTGCCTCTAGATAATTGCTGCCCTTCACAAGGATTCCAGCTTTTGATGCGCCACCGATGCCACCAAAGAAACTAAGTGGAACAGAGATAACCAAAGCACAGGGGCAGGAGACAACTAGGAATGTAAGCGCACGATATAACCATTGTTCAAAAGAAGCTCCTGGTATCACGAGCGGTGGAATTACTGCAAGCAATAACGCAGATATTACAACAATCGGTGTATATACAGCCGCAAATTTAGTAATGAAGTTTTCAGAATTTGATTTTTTACTGCTGGCATTTTCAACCAAGTCTAATATCTTACTTACGGTAGATTCCCCGTATTCTTTTGTGACCTTAATTCTTAAAATGCCGTTTATATTAACACATCCACTTAATACGTCGCTTCCTACCGCAGCATCTCTAGGAACGGATTCACCGGTTAATGCGGAAGTATCAATCATGGAAGTGCCATCGATTACCGTGCCGTCCAAAGGAATCTTTTCTCCGGCAGCAACCAGTATTGTATCACCAATTTTCACATCCTCAGGGTCCACACGGGTGGTATCCCCTGATTCAGTCACCAGGTTGGCATAATCAGGACGGATATCCATCAATTCCGAGATAGATCTTCTGGACTGAGATACGGCATAACTTTGAAATAATTCCCCGACCTGATAAAAGAGCATAACAGCCACCGCTTCGGGAAATTCTCGGATGCAAAAGGCTCCGACAGTGGCAACGGTCATTAGAAAATTCTCATCAAAGACCTTGCCTCGAAGGATATTACGTATGGCTTTCCATACAATATCCCCACCTATGATAATATAACTAATAGTAAACATAGCAGGGGAAAACCAGCTGATCTCTGGTTTGATTAAAAAGGCCATCAAGTAAATTATGCTGCCTATTATAATGCGTATTAATCTCTTTTTCATGTTAGGACATCTCCTTTATCAAGTTACCTGCTGTGCAATTTCATTGAGACATCAGGTTCTATTTTTTTGACGGTTTTTTTAACAGACTGTAATGTTTTCTCTGTATCATTATCATTTAGTTCAAGGGTCATCTTTGTTGTCATGAAATTAACAGAAGCTGATGTAACTCCATCTAAGGAGCTTACCGCTCTTTCAATTTTTGCTGCACAGTTTGCACAGTCAAGTCCTTCTAGTATAAATGTCTGTTTCATAGTAAATCCTCCTATTATTTGGAATTTTTATAGTGTCAAGTGTCCAATGCCTTAACTGAACGATTGAGCAACTGTTCATATGTTTATTATAGTTGAATGGATGTTCAATTGTCAAGCGTAATTTTTTTGTTTTTAATTTTATTAGAATCCTCATATAATTCCCATATTTTTTTGATAAAATTCCTTTTATGAACCACAAAGAAGGAAAGGGGTTAATTGCTTAAGGGTGAAGTACTGTTTTTATAAGGAAAGAAAGATATGATAAAAATAAAAGAAATGATTGGTAGTAACGATAAGTATTAAGTAGAAAATTTCTAAAAATTATTTAATGTTGTAAGAAATCACAGTAGGTTTTATAAAATCACTCCAGAGAAAAGAATTGAGGTTTTTTGGTTTAACCATATTCATTAACTAACAGTATAATGCTGGTAGTTTTTTAATCCACAAAACCCAAATTTCAATTAAGGGTAATTAGATAATTGCTATATGAATCATATTTAAGTCCTGACAACATGTGTTTGAACGAAAAAGTGTCGTGGTTAGGGTATATTCTCTTAACCACGATTTTTTAAAGAAAGTGATCTCATGTTTATATTGGATCTTGTAGAAGACACCGTTTTTGGTTGCGGTAGAAAACTAGTTAAATCAGGACGGTAACAAAAGCGGAATTCAAATGTAAATAGATGGAATCAAAACCGAGGAAGGAGATAAAAATACAATTGATAGAGAAGGTGTTGACATGTAATAAAAACGATAATATAATAGAAATGTGGAACCGGTTCCGCAAAAAAAGTTTATATAGTTATGAGGGAACGATTCCTTGAAACTATATGTTATAAACTGTGGGGTACAATGATATCAAGAAATTAAGTATGGTATAAAAAGTGAGCAGTCAATATGTAAAATCACCAAGTAAGTAAACGAGTTTTAGTAGCAAAAACAAGGTTTTAACTGAGGAGGAAGAAAATGGCTCGGGATGAAAAGTTTACGAAATTAGCGGAAGAGGTGTTAAAAGAAGTAGGCGATAAAGAGAATATCATCAATGTTACTCATTGCGCTACCAGATTGCGTTTTAATTTAAAAGATGAAACCATTCCCAAAGATGAAACCATCAAGGGAATGAAAGGAGTACTTGGGGTTATTCGGGCAGGGGGGCAGCTTCAGATAATCATTGGACAGGATGTGTCAAAAGTTTACGATGAGTTTTGCAATGTAAGCGGATTACAGAATAATAGTGTGGTGAATGAGGCTGATAAACCAAAGGAAAAAATAACAATAAAATCATTTTTAAATGGAATCTTAGATGCACTTTCAGGAAGCTTAGTACCTGCCATACCAGTTATTACGGCATCAGCATTTTTTAAGATGCTTGCAGCGATATTGGGACCAACCATGTTAAATTTAATCAGTGAACAAAATGATTTTTATGTTTTAGCAACTTTTGTCGGAGATGCAGGTTTTTATTTCTTTCCAGTTATAATTGGTTATACTTCAGCTAAAAAATTCAAAGCATCACCAATTATGGGAATCTTACTGGGTGCAATCATGTTACACCCTACCTTTACAGGTCTTGTAGGTAAGGCATTCAGCGTCTATGGAATCCCCTGTTCCGTACAAAATTATGGAAGCACGATTTTGCCAATCATTTTATCTGTTTGGGTAATGTCATATGTTGAAAAATTCTTTCATAAACACTTACCTTCCGCATTAAGAAGTGTTTTCGCCCCAGCTTTTACAATTGCAGTTATGCTTCCGATTACCTTATGCGTTTTAGGGCCAGCCGGTTCATTCTTAGGAAACTACATTGGCAACGGTATTATAGCAATAGGCGCAGTTACAGGATTTCTAGGAGTTGCAATTATTGGTGCTACATTTGAATTTTTAGTGATAAG
>DLJZ01000009.1:0-42346 GCA_002478865.1 Hungatella sp. UBA7603
ACAAACTTTGGGATTCTCCCTAAATTGACTCAAATATATAGATAAAAAAATTCTAATATTTTATGATTGTATCTTACTCATCTAAGACATGACCTATTTTTTGTGAAAATGTCCATACTAGCTCTTAAATTTAGTTAGTATGGACATTTAAAACTATTTTTATAATTGTTTTTACTTTTTCAAAAATTTCATTTTCCCTCACACTCGTTGGTTCCGTTTTCCAATGAAACACTTTTTTTAGCTGTACTTGGTATTATTCCGTACATGAGAAATGATTACTTATAATAAATTTTATAAAGCCCCTTATAATTAGCATAATTTTATATCAGAGCCAATCAGCTTGGGACCTAAGTACATTAATCCTATTATTATAATTACCTGAAATATAATAGAAACGTAACTATAAAACACACTGCCATTGCTAAGCCAAATACAAGAAAATGCCATTCATTCTTTACATCTTTATTCCGAAAAAATAAAGATGTAAATTCTATAGCAAAGTATCCAAATACAGTTGATTCAAGTGCATAAATATTAGTATTCTTATAAATACTATAGTGCATATAAAAATATACTCCTAAAATTAATAAGATTACGGAACTCCACCTCATACCCATTCTTTTTTGATTCTCCATAAACTCCTTTTAAACCGCCTTCATTATTATCTATTTGTTTTAAACATAGAATGCTACTTCTGCTTAAATGTGAATGTCAATGAATTTTTGAGCCAGACGCTACTGAATATTCAAGTCAAAACATTTATCAAATTTATTATATATACACTTATCATGTGAAATAATTATAATAATTTTCTCTAAATTCTTAAGCTGTTCCATCAACAACCATATATTATCAATTAATAGAGGATGAACATTTGATGTTGGTTCATCAAAAATATAGACGTCTGCTATTTTATATACTTTTGTAAATAACTGTACCATTTGCCTTTCACCTGACGATAACTCACTGATTTTCTTAGTCATTAAAAAATCTAAATTAAATAGGTCAGAGAAAAATACTTTATTACAAATATCATCTTCTCTTAATAAATCAAACTTATCTTTTGTAATATATTTATAAATATAATCACTAACTATAATATTCGTGTTATTTGTACCTTGCATCATTAAGGAGATCTTGAATTTTCTCAAATTATACATATCAATTTTTTTAGTATCTAAACCATTTATACATACTTCTCCACTAAGCTTATCATTGTTGATTCCAACTAAAATATTAACAAGTGTAGTTTTACCAATACCATTTTTGCCGATTAAGCCATATATTCCTTTTTTATCTATAGTTATATCAAACCCTATATTAAAAACATTCTTGCTATTGTAGCTATAATTAACTTTTCTAGCTTCTAATCTATCCACTCTATTTATAACTTCTATTCCATTAGACTCAAGATTTATATCCAATAACTCCTGAATTCTATTTCTAGATATTTTCATCTCTTGATAAGTCTGACCTAATAAAAAATAATACTTAATTGACTCTAATATTATACTAAAATATGAATTAATCATAGTGAATTCGCCAATTGTCATATCTTTCTGAATGACCATTTTTCCACCATATAAAAAAACTATAATCTGAAACATAAGGCTAATTATGCCATCTAAAGAATTAAATCCAAATAACAATTTATTATATCTCAGTACAATATTCATATAAGATGAAAATTTATTAAACATTGCTTTATTTTCCAAATCAAAAAGTACGTCAGTTTTTATCTCTCTACTACGTTCATACAACTCATTGAGTTTGCTCACAAATAAATTGCTACTTTCCGTACTTTCAAGCCCTTTAACATAAAGTGGTTTTCTCATCAATATATATATAAAGCAATAAATTGGTATAAATATTATTATTATAAGAAACAAAGCTCTATTTAATTTAAATAATAAAATTGACATTGATATTAGTATAATTACATTCAATATCGCAGACATAAAGTTACTCATCCAAAAATTAGTAACTGTCTCACAATCCCCTCTAATTCTTTGGTTCATGTAAGTTGATTCAAACTTTTCAAATTTTTCGATGGGTATTCTTTGTATATGTTCTATTATCTTTAAATTTAGTTCAAATGACATATAGCTTTTAACTTTTAATTGAATAATACGAAATATATATCCCGTCATAATGCCAAAAAAGCTGATGATAAAAGCTATAGCAGTAAACAATAAAACATCTCTATATTCTTGAGAAGAGACTAAAACATCAACAAATCGTCCATTTATATAAGGAGCTATTAAGGTAGTAAGCGAAGCGAATGTTTGTAAAAATAAAATTATAAAAATTTCTTTTTTTCTTCTGCAAAGCGTTTCTCTAAAAAGTTTATTCATCTATCTTCCTCAACCTACTTCTAAATAGTACTTCATACGATTTCATTTCAAAATAGCCATGCTATTCCCAATAATCCCGTACAAACCCACCAGTTTTTTTAAAGTAATTTTTTTTCTGTATTTCAAAGTTCTGCTCCTGAGTAATTGGTTTATCTATAACCGCCATCTCATTTAACAAAATTTTATTGCATACAAATTGTACATAGCTTTCTAAGACTTCTTCAGATTCAATTTTAGTGGTTTTAGACTAGTCTTACCTAATACTAAAAGGCCCATATACTCCATCATGCTACATAAATATTTATTAACAAGTTCATTTCCACTTCTATCAGTATCTTTTATATCGAATTCACTACCTATATAAATATTAAATTCTTTTTCAGGATCCATTTCCTTCAATCTTTTTTTTATCGTAGTTAGAAACTTATTTCCTACTGAGGCATCTCGTTTAGGACTTCCTGAAAATGCGAAAACTTTCATGTCTTTCTCCTTTCGATTAACTGTTTCTCCTTATCAATTAACTTTTCTATTATAGATTTTATTTTTTTATTAGGAATGGGGCCAGAAAAGTGCTAACCTCATGCTCATTATATCTTATTTCTATTTCCTCAAAATATCTTATCACTTGATAAACACAACGCTTAACATAGATCCGATCAATATTTTGTGGAATAAATAGCCTAATATTGGTTTTTCCAAAATCTTTCTGCTTCAATAAAAATAGCATCGACAAATCTATTAGCTTCTTTTGATATTCTACAGTTTCAAAATGTAATAAATCAACCTTACCTTCTATCTTTTCTTTCACTGTGTCGCAGAAATAGTCAACACATCTTTTCCCTTTGTTATGTGTACCTCTGCATGTTTACTAATAAAGTTTTAGCTCAATATCTTAAAGCTTAACTATATTATGTATATTGCAATTTTATCCTATAACAATGTAATTACTCTGCTTTCTAACCTAAATTTGTTACTTATTGATTTTAGTAAACATAAATTATAGTGCCAAAATAGGAGTACTCATATCATGACAAAAGTCCAATTAGTTATTTCACTATAACGAAACAATTAGACTTGCGTCTACGTTGTTGACACAAGTCTAATTGTTTAATGAAACAGATTATAAATATTTCGGAATATTATCTGCCTATTTCTGAGATAGCCAAGTTATAATTGTTATTATTAAAACATAAATTATTAGGCTGTAATTGTAATTGGAAGTGTTATAGTTGTTGGAAATGTAAGGGGTGTTATAGTAGTTGGCAGACACGTTCCTGTGATTGATACCGTCCATATTGATGTAGTAGTTGCATTCTGAGAAGCTTCCATTTCCTTTTTATCTAACTCCTCAAAAGCATAACCAATTAAAGATTGATTCATATATATACCTCCTTTTGTTGTGATAGTTATCATATAACTAATGTTTCTAAAATTAATTCCACAAAAAATTATCACTTAAATATACTATAAATTTATTTATTCTTAAGTACTTTACTATTAAAATATATTACAAGTTGTTAACTTAAGCGCTATCTCTAGAAATCATTATATCCTCCTTTTTTTTATGTAATAATCTATAATAATAACAAATATAACTACACTTTTATGTTATTACCTAACTTACTATATGAAAATTCTTCAAATGAATAATACTTAAACATATCATTTTCTTTCCAGTAATCAGCTTCATAGTTATTAGATTCACTTAAATATGCTGCTTTTAAAGTATAAAACAACTCGTTTTGAAACGTAGTGGGTCTGCAGATAGTTGGATCTTCAATCGACTCAATTAAGCAATAAATAATTTTATTAAAATTTTCATTTAATTCATCTTTTGTTTGCATTGCGTAACAAGTTAACTCACCCACTACATAGCAACCAAACGAAGTCATAGCTTTCTTCAAATAGCTAATCACATACTCATTACCACTTACTTCTGTTGATGAACATACTACTGCTCGCTTTCCTATCAAACGAAAAATGTGAGCCCAATATGAAATTCTGTCCAATAAAGTTTTTGTAGCACCAGATACGTGATGTAGATAGACTGGTGATGATATTATAATAAGGTCAGCATCAATTAATTTTTGTTTTATTTTACCCATATCATCTTTTTTATCTAATGGGCATATACCAGTATTAAAACACTTACAACAACCCAGGCAATTTTCAACGTTTACCTTGTCTACTGATAGATAATCTATAATAGCATTATCAAATTCTTTACATTGTAGAAAATTCATGATTGTTTTAAATTCTACGGATTTTTCACCCCGCATACTTCCTACTACTACAAAAATCTTTAATTTTTCTATATTCATAATTTATTGTATGATATGTTTAATTACAATTCATACTACCCCTTTTTATTAATATTAGTAAGTTCAAAAACTAAACCTAGAAATAAAATTGAATAAATAACCTATTATAATCTAATTAAATGCATGATTTTTATTTTGTATAAATGTTTACATGGTCAATATACTAGAAATTTTACCCGGATAGATAGATCTAAGTAAAACATATCCCACTCCCGAGAGACCAGTAAACAATCCTATGTTTTTAAACTGCGGTAATTCGTCTAATATTGCACAATCATTTTCGTTATAAAAGCTAATAATTTTACTAATTTTTTGAGAAATATAAGTCTTAACAATAGCATTATCCGTATAAAGTTGCGACATTGATATTAAAAAATCTATATCCCCACCTAATCCATGGCAAATACACATATTTACTGAATCTTTTCGTTTTATCTCATCAAATGAATAATCAATAAATTTATCAAATCTAATATCATCCATATGTCTTTTACACGCAATTGCACCAGAACCAAGACCTCCAATTCCATGGCACCAGGAAAGATTATTTGACACGCCTTTCGTACTATAATTTGTTAGTCTCTCATTAATCTTATTAATAAGATTATTAATTTCATCCTCATAATTTTTATCTATAAATGATTGTCCAATAATTAGTGCATATAAAATACCTATTTCACCATGACCAAAACCAATTGATTCTATATTACCAACTTTGTTTGAATCAATTAGACTAGCTAAGTAAGATACATATCGTTGAATGCACAGACTTGTTAAATTCTCTTCAATACCTAATTGGTTAAATCTATATAATAATCCAATATAACCAGCTAAACCATTTAAATAATCAATATCATCACTCAATGGCATTCTGTGCATCTCTATCAACATTTCTTTTAATTTGATTAGATCTTTATCAGTAAAACGATTAATTTTATGTTTGACATACAATAACGAAGCTTTTCCATAAAATGATGATTGTTCAATCGTCTCACTATTGAAATCAATTGCTTTATATAACGTATCTGTCATAAACATTATTTCTTCATCTTGCGTGAATTCAGATAAGTAATGTAAAAATAATAAAATACCAGCTCTCCCATCATATAAACTATCGTTAGAATAAGTTATTTCTGGAAACTCATGTTTTGTGTCTATATACTTCCATGATATATTCTTCTTATCACTAGTAAAATATGCTGAAGAAATGATTTTTTTACCTATTAACAAACATGTATTTAGAATATCTTTGTTGCTATGTAATTTAGTATCTAATAATTTTGATTTTTTTAATAAGTAACTAGTCCTGTCTGCCAATAAAGCAGAGTAATCCCCTAACATAATCTTCAACTTCATTAACTCATAACTAATTGATTTATTTGAGAGTTGATAGATTCCATTTAATACCTGCTTTAATACGCTCTCCGTATAGTAATTTTCAATAGTATCACCACAACTTGTTGCTAAGTACTTATTTGATGTATTTGTATAAAATATTGGTACCTCTAAGTGATGAAGATCTTTAACTTCGTATAATACAATTTTCTTATCATAATGCGGATATGAATAACTATTATCCAGAAGACGCTCAAGATACATCATATTACCTAAGTAATTTGGATGGTCAGTATAAGAGAGTAAATTACCATATACAGCTGTAGGCTTCAATACCTGTCGAACTTCAAGGTTATTAAAAGTAATTTCTATTAATTTACATAACTCATTCATGTTTTTAATAATGTACTCTAAAGTATCATTAAATCCAGCATAAATCTGATCTTTATAACTATTAAACGTTTGAATTTCACTATTAAATATAGGTCTGTTTCTATCCTCACCTTTTTTAATATAATCTAACTCATAATGCATCTCATCAGTATATAAATTTTTAATAATTAATACCTTTGCGGGAAGCATGCAATCATCTCCCCCTGATAACCCACTAACATCTATACCCTTATTTTCCAAATTGTTATTTAATGCTTGTAATGGTAATAATGCTGTAGCTGATAAATTTAATATATCATTTTCTTCCCCTTTAAAGACAAAATTCGATTCTTCTAACTGCGAGTTTATATATTGAGTAAATAGAGTCTCATAATCTACAATAACAGGGTATTTGTTATATGCAATTAAATTTTCGCTATGAAAATCTGATCCGTGCAGAAGACTTGTTAATACAATAAGTTCACCAAACCTATAATAAAACTCCTTTACCTCTTCTATACTATTACACGACTTATTCTCTACAAATTTTTCTATGGTAAAGTTCTTTTTATAATACGCTGCATTAATGTAAAGTTCTTTTAAGCCAGCTGTTACATTAAAGTAATCAATGAATTCATAAAATGCTTTTTCTATATTAGCATTTCTCGGTTTATAGATTATTTTTTGTCCATTATCAAAAAGTATAGTGGTTACAGATTTACCACGATTATGGATATCTCCCTGAAAACATTTAACATCTACAATATTATTACTAGTTAAATTTAGAATATCCTTATATTTATAATAATGCTCATTAATGTTAAATAACATTAACTCCGTTGCAGAAATTAAATCTATTACTTTTTGTGTCAATAATCGAGCTAAAACTGGATATTTACAGTAGAATGTATTTATTTGATCTGCGGTTATATAATTATGCTTTATAAATTCCAGATATCTTTCATTACCACTATTTCCACTAAGGTAAAAACTCTTTTTGTAATTTTCCATCTCTATTATCAAACACTTATATGTCATTTTGGATAACTGATTAACTATAATTTGACATAGATGATCAAGACCACTTTTTTCTATTTTTATATTATCAAAGTTCATATTTTCTATTTTCTTCTTAATATAATAAGTAAATGGTAAGATTAACTGATCATTATTAGGTGAATCAATTTTATGATTTTTTTCAAATTCTAATAATATATTTTTAAATAATTTAAACCATTCACTGTGATTTAAATAATCATATAAAATAGATATTTCGTAATCAGTAAAATTTTTTATAGCAAATGCAAATCTTTCTTTTGACAAACCATTTAGTTGGATTTTTTTATCAAATAAATCCTTGTTTAAAAGATTCTTAACGTTTAACCATCTTTCATCAATTAGGGTTGGATCATCAAAAGCCTGTAATCCGACATTATCAAATGCTTCCAATCTTTCATTTACTTTTAATGAGTATATATATTGATTTTTAAATTCCATTAGTTTCTTGTATGATATTTATATTTAAATAACATACTATCCTTTCATTTTAAATTTTATAATAATTACATTAGCTTGGTAAAAATAATGCGATATCATAAGAGAAAATTACAATGTAAATTTATTTCTTGATAATAGATTAGCTTAGACAGATAACATTGGTTTCTTTAGATAATAGTAATTGTCCTACTGAATGAATTGTATTGATCAGATATCGCGAGAAGAATTAAAGCCTTAACCATATTCAGATTGAATTATCTTATTACGCTAATTGTTTATTACCATAGGGTTAAAACTTTAATAGGATATTTGATACAGGTGAAGTATTAAATGATTAGCCCTTATAAACCGTCTTAAGATTGTTGTAAATACATAATTTTATGCAACGTCATATAAGAATAATTGATACTAGAACTTAGCCATATCCATAGTTGGTAGCTTAGATACTACTCCTCTGACTTAGCTAATTAATTTGATCATACAAAGTACTAGCAGCGTTATGCTAAAATGCTATTGATGTTTAAAAAAATTGGTCAATATTATGGGAAAGTGAGCGAAGATAAATACTTATGAGTTGCTTCAAAGGAGGAAACCACTATATAAGAAAAGCGTATAACATCTTTCTCCCGAAGTCAAAAAACCTAGAAATTACATTGATGTCAAAGAAAACAATAATTCTCCTAAATCATTAAAAATTGTGTAATGTGTGAGTTTATCTATGAGCACACAGTTGAATGTATATGAGGAAACTAGGCACACAAACTTCACCGATCATATTCACAATTATATAAGTATATATATTAATGAAGTTTTTATAAACTACAAGAAAAAACAAGCATAGATATATTACTGCTAATAGGTTCTAATAAAAATTATTTTTAATTTTATTTGGTAATTTACTTAGCATATAAACATTATATATTATATTTTTTTATTTATTATTCACTTTGTAATTATAATAATAAAGTATCAATAATTAAATTGCAATTAATTTCAATAGACATTTTTCGACACTAAGTCATCGGTAATATCAGTATTTTATTAACTTATAGTTATTATTATTTTTCATCTACATTGTTATGACATAAAACAAGGATTCATAATATGGTATTATATCTTAAAACTAACATTAAAAAAATTGCTTGGATCAATGTTATATTTTAAAATAATATATAATTTTTTAAAACGACAATTTATAATATTACATATATGCCTTAGTTTTCAAAACTAATATTCTTTAGAACTCATTAGGAATTAAGGAAAAATTAGGATGCTCGATTGAACTACAGAATGTTCAAATATTCTAGTGTTCTTCTACTATTAAGATTTATGAGACTATAAAATATAAAAATTTATTAAGCGAATACTCTATAATTAACTGGACATTTCTATTACAGACATATATGATAATCTAATAAACAAGGATTATTGACTATGCATTAATAAATGATAACAAGTTATATTTAGAATTCAACTTAAGATATGCACCATAACTTACTCCCTCACTAATATGATACTCTAATTATAATAAATTCGAGGTAAAGCGTGAAATGAGCCATTCTCTCTATACAAAATTTATCCTTGGCTATCTCTTATTTGGCCTACTTGGATTCATTACCATCGCAACATTTTCTTCGGAAATAACAAATCAATATTTATTAAAGCGGTATTCGGAAAGCCTATATGATGAGGCAAACCAAATCGCCTCTTCTTACAGCAGCATGTATCACGGAAAGACTATGAATGTTACCTCAGCCTACCCGGAGCTTGAGAAACTGGCAGGTTATTTAAACGCACAGATTTGGATCGTGGAACGCCAAGGGAAAATAGTCGCTGACAGCGAAACAATCGGGAAAAAAGGCGAGATCATTGAAAAATTTGATCCTGCTGCCATTGGGAATAAGCATTATACCACGGGAAATTATTACAATGAATTTTCCTATGATGTGTTAAGTGTGCACGCTCCCATTACAGGAAATTATACCACTTATGGTTATGTAGTGATTCACTTGCCTTTAACCCATTTGCAGATGGAACGGGACAATATCTTAAACATTGTCTACATCACCGCGGCCGTTGTCTTTTCTTTGTCCCTTGTGATTCTTCTGATATTTACAAAAAATGTGTATCTACCACTGAAAAAGATTATCGTAGGAGCCAATGAATACGCCCAAGGAAACTTAACTTATCATATTGGAGTTAATACCAGAGATGAGATAGGCTATCTTGCTGGTACTCTTAATTATATGTCCAATGAATTAAATAAGATGGAGGAGTATCAAAAGAACTTTATCGCCAACGTCTCTCATGACTTTCGCTCTCCTCTCACCTCCATCAAAGGTTATTTGGAAGCGATCCTAGACGGAACCATTCCTCCAGAAATGCATGAAAAATATTTAAAACGGGTGATAACCGAAACAGAGCGGCTTAATAAATTGACGCAGGGAATGTTAACACTTAACTCTCTGGATAGTAAGGGTTATTTAAACCGAACGAATTTTGATATCAACCGAGTAATTAAAGATACGGCGGCTTCCTTTGAAGGAGCCTGCAATGAAAAGAATATTACCTTTGATTTAACCTTTTCAGACAGCATTCAAATGGTGTATGCTGACTTAGGAAAAATACAGCAAGTTCTTTATAACCTAATTGACAATGCCCTTAAGTTCAGCCACTCGGATTCAACGGTACTCATTCAGGCATCTGGGAAATATGAAAAGATATTTATCTCTATTAAAGATACGGGAGTTGGAATTCCTAAGGACAGCATAAAGAAAATTTGGGAACGTTTTTATAAAACAGATTCATCTAGGGGTAAGGACAAAAAAGGCACTGGCTTAGGATTAGCCATCGTCCGGGAGATCATCCAGTCCCATGGAGAGAATATTGATGTAGTCAGTACAGAGGGCGTCGGATCTGAATTTATCTTCAGTCTTCCGCGAGCAACGAACTTATAGCATCAGGCTACAAACTTGAATGAACAGAATTGAAGATGATGTCACCCGGTGATGAAAGCATAAGTTTTGTACTATTTCAATAACAAGCACTTTACTTTTTGCCATTTGTATGGTAATATTTACTTAATAAACATCGGACTAGGTGTAACTGTAGACACTTTACAGGCATAACTGGCCATATTTATATCTTTGCTTTGGCAAAGTGTGAATATGACCAGTTATTTTTTTACCAATTGATAATAAGGGAGACTTATGGAAGTTAAGCAGGTATTAGGTAATAATATCATCAGCTCATGGGATTCCAATGGCAAAGAGCTTCTGCTTATGGGGAAAGGGATCGGCTTTTCAGCAAAGACCGGCGATTCGGTAGATGAATCTAAAATATCAAAAATATTTTCTTTGAAAACACAGGAAATTAGCCATTTTACGGAACTGCTGTCCCAAATTCCAGAAGAGCACATACAATGTGCCAGCGAAATTATTTGCTGTGCAAGGGATTTGCTGAACAAAAAACTAAACGACAGCATTTACATTACCCTGACGGACCATTTGAATTTTGCATTTGAACGCAAGAAGCAGGGAATTGAAGTCAGGAATGCTTTGCTTTGGGAAATCAAGCGGTTTTATCATCAGGAATTTTTAGTAGGGCAAAAGGCTCTGCAAATTATTAAAGACCGGTTTGGTATCTTACTTTCTGAGGATGAAGCGGGAAGCATCGCCCTTCATATTGTCAATGCAGAGCTAGATAACGATATGGAACAATCCATTGAAATCACTCAGATGATACAAGATATTATGAACATCGTCCGGTATCATTTTACGCTTTCACTTAACGAGGATTCCTTGTCTTATGAGAGATTTGTTACACATTTAAAATTCTTTGCTCAAAGAGCAGTGAGAAAACAATTTCATGAGACAGGAGATCCGGAATTTTGTAATATGATCTACCAAAAGTATCAGGAAGCCTACCAATGTGCCTTAAAGGTGGAAACCTATATGAAGAAGAAAAAGGAATATCAGTTGTCTAGCGAGGAGCTTATGTACTTAACGGTGCATATTAGAAGAATCATTCAAGAACACACTGGTAAATAACCATACTTGATATCACTAGGGATATGGCCAATCCCGTGATGAAGGATAAATCTAGGATACTTTATCATCATTGAAAAAGGAGGAAGTAGTTATGGCAAGTAAATATGATGGACTGGCAAGAATTATTATTCAAAATGTGGGTGGCAAATCCAATATAACCAGCCTAACTCACTGCATTACCAGACTTCGTTTTAAATTAAAGGATGAATCAAAAGCAAATACAGAGATATTAAAAAATACGGAAGGCATTGTTACCGTTATGAAAAGTGGCGGACAGTATCAGGTGGTCATTGGAAATCATGTTCCTGATGTGTATGCTGTGGTTTGTGAGATTGGTGGTTTTGGCGGCGACTCTACAGATTATGTTTCTGAAGGTCCACAAAAACGTCAAAAGCTGTCTGTTGCTTTAATTGATACCATTTCCGGGGTATTTCAGCCTATACTTGGCGTGTTTTGCGCAACCGGATTAATAAAAGGAATTCTTGCACTCTTAACCTTTACAAATATCCTTTCAGCAAGTGATGGAACTTACCAGCTTCTTTATGCTGTTGCAGATGGATTTTTCTATTACCTGCCAGTTATCTTAGGCTATACTGCTTCTAAAAAGTTTGGGCTTAATCCCTTTACGGGAATCGCACTTGGTTGTGCCTTGGTGTATCCAAAGGTAGTAGCGCTCTCAACCGGTGATGTGCAACAAGTCTTGTTTGCAGGAAGCATGTTTGAGTCAAATGTTTATGCAAGCTTTTTAAAAATCCCGGTTATTATGCCGAAAAGTGGTTATCCCTCTTCCGTGGTTCCCATCGTGCTATCGGTCTATGCGGCGTCTAAGATTGAAAAGATGTGGAAACGTATCATTCCAGATGTAGTTAAAAACTTTTTGGTACCTACTTTAACGCTTATGATTGCAGCTCCTTTGACTTTTGTGTTAGTTGGACCAGTGGCTAATTCCATTGCAGCAGTTATCGGTTACTTCACCCAGGCAGCGTACAATGCCAGTCCGGTACTAGAAGGCGCTATCGTTGGTGCACTCTGGCAGGTACTTGTTATCTTCGGTCTTCACTGGGGACTTGTTCCTATTTATATCATGAATTTAAGTACTCAGGGCTTTGATAGCTTCATGCAGCCATATTTTGCTGCTTCCTTTACACAAACAGCAGTTGTCTTCGCTATTATGTTACGGACAAAAGATAAGAATTTAAAGAGTCTTTGTATCCCAGCAGTTATCTCTGGATTCTTTGGAGTTACGGAACCGGCTATCTATGGTATCTCACTTCCTAAGAAAAAGCCTTTTATTATCTCTTGTTTCGCAGCTTCCATTGGTGGTGCCATTATTGGCTTTGGTAATGTTAAGAAATACATGTCAGGTGCTCTTGGAATATTTGGTTTTACTACATATATCAACCCGGCAAATAATGATGCTTCCAGCATTCCATGGGTGGCTGCAGGTGTATTAGTGGCTTCGTTAGTGGCCTTTATTGTTTGCTTATTGACCTATAAGGATGTGGCCAAAGAAAAAAGTAACATGGTTTTTCCAGAGAATACCCAGACAGGAACGAAAACCAGAACCCTTGTGAGCCCTTTAAAGGGAAACACGGTTCTTCTTGAAGATATGGACGATGCGGCATTTTCCTCTGGTGCCTTAGGTAAGGGAATTGCTATCATGCCGGAGGAAGGTATCTTATATGCACCGGCTGATGGAGCGGTAACAGCAATCTTCCCAACCGGGCATGCCATTGGTATGGTCACAGAAGATGGGGCGGAAATTTTGATTCATGTGGGTATGGATACTGTAAAACTGGAAGGGAGGGGATTTACTCCACTTACTTCTGTGGGCAGTCGTGTTTCCAAGGGACAGGAAATACTACGGTTTGATATGGAGACCATTAAAAAAGAAGGCTGTTCCTTATTAACACCTGTGCTGATATCCAATTTCTCTAGCTATTCTGATATTATTCCAACGGATGCTAGTAAGGTGAGCGTGGGGGAACCATTGATCACTATATTATAGAAGAACTTTTATTAAGAATAAAAAAGTCTTGGTATGGGATTTCACATCCAGCCAAGACTTTTTTTGTTCCTCGTTATCGAATAAGGCTATTTTGACACAGCCCTTTTTGGCTGCTTTATGAAAAAATGTTGTCATTCTATAGTAACAATGTTTTGGAGTGAAACACATCGGCCTAAGTCTCCCCTGGTTAATCTCCCTACAGCCGCTTCACTGCATCCATGGCAAGAGCGGATCGTTCGCATTCCTCTGCTGTCAGTGTAACCTGCCAACACAGGGGGCTTCCTTTCATATGTTCCGCAGCAAAGCTTAAACCATTGGTTCGTTCATCTAGAAACGGACGATCTATCTGATTGGGATCTCCAAGAAGAATGATCTTGGTGCCCTTTCCTGCGCGGGTAATGATTCCTTTCACCTGATTGGGGGTCATGTTCTGAGCTTCATCTATAATCAGATACGTCTTTACAATGGAACGTCCTCGAATGTAATTGAGGGCTTCCGTCTTTATGAGACCTCGTTCAAATATCTCTTCTATTTTACCTGCCAGCTCATCTTCTTTTTCATACCGCTTCTCTTCATTGGAATCAATGAGCTGCTCCAGATTATCAATGATCGGTCGCATAAGGGGAGAGATTTTCTCCTGTTCATCTCCCGGCAAAAAGCCGATGTCAGAATCAAACTGAGCGTTGGGGCGGGTTATCATCATACGGCGATATTCACCGGTAGGATTATTTAATAGCTTTTCAAGTCCAACCGCCAGGGAATAAAAGGTCTTTGCGGTTCCTGCCATCCCCTTTACAATCACAAGTGGTGCGATTTCTGCTGGCTGCATCAACGCTTCTTGCAGAAAATACTGGCCTGCATTTCTAGGGGCAATCCCATAAGGCTTATGCTTTCCATATTCCAAAGGGATAATTAAGGTTTTGCATACCCGTCCTAAAACCGTTTTTTTCGTGGACTGGTCTGCCTTTAAGATTACAAACTGATTTTCTATCAGCTGAGGATTCTTTCGCTCCCCTGCCTCATCTATAATATAAATACGATCGATGGAGATTCCTTTTTTCTTAAAATCCTTAAAACACTCTTCCGGGGCATACGCCTCGGTCCTGCCTGGATACTGATCGGAACGCTCTGGTACCTGTTCTGCGGTGAAATCTTCTGCCCGGACACCAATGATCTGCGCTTTGACCCGTAGAAGTATGTCTTTGGTGACAAGCACCACATCTCCCTCTAAGCCCTTACAGACCTTTAAAATCCGGTTATCCATCTTATCATCTGGTAAATCAGGAGGAAGCTTCACATCTACGAAGTTCTTTTCTATCCTTAAGGTGCCTCCATGCTCTAGCTTTACGCCTGTGAGCAAATCACCTTTTTGACGGAGCTGTTCTAAAATCCGAATTGCTGCTCTGGCATTTGCGCCCTTTTCTCCTTCTGCCTTTTTCAGATTATCTAATTCTTCTAACACAACGACTGGAATTACCACCTGATTGTCTTCAAAACAATAGAGGGCATCAGGGGCCTGAATTAGTACATTCGTATCTACCACATAGGTTTTTATCATCTACCGGACTCCTTTTCCTTTCCAGAAATTCAGTTTCTGTAAGTCTGATTATAACGGAAGTAGAGAGCTACTGTTACCACATTCCTGTAAAGGCAATGTAAAAACTACTACATTATTATGGAAAATACAGGGGATTACGCCATGTTATATCATATCTTAGTTTATTATTTTCACCGAACTTCGTTCCACCACTTCAGAATCGAATAGGTAACTAGCTTCAAAGCATGGATTTTCTATCAGCTTTATGATATGTTTCGCCGCCTTCTTTCCCAAAGATTCCATGGGGTGAGGAAATGAGGTGATAGCCACTTCCCCAATAACGGAAAGCTCGGAATTATCAATTCCTACAATGGATATATCTTCCGGAATCCGGATTCCTCTCTCCTTACAGATGGCAGAAAAGCGGTAGGCTACCTCATCATTGTAGCAGACCAAGCCAGTACAACCTTGAAGTCTCTGAAACAGATAATCCGCCCACACCTCCATATCCTTTTGGCTCTCAGAATCCATCCACATAATATTACGCCCATCTGCTTGTAGCCCGGCCTTTTCCAGTGCACGGATAAAACCAGAATACCTCAGAAGACCTTGACCGTCGTCGCATTTAAATAAAGCGCCAAGCTTCTTATGCCCTGCATGAATTAAATACTCAGCCGCCTTTTCTCCAACCCTATCATCGTGAAGGGACACATAAGGAATATCCAGTTCCTGATACCTGCTGTTAATGAACAAAACAGGAATTCCCTGTTTGCTAAGCTGCCGATAGAAGTGGAGATTGGGATTTGGAATGGCACTTTTTGCTGGCTCCGCAATCAGGCCGTCAATCATACCTTTCTCCACGATCTTTTTTAAGATTTCCCCTTCCCGTTCCACGTGGTTTCCTGTGAAGGCCACCTGCATGGTGTATCCAGACTTTGAGAGCGTCCGCTCAATTCCTTTTAACACAGCAGGGAAAATATAGCTGTCTACATAGGTGCTGACTACTGCTATGTTATAATACCGTTTTGGGCGTTCTGAACGTCCTTTGGCTCCCACATAAGTACCGCTTCCCTGAATCCGGGTCAGCATGTTTTTTTGCTCCAATACATCAATGGCATGACGTACGGTCTGGCGGTTCAATTGAAACTGGAGACACAGTTGGTGCTCCGATGGAAGTCTATTCCCTTCCTGAAATGTTCCATTTTCAATTTGAGATAGCACCCAGTCAGCAACTTCCATATATTTCGGTTTCTGTGTCCCCATATTATCTTCACTGCCCCTTGATTATTTTTTGCGTTTCGATAATAAGTCTACCGTAACCGCACCAAGAAGTACGGCACCTTTTACGATTTTCTGAATATCCGTTGACCAGCCATACAGGGACATTCCGTTGTTTAAAATGCCCATGATAAAGGCTCCTACCACCGCTCCAATTATGGTTCCCACACCGCCAGTAGTGGCTGCCCCCCCTATGTAGCAGGCAGCAATGGCATCAAGCTCGAACTGGTCCCCGGCCTTTGGTGTCGCTGAAGCGTTACGGGCAGAAAGAACGATACCTGCAATGGCACATAAGATTCCCATATTGGTATAGACCCAGAAATAAACCTTATCGGTATTGATGCCGGAAAGCTTTGCTGCCTTGGCATTTCCACCAAGTGCATAGATCTGACGACCTGCTACGGTTCTGCTGGTGATAAAATGATAAAGAGCAACCAATACTCCCATAATGACTAAGACAAATGGAATTCCATTGTATCTGGAAAGCTTATAAAAGAAGAACAAGACAATGAGAAATATAACACCGATCTTAATTGCAGTCTGCCACAGGGGATTGACCGGGAACCCATATTTCTTCTTGGTTTTTATACTCTTCATCTCAAAGAATATGATCAAAATAAAAGCAATCAGGGCGACTCCAATGGAAATCAAATCAATGGTCCCACCTCCCACACTGATTTTCATGGTTGGGAGAAATCCAGCTCCAATAAACGTATAGTCTGTTGGAAGGGGTCCCTTTGTTTGAGCTTTTAAGAGAGTATAGGTCAGTCCCCTTGCCATTAACATGGTTGCCAGAGTGACAATAAAGGGAGGAATGGATAACTTAGAAACAAAGAAGCCTACAAACATTCCAGAAAGGGTTCCTATTAAAATGGCAGCCGGGATGGCAATCCATATGCTTGCTTTGTAATCTACAATGAGAATTCCTACTACAGCACCGCATACGGCAACGATGGAACCGACCCCCAGGTCAATGTTTCCTGTTAATACGCATAAAAGCATTCCCACTGCTAAAATGACTATGTAGCTGTTTTGCATGATTAAGTTATTGATGTTGGCAGGTGACATGTTCTTTCCGCCGGTCATCACTGAAAAGATGAGAAATACTGCAATGAGTGCCAGTATCATTCCATATTCTTTCATATTGATATTTACTGTTTTCTTTTTATCCATCTCTACGCTTCCTTTCCGCTATCTGCCATGATGCATTTCATGATCTTTTCCTGAGATACTTCCGCTTTGGTCATCTCTCCGGATATACGGCCCTCACTAATTACATAAATCCGGTCACACGTTCCAATGACTTCTTCAAGCTCCGATGAAATTACAATGATGCCTTTTCCCGCCTTTGCCAAATCATTGATTACGCCATAGATCTCGTATTTGGCTCCGATGTCAATTCCTCTGGTTGGCTCATCTAAGATAAGTACATCTGGCTGGGTCAGCATCCATTTTGCAAGAACTACCTTTTGCTGGTTGCCACCGGAAAGGGAGCTGACCGTCTGATTGATGGAGGAAGCTTTTACGTTGATTCGTTTCTTATATTCCTCCGCTGCAAGAATCTCACTGTTTTTATTCACCACAGCATGTTTGGAAAAGAAGTTTTTAAGTGCTGCCAAGGTCATGTTACCTCTGACACTGTCTATTAAGATGAGACCATAGCTCTTTCGGTCCTCAGAAACATAAGCCAGCCGATTATTAATGGCATCCTGGACATTTTTAATGATTACCTGCTTTCCGTGAATGAAGATGGAACCGCTTATTTTTTGCCCATAGGACTTTCCAAAAAGGCTCATGGCAAGCTCCGTACGCCCAGCTCCCATCAGTCCTGCAAAGCCTACCACTTCTCCGGCCTTTACATGAAAGGATACGTCTTTAATTACCTGTCTGTTTGGATCGTCAGAATGAAAGACATTCCAGTTATTTACCTCAAATATCCTTTCTCCGATATCACACGTTCTTACAGGGTAACGATTGGTCAGTTCTCTTCCTACCATCCCTTTTATAATACGGTCCTCGCTGATATCGTCTGTTCCCTTTACCAGGGTCTCTATGGTTTTTCCGTCTCTAATAACTGTGATGGAGTCGGCAACTGCACTGATTTCATTTAGCTTATGGGAAATCATGATACAAGTGATGCCCTGTTTTTTTAGCTCCTGCATAATAGATAAAAGGCGTTTGCTCTCCTCATCGTTTAGGGCCGCGGTTGGCTCATCTAAAATCAAAAGTTCCACCTGTTTTGCCATGGCTCTTGCTATTTCAATCAACTGCTGTTTCCCTACCCCTAGGGTGTTTACAGGATCATTTAAGTTTTCATTTTCCAGACCCACCTTTTTTAACATTTCCTGGGCTTTTTTATGAGTCTTTGTCCAGTCCACCACTCCTCTTATTTTCTTTTGCTCGTTTCCCAAAAAAACATTTTCTGCTATGGATAGGAATGGGCTGAGGGCCAGCTCCTGATGAATGATAACGATTCCCTTTGCCTCACTTTGCTTGATGGTATGAAACTGGCATACGCTTCCGTTGTATATAACATCTCCGCTGTAGGAGCCGTAGGAATAGACTCCCGAGAGTACATTCATGAGTGTGGATTTTCCTGCTCCATTTTCCCCGCACAGGGCATGGATTTCTCCTCGTTTCACCCTGATGTTTACGTCATCTAGGGCTTTCACTCCATAAAATTCTTTGGTGATGTGATTCATCTCCAATATATAATCGGACATCTTCCCAGCTCCTTTTCCTTCTTGTCTGTTACAAAAACAGGCGGCCGCTCTCCCGCTGCCGCCTGTTCTTTCATGCTTGTTATTTGGACAACTGATCTTCGGTGTAATAGCCGCCGTCTACGATAATCTTCTTATAATTATCCTTATCAACCGCTACCGGTGTGCAAAGATAAGAAGGTACGACAATCTTTCCATTGTTATACTGCTTGGTATCGTTGATCTCTGGCTCTGCGCCCTCTAACACGGCCTGAACCATCTTTACACATTTTTCTGCCAAAAGTCTTGTGTCTTTATAAATGGACATGGTCTGAAATCCTGAAATAATATTTTTTGTTGCCATAAGCTCTGCATCCTGGCCAGTAACCAGTGGCCAATCAACTCCTACCTTATAGCCAGCTCCCTCAAGAGCTGCCTTGCAACCATAAGCAAAGCCGTCAAAGGCAGTAGCTGCGATATCCAGTTTCTTGTCTGCATAAAAGCCAGTTAAGTAGTTTTCGCAGTTTTGCTGAGCTGTTTCCTGAGACCAGCGAAGAATGCAGGTGTCTTCAAAGGAGGTACGGCCGGATTCACATTTCAGTGTGCCGTCATCTAGGTATGGCTTTAATACTTCCATTAATCCGTTATAGAGGAACAAAGCGTTGTTATCATCTGGAGAACCCATAAAGAATTCAATGGTATAGGACTTTCCATCTGCTTTTGCTTTATCAAGCTGTTTTGTTTCTTTTATGTATTCACCAATCGCGGTTCCAACTCCTTTATTATCAAAGGTTGCATAATAAGAAACTGCATCTGTATCCATAAGGAGACGGTCATAGGCAACAATGGGAATGCCTGCTTTTTTCGCCTGCTCTTCTACGTTGACAAGGGCTGAGGAGTCAATGGAGGCGATTACCAGACATTTCACACCGGAAGCAATCATATTTTCAATCTGGGAAACCTGCATCTGTACATCGTCTTCTGCATACTGCAGATCTACTTCGTAACCAAGTGCTTCAAGCTGCTTTTTCATGTTTGCACCGTCATTGATCCAGCGCTCTGAGGACTGGGTCGGCATGGCGACACCAACCTTGCCCCCTTTTTCTGCTGATTTTGTTGCTTCTGTGACTGCTTTTTGTGTGGCATCTTCTGACTTTGCAACCGTGGTCGTTTCCTCTTTGACTGCTGCTGTCGTTGCTGCTGCTTTCGATCCTCCGCAGCCTGACAACGTAGATACTACCAGCATAGCCCCCATAATTACACTTAAAATCCTTCGTTTCATAACGATGTACCCCTCCTATGACTTTTTTGTATATACAATTTACGTTCTTCGTAAAATTGCTACCCAATGGATTTCACGCTTCTTGTCTCTACCCACGTTATATTATGATTCCAATTTTTCATTTATACCTGGTAGTTCCAAAATACTTTGTTGGATTTGTATGTTTTTTTCCGGATTTTTTTTAGCTCTGCCATGATACTGTCTGTACCAATTACTTTTTTGTAAATCATAAAGTTGTCTATACAAGGAGCTGGAACAGGGTTAGTGGTATAAACCTTTTGGGCACAAGAAAGAGTCTGACTTGTCAGACTCTGGCGCTATAAAATAAAAATGCGCTCTTTACTGACTGGCGCAAAGCGCTGACTCAGTAAAAAACGCATTCTAATTTCGATCAATTTCTTATGATTCTTCCCAGTGCAGTGTGTGAAGCTCTCCCTGCATGGTCATATGTTCAAATCCATTCTGTTTTAATGCCTCATAAAGCACGATGGAAACGGAATTGGAAAGGTTTAAGGAACGAACGTCTCCCCACATGGGAATCCGGATACAACGGTCCTGGTTGTCTAAAAGGATTTCCTCCGGTATTCCGGCGCTTTCCTTTCCAAACATCAAATAGTCGTTTGGCTCGTAAGCTACATCAGAATAAACATGAAGTCCCTTTGTGGTTGCCATATATATCTTCGCACCAGGATTTCTATCCAGGAAATCCTGAAAATCACTGTATACGGTTATATCTAGCTTATCCCAGTAATCCAGTCCTGCTCGCTTGATTAACTTGTCATTAAGTCGAAATCCCAATGGCTCGATTAAGTGAAGCTTTGTGTCTGTTGCAACACAGGTCCGCCCGATATTGCCAGTATTTGCTGGCATCTCTGGCTCTAATAATACAATATTCATTATGTTATGCCTTCCTGTCAAGATTCTTTACAAAGCGGTCCATTCGGCTTAATGCCTCCTTTAAGTTCTTTAAGGAGTATGCATAGGAAATACGAAGAAACCCTTCTCCGCAGTCGCCAAATGCAGTACCAGGAACAACCGCTACTTTTTCTTCCCGCAAAAGCCTGGTGGCAAACTCATCTGAAGTCATGCCAAACCGCTTGATGCTGGGGAATAAATAAAAAGCGCCATGAGGCTCAAAACATTCTAAGCCCATCTCTTTGAATGCATGGACCAGATAACGTCTTCTCTGGTCGTAGGATTCTCTCATTACCTGAACATCCTTATCTCCATCTCGAAGGGCAGCCACTGCTGCATACTGACTGGCAGTCGGAGCGCACATAATCGCAAACTGATGAATCTTTAGCATTTGCTCTAAAATTACTCTCGGAGCTGTGGCATAACCAAGACGCCAGCCGGTCATCGCATAGGATTTTGAAAATCCATTGATAAGCACGGTCCGGTCCCTCATTCCAGGGAAGGAGGCGATGGTGGTATGATCTCCACCATAGGTTAGCTCTGCATAAATCTCATCGGAAATGACGAATAAGTCCTTTTCAATCACAACCTCAACGATATCTTTTAATTCCTCTGCCGTCATAACCGCACCTGTAGGGTTATTGGGGAAAGGAAGTATGAGAATCTTTGTCTTTGGCGTTATCTTTTCCAGAAGTTTTTGCTTTGTTAGTTTAAACTGGTCCTTTTCGTCTAAGTCAATGGTCACTGGCACTCCATTGGCTAGGATGGTACAGGGCACATAGGAGACATAGCTGGGCTGAGGAATTAACACTTCGTCTCCAGGATTTAACATGGCACGAAGAGCAATATCAATGGCCTCACTTCCGCCTACGGTAACGATAACCTCATGCTCTGGATCGTAAGTGACTTCAAAACGTCTGCTTAAATAGCTGGAAATCTCAACTTTCAATTCCTTAAGTCCAGCATTGGAGGTATAGAAGGTACGTCCTTTTTCAAGGGAATAAATACCTTCCTCTCTGATATGCCATGGTGTGTCAAAATCTGGTTCACCTACTCCTAAGGATATGGCGTCCTTCATCTCACTGACGATATCAAAGAATTTTCGGATTCCAGAAGAGGGAATCTCTACGATACGGTCTGATAATGGATTTCTCACGGCGTAATCAACATCCTTTCATCCGGTGTCTCTTCTGCAAGGACAGTTCCGTGGTCCTTGTATTTCTTAAGGACAAAATGAGTGGCTGTGCTGAGTACGGATTCCATTGGAGATAGCTTTTCTGATACGAACTGAGCCACCTGTCTCATGGTTTTCCCCTCAATAAAAACGGTAAAATCAAAAGAACCAGACATCAGGTATACGGCGTTCACTTCATTGTACTGATAAATCCGTTCCGCAATCTTATCAAATCCCATACCTCTTTGTGGCGTTACCTTTACCTCGATTAAAGCGACTACTTTCTCATCGCTGGTGTTGTCCCAATTAATTAAAGTATGGTATCCACAGATGATATGCTCTTTTTCCATTTCAGCGATTTCATTGGCAATGGCGGTTTCGTTTTCTCCTAAGAGTACGGCAAGATCTTTTAAATCAATCCTGCTATTTTTTTCAATAATCGCCAATATCTTTTCCCTCATATCCATACCTCCGATGATCATCTCTTCAAATTATCATTCCATAACTTTATATCGCTCATCCGTTGTGGGCCGGTCAAGATATCCTACGCCCTCTCCGTGATCTATGATTCTTCCGATGCCTTTCGTCACCTTGCCGATTACAGCACCGTGAATTCCATTTTCCTTCATAACCTCTAAAAGATCGGCTCCATTGTCCGCTGTCAGCAGCAAACAACTTTTAGAAAAAAGGCGGTACGGGTTTAAGTCGTACCGCTCACATAGTTCAATGGTTTCCTGCTTAACGGGAATCCGCCGAAGATAAAAGCGGATGCCTGTCATATAGGCTCCAGACAAGTCCCAAAGGGTCTTAAAGATTCCACCTTCTCCAGAAAGCTCCCACTCTGTGGCACCCCACTGTTTCAGGGCTTCATAATCATATGTGGGTTCCTTGCTTTCCTGATCCAGTATCCGCTCTATATAATCGTTTGAGAACCACTGATTCAGTTCTTCTTTTTTGTATCTGGCAATTTGAATGGTGCCGGAAAGACCAGCATATCCAGCCACCACCAAATCCTGTCCAGGTCTTATAATTCCTGTATTCTCTCGTTCAATACGTCTCATGGTCCTATCCGCCTACATTCCTGGTCCCTGTGGAACAACATCTTCTCCTGGAAATACTTCCTGCGAAGGAGGTGCTGTTTCTGCCGGCTGAGTGGATGGTTCCACGGTTTGATGTGTCTCCTGAGGCAATGTCTGTTCTGGAACTGGAGTCACAGAGGCTGGTGCTGCAGGCCCTACTTTTATAATGGCCTTCGATGGGTTGTAAGTATCGGTATGAAGTATCTCCCGACTTTGCTCTACGCCATTTAAATAAACAACCTTCCAAAGTCTTGACTTAATTCCAGTGTGAGCAGACTGTACCTGCTTTCTGCTTCCAGGTGCCATAGCAGGATCCACCACTTCTTTTGGTGCTCCAGGATCCGTAACACTTAAGGTCTCGGAAACAAAATCAAAGGTACGATTTGCGGGCCTTGTCTCTTTGCCGTAGATCGTAAAGGTTATGGTCTTTCCAGACGTGTATCCTTCAATATAAATCGGTGTGCTATAATTGTTTGTGAACTTTAGATCCTTATAAGTTCCTGCAATGGCAGCATCCTGAGAAGGTTTTACATAGCCTACTACCATGGAATGGTTCTGTCTCTGCGCCACTAATAGCTCTGCTCTTAATACGGCATTGTAAAGAGTGGTGGATATCTGGCAGACGCCACCTCCCACACTATCTACAACCTGACCGTTTTCATAGGCAGAGGCAGTGGCGTATCCGTTGGAAACGGTAAAGGGATGCATGCATTCGTAACCAGATAAGGTCTCTCCTGGCATGAGGACTCGGGTATTGATTTTTGAAGATCCTACCTTAAGATTTGTTGATCTGGATGCACCACTTGAAGAAAAGCTGGTTGAGAAAGTTCCCAGGATATCATTTATAGTGGATAAGGCTTCTGTGGTAATGGCTGGATTCACATCGGAAACAGTTGCATTTGCAGTTACCGGTTTGGAAAGTCCATTTGCCAGTGCCGCATTCAAGGCGTCTTTCGTCGCTTTGATGTCCACGTTTTTACCAGTCACCGATGGAGTTACCGTAAAAGCACCGTTGGCGCGAATAATAGAAGCGTTCTGTGGTTCTACTATAGCAGAAGCACACTTTTCGTTTATGAAGGCTTCCAGTCTTCCATCGTCAAGGGCAGTTTCCAAGGGTATGATTACATGATTCTTTTCAATATCTTTTTTATTCAGATATCGCTTGATCAAATTGCCGCCCTGCCAGGCGGATGCGGCCTGGTTTACTGCTTCAGGGTTGCTCCAGTGAAATCCCAGTTCTTTTGCAGTTGTTTCCATTGGCTGCCCGTCAACCACCAGGGTGATCTTTTGGCTTTCCATCTGGCCAACCAAATCCTGAATCTTTTTATTGGCTTCTTCTTCCGTCATACCGCCTAAATTATACTCTCCTACATAGATTCCATCCGGGAGTGTATCAGCCATTGCATATACTGGAGAGAGAAGTCCAATTCCTGCTGCCAGCAAAACTGCTGCAATGGTTATGGACAACGTTTTCTTTTTCATATTCATTCCTCATGCTCTACTGTGTCTGTATGATGTGGCGAACCCCCAATGCTTAGAATCTCATCATGATTGGAAGTATCATAGAAATAATCAATAATACTACGACTGCGATTAAAACGATTGACATAAATTTCTTATTGTTTTTATTGTTAAAGTTTATCATAATGCTATCACCTCTCTTATATTCTTCCGTACTGTGCTATGATTTTATCCGTGATTCTTGATATTTCATTTCTGGATAAATGATCCGTTTGCGCAGATAAAACTATTTTATGATATTTTAATAAATCCTGCAAGTGTTCTTTTTGCCTTTTTGAGGCAGGTTGTTCCCTTTTTACCTTATAAATCAAAGCATGCAGGTCAAAAGCTTCTGGATCCTGACTTTCAAATTGCTTTCCTATCTCCTGATACAAGTGATGAGCGGCCAAACAATCCGATAGCGCACGGTGACTTTGCTCTGGCTTAATCCCAAAATATTCACAAGCTGCCTTTAAATTTTTTTTCTCTTCTGGGGGCATAAAACTTCTTGCCAGCTTTAAGGTATCAATACCTTGACGCTCAAAGCCTTTGCCTTCATTGACTGCTGCTCGTTTTAAAAAACTAAAATCAAAAATCACATGATGTCCCAAAATAGGAAGCTTTTTAGAAAATTCCAGGAAGTCCCCGATAACTGTGCTAATTCCTGGTGCCGACTGGGTCTGCCGGTCCGTAATGCCAGTCAGGGCTTTGACGTGTCCTTCCAGCTTTCTGTAGGGATTTACAAAGGTTTCATAGCGTGCCGTTATGACTCCGTCGATCACGCGAACCGCACCGATTTCAATGATCCTATCCATCTTGGGATCAAGACCCGTCGTCTCTAAATCTACTGCAATATAAGATGAAACCATATGTTCCTTCCCCTCTCCTAGAATCGCTAAACCTGGGCGCTAGGGCACAATTCCCTTAAAAAGCATTCCCCACACTTAGGCTTTCTGGCTACGCAGATAGATCTGCCCAGTGTAATAATTTGTATGTTCCAAAGAATCCAGTGCTCCTTTGGAAGCACCTTCATCAGCTCATACTCGATCTTTTCTGGATCTTCTGATTTTGCAAATCCCAGTTTAATGGAAATGCGTTTGACGTGGGTATCCACAACAATGCTTGGCTGGTCATAAATATTCCCCAAAATTACATTGGCTGTTTTCCTGCCAACTCCAGCAAGGGAGAGAAGCTCCTCCATGGTATCTGGAACATTTCCTCCAAATTTATTCATAAGGTCCTGACAGCAGGATATGATATTCTTAGCCTTCATATGGTAAAAACCAAGGGAATGAATATCCTTTTCAAGCTCCTTTAACTCTGCCTCTGCAAAATCCTTTGGGGATTTGTATTTTTGAAACAGATCCACGGTAACCAAATTCACTCTGGCGTCCGTGCACTGGGCGCTTAAGATAACCGCAATTAAAAGCTGCCATGGAGTCTCATGGTTTAAATAGCAAATATATTCGGTTCCATACTCCCGATCAAGAGCATGAAGCACCTTTTCTATCCGTTCTTTTAGCTCTGCTTTTGTCTCTCTTTTTGCCATTCATTCCTCCAAATGTCAATTTCATATACCGCTGCGTTATGGGTTAAGGGATCTCTATGCTTATAATCAAAAAGGACTGCCCGTTCTCCCCCGAACACTTCTACATGCGCCATTTTTATTAACTGTCTGGCCTCATATCCCTGATAACCTTCTTTCAAATAATGAAAGGCTTTTGCTTCTTCAGCAAAGAAGGCTTTTACCTTATCTTTATATGGCTCTTGGTCTAAGGCAAAGGAAGGTCTGCTTTTTAGATTCTCCCTTAAATATAAGTCGTAAACCAAAAGGTCCCGATACTTGGGCAATCGTTCTGGTACCAGACTTCCTATGAACTGTTCCAGCACTTCATAACGAGCCATACGGCTGTGACTGATCCCTGTTAGCTCCTGTTTATCATAGTATTCAGCAAGAGCCTCAAACATATCAAAAGGAGAAGGAAACTCTTTTAAAAGTTCTTCCATGGTGGTATTAAACTGCCCGCTGTTTCCATATACCTCAAGCATTTCTTCCAGATTCTTTAATTTTAATACTTCTCCATAATCTAGCCACTTGGTAGAAAGGACTTCATAGGGTGCCTGTTCCTTATACTTCACCTCATATTCCTTTGTCTTCTGATGCATGTAAGAGCCTTTTAATACCTTTAAAAATCCAAGTTGAAGCTGTTCTGGCTTCATCTCATAAACCTGATTAAAGGACCTTCGAAAGCTGCCATAATCTTCATAGGGAAGCCCAGCAATTAAATCCAGGTGCTGATGGATGTTACCAAAGCCGTTAATCTTATCTACGATCTCCTTTAAGCTTACAAGATCCATGGTCCGCCTGATTTCCTTAATGGTATCTAAGTTGGTGCTTTGGACACCGATCTCAAGCTGTATGAGTCCCGGCCTCATGCGAGAGATTAAGTCAAGCTCTTCCTCCGTCAAAAGATCTGCTGAAATTTCAAAATGAAAATTTGTGATTCCATTGTCATGTTCCAACAAATGCTTCCAGATACCAATGGTATGGGCATGGTTGCAGTTAAAGGTTCTGTCAACGAACTTTACTTGATTCACCTTACTTGCCAGGAAAAAATCAAGCTCCTGCTTCACCATCTCCGTATTACGAAACCGTACGGACTTATCTATCGAGGAAAGGCAATAGCTACAGGAAAATGGGCAACCTCTGCTGCTTTCATAATAAATAATTCTGTTATCAAAACCAGATAAGTCATCATAGAGAAATGGAATCTTACTTAAATCCACTCCCATTTTCAGAGGGCGTTCCAAAGGATTTCCGTCTTTGTCCCTTACCGTGGCCCCGTCTATGGCTGTGAAATTGGATGTTCCCTTATCAATATAGCTTTCCACTACTTTTGAAAAAGTCTCTTCCCCTTCTCCCATCATAATTCCAAAGACATTGGGTTCTCTACGCATGATTTCAGAAGCATCATAAGACACTTCAGGACCTCCCAGCCAGATCTCCACCTGGGGGAGAATCTTTGGAAGGTCCCGAACAAGTTCCAAAACGTAAGACATGTTCCAGATGTAACAGGAAAATCCAACTACATCCGGCTTCTTCAAATAAATGTCTTTTAAAATATCATCAAGCTGGCTGTTGATGGTATATTCTCCAATCTCGATCTGAAATCTACCATCTTTAAGCTCTGGTCGATTAACATAAGTTTCCGCATAGGCTTTCAAGCTGTGGATTCCAGGATTGGAATGGATGTATTTGGCATTGAGTGCCGCCAGTAAAAATTTCATGTTAAACCTCTATCTCTATTTTTCTTCCAGTAGGCTGATACTGATAATACCGGACCCCTGCTGCATTTAACATTCTCTTTGAGGCATTGACCTCAGGAGTATCCGCATACTTATCACTACCGTAGACAATCGTCTTGATGCCTGACTGGATAATCGCTTTCGCACATTCATTACAAGGAAATAAGGTTACATAAAGCTTGGATCCCTCCAGGCTTCCCCCTCTGTAATTAAGAATAGCATTTAATTCACTATGAGTGGAATAGAAATATTTGGCATTGTAGGGATCATTTTCATCATTCTCTCTGTCCCATGGAAATTCATCATCAGAGCATCCCATTGGAAACCCGTTATAGCCCATGGATAAAATCTTGTTGTCCTCACTTACGATGCAGGCGCCTACCTGCGTGCTTGGGTCTTTGGAGCGCTTTCCTGAAAGGAGGGCAACTCCCATAAAATATTCGTCCCATGTGATATAATCTTCCCGCTTTCCGGTCATTTTGTCTCCTCCTTTTGGATCTTTAATATGTGATAACCTGCCGCTTTTGTCAGCCGGTTCATAATAGCCTGTCCCAGATGATCTTTGGAAAAGCTCTCGGAATAGATATAATCCGCTTCCAGATCATCAAACTCTCTGAGAACTCCGTATAGGTTGTGGGCAATGGTCTCTTCTTTCGCCCGCTCTCCCATGCTTCTTATGATGCCTTCCTGGTAAGACTCCCTGCTTTCTTCCGTGCAAATAATACCAACACGAAACCCTTCATCCAGCTTTTCTTTTGCCAATCGGTTAATGGTCTTAATAACATCTTCTGCATCACCCTCTACTAAGGTGAGGGAGGCTTTTGGAGCATAATGCCTGTATTTCATCCCTGGTGCCTTTGGCTTTACATCTTCACTTATGGGACCTGATATAATGGCAGGATCAAGGCATATCTCTTGTCCAAGAACCTTTGATGCCATCTCCTGGGTAATCGCTCCGGGTCTTAGAATCATAGGGACTTCCCCAGAAACATCGATAATGGTTGATTCCACACCGATTCCAACGGCGCCTCCATCTACCACCATATCAATCTTTCCATTCATATCCTGCCACACGTGGTCCGCGGTGGTGGGACTTGGCCGACCAGAGGTATTGGCACTTGGGGCTGCAATGGGAACTCCTGATAGGCGAATCAAAGTACTAGCCACGACATCATCTGGCATACGCACTGCCACCGTATTAAGTCCTCCTGTGGTCCCGTATGGAACTAGATCACTCTTTTGAAAAACCAGGGTAAGGGGGCCGGGCCAGAAAGCTTCCATCAGCTTTCTTCCTGCCTCCGGTATATGAAGGACCAGTGGCGCCAGATCCTGAGTATCGGCAATGTGGGCGATGAGCGGATTATCCGATGGTCTCCCCTTTGCCGCATAGATTTTTTTTGCTGCCTCTTCCTTTAAGGCATTGGCTCCCAGACCATACACGGTCTCTGTGGGAAATGCAACCAGACCACCGTCTTTTAAAATCTGAGCGGCACGCTTTAGTAATACTTCATCTGGATGCTCTTTATCTTCTATATAAATTCGTTCTGTGATCATATAGCATTGCTCCTTTTCACTTCCATTTATCATATCACAGGCCATGTAACCGTGCAACTTCTTTGCTGATAAACAAAGGCTCTCCGGCAATCCTATCCTAAAAAACAATGGTTGCAGGTTCCCTCTAAAAATGATACCATGATAGAAACATTTTAACTTGGGAGGAACAAATTTGAAACTGATAATACCAGAACATTATGACCCCAAACTTTCTGTCCGGGAAACACAGGAAGCCATTAAATACATAAGGGATACCTTTCAAAAAGAATTAGGAAAAGAAATGAACCTGGAGAGGATCTCTGCTCCCCTGTTTGTAAATAAGGACAGTGGACTTAATGATAACTTAAACGGAGTGGAACGTCCCGTTCAATTTGATCTTCTGGGAGTTCCGGGCCAAACCATGGAAGTGGTTCACTCTCTTGCCAAATGGAAGCGTATGGCCCTTCATGAATATGGCTTTCAGCCCGGAGAAGGTCTTTATACGAATATGAATGCCATTCGAAGAGATGAGGAGTTTGATAACCTTCACTCCTGTTACGTGGATCAGTGGGACTGGGAGAAGGTCATCACAAGAGAAGACCGCACCCTGGAAACCTTAAAGGATACCGTAAGAAACATCTTTAAGATCATCAAGCACATGGAGCATGAGGTGTGGTATAAATATCCTCAGGCTGTGAAACAGCTTCCAGAGGACATCACTTTTATCACATCACAGGAGTTAGAAGACCGTTATCCAGATAAATCATCAAAGGAACGGGAAAATCTGATCACAAAAGAATTGGGCTGCGTTTTCCTTATGAAAATCGGAGACAAATTAAAAGGCGGAGAACCTCACGATGGAAGAGCTCCTGACTACGATGACTGGCAGTTAAACGGAGATATCTTATTCTGGTTTGATCATTTAGACTGCGCTCTGGAAATATCCAGCATGGGAATCCGTGTGGATGAAACCTCACTGGCAGATCAGCTTAAAAAAGCGGGCTGTGAAGATAGAAAAGATCTTCCATACCATAAAATGCTTTTAAATGGAGAACTTCCATGTACCATCGGTGGAGGCATCGGGCAGTCACGCCTTTGCATGCTTCTTCTTGATCGTGCCCATGTGGGCGAAGTTCAGGCCAGCATCTGGCCAGAAGAGATGCGGGAAGCCTGCAGAAAGAATCAGATCTTTCTTCTGTAAATTCCAATAGGGAGTGACTGCCATGAACCTATTACTTTGTGATGACCAATCCGAATTTATAAAAGAATTCACAAAACAGCTGGAAGGATACTTTTTGTCAAGACAAGTATCCTTCCAGCTATCTGTGTTTTCAAATGGAGAAGATCTATTAAAAGCTGACATTTCCCCGGATATTATTTTTTTAGACATCAAAATGGGGGGACTTTCCGGTATAGAAACTGCCCGAATCTTAAGAAACAATCAGATCCGTTCTAAAATTATATTTCTAACCGCCTATAAGCAATATGTATTTGATGCCTTTGATGTAGATGCCTCCCATTACCTTATAAAACCCGTGAAAGAAAAAAAGCTAGAAGCTGTTTTAGATCATGTGATTGAACAACTAACCTCTGCAAAAACACAATTTCTCACCGTTCAAACCGGTTCTTGCATTCAGCGATTTTCTTATTCTGACATCCTTTATCTGGAGGTAAGTAACAGAAAGGTAACTGTCCACTCCCAGACCGGTAACGTTGATTTTTATGGAAAGCTGGATACACTGGAAAAATGTCTCCCTGCCCATTTTTTTCGATGTCATAGAAGTTTCATTGTAAATATGGACTTCGTAATGCAAATCTGCAAAACCGATCTGCTCATAACAAACGGGGAATTCATTCCTGTGAGCAAGCGAAAATATCAGGACTTTTCCATTGCATTTATGAAGCAGATGCAGAAGGAGGGGTTATCATAATTCAGTATTTATTTTCTGTTTTGATTGAATATCATTTTCTAAGCAGAATTCTTAAAGCCAGATTTAGTAAGATTGTGACTCTTCTTGGAATCGCAGTGATTCAAGGACTGGTAAGTTTTATCAACATAAACTGCGGGCTGTACAAGATTTTTCCACAACAAGTTTTCTTTCTTCTCACTACCATTTTTATGGTAATCGCTTTGTTCCAAAGTGATACTGGGAAAAAAGTAATGATCGCAATTTTCATGGACGGCCTGGGATACACTTCCAGCTTTATCTTTCTTCCTCTGATTCAGTATGCTGCGAAAAAGGTGGTGGATCATTCTTTATTATTTGACTTATTATATGGTCTATGCGATATTTTAACCCTTCTCTTCTTCGCCGTAGTTTTAGAGTGGGTGGCAAGAAAATACAGGCATCTCCAGGGGGAAATTACGATAGAAGGGAACTTCTATCTGCTGATACTGTCCTGCTTCATAAAATACTCCGTGATTTATTACGGAACCAGCCGCATGGATTCTGATAACAGCCTATGGACCAATATACTCATCTCAATTGCTGCCATTACCGGAGTGATTCTCCTTTTGTTTTCTCTCTATTATGTTGACCGGAGATTAATTCTTGCACTGGAAAAACAACAAAACTTATTTTTGGAACAGCAAATGGCGGCATGGAAGGAAGAAGAAAAACAACTGTCAGCGTTTCGCCACGATTTTAAAAATCATATGCTGTGTATAAAAAATCTGATATCCAACGGGAAAGCTTCAGAAGCTGGAGAATATCTAAATTCCATTACCCAAACGGTCAACTCCTTATCTCCCCATATTTCCACAGGTAATGTTTATGCAGATGCTATTATAAGGGAAAAGCTAGTTCTCGCACACGCAGGAGGGATTGCTCTTGAAACCGATCTGATCTTTCCTTCTTTTGAAATGCTGGCACCTATGGACTTATGCATTATCTTAAGCAATGCCCTTGATAATGCATTGGAAGCTTGCACAAAGCTTTCAAAAGAAGATATAAAAACCATAAAGGCAGTCTCCTATGTCCGTCATTCCTGCCTTATGATTGAGATAAAAAACCCCTTACCCTGGTTCTACATGGAAAAATCCGGCTTTTTTCAATCGACCAAGAAAGATTCTGAATTTCACGGAATTGGTCTTTCAAACATCAAGCAGGCCATAGATCGCTGTAATGGAACTCTGGAGCTATCTACTGAGAATAGAATCTTTCATTTCTCCGCCATGCTCCCGTTGATGCAAGAGGACGTAAAATCCCGTTCACCACAGTAACTTTACCGTTTACTGCATCCCTCTTATATCGGATGACAAATAACCGATACATTACATAGAAACTACAGATAGGAGGGAATATCATGTATATCGGAACGTTGAGTGCATCACCTAGGGGGCTTAATATTCAGTCCATAAACCAATCGGCTGCAATCAAAAACGAAGCCTTAAATGGTATAAAGGCAGATAGGTCCAAGACTGATATGATTGCGGTTTCTCCAGCGGGGAAAAAACAGAGTATGATCGAACAGTTAATGAAACAAAAGGAAGCTTTGCAGGAAAGGAAAGAATCCTTAATGAATTCCGCTGCTGAAAACGGGACATCCGGGTTGGATCTACAACTCAAAGAATATGAACAGCAGATGAAAGACATTGACCAGCAGATCCTTCAACTTCAATCAAAAGATAAGGATGAAAAAGAATCTGAGGACAACACTGGTAAGATTTATGAAAAACCAAAGACAAAAGAAGAGATGGAAAAGGACCAGTTAGATGACTTGACTGCATTAACCAATGGCACCGACCATGCAGAGGTAATAACTTCTGTTAAAAACCAAATAGATGGTAAGATAAGGGCGATGAATGCAGAAGTACATTCCATCAACGGTAGCACTGCGTCAAAATTAGAGAAAATTGCCCAACTGGAAAGCCGATCTAATAAGTTAACATCGGAGATTGCAGAAAAGCTGGGAGACTCCTTAGATTCCATATCAAAGAGGAATGAAGATGCCAAAAAACCGGAAAATGAAGTTCAAGCAGATGAGACGGACAATCCATTATCTTCTGCCGACTCTAAAGATAAGTCAGAAACAGATGACTCACAATCTTAATTCAGACTTTATCTGACAATGAGGTAGACTATGTCCTTACCTGAAATTCTATCTCTATATACGATACTTCTTATATCGTATAAGCGAAAGCTTGTATCTTGCTCTCCATAATTGAAATACAATACAAAAAATAGTACCCTGATGATGAAACACAGCCGATCTATCGTGTCTAATCACCAGGGTACTTCTTATCTTCCATTTAAATATTCCATGATTCCCATATGGATCGTCCAGGCCACACGGTCCTGGTATTCCTCTGAATTTAGTGACGCTGCTTCTTTCCAGTTTGTTAAAAATCCACATTCCACAATTACGATAGGGGATTTCACATGCAGCAATAAGTAATAATTATCGTTTGATTTTGCCAGTCTTGTATTCTTCTCACCCAGAACGTAATCAAATCTTTTCTGTATGATTTCCGCCAGCCGTTTTCCCTTATCTGATTTCTTATAGTAAAATACCTGTCCTCCGGAAATTTCCTCCTGATGGTAGCTGTTTTGATGAATGCTGACGGTAAGATCTGGGCTCGAATCATTGATGAGGTCACACCGTTTCGTCATATCAGCCATCTTTTTTCTGCTGTCTCGCTCTGTATAAAGTCCATTGTCATTCTTCCTTGTCAGCACCACATCAACGTCAGATGCCTCTAGGTATTTTTTCAACCGATAAGCAATCTGAAGATTGATATCCTTTTCCAGAGTCCCATCAATTCCAATCTTACCCGGATCATTCCCTCCATGTCCGGCATCGATTACAATCACGGGTTTTTCCTTGCCTGCCTTCACACTGACACCTGCCGTCATCTTCCCGGCATGGCTGGATACGACATATACCAATACAAGCAAAATCACCGCCATAAACGGTTCCCATTTTCTTAATTTCACATTATCTACCCGAAACACATTCTTAATGAATTATATCTTACAGTGAAATAAAAAAGAACCAGTTAAGACGACTTTCCATCATTCTTTGTCCAGTAAATTATAGTCTTTTGTTCCATCTGATGTAATCCATTGCAGGTACTGGGATAGAATGCTCTGATAGCCCTCTTCCTCCCACATTTTATAACCAGGTTTTTTCATGACTTTATCCCGGATGGAATAGACCTTTCCAGCCGTACAGGCCACATTAAGCTCAGCATATACTTTCGCCATCTGATCTCTTTGATACTTTGTAAGACCTTTAAGGTCGTCTCTACGGTCAAATTCATCCTGAGCCTGATTGTAAAATACCTTATTTAAAAACCGATTTCCATAGACCTTAAAATCCAAAAGATTCTTATCCTTATTCCCCGTCTTTAAAGCCCATGCCTTCATATCAAGAGCCTTTGTATGGTACCGAAACCAACCATCTTCTCCATAATACAGTATCCCATACTGACAGGGAGGGGTGGATAAGGAGCTGGTAACGATTTCCTGTATCCCCGTCTCTTTAGTGGACTTCATATAATGCTGGACATGCAGGTGGCCGCTTAAATAAAGCGGGACCTCCCAGCTTTCCAACTGATCAATAAGCTGCTCGCTATGTTCAATGGTGCAATCATCTAAATAGACCTCACTCTCGTCTAGAAGATTGTGGTGGCTCACTGGAATTACCTTCATTCCAAGATCGTGAGCTTCCTCCATCTGTTCCTCGATCCAATCATAGGTATCATCTTTTATCATTCCACCAACCAGATTTCTAGGCTCATACTGACTGCTATCAAGCATGAAAGCTCTGGTGCTATCGTCAATCTGATAGACATAACTAAGTGATGCACTATCCCGGCTGACCGCTTCATTATATCCAAAGTCCTGGTAGATTTCCTCGAATTCCTGGGGAGTGATAGAATTAGATTTTTCTTTAGAATCCCCTGTAAAACGGGCAGCTTGCGGGTTATTGATATCATGATTGCCTGGTATTACAATAACGGGGATTCCTACATCCTCAATCTCTTGAAGCTTTGCTGCAAATTGATTATGGCTTTCTTTTTCCCCGTTATAAGTCAGATCTCCACTAAGAATTACAACATCCGGCTTCTCTTCCTTCACTTCTTCTATAAAAGCATCGGTGATCTCCCAGATATATGGCATCACCTTTCCGTCCCCATGATCTACAGTATATTGAAAGCTTTTTTGAAAGTCCGTCAAGTCTTTTGCAAGATAATGCGTATCAGTAGCAATCACAATTTTCACGCCTTTTTCCATCTCTGTCTCAGGCGATGGGCTTTCTGCGCTCTGCTGGGTGTCCTCTGTTGTGGGAGCTATCGTAGATGGCGCCTCTGTTTCTGTGGCACTTTCTCCACTCTCTGTTGTGTTATCCGGCACCTGCTGTTTTAGCGAACAGCCTGCTGATACACATACGGCTGCTATGACTGCTGCCAATAGGAAACTCTTTTTCATGACATGACCTTCCTGTCTTATACTCTCATTTGTTTATTTGTTATTCAACTTAATCTCATCCCAAAGATCAGCGGGTTCAAATCCAAGCTTCCAACAGGCAACTCCTGCCAGATTATACTGTTTGATTAGATTCATCTTAAGTCCAGTGGAACGCTCTTCTTCCAGCCAAATCTTCTTAAGCCCATCAGAGGTCTTAATTTCTCCATAATATTGACCGGATTCATCCAACCAGCTTAATTCCACCTGATTCTCACTAACCCAATCCTTTGCTTTTGCAATTCCAATGGATGAGGATGTGGTTTTTCCATTTTCATCTTCCGTCCAAACTCTGGTGTAAAATGGAATGGCCAAAACAACCTTTTCCTTGGGTACTTCTAAAAGGGTGTCCTTCACGCCGTTTTCTACATATCCAATGGAAGCGACAGAACCTGAATTCCCTCCGGAATAATGTTCATCATATCCCATGATAATTACATAATCGGCAACAATCCCCTGTTCCTTTCGGTTATAAAACTTATTCCCAGCCATAGGAACATAGTTATCAACCGACAAAACAAGTCCCTTTTTCCGGCAGGATATGGAAAGTTCCCGGATAAACTCGATGTAATGAACTCCGGCTTCTTCTTTAATCCCTTCAAAGTCCAGGTTAATTCCATCAAACCCATACTTTTCCGCCTCAGCCATCAAAGATTCAATCAGCTTACGCCTGGTGGTTGTCTTTGATAAAAGAATCTCCGTGTTCACATCCTTACTAAAATTATTGATTAGCGCCCATACCTTTAATCCTTTTTCATGAGCCTTTTTCACGTACCCTGCATCAGCCAGGGAACGGAAATTCCCTTCGTTATCCGTAAGCTCATACCAAGTAGGAGAAATTACATTGACTCCTTTTGTATTGGCGATAAGGTTGTCAAAGGATGAATTTCCCTCGGCAGTGGTTAACTGATGCCAGGCAAGGGTAACTGGTTCATCCATGGTTATATTTTTATAAACTGGTTTTTCAAAGGTGCTTTTTAATGTCTCGCTTGATTTCTCAGAAAGACGTCTGTGTTCTACATAACCAACGAACCCGTCTTCTGTGCGTACTTTATCCCATCGTTTCATGGATTCGACTACCGTAACACGACTTCCCTTTGCAGCCCAGGTTATGATAGGGCTCTTTACGCCTCCCTTAACCCGGATATTGCTATTTTTCATTACTACGGCTGTATTTAACACATCCCATGTATCGTTTATGTAAACTCTCTTATTCTGAGCGCCATCATACGCTGTTACTCTAATATCTGTATAGTTGGACACCAATCCGGCTGAAAGATACACATCGTTTTGATCGACCCAAATAAGGGGTTTTCCGGTGCTTCCCATGGTGGTATGATCTGCATAGACAATGGAGTCAGGCAGTGCATAGACCAAAAGCTTTTCATTGATATCCCAGTAAAAACGTTCATTTAGTGTACGATTGACCCAGTCAATGGGGAGGTAGGTCTGACCTTCTACATAAATCCCCTTCTCTTGCTGTAATTCCTCATTGAGAAAAAGGGCTACTTTTTTATCGGTTGCTCCCAACAGTTGTGTGATATCTGCCTTTTCATTTGTTGGAATATATCGCTCCAAAATTCGGCTTCCAAAAAATCCGAAGATTAATATAAACATCAATCCCAGCGCCACGAAAACCGGCACGGCTTTTCGATTCATCTGCTATCCTCCTGCTATCTAATGGTGCTATTTATCCATGGTTGTACATTTTCTTTTCGATTATATCATATTTCCTGATTTTTGGAATTTACATTTTCATTACGTTCATTCATCCCCTGATCCCACCCTGATGCGCAGGCAAACCAACTTTAGGCTGAAGATGGCATCCCAATTCGCATCCCATATGTCACTGGATAATTATCGATTATAGATTTTATCAAATCTTATCTCTTGTAGCTTCCCGGTTGTTTCATCCGGTATATAGTCCGCCATATAAAAATAATCATCCTCCTTTACTTCAAATATTTTACTCCAATCTTCTTCTGGCAGTTCTTCCCCATCTATAACTATGGAGATTCCCAGATCCCGATATTTTTTAAGCCCCTCCAGATATTGGGCTTTATCGATACCCTCCGCCCGGTCTCTGGCATTATCTTTTTTCATAAGTATCTCCCCTGTAAACTCTTTTGTAAGAAGACCGCGCGAAAGAGGACCACAAGGATTGTTGCGTGACAAAAATCCTCTTTTGCGGTCTTAAAATAACTGCTGGTAAAATTTCATAACTTCTCCGGTGACAGCAAACGCGTCTACTGAAACTGGAATTCTTCGTACCGGGCGTTTAAGCCTCTTTTCCATATTTTTTCTGGCTTCTTCACTCCCAAATGTCAGGAAGGTTTCCCAGCTCTTTTCCGCCTTATTCCCTTTACTCTCAAACTCCAGAAACGCCTCCATCTGCCACTCACTTAAGCTTCCTAAAACAAATTGCCTGTCGCATCTTAAAAACTCCTTAAATCCGCCGTCCCCCACGGTGCCATAATCCACAATCACCGTCTCGTATCCAGATTTTTTACACATCAAAAGTGTATTAATCCCCGCATTTTCATAATACTTGACCTCAAGGATTTTGAAAGCTGTGCTCTTATTGTCTTCCTTTGCGCATCCCCTTTTCATACGAGCAAAATCGCCATGACTGTTCCATTCCAAAACAGCACATCTTCGTCTTAAAACACCGCTTAAATACCCTGCAGTCATAATTGCAAAATGAGTTGCGCCCACGCTGTCTCCTGTACCAATAATGCCAATGGTCTCCTGGCTCACCTCTTTCGTTCCAAACCTTTGAAATGGCCAAAACGACTTTCTCTTCCCTTTCATAATTACCTTTCCTTCCAAAAGGACTTACCTATTCCCAAAAACCATGACATCAGCCTCTTTTTTATTCCTAGAAACCACCGTTTCTCCATGCTTTTGTCTTCTAAAAGCGTTGATAAAAGCATCTCATAAAAATGGTGGGCTTCCTTATCTATGGAAAATGGATCCGGAAAGTTAGGCGCACGAAAACAACGAGTGGCTAGTACTCCCTCCGGAAGCTTGATTTTGGCCTTTAAATCTGTGTGATTGTATACAATTGCATATGGCAGCCCCTTTTTTACTACTTGGCTAGCCGCCCGTTTAGACTGGCTGACACTCCATGGACTGCCGTCACAAATCATCAAGACCGCATTGATATCTCCGGTGAGGAGCGCTTCATCACTGGCACCATAATCCAGTATTCTCACATTTATGGGGGGATCCTTTAACTTTACTCCTGGGCCGTAATAGGGTTTCCACACAAAACCATGATGCCGCATAAGCCCATACTGGTCCCGGCTTCCTCCGGCATAATGACTCATCCCGGCGCCCATTCCGGAATCGGTTTTTTCTTCTAATAAATTGGGGTAACCTTGATTTCTAAGATAGACAGACAGGCCGATTCCAATATGAGTCGCTCCGGCCCCTGACTTGCTCCCGAACAGAGCAATGGTAAGAGATGATGATTGTAGACGGTCTTTTGCAGCCGTTCCTATGTTTTTAAGCTGTTTTAGCCTTTCTCCCAGCTCTTGTGCCGATGAAAAGCGCTCTTCTTTTTCTTCCATGATGCACTCTGATATGATGGCAAGCAAATTAGAATCCGCTGCTTGGTCCGGTTGAAAGGGCAGTTTGGGAAATGTTCCTGTATATAAATAGTGGAGAATAGCACCAATGGCATAGATATCTGTTCTCTCATCAAGAATTCCTTCTTTTTTATACTGCTCCGGTGCCGCACATCCTACGGTTCCGTATCGCTTGCCTGGCTCGTTGGCCTCATCCATAGACGCAGCAAGTCCAAAATCGATTAGCTTCACAGTGTCATGACACAACATTAAGTTCTTAGGCTGTAAATCCAAATGTAAAATGGGATTTGTTCCTGCGGAATGCAGGTATTGAATGATATTGGTTAACTGGATTCCATAAAATATGGCCAGTTCCCTAGATAGATGGCCTTGCTTTTTCACAAGGTCGTACAAAGATTCTCCTTCCAGATACTCTTCGATTAAATAACTATAAGATTCGTCTTCTTCTACGTCATAAACAATGGGGATTCCGGGATGGCGAAGCTCCTTTAGAACAAGGGCTTCTCGTCTGAAACGATCGTAATTAAGAAAGCTTTTGGGTACCCGTTTGATCGCGCGGTATTCCTCAAGCCCAAGATGAACCGCCAGAAAAACTGTTCCTGCCCGACCGGTTCCCAAGATGCCGTATAGTTGATATTTTCCAAACAGAACGGCGCTTATCGCAGCCACCTCCTTCTTGCCTGTCCAATATCATCTCTTATCTTCCATAATATTCCATTTTCTCTTTTTTATCAACCGTTTTTTCTATTAAATTTACAAAATACATGGAGTCCTTACTTTACCTATTTTAATTTTACCTTCACACAAGGGTGAAGAATACAATTACCGCTTTATCAAACAGTCAGCATCTTCTTTATTATATCTGCATAGCTTTTACCGCATAATTCCCTCATAACATACTTGCATAATATTGAATCGATGCCCTATACACTCTGCGCTTTCTTTCACACTTTAATGGATTTGCTGATTATACTAATGGCACTTCATTTCTTGTAGATCCAACTCCTAAAAGCCATTTTCAATTGCTTCATTTACTCATGCATGGATATCTAACAATTCATTGTTGTCTGTGATAAGAGAGTTGATATCATCCACTTTATAAACAGGAATGTATTATTCATCCACTGTTAAACGGTAATATATAAGTCCTTAAACGTTTCTGTTTTTGATAAAGCATAAAAATTATTGAATTCGCCCATTTTATCCCCAGTTATTTTAATTTTTATTCAAAATAGGCTTGACCTTTATTAGCAAGGCTTAATGCTGCTAGAATATAATACCTTAAGTATCAAATTACATTGCTAAATATTTGATAGGAAGGAGTATTATGCAGCCTGAGGATTTACAAGGAATGAATATATGCGATTGTTGTGGCGGAAAAAAATGTTCATCGGATAGATGTTCCAATCAAGGAAAAATAAATTGTGAACCTTGCCCGTGCCAATGCTGTCGTTGTTGTCGTTGTGTAGGTCCGGCTGGGGCTACTGGACCGACCGGACCGACTGGGGCTACTGGAGCTCAGGGAGCGGCTGGACCGACCGGACCTTCTGGTGATACAGGGCCTCAAGGTCCCACTGGGCCAACCGGATCGACTGGAGATACTGGAGCTCAGGGAGCCACCGGACCGACCGGACCTTCTGGCGATACAGGGCCTCTGGGTCCCACTGGGCCGACCGGATCGAATGGGGATACTGGAGCTCAGGGAGCGGCTGGACCGACCGGACCTTCTGGTGATACCGGGCCTCTGGGTCCCACTGGACCGACCGGATCGAAAGGGGATACTGGAGCTCAGGGAGCCACCGGACCGACCGGACCTTCTGGCGATACAGGGCCTCTGGGTCCCACTGGGCCGACCGGACCTTCTGGCGATACAGGGCCTCTGGGTCCCACTGGGCCGACCGGATTTATTGGGGGTACCGGAGCTACTGGACCTACTGGACCTACCGGTGATACTGGCTCTACTGGGCCTACCGGTGATACTGGCTCTACTGGGCTGACCGGAGACACAGGACCGGCTGGGCTTAATGGAGATACTGGCTCTACCGGA
>DLJZ01000009.1:42471-42629 GCA_002478865.1 Hungatella sp. UBA7603
CGGACCGACTGGACCCACTGGACCTACTGGCGACGCTGGACCTACTGGTGATACTGGACTGACTGGTGACACGGGGCCTACTGGCTCTACCGGACCGACTGGACTCACTGGACCTACTGGCGACGCTGGACCTACTGGCTCTACCGGACCCACTGGAC
>DLJZ01000009.1:42813-43803 GCA_002478865.1 Hungatella sp. UBA7603
CGGACCGACTGGACCCACTGGCGATACCGGTCCTACTGGTGCGACTGGACCTACCGGACCTACCAGCGATACTGGACCTACCGGACCTACTGGTAATACCGGTCCTACTGGACCTACCGGCGCGACTGGGCCTACCGGACCTACCAGCGATACTGGACCTACTGGTGCTACCGGATCTACCGGTCCTACTGGTGCTACTGGACCTACCGGACCTACCAGCGATACTGGACCTACTGGTGATACCGGTCCTACTGGACCTACCGGCGCGACTGGACCTACCAGCGATACTGGACCTACCGGACCTACTGGCGACACCGGACTTACCGGACCTACTGGTGCTACTGGGCCTACTGGACCTACCAGCGATACTGGACCTACCGGACCTACTGGCGATACTGGATCTACTGGACCAACCGGCTCTACCGGACCTACTGGCACTACCGGACCTACTGGACCTACCGGTGCTACCGGACCTACGGGACCTACCGGCGATACTGGAGCAACTGGACCGACCGGCGATACTGGACCTACCGGACCTACGGGCGATACCGGACCTACGGGACCGATCGGTGCTACCGGTTCTACTGGACCGACAGGGGGCACTGGACCGACGGGACCGACCGGGGATACTGGACCGACCGGACCGACCGGCAATACCGGTCCTACTGGACCGACGAGTGATACTGGTCCTACCGGACCTACAGGTGACACCGGGCCTACCGGACCTACCGGTAGCACTGGATCTACTGGACCCACTGGTGACACCGGGCCTACCGGACCGACTGGCGACACGGGGCCTACTGGACCTACCGGCGGCACTGGGCCTACTGGACCGACTGGCGACACCGGGCCTACCGGACCGACAGGGGGCACTGGATCTACTGGACCCACTGGTAACACGGGGCCTACCGGACCGACCGGTGATACGGGGCCTACCGGACCGACTGGCAACACGGGGCCTACTGGACCCACTGGCGACACCGGGCCTAC
>DLJZ01000021.1 GCA_002478865.1 Hungatella sp. UBA7603
TTTTTTACTGTCACACAATTAAAAAACCGCTAAATCCCTTTATTTTAAGGCATTTAACGGTTTTTTACTAAAGTGGAGCAGACGGGATTTGAACCCGTGTCCAAAAACTAATTCCCTGTTCTTCTACTATCATAGTCAGTTTATTGACATTCCCTCCACTGCACGAGAGCTGACACCCTTGCAGCTTTAGTAGCTTCATAATACGACCGTATACTCAAAGCTTTGTACACGTCGTTTCTCACATAGTCGATGCCGGGATCTTAAAGTGTGAGTGCCTTAAGGCCGACAAGCAGCTTACGCTGCTAAAGCTAATTTATTATTGTTAGCGTTTAAATTTAAGTTTGCCATTTGACGCATCGCATACGGATAGCTTCACCAGCTGCATAGCCCCTGTCGAAACCAGTACTGCCCCTAACTGGTACTCTTCTATGAGAGTATTGTTATAGTAACATGAAAAAAAAAGTTTGTCAAGGTAGCCACATCTGCTGGGTTCATTCTACTATCATAAATCATCAATCAAAGCGCTGCTCTTTGCATATGCCGTACTTCTGGCTTCAAAAAAATCTGTTTTTATTAAATTAGCATTGCTGTACTGGCTGACCCAGGACATACTCTCTGGTTCCCTGTCATAACCTTCGTATACGGGTTCCCAGCCAAGACTTGCACAACGCAAGTTGCCAAGATACTTAATATAATCAGTAATCATCTGGGACGTTAATCCAGGTACTTCATCACCAATGGCATAACAGCCCCACTCCATCTCCTGTTCGCAGCCCTCACGTATCATATTGCGGTAAGTTTCTACACATTCTTTTGTAAATAGCTGTGATTCCTCCTTAACAAGTTCTAAGATCATATTGCGAAACAGCCATAAATGAGTATTCTCATCACGATTGATATAACGAATTTCCTGAGAGGAGCCTGTCATCTTTTGATTCCGGCCTAAATTATAAAAGAACATAAATCCGCTGTAGAAATAAATTCCTTCTAAGATATAATTAGCGACTACTACCTTCATAAAGGCAAAAGAGCTTTTATCCGTTTGAAATTCATTGTAAAGATTGCCAATGAATGTATTTCTCTTAAGAAGATAAGGGTCACTTTTCCACTGGTAAAGCACCTCGTTCCTGGTCTGAGGTTCACAGATAGAGTCTAGCATATAGCTATAACTCTGGCTATGAACGGCTTCCTGGAAGGTCTGAATGGAAAGACAAAGGTTAATCTCATTTGCGGTCACATATTCTCCGATGGCTGGGAGATTAGCCGTTTGTATGCTGTCTAAGAACACCAGAAAGGATAAGATCTTATCATAAGCTCTTCGCTCTGGCTTGCTTAGCAAAGGATAATCTTTGGTATCCTTACCTAAATTGATTTCTTCTGGTATCCAAAAGTTATTCATAGCCTGGCGATACCAGTCACTTACCCAGGAATATTTCATATTGTTAAAATCATTGAGATTTGTAGTATTGCCGTTTATCATCCGACGTTTTCTTACATCAGTGTCACCGTCGGGGTTAAATAGCGGTCGTTTCCTTAATTGTTCCATAGAGTTTTCCTGCTCCCTTCTTTGTACTTGCATGATTAGATGTGTAAAATCAACTGGAGCAGGATTCGCATTCCTCAACTTCCAGACTCTTGGACCGAACATAATACAGGGTCTTTACGCCCCATTCCCATGCCAGAATATAAAGGTTTAATACCTGACGGAGGGTATAGTCGTTGGTAATGTATAGATTCATGCTTTGGGCCTGGTCTATATGTCTCTGACGGACCCCTGCTGCCTGAATGGACCACTTCTGATCAATCAGATGTGCATTTTTATATCTCCAAAAGGTTTCGGGAGTCAAATCCGGGGCTACACGGGGAACAAGACCGTTTTTCTTTTCTTCCAGATAATACCGGCTCATAACAGGATCAAGCCCCGCCGTAGTACCGGCGATCATGCTGGTGCTGCTAGTAGGCGCGATGGCTATCAGCCAACCATTTCTCATGCCCTTATCCCCTACTTTTTGGCGCAAACGATTCCAGTCCGGTGAATCATAGTCTCGTTTGGTAAAATAGGTTCCAGTCTGCCAATCACTGCCTTCAAACTTCTCATAACTGCCTTTCTCCGCGGCAATATCGCAACTAGCTTCAATGGCTGCAAAATTAATGGCTTCAAATATGCGGTCTGCAAATTCCAGATGTTCTTCGGACTCCCATGAGATTTGGTTCTTTGCCAGCATATGATGATAACCACTCACCCCTAATCCTACCGGTCTGTAACGGAGATTGTTAAGTTTTGCATAGGGAACTGGAAAGAAATTCAGATCAATCACGTTGTCAAGAGCCCTTATGGCGCTCCTGGTAAGCTGCGTTAACTCATCAGAATCTTTTAGGTCAATCTTTCCTAAAGAAAGACTAGCCAGGTTACATACTACAAAATCTCCAGGCTTTGTCACAGTAACCACAACAGTTTCTCCATTGACAGTTTCATAGCGCTGCTCGATTTCTTCCACACCACTCATATTTTGAGCGATTTCCGTGCAGAGATTGCTGCAATAGATGATACCGCTGTGACTGTTGGGATTTGCTTCATTTACAATGTCTCGGTTAAAGGCAAAAGGCGTTCCTGTCTCAACAGCACTTTTTAACACAAGGCGAATAATATCCTTAATGGGAATCACTCGCTTCTGAATCCGACTGTCGTTGATACAATCGTAATAGCGCTCCTCCCAAAGGGTTCCATAAGAATCTTCCAGCGACCAGCCTTTTATGGTAAGGACATCGTGAGGGCACATCAGATGCCAGTCCCCTTCAATGTTCTCCTTTGCAAGCTTCCAAAATAGATTGGGGTAACAGACTGCGGGAAAGACATCGTGGGCTTTCATCCGGTCATCTCCATTATTGGTTCTGATGGCGAGAAACTCTGGCAAATCCCTATGCCAGGCATCCAGATATACGGCGACGGCTCCCTGTCGCACTCCCAGTTGATCTACGGCTACTGCCGTGTCATTGGCCAGCTTAATCCAGCGGATCACGCCTCCAGCTGCTCCCTTAAACCCACGTATGGTACTTCCGGCTGCACGTACCTTGCCAAAGTAAAGCCCCATACCGCCTCCGAATTTGCTTACTTTCGCAAAACTATCAATACTACGGTAAATTCCATCCAGACTATCTGGAACCGTGTCAATAAAGCAGGAAGATAACTGATGATAAGGCTTTCTGGCATTGGATAGAGTTGGCGTAGCCATAGTTACCTTTAATGAGCTCAACATATCATAAAAACGCTTCACCCAGCCATCCCTGTCCCTCTTTTCTTCCATAGCAAGATGCATAGCAATACCAAGAAACATCTCCTGTGGTGTCTCCAAGGGAACGTTGTGATGGTTTCTTATTACATACCGACTAAGCAGTAGCTCTAGTCCTGAGTAATTAAAAAGATGATTTCTGGACGCAACTATGTATGTCTCATAGCGGTCAACATCTTCCTTGTTATAATGCTCCAGTATATAATCTCCGTAGAGACCTTCCTGTGTTAAAGCATATATTTTTTCATAAAAAGTTCTGATATTCTGTTGTTGCAGCTCCGCTTTAAGATTCTCTTCAAATTGGAGTATCAACAACCTGGCACCAATGTACTCCCAGTCTGGTGCCTCCTGGGTGGTCAGTTCTACGGCGGCTTGTATCAGTAACTTAAACCGATCAGATAGACTTTCTTCCCCTTTATAAAACGTCTTGAATTTATCATAAAGAAGGGTAAGGCTATAGGAAGGCTCCTCCCACTTCTCTTCTATACTCTTTAGTGTAGCATTAAACTCAGGCAGCTCCTGAAATAGTTGTAAAAGTTCTTTATATTTATCTCTTATATCCATCAATTATTCCCACCATTCTATAGAACAAATATCAATACCAATTACTGTTATTAGATGTACTATAAAAATATACCACAAGATATAGTTAATTTCAACTACTCAATCACAAAATATTCCATTTTAAATTCAAATCTCTAAATAGAACATCCACTGCACTTAGGTAATCAAAAAGGTTTTGTGCTTTGCGGATTTTCTTCACATGCTTGTCTCCAGCATCAAAGCTTTGTATCAGATATGCCCATAGTTCTTTCATCTTAAACAAGAGATTTCTATCCCCGGAAATAACCTTCTGATACCCGGATAGCACCTCATCATGAAAGGCTCTAAAACGTTCTTTATCCGATTTATTTCCATACCTAAACTCTTCTGCAAGCCCAGGATTCGCAATCAGTCCTCTTCCCATCATTACCCGGTCCAGATTTGGAAATTCATTTGTAATCATTTCATAATCCTTACGCTCAAATAGATTTCCATTATAACAAAGGGGATTTTTACTTGATAAAAAGGCCTCTTTAAATACTGGAAGGTTGGGCTGGTTTTTATAAAAATCTTTTTGGACCCTGGGATGAATAATCAGCTCTTTCATTGGATATTTATTATAGATTTCCATCAAATGGCTAAATTCGTCCGGATGGTCTTTTCCGATTCTAGTCTTAATGGATATTTTCATATCAAGGGCTGAGAATATCTCATCAAGAAAATGATCCAGTTTTTCCGGTTCGCTTAAGAAGCCAGATCCTTTTCCTTTTGTCACAACCGTCGCTGATGGACATCCAAGATTTAAATTAACTTCCTGATAACCATACTGTGAAAGTTCTCTTGCTGCCCATATAAAATCATCCCCTTTATTGGTTAGAATTTGTGGGATGAGTTTCAGCCCCTCATTGTGCTCCGGCAGAATATCGTTTTTCTCTTTGGAAGGAAATAACCGATTCTGGTTTGGTACAATAAATGGGGTGAAATACACATCTATATCTTTAAAATACTTATGGTGGGCATTCCGGTAAATGTACCCAGTGATCCCCTCCATAGGTGCAAAATATAATTTCATACAATGGCCTCTCTCTCTTGCTTTCTTTCTGCCTGTTCATTTTATCATAAGATGGAAAGAAATCAAATAAGACCATTTACAAATTCTTTCCAAAAGTGTTATAATATGAGATAAAATGCTAATATTCGGGAGGATCTGTCATGATCAATTTTAAAAACGTATTAACGGCTTCCGCCAGTGCCTTACTACTGGCAACTCTTATTTCCACCACAGCTATGTCTACCGCATGGGCGGAGGAGGAAACCGGACCGGCGTTTGCTCCTCCAGTTTCTAAAATAAGTGCTCCGCTTATCGGGCCTGGAGCTAACCGTTCCTCTAAATTAGTGGTTGTTTTAGATCCAGGACATGGGAAGGTAAATGGTCATTATTCCGGCTGTAACTTTGAATATAATGGAGTGAAGTATTACGAAGATGAGATTAATATGAAAATCTCCACTTATACAAAGAAGTACCTGGAAGAAAACACGGATTATATTGTCTTATTAACAAAGGACAGTGTGGAGAAAACGGTTCCTCTGGAACAGCGTGCCGCATTAGCTGCTTCCGTTAAGGCAGATTTGTTTGTCAGCCAGCACGTAGACTCTGCTCCTGGCAACGGAACCGTTAAGAATGCCTACGGTGTAAGCTCCATGGCTCCCAAAACAGGTCGTTTCAACAATGAACTTGCCCTGCAGTCCCAAGATGCTGCCAATACTATTTTAAACCAGCTAAGCTCAATTGGTCTACATAACCGAGGGCTGATTCTTAGAGATTCTCAAAACGGAACCCTATTCCCTGATGGAAGCATGGCTGATTATTATGCGATTCCACGTTACTCCCAGATGTATGGCATCAGAGGTTTTATTATCGAACACGGATTTCTAAACCATACCAGTGATCTGACTTCCTATCTTTCTACAGAGGAGTCATATCAGGCACTTGGAGAAGCAGACGCAAAGGGAATCATTGAATATCTAAAAAAGGCCGGAAAATCCAACTTTACACCAAATGTAACACCAAACACAGACACCACTCAGGTTCCGCCTGTTGATGGAACACCCGCAAGTGAAACAAAAGGACCAGAAGCCAGCGCTCCACAAACAAACAGCTAAAACTCATAATCTAATCCCCCCTGCATAATATATAGCATATGCTTTGCTAAAATTGGCAGGGGGGTTGATTTTGTCCAAAATTATAGATAACAGCTACTATGACTTATTAATCACTACGGCTTTGGCTCCGACATACGATACCGGCGACAACATTACTTACTTAAACCGTCAAAATTCCCTGCTCCATATCCCAATTGGAACTCCTAACCCCTGTGATATAGGACGGCATTCCTACAGCAGCTTTCCAACGTTATATGTACAAAACTCCACCGTAAGTCTTGAGCGCTCCGGCGTAAACACAGTACAAAACAATCCTGATCTGGCTCTGTTTGGAAGAGGTGTTTTAGTCGCTGTGATAGATACGGGTATTGACTACAGCCACCCTGCCTTTCGAAACAGCGATGGAAGTACCCGGATTGTATCTATTTGGGATCAGACGGTGCAAACAGGAACTATTCCTACTAATTTCACCTTTGGATCAGAATATACCAGAGAGCAGATCAATACCGCATTAAACTCTGAGGACCCACTTTCTATCGTACCTACAACAGATACCATCGGGCATGGTACGGCAATTGCCAGCATTCTGGCCGGCAGCCCTAATGAAGAGCAATCTTTCCGGGGAGTTGTTCCTCAGGCTGAATATATTATAATCAAGCTTAAAGAGGCAAAGGAGAGCTTAAAATCCCTACTTTTTGTACCAGAAAGCAAGGTATGCTATCAGGAGACTGATATTCTCTTGGGCTGCCGATATGCTGTAACGGTAGCCGAACGTAACAATAGCCCCATGGTCATATGCATTGCTATGGGAACCAGTCAAGGCAGCCATTCGGGGAGAGGTCCCATCAGTGATTATTTAGACCACCTTACTCTTCTTCCGGGCAATGGCGTCTCCGTATCTGCTGGAAATGAAGGAAACAATCAAAGACATTATTTCAATAACACGGCTGCTCCTCCGTTCTATAATGATCTAGAGTTAAGAATAGGAGAAAAAGACACTATGTTTTCCATGCAAATATGGTCCTTTTCTCCCTCTAGAATTACAATTGATATATCTTCTCCTAACAGGGAATCCACTCAGCCAATTTTCCCCACCTTAAATCAGTGCAGGAGATTCAGTTTCATATTCAATCAAACCACTATCTATGTAAATAACACAATTTTCGAAGGAAAAACCGGAGATCAAATGATACTATTACGCTTTAATAATGCCCTTCCAGGAATATGGTATCTGCGCATCCAAGCTACCACAAATGAGCCTTTTACGTTCCACTCCTGGCTTCCCCCCGGAGACCTTTTGTCAAATGAAACCTTCTTTTTAAATTCGAACCCGGATACTACCATTACTGCACCTGCAAATTCCAGGCACCCTCTGACTGTAACTGCCTATAATCAAAATAACAGCAGTATTATTCCAGAATCCGGAAGAGGTTATACAAGGACTGGACTGATAAAACCCGATATTGCAGCACCTGGTTTTCAAATTACCTGTGCAGTCCCTGGAAATCAATATGGAACAGCCACTGGTACAGGCGCCGCCGCCGCCCATGCGGCCGGTATTATAGCAATGGTATTTGAATGGGCCATCGTCAAAGGAAACTATGTAAGAATGACAGGAAATGATGCCAACCGGCTAATGATAGGCGGGGCCGTCCGTAATCCAGCTTACTCTTATCCAAACAATATATGGGGATACGGGCAAGTTGAAGTCAATCGGTTATTTGAGCGGTTGATTTCACAATAATATGATTTCAAAAAAATAAAACCTTCAAGCCAGCTAATTACTCATCAACCGCTTGAAGGTTTCATTCATTATTCTTCTACTACGAACATATCTTTACCCACACCGCAAACTGGACATACCCAATCATCTGGGATATCTTCAAATGCTGTACCCGGCTCAATACCGGAATCTGGATCTCCGATTTCTGGATCGTATACATATCCGCATGGCTCACAAACATACTTTGCCACTAAAATCACCTCCTTTAATCACATGTGTATCATTTATAGCATATTATACCATTTTTATCAATAGCTTTATACTTTTTTCATGAACACAGTACTTATAAAAAGTCTTCCCTCATTGGAGTAAAAAAATCAACCAAGATTCCTTTTTCCAAACAAACGCAGCCGTGAACAATTCCATCCTGCTTTAACAGCGTATCTCCTGCCTCCACAACTTTTGTCTCTTCCCCTATGGTAAACTCAAATTTACCACTTGCTACATAGGTAATTTGGGTATGGGGATGATGATGAAGTTTTCCAATGGCTCCCTTTTCAAAATGATTTTCCACGCACATCATCTCATCAGCATAAGCCAGTATCTTTCTTTCTACGCCTTCTGAAGCCTGTTCTCCTTGAATATCTTTGTTAAATACCCACTTCTGTCCTTTTTCCGGTTTTCTCATTGCGCCTCCTTTATTCCCAGTTCTTCCAAATCTCAGGCTTGTACCCAACGGTAGCCAGCTTTCCATTTCTGACAATAGGAGTCTTTAAAACCTGTTGGTTTTCCAGGATTTTTTCATCCTTATCCTCGTCCGGGGAGTATTTTATAAGGGCCAGCGCATCCTGATCCCGACAGTCCGTACAAAGCAAAGCTTCCCAGCCTCCTACTGCCTGTCTTACATTTTGGTACTCTCCCTTACTTAAACCCTTTTCCTTTATGTCTATGAGCTGGTACTTGATGCCGCGTTCCTTAAAATACCGTTCCGCTTTCTTGGTATCAAAGCACTTTTTGGCTCCAAAGATTTGTATATTCATGGTATCTCTGCCTTTCAAACATGTTATAACGCATGTCTTATTCTAGCACAGCAAGGAGTCAAATTCAATGAGCGGAGTTTAAATATTCTTGTAACGTCTTACGGATAGCTCCCGGTCCAGCAAGCATCTTACTAAGCATAACTTCTATTTTTCCAGAAAGACCGGCTTTTACAAGATCCGTGCCAAAAAGGATAGGGCTTGATAAGATTCCATTCAGTCCAGACTTTACAGACTCTTTCTCCCCAAACTTAATATCCTTTAACTGTTCTTTTAATTCTGAAAGCATAGGATCACTGCTGATCTCCATGGAATCTCCGTTGTCATCCACTCCCAGTAGATAGCGAAGCCAGCCAGCAATGGCAAGAGGAATTGCAGTCAGGCTTTCTACATCAAGATTCTCTTCCTCCAGATAAGCCTTAATGGTCTCACCAAAACGAATGGAGATTTTCTGGCTGGTATCAGTCGCAATTCTTTGAGGTGTATCTGGAATAAATGGGTTAGGAAGTCGGACTTCAATGACCTCTTTTAAGAAATCCACTGGTTTTAAGATACCAGGATCTGTTACCACTGGCATTCCTTCTACGTATCCAATTCGCTCAACAAGGGCCTTTAATTCTTTATCTTTCATCTCAGCCGCAATGCTTTCATAACCCAAAAGACAGCCGTACACAGCTAATGCCGTATGAAGTGGATTTAAACAGGTGGTTACTTTCATTCGTTCCGTCTTGTTTACAGTGTCTCGGTCAGTCATATAGACGCCTGCTTTTTCAAGAGCTGGTCTACCGGCTGGGAAACGATCTTCTACCACAAGATACTGAGGAACCTCCGCATTCACAAAGGGAGCGATATAGGTGTTCTTGCTAGTGATGACCGGTGCCATTTCCTCTATTCCGTCTTCCATTAGTGCTTTTTCCACTACCTCTGCTGGTCTTGGTGTGATTTTATCAATCATGGACCAAGGGAAGGATACTTTATTCTCATCCTCTACCCAAGCCTTAAATTCTGCTGGTGCAAAGCCTGCAGTTACCCACGCCTCAGCGATCGAAACGACACTGGACTTAAGCTTTTCACCATTGTGGCTGCAGTTGTCCATGCTAACCAGTGCAAGAGGAAATCCACCTGCCTGAAATCTCTCTAAAAGAAGAGCGGTTACCACACTCATGGCATGGGTTGCCTTATGGGGACCAGCTTCCATATCCTTCTTTACAAAAGGAAATAATTCTCCCTTAAAATCGGTTAGTGCATACCCTTTTTCAGTTATGGTAAAGCTCACCATCTGAAGGGAAGGATTCTTAAATGCTTTTACCAGATATCCAAAATCCGCTTCATTGCTGATGTCTGCCTTTACTCCTTTAGCAATGCTTGCAATTACCTCCCGTTCCATAGTGCCATCGGGTTTTAAACGAACCATCATGGTCATGTTATCATAGGGAGTATATATTTTATCAATGATATCAAAGTCAAAGGTATCTGCCGCAATGATGCCGCTTTCTTCCAGACCTTCTTCCAAAAGGCGCTGCTGCAGTTCTGCAATAAAACCTCTGAAGATATTTCCCGCTCCAAAGTGTATCCATCTTGGAGCTTCCTCTGTTGCCTGTACCATCTGATCCCAATCATAGTTTGGAAGTTTTACAGAAATCTTTTCAAATGCTTCCCGGTTCTTCAAACAAGAACGATTTAATTTCATATTATTTCCCTCCTATCCTTTGTTCTTATGGGATTTCTCAACTGCCTCCCATAATCCAAGCAGATAATTTGCACCAATTGCGCGGTCATACAGACCATAACCTGGGCGAGCCTGCTCCCCCCATATCATACGGCCATGATCCGGGCGAATATAGCCTTCAAACCCAGATTCATAAAGAGCATTTACAATTTCATACATATCCAAATCCCCACAGGAAGAAAGATGGGCTGCTTCGTCAAAATCTTTTTCAGATATGTGCTTTACATTGCGAAGATGAGCAAAATGAATTCGTTTCATTCCTCCAAACTCTCTCATCAGTGCAGGAATATCATTGCTCAAATCACTTCCTAAGCTTCCTGTACATAAAGTCAGACCGTTATATGGGCTTTCATTCAAGGAAAGAAAGGTTCGAATATTCTCTGCATTTGTTATGACTTTCGGAAGACCATAAAGAGGCCAGGGTGGATCGTCGGGGTGAATGGCCATTTTAATATCGTATTTTTCCGCATAAGGAATGACTGCATCCAGGAAATACTTCATATTATCCCAATACTTCTCTCTTGTCATACTTTGATAGAACTCAATGTCCTGAGCCATGGCAGAAAGTCGCTCCGGTTCCCAGCCTGGTAGAGAGTATCCTCTTGCTTTTCCCTCCATTGCTTTTGCCATCTTTTCTGGATTCATCTCAAGTACTTCATCATGACGGTAAGCCATTACACTACTTCCATCTTCCGTAACATAAGAGAGATCACTCCTTGCCCAGTCCATGACTGGCATGAAGTTATAGCAAAGACATTTAACCCCAACATCTCTTAGATGCTCCAGAGTTTTCTGATAAGCTTCAATATACTTATCTCTGGTGGGAAGGCCTTTTTTAATATCTTCGTGAATATTTACGCTCTCAATTACCTCCATCTCAAGTCCTGCTTCTTGAATCTCATCCCGAAGGGCTTTTAACGTTTCAAGCGGCCAGACTTCACCAACTGGAACCTTAGGAAGGCAGGTAGCCACTCCCGACACTCCAGGAGTCTGGCGGATTTGAGAAAGCGTAACGCTGTCATCCCCAAATGGGAACCAACGCATAATCATTTTCATGGTCTTACTCCTCCTTTTTTAAAATATTTTGTATCTTGTCTAAGAGTATACAGCTTGTATACTAGTATTTCAATCTTTAAATTATATAAATAAAATAAATATTTCTATATAATCTGCACAAATTTAAACGTAATTTTTAATCTCGACATAAAATCCTGGATACAAAAAACGGTAATAGAAGGAAAATTCCTTATATTACCGCATTCTTTTTATAGTATGGAAAAAATCACTTAAAATATCCTGGATACTCTTTGCGCAATGCTTCTTCATCAAATTTATATCTGGACAGATGCTTTTCCATGAGACGTTTTGCTTCCTCTCCACTCTTTGACGCAATTGCTTCTACAATTTCTTTGTGGTCAGAAATTGTCTTTAGATCCTTAACAACAGCCAGGGACATTCTTCGTACCCGGTCAAAGTGAATGGTAATACTGTCTAGGAGATGGTAGACCTGATCCTTGCTGGTGATGTGAAACAGCATCTGGTGAAACTCATTATCAAGCTCTAAAAGCTTATCGGGAAACCTATTTTCCATATAGAATTCCTGAAGTCTTACATTCTCTCTAAGGTCCGATATATCTTTCTCCGTTGCCATACGACAAGCAAGTTCAACAACAGCCCCCTCTAGGACATCTCGCATAAACCTTGCTTCTTCCACCAATTCGTAATCTACAAATGCAACCGCACTTCCTTTTTGCGGATAAACCTCAACAATCTTTACCTTGGAAAGTTCAATCAAAGCTTCTCTCACAGGAGTCCGGGACAAGTGCATCTCAGCGGATAGTTCATTTTCACTCAACATGCTTCCTGGTATGAGATCCAGGTTAATGATATTCTCCTTTAGCATCCGAAGGGCATATTCCCGCCCAGTTTCTTTTAAGTTTCGTTCTGTCAGCCTCATTGTTTTCCCCCTTTTTTTCTATTTTTAGAATAAGCGAAATCAGGACTGCTGTCAAGCACTGGTATACTAGTTGTCGCAAAAGAAAAAGTGCCATAGGGCCAAAGCTTCCTATCGCACTTCTTTTTCGTGGTTTACCAGATCTCTTCTGAAATCTCTTTCACCAATTTTAATTTATTCCATTGCTCTTCTTCTGTTAAAACATTGCCTTCTTCAGTGGATGCAAATCCGCACTGAGGACTTAATGCTAGTCGCTCCAAGGGAATATACTTTGATGCTTTTCTAATCTTTGCAATTATTTGCTCTTTTTCCTCTAATTTTGGTGATTTTGAAGTAATGAGTCCAAGAACAACTTGCTTATCTCCATCTACATACTTTAAGGGTTCGAAATCACCGGAACGGTCATCGTCATATTCCAGATAATAGGCTGATACATGCTCCTCTCCAAATAAATGAGGTGCAATGGGAGCATATCCGCCGGATGATGCCCAGGTGGAATGGTAATTTCCTCTGCACACATGGGTATTGATAACAAGATCCTCTGGCTGTCCCTGGATAGCAAGATTGTTGATTCTTACATACTTTTTAGCTTCTTCTTCCACGGATTTTTTTCCACTCTGTCTAGCTTCCCAGTACTTCGCATCACAAAACATTCCCCAGGTACAATCATCAAACTGTACATTTCGACAGCCAGCTGCATAAAGGTCTGTTAGTACCGTACGGTAAGCGGCTGCAATATCCAGAATCAGGCTTTCCTCATCCTCATAAAAAGCTCTGGTCTTATTTAAGTTTTCCCCTCTTTCAAGCTCTGCCAGAAACTGAGCCGGAGCAGGTATGGTCTGTCTGGCAACCACATTATCATCTTCAAACAGCTTTACGAACTTAAAATGCTCCACAAATGGATGATTTTCTCCTGAGATCTTACCAGTAAGCCCGGCAGACTCCCCTCTTGTCTCTTCTCCCTGAAATACATAGCCTTTAGAAAGTTCCAGCTTTTCTACGCCCTGAAGCCCCCACATAAAATCAAGATGCCACCAGCTTCTACGGAATTCACCATCTGTAATTACTGGAAGGCCAACTTCTTTTTGCTTTTCAATCAATTCCGTAATTGCTTTGTCTTCTATTTTTCTTAACTCGTCTGCGCTAACAGTTCCATGTTTAAAACCTTCTCTTGCCTCTTTTAGATACTCCGGTCTTAAAAAACTACCAACGATATCAAATTTAAAAGGAGCTCTATTCTTTGTCCGACTCATATTTTAATCCTCCAGATTATATTTTATTTGCTTACCTAAATAATATCTTATGTCGAAGGAATTGTATAATTCTATAAAATTATGGCCTGATATAGTTTTAAACTATAGCAATCTGTGTTAAACTACTAAAAACCACAGATGAAAGGAGCCTCTATGACCTTACAACAGCTGCGTTACATCATTACCATTGTCAACTGCGGATCTATCTCAGAAGCAGCCAAACAGCTTTATATCACTCAGCCAAGCCTTTCCAATGCCGTCAAAGAGCTAGAACTAGAATACGGCGTTTCTATCTTTAACAGGACTTCAAAAGGCATTACCTTATCCTCCGATGGATCGGAATTCTTATCCTATGCCAGACAAATTCTGGAGCAGACAGATTTAATGGAGCAGCATTACTTAAATAAAAAGCCCTTAAAACGAATATGTTCGATCTCCACCCAGCATTATGCCTTTGCAGTGAATGCGTTTGTGAATCTGGTATCCAGACAAGAAAATGACGAATACGAATTCACCCTTCGGGAAGCCAGAACTCATGAAATCATTGAAGATGTGAAGAATTTCAGAAGTGAACTGGGAATCTTATATATGAATGATTTCAATGAAAATGTGTTAAGTAAGCTGTTTAAAGAAAGCGGTCTTATCTTTCACCCTTTGTTTGTGGCCTCTCCTCATGTATTTATAAGCTCCTCTCACCCTTTATCCTCTAAGGAATTTGTTACAATGACTGATTTAGAGGAATTTCCTTTTCTTGCTTTTGAACAAGGAGAAAAAAACTCTTTTTATTTTTCCGAAGAGATTTTAAGTACAGTTCCCAGAAAGAAAATCATCTATGTCAGCGACCGTGCTACCCTTTTCAACCTGCTCATCGGTCTAAATGGCTATACCATATGCAGCGGAATCTTAAACAGCAATTTAAACGGGGACAACATCATTGCCATACCGCTTCATACTAAGGAATATATGAGGATTGGGTGGATCGCAAATCCACGGGTACATTTAAGTATTTTTGCAGAGAATTATCTGGAAGAGCTAAAAAACTTGATATCGAGTGACGGTCTTTTATTATGTTCTGAGGAATAAAAAGTCAAGTAAAAATCAGCGTTTCATGATCTGTCAAACTGTTTCTAATTTGGTTTCGATGGCTAATACCTATAATTATTATGTTGACAGGTTTAAAAATAGGGACTATAATGTCACCAATTGAATAAAATCTTCGGGGCAGGGTGAAATTCCCGACCGGTGGTATAGCCCACGAACCGCAAGGTTGATTCGGTTAAATTCCGAAGCCGACAGTACAGTCTGATAGTAGAAGACAAAAGAAGTTTCGCGTTTTTACGTGGATATTTGAATTTACGCTCTGAAATGAATTGCCATTTCAGAGCTTTTTTATATCCATGTAATATGTTCGCGACACGTTTTATTAAGACGCCTTGAACAATCATATGTTCAAGGCGTCTTTTTGCAAAACAGCTTCTATTATTGACGCGGTAAAACCATCGTGCAATTCTCCTGCCCTGAGCATTTTGTTCAGGGCATTTATCATTATAAGGAGGTGTTAAATGGAGGAGATTGATTACATGCATCTCGCAATAGAACTTGCAAAACAGGGGCGCGGATGGGTAAACCCAAATCCAATGGTTGGTGCAGTCATTGTAAAACACGGTAAAATCATTGGTCAGGGCTTCCACAAAAAATGCGGAGATCTCCACGCGGAGCGAAATGCATTGGCAAACTGCCAGACACCGGCAATTGGTGCGACCCTTTATGTTACGCTGGAGCCTTGCTGTCATCATGGAAGAACACCACCTTGTACCGACGTTATCATTGAAAGTGGTATCAGTCGTGTGGTCGTTGGTTCTTTTGATCCCAATCCAATGGTTGCCGGCAAAGGAATTTTAATTTTGCATTCTCACGGTATTGAAGTAATCGAGAACGTTGCAAAAGAAGAATGCGACAAGCTTAACGAAAGCTTTTTCCATTACATTCAAACCAAGACACCCTATGTTGTCATGAAATACGCCATGACCATGGACGGAAAGATCGCCACCCACACCGGCAGTTCCCAATGGATTACCGGCCCGGAGGCACGCCAGCGTGTTCATGAAGACCGGCACCGCTACTCTGCTATTATGGTGGGCCTAGGGACAGTTCTCACAGATGACCCAATGCTGACTTGTCGGCTGGAAAACAGCAAAAATCCGCTGCGCGTCATTTGCGATACCAACTTAAGAACCCCGCTGGATGCAAAAATTGTCACCACTACTAACATCGCTCCCACTATAATTGCTACGTCAATAGCGGATAGCAGCCGACATCTGCCGTATCTAGAGGCAGGCTGTGAGATCATGGTAATTAGTAAAAAAGATCATCATATTGACTTAAACAGCTTGATGCAAAGACTGGGCGAAAGGCAGATCGACAGTCTATTGCTGGAGGGTGGAGGCAAATTGAATTGGTCCGCCCTACAAAGTGGCATCGTCAATAAGGTGCAAGCGTATGTCGCCCCTAAGCTCTTTGGCGGCAACGGGAACACTCCAGTAGGAGGTCTCGGAGTTGATTATCCTGAAGGAGCTTTTCAACTAGGCAAACCAGTCATCACACAGATTGGCAATGATATTTTATTAGAAAGCGAGGTGATTCCTTGTTTACCGGATTGATCGAAGAAATTGGCAAAATACAGGGCGTTAAAAAGGGGACAAATTCCGCTGTCCTATCCGTTCAGGCATCAAAGATCATGGAGGACATCCATCTTGGAGACAGCATTGCTGTGAACGGAGTCTGCCTTACAGTTATTTCTATTTCCACAAATGGTTTTGCTGCAGATGTGATGCACGAAACCTTAAACCGATCCTCACTTGGAAAACTAAGGATTGGAAGCTTTGTTAATCTAGAACGGGCTATGGCAGCAAATGGGAGGTTTGGAGGACATATCGTTTCTGGACATATTGATGGCACCGGTACCATATCAGATATCCACAGAGATGATAACGCTGTTTGGTACACGTTAAAAGCTCCATTGCCAGTTCTTCGTTACATCATTGAAAAGGGCTCCATTGCCATTGACGGAATCAGTCTCACCGTGGCAAAGGTTTATAATGACAGCTTCCATGTGTCCATCATCCCTCACACAGCTTCCAATACAACACTATCCCATCGTCGTATTGGGGATCTCGTCAATTTGGAAAATGACTGCATTGGCAAATACGTAGAACGTCTGATGGAAAAAGAAATGCCAAACAACAATATTACAGCCGGTTTTCTCGCAAAACACGGCTTTTAGGAGGAATCAATATGTTCCAATTTAACACGATTGAGGAAGCGTTAAAAGACCTTCTCTTAGGAAAAATCATACTGGTGACTGACGATGAGGATAGGGAAAATGAAGGTGACTTTATCTGCGCTGCCGAGTTTGCCACCACAGAAAATGTAAATTTCATGGCGGTTCATGGGAAAGGCTTGATTTGTATGCCTATGAGCCAAGAACTTTGTCAGAAACTACAATTTCCTCAAATGGTCAGCGACAACAAGGATAATCACGAAACAGCGTTTACCGTATCCGTGGACCATGTGGATACCACCACTGGCATTTCTGCAGCAGAACGGAGTATAACTGCCTTGAAATGTGTGGCACAGAATGCCAAGCCAGAAGATTTTCGCCGCCCTGGCCATATGTTTCCCCTTTGCGCAAAGAAAAATGGTGTATTGGATCGCAACGGGCATACGGAAGCTACCGTGGATTTGATGCGTCTGGCCGGGTTAAAGGAGTGCGGTCTCTGCTGTGAGATCATGGCAGAGGACGGAACCATGATGCGCACACCAGAACTAATGGAGCTGGCGCAACAATGGGGAATTAAAATGATCACCATCAAAGCCTTACAGGAATACCGCAAAAGAAATGATAAACTTGTGGAACGGATAACTAGCACCCTTATGCCAACAAAGTATGGTGATTTCAGGGCTTACGGATATATCAGCAAGCTAAATGGAGAGCATCATGTAGCCCTAGTCAAAGGTGAAATTGGGGATGGCGAAAATTTGTTATGCCGTGTTCATTCTGAATGTCTGACGGGAGATGCCTTTGGCTCCATACGCTGTGACTGCGGCCAGCAGTTTATCGCAGCTATGACGAGAATCGAAAAGGAAGGCAGAGGCATTCTGCTTTATATGCGCCAGGAGGGTCGTGGAATTGGACTAATTAATAAATTGCGTGCTTATGAACTTCAAGATAAGGGTATGGATACTCTGGAAGCGAATTTAGCCCTTGGCTTCCCGGGAGATATGCGAGAATACTTTATAGGCGCACAAATTTTGCAGGATCTTGGTGTTAAAACCATGCGCCTGCTTACCAACAATCCAGATAAAGTCTATCAGCTTTCTGGATATGGCATGGAAATTACGGATCGTGTTCCTATTGAAATGGATGCTACTGACCATGACTTATTCTACCTGAAAACCAAACAGAAAAAAATGGGGCACATATTACATTATTAAAAATAAAGGAGATTTTAACAATGACAATTTATGAAGGAAAACTGGTATCCAAAGACATACGAATTGGTATCGTTGCCGCACGATTTAATGAATTTATTACAAGCAAGCTGCTTGGCGGTGCTCTTGATGGACTAAAACGTCATGAAGTCAGCGAAAACAGCATTGATATCGCATGGGTTCCGGGAGCATTTGAAATTCCACTCATTGCTTCTAAAATGGCCAAAAGCGGGAAATACGATGCAGTCATCTGCCTTGGTGCTGTGATTCGAGGAAGTACCACCCACTATGACTATGTATGCAGCGAGGTATCTAAAGGGATTGCTCATGTATCCTTAAACAGTGACATTCCTGTTATGTTCGGTGTGCTAACAACCGAAAATATTGAGCAGGCCATTGAACGGGCTGGTACCAAGGCTGGAAACAAGGGCTTTGATTGTGCGGTAAGTGCCATTGAGATGGTAAACCTAATTCGAGATATGCAAGACTGATATACCTTATGAAGCAAAAGGATATCGTAACTTAAACAGATACTGTCTTCAAATCGCTATCTTTAGATTTCAACATTCAAAACAATTAGCATTCTGAATGTTGACTCTTCATCGCCGCTAGTCACCAAAAAAACGGCTGGAAATTTCTATGAATTAGATAAGCTAGAGCAAGAAAACAGTCGCAGGACTTAAGATCCTACGGCTGTTCTCATAAATTCAAATTACCCATATTGAACCATAAACCTATGGCTATGCTGTTTTTTAACGTTCCGTAACTGGACAAGTTTTATAATTAAGACCTTCCCGGAAGTATTTCACGATTTCTTCCACTGCCGTCCTTACTTCAATCCTGGGTCCGTTAAGAATTAAGGTACCACTGAACCGGTCCATAAAACCTATGATAACATCTCCACTTTTCACTGCGATATCAGCTGCTATAATCGTGGACTCAGGAGGTGTTATATGGACAGTTCCAATGGACATTCCCGTAAAATCCGCACCTGCATTTGTACCGATATCAAGTCCCAGATTCTTATATATGGAAGCTTCGGATACACCGATCACGTGGGCCAGAGATATCTCCCGCCCAGCTACTACCACTTTGACCACACGTCTTCGCTGGTTATTTTCCGGTTCCATAACCCGTGCTAAGACTTCTTGTAACTCTTTATGATTTCCAATACTATCTGTCATTTTTTCACACTCTCATCTTAGACACTTTCCTTTTATAGATCCCACTCACTAAGACCCATCTCCTGAGCTTCCATAATCTTGTCCCATGTCAGCTTCTCTTTCCCATCTTTCTCATCTTTTAGAAAGTTAAGAAGATCTTCCATACCTTCCCTGCTCATGCTGCTAACGGGGAAAATCTTCTCACATCCAGCTTCCACAAGCCACTGACGGACCATGGGAACATTTGCATCTGGACAGTCAATTTTCGTGATGATTCCAATGACAGGACGATTACAGGCAGCAGTCACTCCAGGAGGAAATAGATTAAAGGGTTCGTTGGCACTGCACAATAATCCAATCACGTCTGATTCATAGGAAAAACAACAAAGACCCTGAAGCGCTATGTTCTTGTTTTCCATGTATTCCCCAGGCGTGTCTATGGTGATATCCCAATGATTTACATACTGAGTCTTATGATAAACCACTGGTTCTCCTTTTAACGCTTGCGTGAGAGAAGTTTTACCAGCTTCGCTCCTACCGCACAAAAATAACTTTTTCATACTATCACCGCTTCGTAATAGGGCAGGTCACATATCCCAAAGAGTCATGAAAATAATTCACAATTTCCGTAATCGCAGTAATCACCTCTGCGATTTCCCCAGTTATAATCAAGGTTCCACTAAATCTGTCTGCAAACCCAAGATAGATGTTTCCACTTTTTACAGCAATATCAGACGCTATTACTGCGGATTCCGGGGGTGTCATATTCATGATACCTATTGCCGATGCGTGGTAATCAATCTCCGGATTAAGCCCAAGTTTACGATATACAATAGGCAACGGCCCTCCAATGATATGTGCCAGTGTGATTTCTCTTCCAGCTACGGTTTCCTGTACAATACGGATCTGCTCACCGTTTTCTTTTTCCATTACAACCACCTCATTTTTTCCTGAACAATATTACTATAGCTTAATTATAACCATTGACCATGAGGGCAATGTCAATGACAATATGCATTAATTTCTTGTTTTTCTATTCTATTTCACAGTTTTTTTAACGCTACAGATAAAAAAGTAATTAAAATCGCCAGAGACTTCTTAGGCCGATTCCCCCACACTTCACTTCATTAGCAATTTGGCATAGAAACAGCAAAGAACCTTCCCCATATAAGGAAGGTTCTTTGTATCTCGCTCTATTAATATCTCATCGGAATGACATTCATGTAATCTTCTACGGTAGCTCCTTTATAGAACATTTCAATGATCTGTTTTCCCAGAGGGTTTAATTCGTCTGTATTAAACTGCATAAGCTCTTGTTTAAAGAAATCTGTCAGTATCTTCGCACCAGCATCGTAACCTTCCAGTCCAACTTCATGCTGGGTTTCTGGTCTTAAGAATGCTCTGCTGATATACTGTCCGTCAATCTTTAAAGATTCTAAGCCAAAACCTAAAAGAGGACAACGACATTCAACCAGATGCTCTGGTTTAAACTTTGCACTACCACGTCTTGCAATGTATTCCCTGGATACCCACTGTGGCATAAAGCTCACTTCATAAGCACCAATATGCTGATTCGGAATCAATACATAGCGGGTATTGCTTGAGTTGACGATCTGATCCAGAAGAAGATTTGCCTGTGTTACCTTTTTCCCAGTAGCAAACGGCCAGTAAGATCCAACACCTTCACTTGTCATCTCCAAAGTGTCAATAATACTTGGGTTGTTGTAACCACGAGGAGCAACCAGACGCCACAGCCATGCAAGTGCAGGTGGCAGAACCTGGAAGATACCCATAATACCGTAAGACGGATTCTCTTTGGTACATGCAGGTGTACGCACACCAAAGCTTCTTACATCGACCTCAACCGATCCCTTATATGCTTTTTCAATCATCTTTCTTGGAAGAATGACTCTTGGGTTTGGACATGGCTTACCATTGGAATCCAAGGTGTGTTCCCATGGAAGGGCGGTTGCACCAGGAATTGCCTTCATATTCAAGTATACAAGAGGCTCTTTTGTCTGGATCAGTAATTTTTCATACTGAGGAGAAGAACCATAGCTCTTAATATTGTCAAGACGAATGAACCAAGAAGACTCTGCGTCAGTTACAACCAGCTTTTTACTCTCATTTTGGATAGACGCTGGGCATAATGCCATATCATCCGTTACCGGAATCAGTTCGCAGGTCTCACTCAGCACAAGATAACTTTTCTCTCCTGTTACTGTGTTAACTCCAAATATGGTCCTGCCATCCATCTCTCTGTGAATATCCTCGATCATCTCACTCTTTCCGCCGCCGGAAGCACCTTCATGCATGATTACGATCTCATTGTCATAAGGAGTGATCACCTTAACCGTTGAGGCATGTGCGGTTACCCAGCCCTCAGATTCTCCGATGTCTAACAAAACGCTGTAAATACCTTTCTTTGCGCTTGGACCTGGATAAAGGTTATAGGAATAAACTTCATGGATACCGTCAAGACGATTGTGAATGACTGCCTGTCTGCCATTAAAATGGGTATGACGGAAAGGAGGTGCCAAATATACGATTGCTTTTAAATCAAAATCAGTGATATCGTCAATATTTTCAAATCCTTGAAGGTCTGCCAGCCCAGCTGCAAAAAAGCCTGCATTTACTGGAGCAATGAGTACAGAATCATAACCATATTCTACACCGCCTGATTTAAACGGGAAGAAAATTAATTCCTGGTCTTTGAGCCATTCATAGGTTTCTGCTCTTAAGGAATCAAAGCTGCTATTAAAAACCTCCTCGTATCTTGGTTTATCAGTCGGTTTTTTATCTGCAATGTACATACAGTTTGGATCACGTCTTCTCATGTAATCTTCTACATAGTTAACTACAATACCGTTCGTACAGCGGGTAGCGGTTGCTTCCAATACCCTGCCTTTGCCCTTAACGTCATATTCAATGTTATATTCGTTATTTGTTCCATTACCCATAGCAAGATCTAAAAGCTCTTTCCTCGTCTTTGGAACAATAACCCCTTTTGAATGGTTTAATATATCCTGTACATATTCCGGTAAATTTAATTTACGTAAACATTCAAGCATCTTTTCCTCCAATCCTGCGCACATTCATGCACATCTCACGTTTAAATCGAATGTAACTTCGAAGCAAACGCAGTAGCTAATTACCCTATTTTCCCAAGTATTACAAATCCCCTTTACATAGCAAGAATACTACTTATCATAACCCTGAAATCCTTTTCCACCTTCATTAGAATCTTTTTTCATGATTTTCGCTAAATGTAATGATCCATCTACCAGCCTCCTTTGCGGCTTATATTATAAAAGCCGATATCCAAAACTTGGATATCGGCTCACCTACAACTTAGAACAATCCCTACTTTGTGATGTTTTCTGGCACTATTTAACTGTATTAGGTAATATAATAATTCTATTCACAGTTATAAGAATAACCTTTCACCTGTTTTGGTTTTATATCAGAGTGGGTATTTGCGATGACAACATCCATGATATCCGTTACTATTTTCATAAGTTTGCTTCTATAAAATCAGTAGAAAATCCTGTATAAAAAACAATTGTAAAGGCTACGTCAATCGAAATTGGAAACAACATAGACTTCCTATCGCTGACTCATAATTTAATTCTTAATAAATTGGCTGATACAGAAACATAATATTAAGGTAACCATAAAAAGAAATTTTACATGACTTAGAAATGGTCAAAAAGCCTTTTATCATATACTCTATACACACCACATACTAAAAATAAGATACCATGAAATGAACATCATGTCAATGATTATTTAACAGTCTAGATGGATTTTATTAATATTTATTAAGGTTTTTTATCTTTCCCTGATACGTCGTCTATGGCTTTTCCAATGTCATTTCTCATGTATTTATTCTCAAACGTAATCCACGCTGTTGCTTCATACGCATTTTTCCTGGCTTCCATTAAATCCGGCCCAAGTGCTGTAATTCCAAGAACCCTGCCTCCATTTGTTACAGCCTCTCCGTTTTCATTGAAACAGCTACCAGCATGAAATGCATAATACCCAGATTTATCACGAAACTCTGACAGGCCCTTGATTGGTAAGCCTTTTTCATAATGCTCCGGATATCCATCTGAAGCCAGAACCACGCAGACAGCAGCATTTTCATCAAACTCAAGATCTATTTGATCCAAAGTACCATCAATACAAGCTTCAAATGCTTCCACAATATCATTCTTCATACGAGGCAACACTACTTGTGTCTCCGGATCCCCAAATCTGGCATTGTACTCAAGAAGTTTTGGCCCTTCCTTTGTAAGCATCAGTCCAAAGAAGATAATTCCCTTAAATTCAATCCCCTCCGCCTTTAGAGCCTGAACCGTTGGCTCATAAATATGCAATTGGCAGAAGTCGTCTATCTCCTTGGTATAGAATGGACTTGGAGAAAAGGTTCCCATACCTCCTGTATTAAGCCCCTGATCCCCGTCCTTTGCCCTTTTATGATCCTGGGCGGAAGTCATGACCTTAATGGTATTACCATCTACAAAGGAGAGTACAGAGACCTCACGACCAGTCATAAATTCTTCCACGACAATTCTGTCTCCAGAAGATCCAAACTGCTTATCTAACATGAGCGCTTTTACTCCGTCTTTCGCTTCCTCTTTGGTATTACAAATTAAAACACCTTTTCCAAGAGCCAAGCCGTCTGCCTTAAGTACGATAGGCATCTTTGCTGTTTCTAAGTATGTGAATGCCTCCTCTGCTGAATCAAAGGTTTCGTAGGCAGCCGTAGGAATCCCATATTTTTTCATTAGATCTTTGGAAAAGGATTTAGAGCCTTCCAGGCGAGCCGCACTCTTGTTTGGTCCAAACACCCGAAGTCCTGCTGCTGCAAAAGCGTCTGCCGCTCCCGCTACTAGGGGATCATCTGGTCCGATAATGGTTAAGTCAATTTCATGTTCCTTTGCAAATACGATTTGCTGATCCGTATCCATAACCTTGATATCTACACATTCTGCAATCTCTGCAATTCCTGCATTTCCAGGCGCACAGTAAAGCTTTTGAACGCTAGGACTTTGAGCCGTTTTCCATGCGATCGCATGTTCTCTTCCACCGCCTCCTATGATTAGAACTTTCATCCTATCTCCTCCTGTCCATTGGCAATCATCTGTATGGCTTTTGGTAAAATAATCCACTCCGCTTCTTCCATCACTCGTTTTTGAAGTTCCTTGGGGCTATCATCTTTACGTACCTCTACGGCCTTTTGCAAGATAATAGGTCCCGTATCGGTTCCTTCATCCACATAATGTACAGTGGCTCCTGTTATTTTTACGCCCCGCTCCAAAGCAGCCTCATGAACTCTCAGCCCATAATATCCCACTCCGCAGAAAGACGGAATCAGAGAAGGGTGAACATTAATAATACGGTTTCGGTACTTTTTAATCATAGCTTCTGGTATTGCAACAAGGAACCCAGCAAGAACGATAAGGTCAAGCTGGTACTCATCTATTTTTTTAATGAAAGCGTCGTGAAACTGTTCTCTACTTTCGAAATCTTTTGGTGAGATACAAACACGATCAATTCCATTGTTCTCAGCCCGTTTCAGTGCATATGCATTTTTATTATTGCTTATCACCACGCTTACCTCTGCATTGGTGATCGTTCCATCTTTTATAGCATCTAATACTGCCTGGAGATTGGTACCTCCTCCAGAAACAAGTACGCCAATCCTTAGCATAAAGTCACACCTTTTTCGCCAATTTCGGTACGTCCAATGATATGAGGAATCTCACCAGCCTCACGGATAGCTTTCATTGTTGTATCCACATCTTTTTCATCCACTGCCAGAATCATTCCGATTCCCATGTTGTAGGTGTTATACATGATATCCTCTGTAATATCACCCTTTTTTGCCATCAGTTTAAAAATTGCAGGTACTTCGTAACTGTTTTTATCTATAACGGCGCAAATGCCATCTGGAAGCATCCTTGGAATATTCTCATAAAAGCCGCCTCCAGTAATGTGGCTACATGCCTTAATCAATACACCGCTCTCTTTTACGCTTTTTAAAGCTTTTACATAAATCTTAGTAGGAACAATCAAAGTTTCTCCTAGTGTTTTTCCCAGCTCCTCATAGTAGGTATTAAGACTTTCCTTTGAAACGTCAAATACTTTACGAACCAGGGAAAATCCGTTGCTGTGAACCCCAGAAGATTCCATTCCTATAAGAACTTCTCCAGCTTGTAATCTTGTTCCTGTAATTAGATCTTTTTCATCCACAACTCCAACAGCAAATCCAGCAAGATCATATTCATCTTCTGGGTAGAATCCTGGCATCTCAGCCGTCTCTCCACCAATCAAAGCCGCACCTGCCTGTTTACAGCCTTCTGCAACTCCACTGACAATCTCAGCAATCTTCTCCGGAAAATTCTTTCCGCATGCAATATAATCCAGGAAAAATAGGGGCTCTCCACCCGCACAAGCAATATCATTGACACACATCGCCACACAATCGATACCAACAGTATCATGTTTATCCATGAGAAAAGCAAGCTTTAGTTTTGTACCAACACCGTCGGTACCAGATACCAAGGTTGGGTTTTCCATATTTTTAAATGCTGACATGGAAAAAGCGCCTGAAAATCCTCCAAGACCTCCAAGAACCTCTGGCCTCATGGTTTCCTTCACATGCTTTTTTATCAGTTCTACTGAACGATATCCTGCTTCTATGTCAACTCCTGCATTCTTATAATCCATACTTTTTTCCTCCGTCTCCGATATTTACTGTTTCATCTGGGATACATATTCTTTATATCCGATCTGATCCAGTTTCTCAGCCTTTTTTACTACATCGTTCTTTAAATTTTCGGAATAATCCTTTAATCGTTTTAAAAGTTCATCATCACTGGCTGCCAGAATCTTTGCAGCCAGAATTCCTGCATTGGTCCCACCATTGATAGCGACTGTAGCGACAGGGATACCAGATGGCATCTGGACGATGGAATACAAAGAATCCACTCCGCCAAGATCAGAAGTCTTCATAGGAATACCGATTACAGGCATTGGAAAGAGTGCAGCACACATACCAGGAAGATGAGCCGCTTTCCCAGCTCCGGCAATAATTACCTTGATCCCTCTTGCTTCTGCTGCTTTCGCATATTCAAAAAATATATCAGGCTCTCTGTGAGCTGAAATGACTGTCATCTCAAATTCTACACCAAGTTTTTCTAAAATCTCTGCCGCCTGAGCCATTATAGGCATATCTGAATCGCTTCCCATAACAATTGACACCTTTGCCATAGTAATTACTCCTTTTCGCTTTGTATAATATGGTAATTCATTATTAACGGTTATATTATTAATTAGCTGTATTAATATGTTTTACTTACTAATTAATCACTACTTATTAATTATAATACTAGTTTTTTGCTTCTTCGTCAATGGTTTTCTTTACAACTTTAAGTATATCCAAAGATGGCAAAACAATGGCGCATGGTAGGAAAGAAGTTCTCTCCACCATGCGCCTGATTATGTAATATTAGTATTTATTGCCGCCATAAGATGATGTATCTTCAAAATAAATAGGATCAATCTTTAAAGTAGGAATCTCAACTTCTTCCTCATTGTAAGTGACCTGAGCAAGCGGTTCTTCTTTTACCTGTACAGTCTCACTGCCGTTATATAGCTTAAACTGCTCTACCTGGCCTTTCATGATCTGAGCCTGGCCTGATAATTCCTCACTTGCTGCGGCACTCTGTTCCGCAGTGGCTGAGTTTGTCTGAACCACACTGGAAATCTGATCAATTCCTTGAGTCACCTGATTTACCGCAACAGCCTGCTTGTCAGAGGCTTCTGCAACATTTTCGATAATCATTTTAATGCGTTTTGTGCTCTCCACCACCTGCTGCATGGATTTTGCAGTATCGGTAGAAATCTTTGTACCATTTTCAACCGCGTGCATGCTCTCTTCAATCAGAAGAGTGGTGTTTTTGGCAGCGTCACCTGACTTGCTGGCTAGATTACGAACCTCATCCGCAACCACTGCAAACCCTTTTCCTGCCTCTCCTGCTCTAGCAGCCTCTACAGCGGCATTTAAAGCCAAGATATTTGTCTGGAACGCAATATCTTCAATTGTCTTAATAATCTTACCTATTTCATTTGATTTGTCGCTAATCTGCAACATGGCCTGATTCATCTCAGCCATCTTCTGGTTGCTGGTCTGTACATTCTTCTCTGCACCCTCTGCTTCTTTACGAGCTTCTTTTGCATTCTGGGCATTGCTATTAATCTGATTTGAAATATCATTAATCGTAGCTGCAAGCTCCTGAATGGAAGATGCTTGTTCGGTGGCTCCCTGTGACAATGCCTGGGCACCTGAGGAAACCTGCTCGGATCCGTTTGCTACCTGATCGGAAGATTCGTTGATGCGGAAAAGAGCGTCGCTTAGATTATTACGAATATTACGTAATGCTTCCATAATCGGCTCATAATCATAGACATACTGTTCTCTGCATTTGGATCCCACCTGAAAGTCTCCTGATGCCATTGAACCCAGAAGATAAGTGATATCATCAATAATGTTACCAATATTAAATATGGTCTTTCTCATGCTATCTGCAAGATTACCAAGTTCATCTTTAGATTCGTAGCTTAACTCTACATGCAGACTACCCCTAGCCATCTCTCCTGCCGCCTTTTCAATTTCCTTTACAGGCTTCACAATGCCTCTTGTAATGGTAGTTGCCAGCAATATCGTTGCTACTGCTCCAAGGATCTGGAACAATACGATGATAATCTCAGTAACTGTCATAAGGGCCTGAGATTGTTTAAAGTCAGAATCAGCACTTGCCTGGGCAGTATTGCTGATATTGACCAGATCATCCTGGATCTTATTAAAAAGTGGTTCCAATTTATCAAAGAAAAGATTGGATGCCTGACGGTTTTTATTTTCCTTAGACTGATTATATACTTCTTCTTTAAACGGCTCTGCCTCTTTTAAGGCATTGGCAATATCATCAACTAACGCTTGATCCCCATTGAAGTTCTCTTTTAAATACTTAATTCCTTCTTCAAGCTTAGCAAAATCGCCTTCCGCAGTTTCAATGTATTTGGTCGTTGTATTCATATCCAAACTCATCGTGGCATAACTCACGTTCTTAGCAGATGATTGTAAATCACGTCTCATCTCTGCGGCTAACATGGTAATCTCGTGGCCGTTATTATAGAACTTAACAAATTTACTGTTATTTGTAATCAACCCATACAAAGAAGTACAAGAAACAATTAAAAACAAAGCAAAAACAATTCCAAATGCAATTGTAATTCTTTTTCCAATCTTTAAATTTTTCATTTGGTACCCTCCATCAAATATCATCTTCCTTTGTATCTTATATGCCTTTATCGGCATCTTTACAAAATTCTTAAGCATTTCCACGAATTTTCTGGCAATAATTGTATTTTCTTGTCCAGTTTTCTTCTTTTTATTGGTTTATATCCAATAACGGAAGATTTAAGTCCTCAATTCCTTTTAATACAAATTGGCCATCCTTAATAACTAATACTCTTTTCCCATCTGCGGATACGGTTTCAATCTTATCAAGCTCTGCGTATGGTATGGTGATATCTGTATGACAGCTATAATAAGCCTTTGATAAATCAAGCTTCCTTAGTTCTGAAACCTCATTGTCCCTTGCAATCACTTCTTTTCCATTTGGATTATAGACCGGGCTATCCTCAGACCAGCTATAGCAGGTATCCCCCACCGCAAAATGAGGGCCCATCTTCTCTACAATTAAAATAGGAAGCTTGTCCAAAATCCCGAATTTTCTTGCCATTGCATAGGCTGTTGTATTGGTTCCAATTGCGAACTCTCCCATAGGAAGTGTATCATGATTCTTTAAAATCACTTGCTTAATCAGCGCTTTTCCTTGACTGGGATCTTCAAAGTTACTACAGGAATAATCCTTGATCATTCCATTTTCAAAGGTCATCATCAAGTCTTTAAACTGAAAATCAGCAATATAAACCGTGCTTACAAATAAAGTACCTTCTGTACCAGCGAGCACAGGAGAGGTAAATACTTCACCAAGAGGAATATTCACATCAGCGACACAGTTCTCAAAATTCGTTTCTTTTTCTCTGTTCTCTAAGTTATGAAGCGCCACTCTTAAGCAGGTTTTATTCTCTCCGCTACCAGTTATCTCCACATACTGTGCTTCATCAAGAGTATCGATGATAATCTGCTGAAGATCTTTATATTTTTCATAATCCAATGTATTAATGGCTATGGTCTCTTCAAAAATTTCTTCAAACCGCTCCCCTATATCAGGAACTGGGAAAGCGATGATAGTAAAGCTAATCTCGTCTCCGCGAATAAACTGATTTACTATTCTGGAGGATTCGTTAGCCATCTCTGCCGCCAGTTTTTCCTGCCTTGCATCAAGAATATTGGCCTGCGCTTTATTAACCGGCTTAAAGCCTTCTTTTCCAAAGGTCTCTAAAACTGCAGGACCCGCATATTCAGAAGCTAGATCCTTAAACGTCTCATACGCAACCTTCATAACAGAAGCTCTTCTGTCTTTGAATGCCTTATTTAAATAGATGGCATTATCATAGCGGTGATCGTAATCGTACTGTCTGTTGGCAGGTGTTCCAAAATACCCACCTCTTCTGCCTACATTTACATTCACAGACCATACTGCCGCGCGACAGAGAATGATGTTAAGTCCCATCTTCTCAAAGTTTTCCATGGCATATTTTATCATGCGTTCAAAGCCAAGCTCATAACGAATCTGTACTGTTTTTTTCTTTGATAAATCTCTGCCCATCACCTCAAATCCCTTACGGTAACCTTCGGTGTAAGTATCTGCCATCAGGCGTACTTTCTCCTCTGGCAGAGAATTTAGAAAGCTAGCAACTTTAAGCTCTGAGTCAGAAATATAATCTCCAAAGTAATACAGGTAGCGAAGATCTGTCAAATCATTATCTTTGATAATATCCACTGCATAAGACAAGGAAGGATCAAGACTTTCTCTAATTCGATAAGTTATTGTATGATCTGTATAATCGCTGACAAACCAATAAAGAAGCTCTTTTATGGTAGCAGCCTGAGGCATTTCTTCTTCAAACATATTATATATTTCGATAAAAGCCTCGTTTAAGATAGTGATATCCGTCAGTCTATATTCATGGACAAATATAATATCTCCTCGTATTTCCTTGTACAAAAAGGAAAGTAGCTTGCCATATTCCTCTCCAAGCTTTTCAGTCGCATAAGCAGGATTGGCATAACTTTGCTCGTAATTACCTGGTAAAATATCTTCATAAAGTCTGTGATTCCAATCCTTTAATTCATCAATGGAAGCACTTTTTTGATTTCCCTGTTCAACGAACTGATAGTACTCTCCAATCATTTGAATGAATGAAGCAGTCCTCTTAAAATAATCCAGATACGTTTCTTGCACCGTATCTTCTAAAAATATTCCACGAATCCTGTCCATTGACAGTTCAAAACGTTCCATTACAATTTCATTGTCTTGCTCAAACATCTTACGATAGTCCAAATCGTTTACCCCCTTATTCCTATAATAATGAGAACTAACCAAAGAATGACAAGAGCAGCACTAACTGCAATGCCAATCTGGGATAGTAAATATTTTTTCTCTTTTTCAAAAAAAGAAAGAACGCCGTAACCAATAGAAAAAAAGGATATCAGCAAACTGCAAAAACAGACAGCCGCAACATTAAGCTGCGTCTGGCCTCCTGCCATTACAGAGCTGGTAATCCCTATAATTCCCAAAACCAGCGCTCCAATAGAAAGCCCCAGTGACAGAAAACTCTTTCTGGCAAAGGGTTTTCTAATGTAGGATACTCTTTTTTGCTTTTTCACGTTTTTTCCTCCTTACTCTTATGTGCTGCACAATTTTATAAAGAATATAACCGAGGATACCACCTGCCGTGTTTAAAATCATGTCGTCCACGTCAAAGCTCCCAACCTTAAACACAAGCTGAATGGTCTCAATGCTTAAGCTAAAAAGAAAGCTTAACAGCACCGTATTAAAAAAACGGCGGCTCCTGCGGCTAATGACAGGAAGAAAAAAACCAAAGGGCATAAATCCAACTATATTTCCTACGATATTAAGAAGAAATGACTCGATTCCAACCACTTTACGGTAAACAATAAAACGCCGTATCTCCTTGAACGGGACCAAGTTGTAGGCATAGTCCTCCCGGATATGACTTCCTCTTCCGAAATAATCAGAAAAAAACAGAAAATAGACCAAAAGGATAACGTATACCAAAAAGATTACCCACCCCATCTTCTGCCGCCTTGTCGCATTTTTAATCATAACAGCTCCATCTTTATAAAAAGAGAAAGGCTGTTGGAAAACTATTTTCCCCACAGCTTCCTCTAAAAGTAATAATATTAGAATGTGATTTCAGATTTTCTTTTCAGCAAAAAGGATCCATTAATAATAGATATGATTCCCACTGCCAGGCCGATAACAGTTATAACAATTCCAACAGCAAGGCTCAGCGCTCCTGCATTTCTCATAGTCTTATAAACTCTTTCCATATCAGGCTCTCCTTATCTTACTCCATAGGTTTCATAATAAGTATCAATTGCAGCTTTTAAAGTATCGTCAATGATGATTGTGCCGTCATATTCCCTGTTGTACAAATGCTCAATGACCTCTTCCATAGAAACGATGGCTGATGCCTTAAATCCATACTTTTCATGGATCTCATCAAGGGCACTTTTATCACCCTTTCCTTTTTCCATACGATTTAAGGAAACCATAAGTCCTAATATCTCTACATCTCCCTGAGCTTTAATGATTGGAAATGTCTCTTCAATGGATTTTCCAGAAGTTGTTACATCCTCAATGATTACCACACGATCGCCACTTTTAATGGGGCTTCCAAGAAGTATCCCTGTGTCACCATGATCTTTTTCTTCTTTTCGGTTGGAGCAATATTTAATCTCTTTGCCGTAAAGGTCATGAAACGCAATGGTAGTCGCAACGCTTAATGGAATTCCTTTATATGCCGGCCCGAATAACACATCAAAATCAATACCGAAGTTTTCGTATATTGCCTTAGCATAATATTCTCCCAGCTTTTTAAGCTGTGCTCCTGTTACATAAGAACCTGCATTCATAAAGAATGGCGATTTTCTTCCGCTTTTCAGTGTGAAGTCGCCAAATTTAAGGACTTTACAATCCACCATAAATTCAATAAATTCCTGCTTATACTGTTCCATTTTTATCCTCTCTATTCAAATAGTTCTTACTGAGACCCTTTTATTTAACGTACTGCGCCAATAAGATCATTGATGTTATCCACACCGTACTTTTTCATATAAGCTTCAATACCCTTTACCACTTCTTCCGTCGCATAAGGATTTCTGAAACTAGCGGTTCCAACAGAAACAGCAGTTGCCCCTGCCAGTATAAACTCAATGGCATCGTCTGCGTCCATAATTCCGCCCATACCAATAATCGGAATTTTCACCGCATTTGCCACCTGATATACCATACGAACTGCAATCGGCTTAATGGCAGGACCAGAAAGTCCTCCCGTTTTATTAGCAACCGCAAAGGTACGGCGATTAATGTCTATCTTCATTCCAGTTAACGTGTTTATTAAGGAAAGCACATCAGCACCTCCCGCTTCTGCTGCTCTTGCCATCTCTCCAATATCTGTTACATTGGGGCTTAATTTCATAATCACTGGCTGCTTGGCATATTTTTTCACTTCACGGGTAATGGCTTCTACCGCTTTAGGATCCTGACCGAAGGCGATTCCTCCCTCTTTTACGTTAGGGCAAGAAATATTAATCTCCAACATGTCCACAGATTCATTGGAAAGACGTTCTACCACTTCAAGATAATCTTCGGTTGTCTTACCACAGACATTGACGATGATCTTTGTATCATATTGTTTTAGAAACGGGATATCTCTCTGAACAAAAACCTCCATGCCAGGATTCTGAAGACCAATGGCATTGAGCATGCCACCGTGTGTTTCAGCAATTCTAGGCGTTGGATTACCAGGCCAAGGGATATTTGCAACCCCTTTCGTGACCACGGCACCAAGGTGGCTCAAATCAATCATCTCACTATATTCTTCACCGGAACCAAATGTACCGGAAGCTGTCATAACAGGGTTTTTCAACTCAATTCCAGCCAGATTTACTTTTGTATTCATCTAAAAGTCTACCTCCTCTGCCTGAAATACCGGTCCGTCTTTGCAGACCCGCTTGTTGTGAACCTTAGAGTGGTCATCGATCTCACTGCTTTTGCAGACACAGGCAAGGCATGCTCCGATTCCACATGCCATCCGTTCCTCCATAGAAAGATAGCACTCGATTCCATTTTCCGCTGCATATGCTTTTATGGCTTTTAACATAGGGGTGGGACCACAGGCAAAAATAACATCTGCACTTAATCCGTGCTCTTTTACCGCGTCTAATACATTCCCTTTTGTTCCTTCACTGCCGTCCTCTGTCGCTACATAAGTAACACCATAAGGGGCAAATTCTTCCTTTAGAAATATACTGTCCCGGTATCCAAGAATAATCTGTTTTTCACAGGCAAGGTGCTTTGAGAGCTCCAACATAGGAGGAATGCCGATGCCACCACCGATTATAAAGGCCCGCTTTCCATCCGATCCAGCCTCTATAGAAAATCCATTTCCTAAAGGACCCAGAATCTCGATATAATCTCCTTCTTTATAACAGGAAAATTCCTCTGTACCACTACCTAATACTCGGTATACAATTCGTATAAGACCCTTTTCCCTGTCAATTTCACAGATACTAATGGGGCGGGGCAGAAGCTTGGAATTATCCTTTGTATACAAAGAAATAAACTGGCCCGGTAACGCTTCTAAAGCAATCTTCTTTGTCTCGATCCACATACTGTATACACCGTCAGCCAGTATAACCTGACTGGCAACTCTTGCTGATTCCATTACTTTCGCCATGATGTCCCCCTATAATACCCGGTTGATGTCAGCTACCATATCAATTACTGCCTGCCTAGAGGCTTCACCAAAGTTTTCTGCACCGAAATTTTTATATTTATCCTGTTTGTAAGCCGCGATGATTCCTCTGGAAGAGTTAATCACAGCTCCTAATCCATCTTCATTAAAGCATGGCTTTAGATCTTCTGCCGTTCCTCCCTGAGCACCATAGCCCGGAACAAGGAAATAAGTATTGGGCATAAGCTTGCGAAGAACACTGCTCATCTCTGGGTAAGTAGCTCCTACTACGGCGCCTACATTGCTGTAAGTTCCATCCATAGAGTCTGCGCCCCATTCCACAACTTTTTGTGCTACATGTTCATACAATGGTTGTCCATCAATGAGGCGGTCTTGAAATTCACCGCTGGAAGGATTGGAGGTCTTAACCAAAACAAAGAGTCCTTTGTCTTCTTCCTTACATACATCTACAAAAGGTTTCACTCCATCAGTGCCAAGATATGGATTGATGGTAAGAAAATCAGTTGCAAATGAAGATAAGCTTTTACTTCCTACTTTTACTTTACCGATATGCGCTGCAGCATAAGCGGACGAAGTGGAACCAATATCGCCTCTTTTTGCATCACCAATAACTAATAAATCTTTTTCATGACAATAGTTTACTGTTTTTACGTAAGCCTTTAATCCTTCAATGCCAAATTGTTCATACATGGCAATCTGAGGTTTTACGGAGGGGATCAAATCGTATACATGATCTATAATTTCCTTATTATACTGCCAGATAGCTTCAGCAGCACCTTCCAGGGTTTCACCAAATTCATCCAATGCCCTTTTTAAGACATGCTCTGGTATATAGTCAAGCATCGGGTCAAGTCCTACACAAACCGGCGCCTTCGTCTTCTGGATTTTCTCAATTAATTGCCTGATCATTGTCTCCTCCTAGGTTCCATTTATTCTTATTATTCTCTATTCTTACCAATTCTATCATAAGAAGGTACTAGCTTCAAGCCTTCTTTCAAACTGACTAAAAAAATCCTGATCCATATCATAAGGCATAAGATAGAAGTCTTTTAACACATGCATACTCACTTGATTGGTGAATGTGGGATCATTTTCTTTTTTGACCCGTTCTTCTAAATCCTTTAGATAGCGATACCACTGAAATACGAATATTTCATATTGTTTTACATCCGTGGTATCCAGCCATTTTTTGACCTTAACCTTTGATTTTCCGTCCATTCTGCATTCATTTGATTGAAGAAAATATCGAATGCCTTGTTCCTCGTATACCCTGCCTAAAGGGAAGAGGCGGCAAATTCCAGGTCGGAAGCTATGAATTTGGCACCGTCCCTCCTGACTTAGGAAGCTGCACCGCTCTTCTTCATCTGCCATCTTTAGATTAGGAATTACAATCCCAGCCACTACATTTAATTCAAGGTTATTCTGAAGTAGTGTTTCCATGGTGCAAGATAAATTTTTACATAAACGATAACAATCTAGGGGATCTAACGTTACAGACTGTCCCATCCCCTGACAGCAGTCAGAGCAGCCACGGCAGTCCTTGCAATCTGACTTCACCATGTCATTTATTCCATATAATTTCCCATCGGAAATCTCACTTAAATCAACTTCCCGTTTCATGAATCTCATTCCTCACTTTTACATACTAAACATATGTTTGATATCTGATTCTCCCATGGAGAATAGGTAATGGTAAAACCAATATGTTCTTTTTGCTTGTACACATAAAAAGGAGAAGGCTTAGGTAATGAACAGGCCTTCCTCCTCGTTGTATGGCTGCTTTTAACAGTTAAATTCTTTGAAAAATGCAGTCGTTATATAGGTTCCACTTTTAAATGATTTTTTAAGCATAGCATCTTCCGCTTCTAACTTAATGTTCATCCACATTTCTTCTGCTGCGATAGTTAAATGGGATAACATAATCCCAATACTGATATCACGCATGGAAACCAGGGGCGCGGACGGTAAGAATTCTCTACAAGCAAAGATATAAATTCTGTCATGATAGACGATAAACCGCCAAGGCTGGTTATTTACAGCCGATGGAGCCAATCTAGCCGCTTTTAAAATATTTTTCAGAGGTTCTTCTGCTTCCTCTTTGAATACACATAGTTCTTTTAATGGCAACCGCTTTGCCGTAGCAGGATCACGATACAGCAGTGTTTTGGGATAACCAAAGGCAATTGTAATAACCTGCTTGACCCCATCCTTCTCCTGACCTGAGATCTTTGTATTGCCCAAATAGCAGGAACCTATCCCTTTTCCTGTCATGTATAACAGAATTGGTTCTAAAATATATCCTGCATTGGTCAGATACCCCTCCTTCTCCTCGGAGTGAAATACCAGATAATAGGGAGCATCCACCTTCCATAACCCTTTCACAGAGAGATGGCCATCCAAATTGTCGCATATTTCCATTTTCACTGCAATGTCCGCATGAAGCTTCAATACACAGTTCCCGAAATAAAGGATATCCTTTAATAGCTGTTCCGGAATCTGTTCCCTTTTATATTTTCTGATGGATCTTCTTTTAAATATCATCTGATAAAGATTCATACTTGCTCCCCTCTTTTCAACCCGCAATCGGACCTAAATCAGCTCCCTCATTTCCTTCAAAAGCCCGGCGAACACCAAAAGGGCATCTTTCACTGGCTCTGCCGTGGACATATCTACTCCACAAAGCTTTAAAAGGTCTATAGGAGTCATCGAGTTTCCTCCGCTTAAAAATTCAAAATAACCCTTAATTACTTTCTGATCTCCAGAAAGGATTTTGCTACTAATAGCAACCGCAGCCGAAAAGCCTGTGGCATACTGATATACATAAAATGGAGTGTAAAAATGCGGAATCCTGGACCACTCGAAATCGATTTCCGGATCAATGATCATATCTGGACCAAAGTAAAATTCATTGAGTTTATGGTATGTCTTACCCAGAAGTTCCCCTGTCAGTATCTGACCTTCTTTTACCAACCGGTGGGTTTCGGCCTCAAACTCTGCAAACATGGCCTGACGATAAAGCGTTCCACGGAAACTATCCATAAAATGATTCACCAGATAGGCCCGTTCATTCTTGTCTTCCGTTGTCGCTAACAGGTGACGGATCAAAAGTGCCTCATTGCAAGTAGAAGCAACCTCTGCCACAAATATCTTATATCCCGCATCCACATAAGTCTGGTTCTTATCTGAATACCAACTGTGAAGAGCGTGACCCATCTCATGAGCCAGAGTAAACACGCTGTCTAAGGTTCCATTATAATTAAGAAGAACATAAGGATGGATTCCATAAACTCCCCAGGAGTAAGCTCCACTTCTCTTCCCCTCGTTCTCGTATACGTCAATCCAGCGATTATCAAAGCCCTCTCTTAGCAGAGACAGATACTCTTCTCCCAAAGGTTTAAGCCCTTCCAAAACCATACGTTTGGCTTCCTCAAAGGGTATCTTCTTTTCTTCTAAGGAAACCATAGGTACGTATAGATCGTACATATGAAGCTCATCTACTCCAAGAGCTTCTTTTCTGATGGAAACGTATTCATGAAGATATGAGATATCTTCGTGTACCGCTTGAATTAGATTGTCATAAACCGTCTCCGGTATCTCATTCTCCGATAAGGAATGAGCTCTTGCAGATGTGTAATTCCTGGCAGATGCATAGAAAGAGGCTTTCTTAGCATTGGAGAAAAAGGTACTTGCCAAGGTGTTCCCAAACTGTTTGTAAACACTGTAAAGCCCTTCAAATGCAGATTTTCTTACTCTTCTATCCTGTTTCTCCATAAAAGCGATAAAATTACCATGGGTAATTTGCACTGGCTTTTGATTCTCATCAAGAATCTCAGGAAATTTTGCATCTGCATTATTAAACATATTAAAGATATCCGATGCTCCTGACGTTGCTTCCAGAGATTTTGCTAAAAGTGACTCTTCTGCAGCAGACAGGGTATGAGCCTTCTTATATAAGATAATCTCAAGCGTTCTTTTATAACGACTAAGCTGGGGATAGTTCTCCTGATACTCTTGCAGGGTTTCTTCTGGGATGGATAAAATCTCAGGTACCAAATAAGCCGACAGACCAGCAGCCTGATAAGATAAGGCTCTCGCTTTTGCTGCAAACTCCTGATATTTCGCATTCCCTGTATCTTCATCCGACTTTTGCTTTCCGTATACAAACAAAGTCTCTATCTTTAAGGACACCTCTTCGTCAAATTTCAGACAGGAAAAAAGTATCTCTCCAGAATCCATAAGATGTCCTTCAAATTTTTTATAACCCGAAAGCTCCTGCTCCGTCTCACGGAACAATTCTTCCCAGGCTGATTCAGACGGTAATATATCCGCCAGGTTCCAGGTGTCGCAAACCGGTATTTCATCTCTCTTTTTCAATGATATCCCTCCAACTGATTTACTTGTGTTTATTCTATCACCCATATTTCAAAGAAACAACTGGAAATATGGAAATATTTCATTGAATTTTAATGTTTTTTTGTATTATACTATAGGAAAACAAATTAGGAGCCCTGATATGAATGTAATCCGCACCGATGTCTTAAACCAAATACAGAAAAACAACGCTATGATACTGCAGGAAATCTGCAAAAAGCATGATCATATTTCTTTGACATTACCAATAGAAGAAGATTGTATCTATTACTTATTATACGACGAAGAAAACCTCTTATCCGTCCTCTGCGCATTTATTACCGAAAATATGGATTATGAATGCAGCGGATTTACTCACCCCCTTTACAGACGAAAGGGACATTTTAAAAGACTCTTAAATGAGTTCTTAGAAAAGGCCGAAGACAGCGATTTGATCTTTCCCGTGGACGAGTCCTGTATTGGCACCGTTTCTACCTTAAAGGCCATGGACGCCTCTTTTTGGTATCAGGAACACATCATGGAGCTACCACTTACTCAGTCCTTAAAAAACAACCAACTAAAAAACGGAATTTCCTTTGAAACCCTCTCTCTTTCCATAGCAACTTCACCGGAGGAGACACCCATTCAATGTGTATTTTTATTAGATGGTGATCCGGTAGGATCCTGCTATCTGGATTCTCTGGAAAATGGAGCTTATTTATACGGATTTGAGATCGAAGAAGCTTTTAGAAATCGAGGATTGGGAAGTGCCTGTCTCTCACTTTTTTTAGATACATATTTTGCACACCCAAATGCAAGGCGTTTTAAAAAGCTGTTTCTTCAGGTTTCCGGCCTTAATAAGCCCGCTATCTCACTCTATCAAAAAGCAGGATTTCAGATAACGGAAAGCCTGTCCTATTATGTATATTAACCCCTACTCCTATCACGTATCATACAATACTGTTTTAGGTTATCTATGGTTTCAACGATTTCATATAATTCAAAACCAAAATGTTCGTAAAACGACACATTTTTTTCGTTATGAGTTTCCAGGGAAACCATAAGTCTGTATCTATCTGCATAAGCAATGGTTTCTCTTAAGAGATGAGTTGAAATACCGTGATGCTGCATGGTGGGCCTGACCGCAAGATAGATGAGATGGAGCCGCTCTTTTGTATTAAGCATTTCTGTCCATTTGGAATTCAAATAGTCCTTGCCCTGGTAGAAATTCCACAACGTTTTAAAAGAGGGATCTTCCTTAATCAGATATCCCTTTGTTTTTAAATAAGCGGCTGCCTCTGAAATATAATTTTTTAGTGAATAAGAAAATTCTGATTCATCCTCTACCACTATAATTCCATTAATCTCCGGACTGTCCGCATAGATCTGACAGGTCTTAAGGAGTTCTTCCATATCACAGGCAAACAGCTCAGGCAGCAGACGCTCTCGTCTTTTTTTATCTGGAATCAGTCTGCAATAGAGAGGGTCAGATTCAAAACACTCAGTCAATAACTCCTTTAATTTTTCTAAGTCTTCCTTCTTTACCCGAAACAAATGGTCACAGTCCATGGTCTTAAGCCTCTTTTTTATATTTTTACAACATTAGACTTGGTTCATTAAAGCATAATGGTTTACTCCGTTTTATGGATTTTCACAGACTATTCCTGGTTTCCTCACTTGTATTTGTTCTATTATTATTATATAATAATATACATAATGGTTTCCAATTCTTATAGGGGAAGGGCGTGGAATACATATGATAGATCTTAGAAAATTCATCGACTTGGATTCTCTCCAAAAAATCCAGGATCAGTTTTCTGAAGCTACAGGGTTAGCAGCCATTGCAGTGGATGCAGATGGGAAGTATTTAACAAAAGGAAGTAACTTTACAGATTTTTGTATGAAGCATACCAGAATGAATGAAGAAGGGGCAAAGCGATGCCAGAAATGCGATGCCGAAGGAACCGGAACTTATTACTGTCATGCGGGGCTTATGGATTTTTCTACTGATATCATTATAAATGGGGAAAAGGTAGGTGCTATCATCGGAGGTCAAGTTCTCCCTGGAGTGCCTGATGAGGACAAGTTCAAAACCATTGCAAGAGATCTGGGCATCGTAGAGGAACATTATTTGACAGCGTTAAAAAAGGTTCCTGTGCGGTCGGAGTCTATGATTCGAGCCTCTGCAGATATGCTAGGCAATGTGGTAAACCAGTTAGTTAATTTAGAATACATAAAGACCATGACACAAAAAAGAAACATAGCATTGGACAAAGAGATTGATACCATTGAAACTTCATTAAATGAAGTCACAGAAAAAACCAGTGATCTTCAAAAAGTAGCCTCCATGGAAAAGATTCTTTCCATAAATGCCTCCATTGAAGCCGCTAGAGCTGGGGATGCGGGAGTTGGATTTGCTGTTGTAGCCAGAGAATTTGGCGAAATATCAAAAAGCTCAGGAGACGTGTATCAGCGAATTCAAGAGCTTATAGGCACTATCAATAAGTCTGTTCGCAATATAACGGTAGAGGTATAAAAAGAGCGGGAAAGCTTTGGCTTTCCCGCTCTTACTATTTATTCATCCCAGTTATGGTAAGTTGCCTGTACATCGTCTTCTGCATCTAGAAGATCTAAAATCTTGTTCATCTTTTTAATTGATTCATCATCTGTAAGCTCTGCCCAGGTCTGAGGAATCATGGTGATATCAGCTTCTACCACAGGTACCCCTGCTGACTCCAGTGCTTCTCTTACGCCACTGAATTCATCTGGACCGGTAACTACTTCATAACTGTCCTCTTCCTCGGAAAAATCTTCAGCGCCTGCATCCAAAACAACCATCATCAGCTCATCTGGATCCATGTCACATTCTTCTTTATCTATAATAATCTGACCTTTTCTATCAAAAAGGAAAGAAACACAACCTGGTGTACCAACATTACCGCCACCTTTTGTAAATGCGTTCTTTACATTAGCTGCCGTACGATTTTTATTGTCTGTCAGAGTATCTACGATGATCGCAACCCCATTAGGGCCATAACCTTCGTATGTAATCGTCTCATAGTTAACAGAACCTGCTTCACCAGCTGCTTTCTTAATTCCGCGGTCAATGGTATCATTAGGCATATTATTTGCTTTTGCCTTTGCAATAATATCACGGAGCCTGCTATTATTTGCAGGGTCTGATCCGCCTTCTTTTACTGCAACAGCAATTTCTCTTCCGATAATTGTAAAAATCTTACCTTTTGCAGAATCGTTTCTTTCTTTTTTGTGTTTAATATTTGCGAACTTTGAATGTCCTGACATTGTTTATAGCACTCCTTTTCTTTCTCTGTCTCGTCCTTATTTCTTTAAAAAAATACATCTTTACTATTTTAGCACTTATTAATTCTTCTTGCAAGAAAAAACAATACACAGCCTCCATAAATCACCTGCCTGACAGCAAGAAATTTATGGAGGCTGTGTCAATATTAAGACAGAGCTTCCGTGTGTTCGGGTTCTGATTCCAGCTTTTTAACAGCCTCCTCTTCTCCCTTTGGTTCATCTGACTCTTGTTTTCGAACCAGAATTGATTGAATAATCTTATTTTTCACCTGAAGAATCTTAAATCGGTATCCAAGAACGGACACCTCAGTCTGTTCTCCCTCCTGAGGAATACGATCCAGTTTTGAGATCAAAAGGCCGTTTATCGTATCATAGGAATCATAATCTTCTTCTTCAAATTCAATATCCAAAACCTTTTCCACATCATCTAAAAGAGTCATACCATTCATAATATAAGAACCATCATCTGAGGAAACAATGTATTCCTCATCCACATCGTATTCATCCAAAATATTGCCTACGATTTCTTCTAGAATATCTTCCATCGTAACAACACCAGCCGTCTGACCATACTCATCTACCACTATTACCATATGAATCTTATCAGACTGCATCTCCTTAAATAATTCATTGATATTCCTTGTTTCGGGAATAAAAACAGCTTCTCGTAAAAGCCCTTCGATCTCTCCAAGCTTACGTGACGCGTTCTTTCTGTGTTCCACAGAGATAAGGGCATCTTTCATATGAAGAATTCCAATGATGTCATCCACATCTTTTCTATAGATAGGGTAACGGGAATTCAACCCTTGCTTGAGTATAAAGTCCACTGCCTCTCGAAGAGGCATATCTCCATCCAATGCTACAAGGCTTTTCCGATGGGTCATAATGTCACCAGCTTCTTTGTCGTTTAATTCAAAGATATTGGTGATCATCTCAGCTTCTCTGGCTTCTAAAACGCCCTGCTCATGACCTTCATTAACCATAGACATGATGTCTTCTTCCGTAACGTTCTCATTATCTGTTGCTATACCGATTCCAAACAGTTTCAAGATAAAGAAAGCAACCAGATTTGCAAGCCAAGCAATCGGCATTACCGGGATCATTAAAGTAGATACCACCGGCAGAAGTCCAAACCCCCACTTTTCAGGATTCTTTGCAGCACATCTCTTTGGAATTATAATTCCAAAACTGATTAATAACACAATCAGTCCGACCGCGACTACAAAAAGGCTTAAAAACGACATCCACCTTCCTGCTAAGGCATGATTCCCGATTAAGATCTTCTCAAAATTGGCTCCCAGCTCTTCTAATACAAAAGCTCCGGTAACCATACCGATTAAATTCGTTGTTATTTGAATGGTGTTTACGAAACGGGTAGGTCTGTTAACAATATGTAACAGCTTTCTGGCCTTTTCACTCCCATTCTCCATCTGGTGTTCCAGTTCGCTTGAATTCACATTTTGGATTGCTGCTCCAAAACCATAGAATATTGCGTCTAGTGCGATAAAAGCAATAAAAATAATCACGCGTATAAGCGGATTGCCATCGTCCATATTAACTATCGACTCCTTTTGTTCATCATCATTTGTATTTTAAATGCAACTAATTAGAAATATACCATTTTATCAGCATTCCGTCAATAATGAACTATGTACCCAGTTCCAGGCTGACCCGTAATGCACAGTCCACTTCCTGCTGAAGTTCTTCATCGATATGACAGATCTTTTCTTTTAGTCTCTGCTTATCAATGGTCCGCAGTTGTTCTAAAAGGATAACTGAATCTTTAATCATATCACATTTTTTCGTATCAAGCTCCACATGGGTAGGAAGCTTTGCCTTGTTCATTCTGGAAGTAATTGCAGCACAGATCACAGTTGGACTGTGCTTATTCCCTATGTCGTTTTGTATGATAAGAACCGGGCGAATACCGCCTTGTTCGGAACCTACTACTGGCCTTAGATCAGCATAATAAATGTCTCCACGTCTAATAATCACATTTTTCACACTCCGTCAATTTATTTAAGTCTATTATTGACCTTCTTTGACTCGTGTATACACTTTAGTTTTTCCGCCGCATACCTTATGATATGTTTTGGACATGGAGTTTGTTATCACACCTTTAAAAACCCTTTATAATTATCATCAAAATAATCCTTTGTCCCTACGATTTTGCCATCTTCATAGTACACTCTGGGAACGCGTTTACCAATATCACATAAAATTTCATAATGAAATCCTCCACAGGTATTCGCTAAGTCATCCACCGTAATCTCATGCTCCGCCTGTTTTCCAATCAAAACAGCTTCATCGTCTTCCTCTACGCCCTCTATGTCAGTGACATCTACCATAAACTGGTCCATGCACACTCTTCCAAGGATTTTAGCCCTCTGACCTCGAATCAAAACCTCTCCTTTTCCAGAAAGGTTTCTTGGATATCCGTCTCCATATCCTACGGGTATGGTAGCTACCACCATCTCACGGTCAGCAACAAAGGTTCCTCCATAGCTGACTGCCGTTCCAGATGCAATCGTTTTTATGTAAGTGACCACACTTTTCAGACCCATGGCAGGGATTAACTTTACTGTGTTTTTATCCACCTGATCCGAAGGATATATGCCATAGATAGAAATACCAGCACGCACTGCATGAAAATTGGCTGCCGGAAGATCCAAGATCCCAGCACTATTTGAACAATGAAGAATCGGGATTTCTATTCCTCGTTCCAAAAGCATATCTACAAATCTGCGGTAATGCTCCATCTGTCTGTTGGTTGCCGCCTTATCTGTTTCATCTGCCTTAGCAAAATGAGTAAATAATCCTTCCACTTCAATACCGGGAAGGCTTTTAATTTTAACAGCCTCATCTGCTGCTTCTTCTGTAATACCAAGCCCTATCCGACTCATACCAGTATCTGCAACCAGGTGAATCACTGCCTTCTTTCCGTGCTTAAGAGCGGTCTCTGAAAGGCGTAAGGCTCTCTTATACTGGAATACCGCAGAAGCAATATCGTATTCCACCAAAAGGTCATAACCATCATAAGGAACAACACCTAACACTAGAATTGGCTTGTTAATGCCATGTTTTCTCAAGATGACGGCTTCCTCTACTGTAGCCACTGCATATCCCCACACATAAGGGTCAATGGCTATGGCGACAGGAACGGCTCCGTGCCCATAACCATCACACTTGACAACACCAATCATCTTAGTTCCTTCTGCCAGATTTGCTTTCATGGCCTCCATATTGTGCTTGACTGCATCCAAATCTACCGTTTCATAAACTCTGCTGTATAATTTCATCTTCCTGTTACCTCGTTTGCTCCTGCAATATTGTATGGATTTCTTCTGTCAACTGGCTTGCCAAAAGGCTATAGCTTCCGTATTTTTCCTGTACCACATCTCCGGCCCGTCCGTGGAGCCAGACACCAAGGGCGGCTGCATCGGATTCTTCCAAACCAAGAGCAAGAAGTCCGGCAATGATTCCTGTCAGAACGTCTCCTGTCCCAGCTTTCGCCATGGAGCTGTTTCCAGAGGAATTCACATAAGTCCTCTGATCTTTTAATGCTCCTATTGTCACAGCGTCCTTTAAAACACATGTAATACCAAATCGATCCGCATATTCCCTTGCCGCAGCAATTAGATTTTTTTTAATGGCTTCTACTGAACTTCCAGTTAGCCTCGCCATCTCTCCCAAATGGGGTGTTACAATAATATTTTCCGTAAAATATCCGGTCAGATCAGGATTATCCGCGATGGCTCCCAGGCCGTCTGCATCAAGGATAATAGGAACGTATGCATTAGTTAGCACTTCTTCTACTAGATTTTTTACATAAGACTCTCGTCCAAGCCCCGGTCCCAGAACAATTACGCTGGCCCACTCGCACTGTTTTCCTAGAAGTTCCTTAAAGGCTTCTGTGCCTGCGTCAGCTTCCTTAGGATCATACGTTGCGATAATTGCCTCTGGCAGCTCAGATTGGAGTATGGTTCGGTTTTCTTCTACTGTAAAAATCTTTACCAGGCCCGCTCCGGTGCGATAAGCCGCCAAAGCGCTTAAGTAGGCAGCGCCACTCATATTGCGACTTCCTGCAACAACTAAGACTTTACCAAAACTTCCTTTATTGGAATAAGCCAGACGCAATGGGACCTTCTTTACATCTCCCGGTTCAAAGGTAAAGAACTCAGGTTTTATAGTAGAAAGACTCTGATCTGGAAAGCCTATCTCAGCTACAACAACCGTTCCGCTGTACTCCTTACCCGGATAAAGCATAGTTCCAAGCTTTTCCCAACCAAACGTAACCGTTACATCTGCACGAAAAGCAATCCCCATGATCTGACCGGAACCTGAATGGATGCCAGATGGAATATCTACAGCCACGGTAAGTGCAGGACCACTTGCTATCACTTGATCCATGATCTCCCGGTAGGAACCAAAAACTTCTCGGTTAAGCCCTACGCCAAATAAGGCATCGACTAAAAGATCACATTCTCCAAAAGTAAAATCAGGATAATCTATAAGATTAACCCCAACCTTTTTGGCAATCTCCAATTGTATCATAGTCTCCTTGGTTGCACTCTCCCTCTTTCCAGCTAGTATTGCAGTGATTCCATATCCTTTCAAATGAAGCATTCTGGCAATGGCTATGCCATCTCCGCCATTATTACCGTTGCCGCACAAAACCCAGATACGGCTTTTCTTATTCACAAACTTTTCTATTTCACAAACCACTGCCAAAGCAGCCCGCTCCATAAGGACCAGAGAAGGAATTCCAATTGTATCTATGGTGTAATGATCCACCTCTTTCATCTGATCTCCTGTAACCAGATATCTCAAAATGCATTCACCTTTCTTTCCTATAGAAAAACAGCCGGCAGAAAAGAGTTATCCTCTTTGTCTGCCAGCAGGCTCTCTTTCTATTTGACCAGATTATTTGTCTTCCAGATCTGTGCCACCATCTTGCATATTGCAGACACGGTAGGACAACCGCATCAGACTCTCTGATAAATGAACATTCTCTACCACAACATCATCAGGTACTGTTAAATCTGTGTGGGCAAAATTCCAGATAGCCTTAATACCTGCCTGCACAAGGAGGTCTGCAATTTCAGGCGCCTTTGTCTTTGGTATGGTAAGGGCTGCAATCTGGACATCATTCTCCCGTACAAAGGGCTCTAAATCATCCACGCCCCGAATCTCTATTCCTCGGACTACCAGCCCGATTAGACGCGGATTGATATCGAACATTCCTTTAATCAGGAAACCACGCTTTTCAAAATTGGCATAGTTGGCAATCGCCTGGCCTAAGTTACCAGCGCCAATAATGACAATATTATGCTGCCTGTCGATCCCCAGTATCTTTGCTATCTCCGTATAAAGATATTTTACATTATAGCCATAGCCCTGTTGACCAAATCCACCGAAGTTATTCAGGTCCTGACGGATCTGAGAAGCGGTCACCCTCATTCGTATGCTTAAATCATTGGAGGAAATCCGTTCCACTCCTTCTTCCAGCAGCTCTCCTAGATATCGGTAATATCTAGGAAGCCTGGCAATCACTGCTTTTGAAATTTCTTTATCTGCCACATCTTCACCTTCTTTTACTCAGAATAAACTACCATTATTATAACTTCACGTCAAAATAATGTCAAACTAGTTTTTCCAATGTATCCTTGAAAAAATAAATGACCTATATTATACTAATCCTATTGTCTTACACTTATACGGGAGGAAATAAAACCATGATTCTATCATGTAGTAACATAAGCAAAGCCTTTGGAAGCAATGAAGTGATTAAACACGCTTCCTTTCATATAGAGGAAAACGAAAAGGCGGCTATCGTAGGAATCAACGGCGCCGGTAAGTCTACACTCTTAAAAATCATCATTGGGGAACTGCCTGCAGACGAAGGTGAGGTGGTTGTCTCAAAGGGTAAAACCATCGGTTACTTATCCCAACATCAGGATCTTTCCGGAGAGCGAACCGTCTATGAAGAGGTTCTTGAGATCAAACGCCCCATCATAGAAATGGAGGCTAAAATTCGTCAGATGGAACTGGATATGAAGCACCTCACAGGCAATGAGCTTGATAATATGCTCTCCTCCTACAGCCGGCTAAACCATGAATTTGAACTGCAAAACGGTTATGCCTACCAAAGCGAGGTCACTGGTGTTTTAAAGGGTTTGGGCTTTACAGAGGAAGATTTCAAAAAACCTGTCAAAGCCTTATCTGGAGGACAAAAAACAAGGGTCGCCTTAGGACGCCTTCTTCTTTCAAAGCCAGATATAATCTTACTAGATGAGCCTACCAACCATTTAGATATGGAATCCATCGCTTGGCTGGAAGGTTATCTGGTCAATTACGATGGCAGCGTTATCATCGTTGCTCATGACCGTTACTTTTTAGATCGGGTGGTCACTAAAATCGTTGAGCTTGATAATGGCATTATGAATGTTTACCAGGGAAATTATACGGAATACAGCGGCAAAAGGGCTATGATTCGGGAAGCAAAGATGAAAGCTTATTTAAACCAACAGCAGGAAATCAAACATCAGGAAGAGGTCATAACCAAATTAAAATCCTTCAACAGAGAGAAATCCATTAAACGCGCGGAAAGCCGGGAAAAGATGTTGGACAAGATTGATCGTCTGGATCGGCCCACAGAGGTCAATGATGAGATGAAGATCCGTCTGGAGCCTAATATTATCAGTGGCAATGATGTTCTAACTGTTAGAGATTTGAGAAAAGCCTTTGACCAAAATCTTTTATTCGACCATGTGAATTTTGACGTCAAAAGAGGAGAACGAATTTCCATTATTGGCGGCAATGGCACTGGAAAAACCACTATATTAAAGATGCTTAATGGAATTTTAAGTGCAGACCAGGGTGAGATTGTCTTAGGCTCCAAAGTACATATTGGGTACTATGATCAGGAACATCAGGTTCTCCATATGGAAAAAACACTTTTTGATGAGCTCCAGGACACGTACCCTTCCATGAACAACACTCAGATAAGAAATATATTGGCTGCATTCTTATTTACTGGTGACGACGTGTATAAGCGGGTTAAGGATCTAAGCGGTGGAGAACGAGGACGTGTGTCTCTTGCAAAGCTCATGCTTTCTGAGGCCAATTTTCTAATCCTCGATGAGCCTACCAACCATTTGGACATTACGTCAAAAGAAATCCTGGAAGAAGCGCTTAACAACTATACTGGTACAGTACTTTACGTATCCCATGATCGTTATTTTATCAACCGAACCGCCACAAGAATCCTTGATTTAACCAATCAGACTGTGGTTAATTACATTGGTAATTATGATTATTATTTGGAAAAGAAAGATCTAATGACCAGCCTATATGCTGCTTCCCCTATAACAACCTTAGAAGCTAAGGAAGAGACTTCTGAAACAAAATCAGACTGGAAGTCGCAAAAGGAAGAACAGGCACGACTTAGAAAACGTCAGAATGAGCTTAAGAAAACAGAGGATGAAATTCATAAACTTGAAACCAGAGATGGAGAAATTGATGAACTTCTTGTAAAAGAAGAAATCTTCACCGACGTACCAAAGCTGATGGAACTAAATCAGGAAAAAGATGCCATTGGAAAACAACTGGAAGCGCTCTATCAGCAGTGGGAAGAACTGGCGGAATAAAAAAATGCAGGCAGCCGAAACATTTGGCCGCCTGCATTTTTTCTTTATTTGTCATTAGATAATTTCTGTTTCTTTATGGTTGGATATACCTCAGGATAGTAAACACTCTGGTAAATACTAGAGGTGAACTTGCTCCAGTTCCCTTCCTTTTCCCGTCCTATTTCTGCCAAATAATCTTCCATGTCCTTATCATACTGATTAATTGACTCTAACAATCCTTCGGAATGATAAAATTCCTCATGCTTAAAGGTATTAAGGGGAAGTCTAGGTTTCTTATGGGAATGATCCTTTGGATAACCCAAAGCAAGACCAACAGCAGGGAACGTATATTCAGGAAGTTTTAACAATTCAATCAACTCTTCTGGACTTTTACGCACGCCTCCAATAGGAACAATTCCAAGCCCCAGAGATTCTGCTGAAATAATAGCAGCTCCCATCTGAAGGCCAGCATCAAAGGTTCCAACCATAGTTCCTTCTACGCTTTCATGTATGACCTGAGTAAGACCATTCTTCTCAGCACCTAATTTCGTCTTGTAAAAATCAATGAGAAACAGCAAAAATACAGGTGCTTCCTCTATCCAGGTCTGGTTACCGGTAAGCTGGGCAATCTTTTTCTTGGTGTTCTTATCTCTGATTACAATAACTGAGGTCTGCTGTCCATTGATGGAATTTGGCATGGCCTGAGCCGTTTTTAAGATCTCATCTATAACGGCATCGTCAACATCCTTATCAAGAAAGCTCCTTATAGATCTGTGGTCCTGAATTAATTTAATTGTCTCGTTCATGGTTTATTTCTCCTCTTCTTTTTTGTTTTATTGAATGAATATGACTCCTAAAAGCACCAGTAATGCCGGCAGTGCCTGTTTGAAAAAAATCGACTTCGAGGAAGTCAGAGCACCGTAACTTCCAGCAATAACAACGCATGACAGGAAAAATACGGCTATGTTCTTTGCCCATAATGCCTCCCCTATGAATAAGGACCAAATAAGTCCAGCAGATAGGAATCCATTATACAATCCTTGATTTGCTGCAAGACCCTTTGTTTTTTCAAAAAGCGTATGGTCTATCGAAGTAAATATACGCTTACCTGTAGTCGTCCATGCAAACATCTCTACCCAGAGAATATACAAATGTTCTGCTGCAATGATAGCGACAAATACCTTAGCCAATAATGCCATCTTTTCACTTCCTTTGATTTTATTAAATTAAATTGTGCTAAACCTTTAAATTGATAATATACCATCTCCTGACATTTGTCAATAAAAATTAAAACTTTTTATACGAAAAAGCGGCCCTGGTTCGCCCAAAGCCGCTTACTTATCCTTTTTCTGCTCATATAAAATGCTTTTTAAAATACTTATTGCCTCTGGGGATGCCACTTCCATCTCAGATCTTGTGTAAGGAGATTCAACATAGGCACCTATCAGTTTACCAAAATAAAATGTTATGTCATCGGAATAATAATCCGGCACATAGATAAAATCCTCCAGGGAATCCCGGTACATCATAAGGTCCGTGCCTAATTTACTGTTACTCTTATAACACCCTGAGGCATACCCAATATACTCGCCGAATGCCTCTGCCAGTTCTCCAGGGTTGCAAATCTTAATTTTTTTATAATTCGTATCCAGCTGATGACCAACATAATAGATCCCGTTTCCTGTCATTGGCGCTGAAAAATATTGCTTATCTGGATAATAGAGAATTTCCCAGCCTTGGTCAATGAATTTCTTTACCCACTGCCTTGGAACATTTTTAGACGATTCTGTAAATGCATCTTTTACTTCAGCAGGAAGGGAATAGGAATCTTTCTTACCTTTTACACTGATATCCAGCTCCCGGTTTCGTACCCCTTTTTCATCCATATAGGCCAGTCCTACATACTGATTGGCAGCCATCTGTCCATTATCAAAAAAATAGTATCGGTTTCCAGATATGTTCTTATAACCAGAAGAAACCATCTCTCCTCTTGTGGAGAACCAATACCAGCTTTCGTCTACGTCCTGAAACCAGCCTTTTTGCACTTTCCCATCCTTGCCGTAATAATGCCACTTTTCATCATCCTCATTGTAGCACCAGCCAATCTCCTGCTCACCACTTTCTAAAAAGTAGTATTCCACTCCCTTAATCTTCACCCAGTCCGTGGCCATATAACCATCGTTGTCAAAATAATACCAGCTACCATTTATATCTTCCCAGGTATTCTTTTTAAAGCCCCCCTGGCCATCTACATACTTCCAACCATCAAAATCCTTCTGCCAGCTCCATTTCGTTTCCGGTGCTATCGATTTGCCACCGGAGGGTGTGGAAACTGCCTCCTCAGCTGAAGAAACCGTGATACAACCCAGGCTTATAAGGATACAGACAGATACCGTAATCCACGTTTTTTTCAAGGATTGTAACACCCCTTCCATACTGTCCCTGTTATTTAATAGAAATTCTACTATAATTTAGGAGAAAAGTACAGGTCATAAGCTATAACTTTTTATTAAGATTCTCTAAGGGCTTCTTTCCAATCTTCATTTTATGAGATATAATAGAAACTATATCAGGTTTAGAAAGCGAGGAATTTCACCCATGAACTTAAAACGCCCACTGGCAATGATTGGAGTTATTTTAATCATCTCCATGTATATCATTGCATTATTCTCTGCATTTTCCCATCATCCAGATTCAAAGAACTGGCTGATGGCTGCTATTTTCTCAACCGTTGCTGTTCCTGTCTTTCTTTATGTAGTACAACTGGTGGCCCGGGTCTTAAAGCCAGATGAACGGGGTAAAACAAGCAATGGGGAAGATAAATAAAGTTATCCACACCGCCTGCCGCGACAGTTTTTCATATCGCAAACAGAGCGTATCACACAACGAACTTTTGCTTTTCAAAGTCATGTGGGTTGGGACAAGTTCCTTTCATTCTTCGACAACAAAAAGGCTGCATACTCGCTCTAAGTGAACATGCAGCCTTTTTGTTGCAAACAATTCATTTCCCAGTTTGCGTGCAGTTTAAAATTTACAAATAACTATTTAGAACAACCCTACAATCGAGTTTATGAATTTCGGAACCACGCCAGCTAATGCATAAATGGTTACAAATAAGTAGAATATGTAACTAATCGTCATACAAATTTGAAGCGCTCTTGGTTCCTTAATTCCACGATTAATATCTTTTCTCCAGATCATCCGAGTAATAAACAATCCAGCAACTGGTGTTGCTATACCGGTTGCAACATTGGATAAATAGATTAATTGTACCGGAGATTTTCCATAACTAAAGCATATGGCGGTACCAATCGCAAGAACAATCATAGAACCAATTTTAATGTTTTTTCCATCTAATGCCGTTGGTTGATTAACACCTGCACTTAACAGTACAACTCCTCTTGCCGTATTACCTAATATAGCGGAGAAAGCTGCGGAAAGTAAAGCGATTCCCATAACCAATGGAGCAGCATTTCCCAGTACAGGAATTAGCATAGCCGCCAGATCTGCAGGAGCGTTTATTGTCGCCCCCGTCGGATTCATTACAATTGCGCCAACCAGGATAATTGCAATACTGATAACTACGACGCCAAAAATATGTGCGGCTGCATCGGTCATCATGACTCCGTTGAATAAATCCTGTTTCTTCCACTTCTTTTCATTGCCAAGATAAGTTCCATAAATACCAGTAGTTAAAGAAGCACTGGAACCAATAAATCCGATTATCACTGGAAGACTTCCTGCCGGAAACTTCCACTGAATCAGTCCCCTTGCAGATTCCCCGGCATTAGGTCCACCAGACATGATCAAAACAACCAGAAAGGCAATTGTCATTGCACATAATGCAACCATAATCCCTTTTTCTATTTTGTTATAAACATTTTTAGAAAAATAGCAAAATATTACCGCGGCCATGATAATAATAGCTCCAAGCTTCCAGTTTATCCCAAAAATCAGATTCATTCCCGCTCCAATACCAGAGATGTTTCCGATTGTGAAAAACATACAGGCTAAAAATGTAGCAATCCCAACAAAACCAGCAGCCGTCTTACCATAATAATGACGGATTGCATGAATGGATGGCATTCCAGTCAGCATAGACAGTCTATAAGTTGTTATCATGAATGTAGTTCCCATAAACAAAACAGGAATCATGATCCATAGCAAACGGTATCCGTATTGAGCACCAATCATGGCTGATGTCGTCAGAGAACCTGGTCCAAGTACAATGCCTGCTAAGATAAACCCTGGCCCCACCTTTTTTAATAGTTCCCCTGTAGGAAGACGTTTCACAGTCTTTGGATCAAACCCCAATACATTATCAGCGGCCTCAATCTTATCCTTGGACTCCTGAGTCATTACTAAATCCCCCGCATAATTACCTTCCATAAATACCCTCCTTAACATTCAAGTAAAATCACTAAGTATAAATTGTGTAAATCAAACAACAAAGCCTGCATGCAATCGTTTGTTTTGTTGGTTCATTTTATAACAAATCTTATATGTTCGTCAATATTTATAACTATTCCTGCAATATGTTGCATTTATTAATAATTGTGCACAACTTTTGTAATTACAAGCGATCCCTTACTTAGTGGAAGGTGAATTTAGTATTGGACGTCATAGACTCAATACAGGTCAATACGAAAGAAAGCCGACCTTGGATGATGATATCCTCAATCGGCTTTCTTTCATATGTTTGATAAATAGAGACGTTTATGTTTTAACTATCTGGATTAATCCAGAAACTGATTCATATCGATTTTTTCAAGTTCACTGCGCTCAAGACCCTGCGCAATCCAATCTTTTTCTTCTTTATTCAATGGCAATACAGGTTTACGCATGAGCCCGGAAGTAAATACTCCTCGCTGTACCAATGCTTCTTTCAAACGTGCATGAGCTTCGCCAGACGGCTGCCCTCCACCATAGATTGCCTGTGAAATATGATAAATGCGATCGGACCAGTTCTGTGCTTCTTTCAAAGTATGTTTATCAGGATTCTTAAATACGTCCCATGCTGGACAGATTATTTCAGGAACGCAGCCTGCAAAACCGATTAAAGCTCCATCCATCCCAGGGAACCAGCTCACGCACAGTGTTTCATCATGACAAGTGATAAGAGAAATATCTGGGCACTCCTGGCGAAGCAAACGTACATCGTGCTCATAGATGGAAGTAACACGGGTTCCCATCTTGATGCATTTAACATGATCAATTTCTTTGCACATTTTAATTAACGTTTGAACTGGATAAAATGCCTTACTAATTGCTGGATATAAGTGAATGATGATGTCAATATCAGCACCTTCCGCTACATCTTTTACATACTCAAATGGTGCATTCTCGCTCATTCCAAAACGAAGCCACATATGAGGAGGCATTAACAAAATTCCATCTGCTCCAGCTTCCTTTGCTTCTCTTGCCATTTCAATAGACTCTACAGTGTTTTCGCAGTTAATCCCGGAAACAATTGTCATTACATCACCGCATTCTTCGCTGCAGATTTCAACAACACGTTTCCGCTCCGAACGTGTCAGACCTGTTACTTCTCCAGTATGTCCATTACATACTAACCCCTCAATACCCTTACCATAAAACGTTTTGATCCAACGAAGATATGCACGGAATTCTTTTTCATCAATAGAATAATCATCTTTTAACGGAACAGATACAGCTGGGAATATTGTTTTAAAGTTTTTAGTTTTTGCCATAATTTTTTTCTCCTTTAATTCGACCATTTGTTTGATATGTAAGCATTGCGCATATGCTTCAAGTTTTAATACAAACGTTTGCATCTCTTGTGTAACTCTTTTATATCATGCCGTATTTATGGAGTCAAGACGATGGAGGTTTCCTGCAATTTTTTGCATGTATTAAGAAAACTTTGGAACTATTAGCAAAAACAAAAGGTGGAATAAATATCATGATTGAGAAAGCACAATATCACACAAAAGCCAGTAAATAAAAGGCTTCAAGCATTTTTTATGCCAATGTGTCTATATGCGAATACTTAGATAATAAAGATTATTATAGTGTAAATAAGTATAAAAAACCAAAAGTAAGTCGTTGTTGGCACTTGTACATGCATTGACACAAAAGAACTGAAACACTATAATGATAGCATGAATAACAAACGTTTGCATAGGCTTGCATTAACGTTTTCAAACAGGCTTTTATAATCGATACATAGAACGTACTTCCGGGATAACAAACGATTAACGATTTAATCTGATGAATTTAGAAAGGAGGTGCCTCTATATGGCCACTCTAAAAGATGTTGCTAAACTGGCCTGTGTTGATGTCAGTACAGCCTCCAGGGCATTAAATAATACCTCTTATGTACATCCGGAAACAAAGGCAAGAATTTATGCTGCGGTCAAACAACTGAGTTACCACCCTAATTTATTGGCCAAAGGACTTCGTCAGGGGAAGCGCCATACCATAGGTGTGGTGGTCCCCAGTATCAGCATGTCAGTTTTTTCGGAAATCACCCAGGGAATAGAGGTAGAAGCCCGCAAGTTCGGTTATGAAACATTAATCTGCTGTACCAAGGATGATCCGAATGTGGAAAAAGAATGTTTGAATCGATTGAGAAATGGGTTCGGAGACGGTATTATCATTGCTTCAACGGGAGAGAATGCCCGTCAGATTCGAGATATCAGAGACAGTGGAATATCTGTTGTCCAAGTGGTACGTCGGCAGGATAAGACCATGAGCAGTGTTGTAACTGATTATCACGAAATTGCTTATAACGGAGTGAAATATCTAATTTCGAAGGGTTGTCGCCACATCGGCTTAATTAATGGCTTTTCAAAACTAATTCCATACCGAGATCGCTATCGCGGCTATCATGATGCCATTATTGAAAGTGGTTTTGCAGAAAATGTGGTTGGTCTCTCTGTTCCCTCCCGTGATTATTTCAAGGAAGGTTACGAAGGGGTATACCAGCTTCTTAAGCAGGATCCAAAGCTAGATGGCATTATGGCTGCGGTAGATATGCATGGGATCGGTGCCCTTAGGGCATTGAAAATGGAGGGACTGAAATTTCCAGAACAAATCAAAGTTATGAGTTTAACCGGACATTGTATTGGTAATATGCTTGAAACTTCCATGACATCCATGGAGATGCCAGCGTTTGAAATGGGGAGCAAAGCGGTTCAGCTTTTAATTGGAGAAATGGAGACACAACAAGAAATAGCTCCAGCCTATCAACATATTATGTTTCACGCTTCTTTGGCGGAGAGAGAAACTACATAATCAACAAAGATCAATTTAAAAAACGGAGAACAAGACCGGGCATATCCCCTTATCCTTGTTCTCCGTTTTAATTATTTCTTACTTGCGGTAAATGATCTCATCTCTGCCAGGTCCGTTAGATACCATAGTAATTGGTGTCTCTAGTTCCTTCTCAATGAATTCAATATATTTTCTGCAGTTTTCTGGAAGATCTTCGTATTTTGTAATACCACGTGTCTCACATTTCCAGCCTGGAAGGGTTGTGTATACAGGTTTTGCGATATTAAGCTTAGAAGTGGTTGGGAAATCCTTTGTCACTTCTCCGTCAATCTCATAACCGATACAAATAGGAAGCTCATCAAGATATCCTAATACGTCAAGAACGGTCAGTGCAACTTCTGTAGCGCCCTGAATACGGCAACCATATCTAGAAGCAACCGCATCAAACCAACCCATACGTCTTGGTCTTCCTGTGGTAGCTCCGAATTCTCCGCCATCGCCGCCTCTACGTCTTAATTCATCTGCCTCATCACCAAATATCTCACTTACAAATGCGCCAGCACCTACTGCACTGGAATAAGCCTTCACGACTGTTGTAATATTCTTGATTTCATATGGTGGGATTCCTGCGCCAATGGCACCATAAGCTGCAAGTGTAGAGGATGAGGTTACCATAGGATAAATTCCATGATCTGTATCCTTTAAGGATCCAAGCTGACCTTCTAAAAGAATAGTCTTTCCTTCTTTAATAGCATCATGAAGGTATTTGGAAACATCGCATACGAATGGTTCAACCATCTCACGGTATTCCAAAAGGGTCTGGAATAATTCATCAGGATTAATCGCTGGCTTATGATATAAGTGCTCTAAAAGTATATTCTTTGTCTCGCAAACACGAGCTATCTTATCTTTTAACGCTTCTTCATCAAAAAGCTCACTAACCTGAAAACCAATTTTAGCATATTTATCTGAATAAAATGGAGCAATCCCTGATTTCGTGGAACCAAAAGACTGTTTGCCCAGACGTTCTTCTTCATACTGATCAAAAAGAATGTGGTACGGCATAAGGATTTGCGCACGGTCAGATACAAGAATCTGTGGCTTTGGCACACCTTTGCTTACCAAATCATTAACTTCCTTTACAAGAAATGGAATGTTTAATGCCACACCATTGCCTATAATACTTGTCGTATGATCATAAAATACGCCAGAAGGCAGAAGATGAAGCGCAAACTTGCCATAATTGTTGATGATAGTATGTCCAGCGTTGCTCCCCCCCTGATAACGTACAATAATATCAGATTCCTTCGCCAGCATGTCTGTAATCTTGCCTTTTCCTTCGTCGCCCCAATTGGCGCCTACGATTGCTCTTACCATTTGATTGTTCCTCCTTCGAGTGAATAATACCTTTTACTTCTATATGATACCGTAAAGGGTCGCATAAGTAAAATCAATATTATTTATATTTAACATAAGCTCAGCTTATGTCGTTCTTCATAAGCTGTAAAAGTCCTTTACCGGCTGGTGAAACAGGCGTTTTCTTATCCGTGATAATGGCGAAATGACGTTTGGGCATTTCTTCTTGGAATTTTAATTCCATAAGATTTCCTCTTTCCAATTCCACCTTTGCAAATCCCGACATCACACAACCAATGCCCAGATTACGCATGGCAAACTGAACAATCATATCACTGGTTGACAGTTCAAATTCCGGTTCCACTTCCACTCCTCTTTCCGCTAGGAACTGGTCCATAAAGGCTCTTGTACTGGTATTCTTTTCAAGAAAGATACAAGGAAGCTCTTTTAGAATCTCATAACTAAGTTTTTTCCCTTGCAAATAGCGGAACTTATCTCCAGCTACAAAAACATTCTCTACTTCCTTTACCGGTGTTGTGGTGACTTCTGGTCTTGCTTCAAAAGGGGTACTGACAACTCCAAAGTCGATTTTTCCTTCATACAAGAAACGTAGGGTTTCTGAGGTTGGTCCATTGGAAACAGTCACCTTAATCCCTGGATGAAGCTCATGGAACCGTTCCAGATAAGGAAGAAGATAAAATTGCAGAGTCATATCGCTGGCTCCGATCCGAACTTCTCCCGTATCCAGATCCTTCATACGTCGAAGCATATTTTCTCCATGCCATATGTTGTCCAAACCGGTTTTGATATAATCATAGAAAAACTCGCCTTCTCTAGTTAAGCGAACTCCTTTTGAAGTTCGTAAAAACAACTGGCTGTCCAAGGACTGTTCCAGCTGCCTTACTGCCTGGCTCACCGCCGGCTGAGAGATACATAGTTTTTCCGCTGCTAATGTTATACTACCCATCTGAGCCACATAATAAAACACTTTATAGTATTCCAAATTAATGCTCATGAATTCCTCCTGACAAAGACAAAAAACAGGCAGACCTTAATAATATCAGTCTGCCTGCACCATGACTATACGTTAATTTCCGCTGTCATACCAAGAACCTCTTTATTTCTCTCAAGCAAAGGATTGATTCGTTCGCTTAAATAATTTGTCACTTGATAAGGAGCACATCCAACGTATTTTTTCATCTCCATGCTCTTATTCAAGTCTTCAAGAGTCAGATTAAAAGTTTTATCCGCTGCAATCAACTCCAAAAGATTATTCTCAAGTCCACGTTCTTTTACGTTACGTCCTGCTTCCATGGATAATTCACGAATTTTTTCGTGAAGTTCCTGGCGATCTCCACCAGCTTTAACAGCATCCATCATGATGTTCTCTGTCGCCATAAAAGGAAGTTCTGCCATCATGTGCTTTTCAATAACCTTTGGATAAACCACAAGTCCATCCACAACGTTTAAATAAAGATCCAAAATTCCGTCAATGGCTAAAAAGCCTTCCGGAACGCTAAGTCGTTTGTTCGCTGAATCATCCAGAGTACGTTCAAACCACTGAGTGGAGGAAACCAGCATAGGGTTCATCACATCTGCCATAACATAGTTAGACAAAGATGCAATTCTCTCGCTTCTCATTGGGTTTCTCTTATATGCCATGGCAGATGAACCGATCTGGCTCTTTTCAAAGGGCTCTTCTATTTCTTTTAAGTGCTGTAACAGACGGATGTCATTGGAGAATTTATGAGCACTCTGTGCAATTCCTGCCAAGACATTCACCACACGGCTGTCCACTTTTCTGGAATAGGTCTGTCCAGAAACTGGGTAACAACCAGCATAACCCATCTTATCTGCAATGAGGGTATCCACCTGTTTCACTTTTTCCATATCTCCGTCAAACAGCTCTAAAAAGCTTGCCTGAGTTCCTGTGGTGCCCTTGGAACCAAGAAGACGGATAGAGTCTAAAAGATAATCCAGATCTTCTAAATCCATTACCAGATCATGAATCCAGAGTGTTGCACGCTTTCCTACTGTCGTAGGCTGTGCCGGCTGGAAATGAGTAAAGGCAAGAGTAGGAAGATCTTTATAGGAATCTGCAAATGAAGCTAATTCTCCAATCACATTAATCAGCTTCTTTCTTACAAGTTTAAGAGCCTCTGTCATTACAATGATATCTGTATTATCTCCAACGTAGCAGGAGGTTGCTCCTAAATGAATGATACCCTTTGCTTTTGGACACTGGACGCCGTATGCGTATACGTGGGACATAACATCATGACGGACCTCTTTTTCCCTCTGTATGGCCACATCGTAATTAATCTCATCCTGGTGCGCCTTCAATTCTTCTATCTGCTCTTCCGTAACAGGAAGACCCAGCTCCTTTTCTGCTTCCGCAAGTGCAATCCAGAGCTTTCTCCATGTCCTGAATTTCTTATCCGGTGAAAAAATGTACTGCATCTCTTTGCTAGCATATCGTTCAGATAGCGGGCTTTGGTAACGATCTGTCATGTTCCTTATATTCCTCCTTGGTTCGTGTTAGTTTAATGGTATCATATATTTGAACGTTTGGGAAGAGGTAGGAAAAACCGTCTGAGGGCCCTTCTTTGCAGGCAGACAAACGGTCCTTCCATTCACTTCAAAATATTATCTGTTATAATCTCCCCTGATATCCTCTTTGGGAGGCTCAATGGGATAATTTCCACTAAAGCATGCCGTGCAGATAGGCAAACCTTCTGCCATATCCGCTAACCTCTCAATCTTTAAATAAGATAGGGAGTCTGCTCCCAATAATTCTCTTACTTCATCCGTGGTACGATTATGTGCGATCAACTGATCCTGATCTGGTATGTCGGTTCCAAAGTAACATGGATGGAGAAATGGAGGTGCACTGATACGGACATGAACCTCTTTTGCTCCCGATTCCCGTAACATATTAACAATAAGTGCGCTAGTTGTTCCTCTGACAATAGAATCATCTATCATAATGACACGTTTTCCTACGACCGCCTCTTTTAAAACATTCAGTTTAATTCGTACAGAGGATTCCCGGTTGCTTTGCTTTGGCTTAATAAAGGTCCTGCCTACATAGGAGTTCTTTATAAACGCAGTCCCATAAGGAATCCCTGACTGAAGGGAATAGCCAAGAGCTGCTGCGTTGCCTGATTCAGGAACTCCTACCACAAGGTCTGCTTCTACCGGTGAATCTATCGCCAGGGCGCGGCCAGCACTAATCCTTGCATGATAAACGCTGACACCATCAAATACACTGTCTGGTCTTGCAAAGTAAATATATTCAAAGACACATCTGGCTTCCTTTGATTTATCTTTGGGACAAAGACTGGTATCCGATTTTATTCCATCCTTTGTTATGGTTACAATCTCTCCCGGCTGGACATCCCGGACAAACTCAGCTCCAATGGTATCAAGAGCGCAGCTTTCTGAAACTATGATATAAGCATTGTCCCTTTTCCCGATACATAAAGGCTTAAATCCATAAGGATCTCTTGCTCCAATTAGCTTACGTGGACTCATTACCACAAGAGAATATGCTCCCACGATCTTTTTCATGGCATTTGCCACAGCCGCCTCTACCGATGGGGCTTTTACTCGTTCTCTTGCGATATGATAGGCAATCACTTCAGAATCTATGGTGGTCTGGAAAATAGCTCCGTTATACTCAAGCTCCTTACGCAGCTCCAATGCATTCACCAAATTGCCATTGTGAGCCATGGCAAGAGTTCCTTTTAAGTAATTAAGGACAAGAGGCTGTGCATTCTCTCTTGTACTGCTTCCTGCAGTGGAATAACGAACATGACCTACTCCGATATTGCCATGAAGACCTTCTAATATCTCTGGAGTAAATACCTCATTACATAATCCCATCCCTTTATAAGCATTTACTTTTCCCTTGGGACCTTCTGTATCGCTGACGGCTATTCCGCAGCTTTCCTGGCCTCTATGCTGTAAAGCAAATAATCCGTAATAAATGGTAGATGCAACGTCAGCGCCGTCAAAATCATACATACCGAGGACGCCACATTCTTCGTGCAACTCTTCCTCAATGTTGAAGTTTAATTCGTTACTCATCTAGTGTTTTCCCTCTCTGTGCGTTTACTGAATCCCAAGACGGCGGAAGACTTCCTCATATGCATCTTCCACATTTCCCATATCTCTGCGGAAACGATCCTTGTCCAGTTTTTCATGGGTATCTTTATCCCACAGTCTGCAGGTATCCGGTGAAATCTCGTCAGCCAGTATAATAGTTCCATGATAGCGGCCGAATTCAATCTTAAAATCGATGAGATCTATATTTAAAGCTTCAAAATATTCAATCAATGCTTCATTCACCATAAATGCATACTTAGTTATGGTCTCAATCTCCTCCTTGGTGGCAAGATTTAAGGCAAGTGCATAGTAATCATTGATGAAGGGGTCTCCCAGTTCATCGTCTTTATAGCTGAATTCAAGAGTTGGACAAGAAAACTTTACGCCTTCTTCCATTCCCATCTTTTTGGCGAAGCTGCCGGCGGAGAAGTTTCTAACGATTACTTCAAGAGGTACGATCTCCACTTTCTTTACCGCTGTCTCACGGTCATTTAACTCTTCAACCAGATGAGTGGGAACACCTTTGGCTTCTAACTTTTTGAAGATAAAATTGGTCATCCGATTGTTAATTGCACCTTTTCCAATAATCGTACCCTTTTTAAGACCATTCAACGCTGTAGCATCATCTTTATATGAAACAATTAATACGTCAGAATCTTCCGTCGTATAAACTTTCTTTGCTTTTCCTTCATACAGCATTTCTTTTTTCTCCATGGTGGCCACCTGTCCTTTTCTGAATTAATTTATAAGTCTTTCAAATAAAACTCTGGTGTTTCAGTAGAAATTATAATACACCGAAAATAGGATTGCAACTGATTTTCTTATTATAAATACTAATGACCAACCCATGGTTCTGTTTCTCAATCAGATTTTTGATACACCACTCGCTCTACTTTCTTCCAAATTTTGACCTTTCCTTCTTTCAAATCAAGGAAAAATCCATTCTCCTTCGTCTCTCCTTCATTCCCCCTGTTCGTATCATTACTTTGAGTCTCTAATTCCAGCTCCTGATTGACAGAAAACAGATATTTCGTATAAAAAAGTACGTCATCTTTATACCGTGGGATCAAAATAGTAGCTTCTAAAAAGACAAAGAAAAGCAGGCACAACCTGGATAAATACAAAAAGCGTTTCCTTTTGTAAGCTATCAGATGCACCTTTCTCCAAGGTTTTCTTGTATTATTGTACCAGTATACCCTATATATTTTGTAAATAGTTGTCATAAAAAATCGCCTCCTAAAGTAAGGCTTTCGTTATTAGGGAATCAGAGGAATAAAATAGTGATTAGATAAGAACAGCCATAAGCTATGGCAAGATATGTTGCACCTTATTATAACCTATAACAAAAAAAGCTTCAAGCATAAAATCTCTGCCTGAAACTTTTTTTGTTGAAATCTGGATTATTTTGCTGTTGTACTTTCTGTTGTTGGCTGGCCATTGCTTTCGCCTGTAATCTTGTCTACGCCTTTTTCTACATCGTTTACTACGCCATTAACAACTCCAGTGCTTTCAGTTCCTGCTCCAGCACCTCCTGCAGCGGTTGTTGTAGCAGCCGCATCCTTTTTTGTAGCTGCTGCTGTCGTCTGTGTAGTTGCTCCAGTCGTAGCCGCAGAAGTACCTCCATTCTTTGTCGTTGTTCCGCAAGCGGAAAGAGACATAACGGTAATGATTACCAGAAGGGCAATTACATATGGTTTTATTCTTTTCATAATACATTCTCCTTTCATTTTCTACAATTAGTATGTGTAAAGGTTAAATGAATTATGGTGGAAAATTTTGGAATAATTATGATTCAATCACATCTTTCATGGTATATAAACCAGGGCCTTTTCCAGCCAAATATTTTGCCGCTGATACTGCACCTTGCGCAAAAATGGTTTTGGAATAAGCTGTATGATTAAAAGTAACTACTTCGTCTTTTCCTGCAAAAATCACATCATGCTCTCCAACGATGGTTCCTCCACGAACAGCCTGGATTCCGATTTCTTTTTTATCTCTGGCCTTTCTTAACTGGCTTCTGTCATAAACATAATGATACTCCTGATCCATGGCTTCGTTAATTGAATCTGCCAGTGCCAGCGCCGTTCCACTTGGGGCATCTACTTTTTTATTATGATGCTTTTCTAAAATCTCAATATCAAATCCAGCGATTGCAAGAACTTCTGCAGCTTCCTTCACCAGCTTCATAAGAAGATTTACGCCTAAAGACATGTTGGCTGACCTTAGTACGGCAACATGATTAGAAACTTCTTCCACCTTTTTGATTTGCTCTTCTGATAGACCAGTCGTGCATACTACCACAGGTATTTTCTTTTCCCTGCTATAGTTAAGAAGTCCATCCACTGCCTTGACAGAAGCGAAATCAACAATCACATCGGCTGGAATATCACACTCCTCAAGGGAAGGAAACACTGGAAAGAGATCATTCTTCCTTTCACTGGGATCAATTCCTGCTACGATCGTAATGTTCTTTTCTTCTGCCACAAGTCCGGTGATCACTTGTCCCATTGCTCCGTTGCAGCCGTGCATTATCATCTTAATCATGTCATCCTCCTAAGTATATCTTTTACCTTTTATAAAATTCCATACTCCATCATTGCTTTTTTCAGACACTCCTGATTGTTCTCTTCCATCTCAGTAAGTGGCAAACGTAATGGTCCTGCGTTTTTCCCCATGAGATTTAGAGCTGCCTTTACTGGAATTGGATTTACTTCGCAAAAGAGAGCATTAATAAGAGGGATTGCATCAATCTGTAATTTAGCGCTGAGTTTTACGTCTCCATCAAAATAAGCCTGGCAGATCTGGTGCGTTTGAGAAGGTGCCACGTTGGACAGAACGGAAATTACACCTTTTCCACCCAGGGATAAAATAGGTACAATTTGATTGTCATTGCCGGAATAAACATCTACATTCCCATCGGTAAGGTACATTAAGTCTGCTACTGCACAGAAATTGCCACTTGCTTCCTTTACTCCCAGAATATTAGATACGTTCATACATAAATCAGCTATGGTTTCCGCCTTTATATCCACTCCAGTTCTAGAAGGCACGTTATATAGAAGAATTGGGATTTTAACATTATCTGCAACTGCTTTAAAATGTATCTTTAAGCCTTTTTGAGTCGCTTTGTTGTAGTAAGGAGACACCAAAAGAAGACCGTCTGCTCCAAATTTTTCTGCCTCCTGAGACAAATAAATAGCAGTATCCGTACAATTAGAACCAGTTCCTGCAATCACAGGGATTCTCTTGTCAGTGACTTCGCATACGTATTTAATAACGGACACATGCTCTTCATGTGTCATAGTGGAAGCTTCCCCAGTTGTACCGCAGGCTATGATGGAATCCGTTCCTCCCGCAATCTGTTCCTCAACCAGTTCTTCCAGCTTCTCGTAGTTTACTTCTCCGTTTTCCTTAAATGGTGTTACCAGCGCAACACCGGCACCCTCAAAAATTGCCATGATCTCATCCTCCTGATCCATTTTCATCATACATAGTAAACCTTCATCCGGCAAAAGCCTTCTTTTTGTTTTCCTGTAGGCAGCCTAGGAAAATCGTCAGATTTGAATTCTTTGACGCATTTGGCTAGCTGTAAACGAAAAAACAGAGCTGACAGCAGGGTCAGCTCTTAAAGTGCAGAATTTGGTAATATCATCTCTCTTTAAGTAGCTCCCCATCCAACTTGGATGACAGTCATATGGCTCTTAACCATATGCCCAGATGGATACGCTCAGAACGTACCTATCTTCGGCGTCTCTTCCTTCCCTCTGCCCTCATCTGTACCTGATACATCGGACAGAGTACTAATAAGCGACGCAACCTCTACTCTATTATGTATGTTACCATACTATCATTATTGTTTTGTGTTGTCAACTTTAACGTGATTGATTTCCAAAATGCTGTCAACATAAGGTTCTATTTCTTTAGAGAATACCTTGCCTGTCAAAACAACTTCCATATCGTCAACCTTTGACTGCAAAAGCCGGATCAGCTCCTGCGCCTCTATTATGTTTTGATCTAGTATTCCTAGAATCTCATCAAGAATAAGCAAATCGCATTCCCCTGTGGAAACGACTTTCCTAGCAAAATTCAGACCATTGCGGATATTCATCTGCTCCTCTTCTTGCTCTTCTTTTGACAGATTTTCAAAAAGACCGTCACATTTTTCAAATCGGAATATCTTCAACTCCGGCTCCAGGCGCTTGATAATATCAAGTGAACCTCGACCGGTACAGCCTTTCAAAAACTGTATGATGATAACATTCCTGTTCTTCATCAGAGCTTCGATTCCCATACCAAATGCAGCGGTGGTCTTTCCTTTCCCTTCGCCGCATATTACTTGTATCGTACCTCTATTCATCCTTTCGCACCTCATAACAGCTAAAATGCAATAACATACATATTACGTTAGAACCTGCTTATAGTATCATAAATTTAAAACTTTTGCAAGTTTTCTTACCAATTTCTTAATATATGAATTACAGTTTTTACTCTGTACATTCCAGCTTGCTGACGGAGACTTCATATGCAATGCGCTTTTCACATTCTGTCTCTGTTAATTTTTTGGTGTATTCCCTGCTTTGGACTCTCCCCCATACCCGAACTCTGGTGCCCACATTAAAACTAGAAGCAAATCTTGCATTTCTTCCCCAAGCGATACAGGGTATGTAATCGGATTTTCCATAAGGCCGGTTTACTGCAAGGAGCAAATCAGCGATCTCCCTTCCAAGAGGAGTCTTTCTGTAGATTGGAGCTTTACATATGTATCCATCCAGTAAAATCTGATTGGTTTTCGTATAATCGGTAAATTCTTCCATAAAGTGAATCTCTCTTACAAAAACAGAAAGCACCAGGCGGTTTTTCGTTCCTTCATGACGATTGTAAGAACGGAATTGACCAACGGCCTCGATGGTACAGCCAGAATAATCTCCATTGACGTCAATCAAACGTTCTGAAATCATGAGAGGTATGACATCAGCTTGGTCACTTAAACGGTTTACTGCCAGATCCACCATATAGAATCCTTCTCCAAATACCTCGTGGCTGAAGGTGAAGCCGGAGACAATCTCCCCGATAACGCTTACTTTGTTGTTCTCAATCATTTTTTCTGACATTGTATTTCTCCTCTTCTTTCACTTAATTTGCTTATACGCTTTGCAGCTAATATTAAATTTATGTGATAGATTACACAAAAATGATAAAAACCAATCCCAAAATATCGACAGAACCAGGCATAATGCACAAAAAAAAACGGAGAATGCTGGTCCATTGCCAATTTCTTGGCGATGAATGGCAGCATTCTCCATTATATTACAGATTAACCTAAAGCTTTTTTATTTGAAGTATTTCTTTTTCTAACAGTTGGATCAAGAACCTTCTTTCGAATTCGAAGACTTAAAGGAGTGATTTCTAAAAGTTCATCTGTATCGATGAAATCAAGACTCTGCTCCAGACTCATTTCTTTTGGAGTTGTCAGCTTAAGAGCATCATCTGCACCAGAAGAACGAGTATTTGTAAGTTTCTTAGATTTGCAGACATTGATTTCCATATCTTCTGCCTTTGGATTTTGTCCGATAACCATACCAGAGTAAACCTTTACTCCTGCTCCAATGAAAAGAGTACCTCTTTCCTGAGCGTTGTAAAGACCGTAGGTAATGGATTCTCCTGACTCATAAGCGATTAAAGAACCAGTCTTTCTATAAGAGATTTCTCCCTTAAATGGTGCATAACCGTCAAAAGCAGTATTCATAATACCATTTCCCTTAGTATCTGTCATGAATTCACCACGGTAACCAATAAGACCTCTGGAAGGAATAGAAATCTCAAGTCTTGTGTAACCACCGTTTGAAGGACTCATGCCCTGAAGTTCACCTTTACGGCTAGTAAGCTTTTGAATAACAGCTCCCGTAAATTCTTCCGGTACATCGATATAAGCAATTTCCATTGGCTCAAGCTTCTGGTTTCTTTCATCAAAATGATAAAGAACCTCTGCCTTACTAACTGCAAATTCAAAACCTTCTCTTCTCATGTTTTCAATTAAAACAGATAAATGAAGCTCTCCTCTTCCGGATACTTTAAAGCAGTCTGGGGAATCGGTTTCTTCTACACGAAGGCTGACGTCTGTATTTAATTCTCTAAATAAACGCTCTCTGATATGACGGGAAGTAACAAATTTTCCTTCCTGACCAGCTAGAGGGCTGTCATTGATGATAAAGTTCATGGCAATCGTAGGCTCGGAAATCTTCTGGAAAGGAATGGCCTCAGGATTCTCTATAGAGCAAAGGGTGTCACCGATATGGATATCAGCAATACCAGATATAGCTATAATCGCACCGATTGATGCCTCCTGAACCTCTACCTTATTAAGACCTTCGTATTCATAAAGCTTTCCAACTTTTACCTTGCGAAATTTGTCAGGTTCGTGGTGGTTTACGATAACGCATTCCTGATTTACACGAATTTTACCGTTATCCACTTTACCTACACCAATACGCCCTACATACTCATTGAAATCAATGGTGCTTATTAAAAGCTGTGTAGAAGCATCTGGATCGCCTTCAGGAGCTGGAATATGATTAATTACAGTCTGGAATAAAGGAGCCATATCCTCAGATGGATCATCTAGGGACATTTTAGCAAATCCTGTCTTAGCAGAAGCATAAACAAAAGGACAGTCAAGCTGCTCTTCGCTAGCATCAAGATCCATAAGAAGCTCTAATACTTCTTCCTCAACTTCTTCTGGTCTTGCTTCAGGACGGTCTATCTTATTGATACAGGTAACTACGGAAAGGCCTAGTTCCAGTGCTTTTCTAAGAACAAATTTTGTCTGAGGCATTACACCTTCATAAGCATCTACTACTAGAACAACACCGTTAACCAGCTTTAATACACGCTCTACTTCACCACCGAAATCGGCATGTCCAGGTGTATCAATGATATTAATTTTAGTATCTTTGTAATGAACTGCTGTATTTTTGGACAGGATCGTGATACCACGCTCTCGTTCAATATCATTGGAGTCCATAACGCGCTCCATAACTTCCTGATTTTCACGGAAAACTCCGCTTTGCTTTAACAGGGAATCCACCAGTGTAGTTTTACCGTGGTCGACGTGGGCAATAATTGCCACATTTCTTACGTCTTCTCTTTTCATCATCATAAAATGTACTCTTCTTTCTCTTCGTTCAACAAAGATTGCCCCCAGCTGCCAAAAAACACAAAGCCAGAGAACCTTTCATAATACAGGATCAGCCATCCTATATCATAAAAAACTAAGGACATTTTTGCCCTTAGTTCTATTAACATTATCACAATTAGCAAGTATAACATCATGTTTTTCATATTGCAAGATTTTTTTCTTGTTTTTTTTCAAATACTACTCTAAATATTGAATAATATCGCTTCTTTTTCCAGCATGCTATAATAAACATCCTCTAGCTCTATGATAATAGCTTTTCCGCTTGTAACCTCAGTAATTTCGGTCTCTAAATTGACAAACTTCTCATCTGGCACAAGTACAATCAACTCCACTTTATCTGTATATTCGCTTTCCAGTATTTTCATCTCCTGCTGCAAAAGTATATACTGAATCTTACCAATTCCGTTGTAATCCGTGGATATTGAAATTTTCTTTGCTGGCTCAACCGTAAGTATGGTACAGGATTCAAGTCCCTCCTTTACGGCACCAGAATAAGCTCTCACAAGTCCGCCCGTTCCTAATAAAGTTCCACCAAAATAACGGGTCACCACCACACAGACATTGATGATTTTTTCTCTTTCTAGCACTTCAAGCATGGGTTTTCCTGCCGTTTGGCTTGGTTCTCCATCATCGCTTGAGCGTTTTTCTTCTCCGTTTTTTCCTATTACCCAGGCGTAGCAGTTATGGCTGGCATCCCAATATTTTTTTCTAAGTTCATCTATAAAAGCCATCGCCTCAACTTCTGATTTCACCGGCCGGAACGTTGCAATAAAACGAGATTTTTTCTCTGTGATCTCCCCAACTGCTCCTTCATATAAAACCCGATAAGCCTGTCTCATAAGCATCCTCATTTCTATATTATATCCAATTGTCGGAAATTTCTCTCATTATATACAAAATAAAGGCTTCAATCAAGTCTTCATGTATATTTCTCCCTTTTTCTTCCGAAAATGGTAAGTGTTGAATTGCTATATGATTTTTGGTATAATGGACCGGTAAAGGAGGTTTCCTATGAATTACGGCAAACAATCGACAGAGAAAAAAATTCGATCTACCAATTCAAAAACAAGGAAATACGCCACTAAAGTTTTTCTGGCTTTTATTAAAAGTCTGTTTGTACTTTGCTTATTCGTGGGTATCGTTGCCGCCAGCGTCGGAATCGGCATGGTAAAAGGGATCATAGACAATACTCCTAATGTAGATATTTCCACAATTGTACCAAATGAATACGCTTCCACCGTCTATGACAGCGCCGGCAAAGTAACGGAAACCCTGGTGACTGCTGGTTCTAACAGAGAGGAAGCAACTTATGAGGAGCTTCCAAAAAATTTAATAAATGCTTTTGTTTCTTATGAAGATTCCCGTTATTGGGAACACAACGGCATTGATATGCGGTCCATTCTCCGTGCAGTAAAAGGCGTTTTAACCGGCGATTCCTCTGCTGGAGGCGGCAGTACTATTACACAACAGCTCATTAAAAACAGTGTGTTTGGTGGTGGTATGGAGAAAAGCTTTGGAGAACGTCTAGAACGGAAACTTCAGGAATGGTTTTTGGCCGTCAAGCTAGATGGTGTCATGTCCAAGGAACAAATTATTACGAATTATCTAAACACCATCAATTTAGGCAACAATACTCTAGGAGTAAAGGTGGCTGCCAAACGATATTTCAATAAGGATGTAAAGGACCTGACTTTATCAGAATGTGCTGTTTTAGCAGGCATAACCCAGAACCCCTCTAAATTTAACCCAATCACAGAGCAAAAGAATAACGCTGCAAAGAGAAAAGTTATACTTCAATATTTAAATGATCAGGGATATATCTCCAAGGAAGAAGAAGAAACAGCTCTGGCTGATGATGTCTATTCCAGAATCCAAAATGTGGACATGGCTGCAAAGGAAACTTCTACCCCCTATAGTTATTTTACGGACGAGCTGGTAGAACAGGTCATCATAGCCATGAAGAGTCAGCTAGGGTATACAGAGACCCAAGCCCACAACATGTTATACAGTGGTGGATTGTCCATATATACCACCCAGGACCCAAGCATACAAACCATTGTTGATGAGGAAATTAACAATCCTGAGAATTATTCAGCCGCCCGCTATTCCATTGAATACCGGCTTTCTGTAACCCATAAAGATGGCACTACCAAGCATTATTCGGAAAAAAATATTAACAGTTACCACAGAGAATATAAGGATCAGACATTTGATGGTCTCTATAACAGTGAAGATGAAATAAATGCTGATATCAATGGATATAAAGCAGAAATAGTCAAAGAAGGAGATACCATAATTGGCGAAAGCCTCCATAAGACATTGGAACCGCAGGCCTCTTTCGTTTTGATGGATCAAAAAACCGGAGAAGTAAAGGCAATCAGCGGAGGTAGGGGCCAAAAACTGGCAAGCCTTACTCTCAACAGGGCTACGAACACCTATCGCCAACCTGGTTCTACTTTTAAGATACTCACTGCCTTTGCACCCGCTTTGGACACCAGCGGATCTACACTTGGAACGGTTTATTATGACTCACTTTATAAAGTAGGAAACAAAACATTTTCCAACTGGTATAGTTCCGGTTATCAGGGATATTCCAGTATCAGGGAAGGAATTATATATTCCATGAACATCGTTGCTGTCCGCTGTCTGATGGAGACGGTAACGCCTCAGCTTGGCGTAGAATATGCTAAGAACTTTGGTATTAACTCTCTTACCGATACTGATTTTAACCCCGCTCTCGCACTAGGTGGTATTACAAAGGGTGTATCAAATCTGGAGCTTACCGGCGCCTTTGCTACGGTAGCCAATGGCGGCGTATATACAAAACCTGTATTCTTTACAAAGATTTTGGATCATGATGGAAAAATCTTAATCGAGAACAAACCAGATACGCACCGAGTTTTAAAAGATTCCACTGCATTTCTTTTAACAGATGCCATGGCAGACTCCATGAAAAGCAGCCGGAAATTCTCCAGCAATGGTCCTTCCTCAACCAGTACAGCAGCCGGAATACCCGGTATGTCTGCTGCTGGTAAAAGTGGTACCACATCCGCAAACAATGATATCTGGTTTGTAGGATATTCCCCTTACTATACGGCCGGAATCTGGGGCGGATGTGATGATAATCAAAAGCTTAGCAAGCAAAACGGCGGCGTCTCTTTTCACAAAGCTATTTGGCGTAAGATCATGACCCGTGTTCACGAGGGAATGTCTGATCCTGGATTTCCAGTGCCAGACAGTATAGAAACCGCCCAGATCTGCAGAAAATCAGGTAAACTTGCTGTTACGGGAGTTTGTACCGATGATCCCAGAGGCAATGCAGTCTATACCGAATATTTTGCAAAGGGCTCTGTGCCTACAGAAGTATGCAACAACCATGTTAGAGCTACGGTTTGTGCAGTCTCTCACAAGCTTCCAACCCCTTATTGCCCAGTACGAACAACGGCCGTATTTATAGCCCTGCCTACTGGAGATGAAACCGGCACAGATGATTCCAAATATGCGATGCCAGGATACTGTACCATCCATTCGGCTAATTCATTCATCATACCACCGGGAAACGAACCTGAAAGTTCCGGATCGTATGAAAACGGACCACAACAGTCAGCCCCTGGTAACGTACCTCAGACTCCTGGAGGAGTGTTTGGACCGTGGGGATTTTAATAAGCATAAAAAAGAACGCTGAAGTGATTTTTCAGCGTTCTTTTCTTATTAGCTTTTCATTCTAGGTTTAAAAATGACAGAACCAAGATATCCAAAAATTAGTGCACCAGATATTCCCACGGAACTGGCAGTAAATCCGCCTTTAAAGATTCCAAGAAATCCATCTTCTCCGATGCTCTTCCATACGCCTTTCCAAAGGCTGTTTCCAAAGCCAAGTAGTGGAACTGTGGCTCCTGCTCCTGCCCAGTCAGCAAAAGGCTGGTATATTCCAACTGCACCTAATATGCTTCCAGTTACTACAAGGAGCACCATGATGCGGCCAGGCATCAGCTTCGTGTTGTCCATAAGGATTTGAATCACTACACAGATCAGCCCTCCTACAACAAATGCTTTTACATAATCCATAGTTTTCTCCTTTTCTCTTATGGTTAATTTCCAATATGCTCAATTACAACTCCATGGGCAATACCGGGAATGGTCTCTCCTTCATTGAAGCTGACCGTGGAAAGCAAAGCGCCTGTGGGTACGAATAGAACCCGCTTCCACTCTCCGCTTTGTACCTTTGGCAGAATGTAAGAACAAAGAACGGATGCAGAGCAACCACAGCCACTTCCTCCTGCATGGGTATCCTGGGTTTCGTTGTCAAAGATTTCCAGACCGCAGTCCGTATGAACAGATTCCAAATTATGTCCTTTATTTTTCATAAAATCCAATAATATGGTACGGCCGACTTTTCCCAAATCTCCGGTTATTATTTTGTCATAATAAGACTCATCTACTTGAAAATCATCAAAATTCTGCTGTATGGTATGAAATGCCGATGGAGCCATAGCAGCTCCCATGTTCATGGAATCCTTGATCCCCATATCAACCATACGACCGGTAGTAATTCCGGTGATAGCTGCAATTCCATCCTTTTTGTATTTTCCAAGAACAACAGAGCCACAGCCTGTCACTGTCCATGAGGACGAAAATGGTCTTTGGTTTCCATAGCCCAAAGGGAAACGAAACTGCTTTTCCGCTGTTGCAAAATGACTAGAGGCCATTGCCATTACTTTGTCCGCGAAACCTCCTGCTATTACCATAGAACCTAAATTTAAGGCTTCACCCATAGTGGAGCACGCACCAAACAATCCAAATAATGGGATCTCTAAATCAACCGTTCCAAAGGACGTTGCAATGAGCTGCCCCAGCAGATCTCCCGCAAACAGATAACGGATGTCCTTTCTCCTGATATCTCCCTTTTCAATTGCAAGGTCGGCGGTTTGCTTTTGCAAAGTACTTTCTGCCTTCTCCCAGGTATCTGCACCAAACATATCATCTTGCTCAACCATATCAAACATTTTTCCAAGGGGACCTTCCCCTTCTTTTTTACCAACAATGGAAGCCATGCTTAATATGACTGGAGGTTCTTCAAATTTAACACTTGCTTTTCCTAGCTGCATCTTCTCTCTCCATTTCTCTGCTTGTTCATTCCTACAGTATGCCAAAAGCCATCAATACATAGGCGATGACTCCAAGAATCCAGGAGCTTAAAATTCCATATAAAATAACAGGACCGGCTATGGTAAATATCTTACAGCCGATACCAAATATCTGTCCTTCTGACTTAAATTCAACAGCTGGAGCTACCACTGAATTGGCAAAACCTGTTATGGGTACCAAAGCACCAGCTCCTCCGAATTTTACAATTTTAGGATAAATGTTTAAACCAGTTAAAATTACACTGGAAGCAATTAAAATTAAGGTAGTCCAAGCAGAAGCTACTTCTTTTTCAAGACCGCCATCTATAAATAGGTTCGTACTAATCTGTCCTAACGTACAAATAATTCCTCCCACAAGAAAGGCTCTAAAAATGTTTGGCCACCTTTTGTTTACCGGTGTTACCTCTTTTACATAAGCTTCATAAGCTTTTTTGTTTATCTCCATTGTTTACCTCTGTTTTGTATAATTTTTCCTGTTTATTGACCAAATCGTTCTGCAAAAAATACAAGAGAACCCAGCAGCTTTCCCATTGCTATGGAAAGTATGATATACTGCAAACCTACTCCTAGATGAATCCTTCGGCTAAATATTGGCAATGCCTTAAGTGTTTCTGCCAGTGACATAACAAGGCAGCCTATAAAAACACCTACTGAAATACCATAAATACCCAGCACAAGATTCCCCCCATATCCGATAGGAAATTTGTAAATATCAAAAATATTTCCAAGAATTCCTCCTAGTATGATACAAGTTTCATATAGAAGAATATGTTTGTTTGTCCGAGTAAAACCTATAAGCCTAGGAAAAATTCCAATCATTACCAGGAAAGCAAAAACGCCGGCCGCGATAACGCCCCCAGCGCTTAACCCGATAAGGCAAAGAAATATTTCTTTAAGAAACATCTATGTCCTGCTCCTTTCTTCCATCGTTCTGAATTAGGGTTTTGCTTACATTATCTTCGTATAGCCGCATTTCGACTTCAATCGGTGTCGGATCGCTAGTAAACTTAAGCTTTGAGAAATGATTAAAGAATACAATAATTCCAACAGCCAGACCCACGGAATAGCTTAATTCTAAAATTGTAAATCCACTTGATTCCTGTCTCATGATAATCATATAAATTTCCTTAAAAACTTCACCAACGCTGACATCATTGTTAAATGTCATAATGGCAAATGATGCACCACAAAAACAAACAATACACACAGAGATCGTTTTAAGCCATTGCCAAACCCAGTTAGGTGCCTTTTTTTTGTGATAATCAATGATATAATTTACTTCCCCAACATTATTTACAGAAATAGATGGGTCCATTTCCACAAGTTTCTTGATGACATCAAGTGTACTTTCAATATATCTTTTGTTTCGCTCCTCGTGTATGGTCTTAATGCGCAGCGCTTTGCATTTATTCATTATGGCAGAATCATCACAATAAACATCTGCCACATCTTTTAGCTGGACCTCTTTGTGATGGACTTCAGTGATCTGGTTAATATTTAAGTAAACCGTTTTGCTCATGAAATCATCATCTCCAATCCTGGAAATGCCTCCACAAGAGTCCCTTCCTTTTCAAGCCCATCCGGCATAACAACAATCATATACCAGATAGCTACCGCAATTGCAATCAGGCACAAAACAAGAAGCGCCATGACAAGCTTATGTTTTACGGATTCCATACGTGCTCACATCCTTTACTCTGGTTTTTCAAAGTTAGTATGAGCCGTACATCTTTTTTTATTCTATAATTTTTCTCGCATTTGCTTTAGAATCTTTTTTTCTAATCTGGAAACCTGAACTTGTGAAATTCCAAGTTTTGTAGCAATTTGACTTTGTGTTTCATTGTAATAGTATCTACGAATTATGATTTCTCTATCCTTATCAGAGAGCTGTATCAACAAGTCTCGAAGTACCATACGATTAATAAGTTCTTCCTGGGCAGAACTTTCTTCTTCAATCTTATCAATGAGCAAAATACTGTTTTCGTCATTTTTATTGACGGAACGGTATAAGGACTCCACTTCTGCTCCAGCTTCAATGGAAGCTGCTACTTCTTCCTTACTGGCCCCTATCTCGCCGGCAATCTCTTCTACCGTTGGTTCTCGTCCAAAACGAAATACCAGTTCCTCACGTACCCGTTTCACCTTAAGAGCCATCTCTTTAATGGACCTGCTGACTTTAATAATTCCGTCGTCTCTTAAAAAACGTTTGATTTCTCCTGTTATCATAGGAACAGCATACGTAGAGAATTTAACGTCATAGGACATATCAAACTTGTCGATTGCCTTCATAATACCGATGCATCCGATCTGGAATAAATCCTCTGGCTCATAGCCGCGCCCCATAAATCTGCGCACAATACTCCAGACCAACCCAAAATTTTCGGTTACAAGCTGATCCCTTGCCGCTTTATCTCCCTCGTGAGCCATTTCTATTAATTTCATGGTCTCATCCATAAGGCTCACCCGCTGATCTTCTTTTTCATGGTTACGGCAGTTCCTTCTCCAGGAGCCGACTGTACCTCCACCTGATCCATAAATGCTTCCATAAAGGAAAATCCCATTCCAGTTCGTTCTCCATCGGGATCTGTGGTATACAATGGCTCCATTGCCTGCTTAATATCTGGTATGCCAATTCCTATATCCCGGATGGTGATCTTAAATTCTTGATCCATGACTTCCACTTCCAGGTAAATGATTCCACCTTTTCCCTGGTATCCATGAATGACTGCATTGGTAACTGCCTCCGACACGGCTGTTTTTACATCATCCACCTCTTCCAGAGTCGGATTTAATCTTGCCAGAAAGACAGCTACTGCCACCCTGGCAAACTCCTCATTCTTTGATAATGCCTCTACTTCCATTTTTAGAATTTCTGGTTTATTCTGTTCAGACATATGTTCCTCCTCAACCTGTGACTGCAGCTTCTTTTGAGTCATATAGTTTCATTAATTTTAAAATGCCTCCCATTTTAAGAATGCGGAGAGCTTGGGCTCCAGCACCATAGATTGCAACGGTTCCCCCGCTTAAAGCCATTTGTTTATAACGATTCAATAAAATTCCCAACCCCGATGAATCCATAAATCTGGTTTTTGAAAAATCAAACAAAATTCGTCTAATATAATTTTCAGATAAAATGATATCGGTTTCGTATTTCAGCCCTGAGCAGTTATGATGGTCCAGCTCCTCCGGCAAATGTACGATTAGGGTATTACCTTCTGCCTCATATGTAAAGTGTGGTTGATTCATATGCAATCTCCTCCATTCCTTATTTTCTGCCCGTAATAGAAAAAAAAGACACTACAAAAAAAGAGTTTTCTTCTGTAGTGTCTTTCTTTAATACTGCATCTTAAAAACCACGTTCGGTTTTTGCCTTTGTTGCTAATTCTACATCTTTGCTGTTATTGATTACATCTGAGAACAGTCCATTGGCCTGGTCTTTTTCTCCCATTGCTTTATAAATCATGGCAGCCTTATATTTCGCCTGCCAACTTGCGGGCTTTAATTCAAAACACTTAGAGTAGTAAACAAGTGCGGTTGGACTGTCACCAGCCGCCATAGATTTGTCTCCAAGGCCTTCCAATACGGTTATGCCATTCTCTGACATATCCTTTCTAATCTCCCCAATGACAGCCTGTACCCCTTCCGAGGTGATGAGTGTAGAATCAAGACCAGCATATAGTTTGACGACGGTAGGGAAATCGTTCTTTTTATATGCATTTAAAATTCCAATCACGGTCTGATACTGAGCTAGAATGCTATCTGCATTATTCGTCAGAGAAGCAAGAGAATCCTCTGTTGCTTTTTTCTCTGTCTTTAAGGTTTCAAGCTGGTCGCTAAGGCTGGTGGATTTTTTGTTGGCTTGACTGAGCTGTTCGCTGTATTTTGAGATTTCTTTATTATGATTCTCATTTATGCTTTTTGTTTGAGCTGGCATGACCAGAAAAAGGACAACCGCAGCTCCTAAAACCAAACCTGCTAAAATATTTAAAACAGCCTGATCCTTCGTATTCTCCCGGTAGCTAGGGGGGATTATTACATCATCATCTTCCATCTGCCTATGGGATACCACATTTTTAAGCTTTCGCTTTTCCGGCTCCGGCTTTGCAGTAACTCCTGAAGCTTTTAATAATGATTTATAATATAAGGCTTTGGAATTATTGCAGTCAATCTGTAACACTTTACTTACGGCTTTTGAGGCTTTTTGGTAATCCTCTCTTGCAATACAAAGGAGTGCAAACAAAAGTTGAGCCTTAACGTAACCTGGTTTTCCTTCTACAACTTTGTTAAGCTGCATAATAGCCAGATCTTCGCTGCCATTTTGAGCATATACCAAAGCCTGATTAAATCTACGAACGGCACGGCGCTCATTATCCATGGTACCCTTTTTTCGTTGTATCTCTCCCAGATAATAATCGGCCCGATTGTCTTCCGGCTGCAAGTTCATGCTGATTACCCACTGGACAAGGGCATCCCCCACCTCTCCGACCTCATAATAAATCAGTCCCAAAAGGTTTCTGGCATCTGTCATATACTTATTAAAATGCAGGCTTTTTTTCAGGCATTCTGCCGCTCCGGACAAATCCCGCAGCCTGGCTCGCTCCAGCCCCATGTTGTAATAGCTGTTTGCAATCACACGGGTTTTTCTTCCATAATCCATATTCTAACCGCCTATTCCTTGCTGACTTCTTTTATAAGACCCATCATGATATCATTCATGTCTGTAAGATCACTTTTAACAATGGCATCTTCCACCGCATCTACTTCAAGGCTTGGCCTGTATTCATTTATTTCTGCTTCAAAATCCATCATATTTGTTCCTCCTTAAAACCGTTTTTATCTCACCCATCAGATAGAGAGAACCTACACAGAAAATCAGACTGTCTTCATCCCTTTCCTGAAGCAGGAAAGATAAAGCCTCTTCAACAGAAGCAAATCCCTTTACCTGACTTCCACAAACTTCCTGAAATTCCTTAAGAAGTATTTCTGTCTTAAGACCCCTTTCCGAATCAATATGAGCTACTGCCACATGATTGAGGGGGAGTGTATTTGCAACCTTTTTTATCATCAAACCGTAGTCTTTATCCGATACTGCTGAAAACATGATATCTGCCTTTTTTTGCCTTGTCTGACAAAGCTTTAATGCTGCTTCTAAAAACGCTTCAATTCCTGCTGGATTATGAGCCCCGTCTAAAAACACACCTGGCATAACTTCTTCCATCCTAGCAGGCCACTGCATATTAGAAAACCCTTCCTTTATACTCTTTATGGCACCTAATCCAACCGCTTCCAATGCTCGGAAGGCTAATAGGGCGTTCATTACCTGATATTCTCCATGAGATGGAATCATTAATTCATGATGTTTCCCATCTTTGTCTAAAAATTGAACACGAAATCCTATATCATTGGTATCAATTATCTTATAATCTTGCTTGTCCACCTGATCAAAAGAGACTAAAAGCTCCTTAGCCCTACTTTTTATAACAGCAGAGACACTAATATCATTTCCATCAAAAACGACTGGAACACCTTCTTTTATGATTCCGGCTTTTTCCTGCGCTATTTTCACTATGGTATCTCCAAGATATTCCGTATGATCCAAACTAATGGAGGTAATTATTGAAATAAGAGGGTGCCTTATAACATTGGTGGTATCAAGTCTCCCCCCTAGTCCGGTTTCCAAAATAACATAATCTACTTCTGCCTGATCAAACATGTCCATCGCCATATAAAAGAGAAACTCAAAATATGAGGGATGGCAAAATCCCTTTTCCACCATTCGTTTAGAAAGCTTTTTCACTCGCTCACAACTTTGGGAAAAGATATCTTCTGAAACCATCGTTCCATTGATACAAAAACGTTCCTTAATATCAATTAAATGGGGTGAGGTAAATGTGCCAACTCGGTACCCGGCGTTTATTAAGGCAGACTGGAGAAATGCACAAACGGACCCTTTGCCATTGGTTCCGGCTACATGAAAGATCTTCATACTTTCATCAGGTTCTCCCATTTCATACAAGAATCTACGGATATCTTCAAGGGAATTCTTTTTTCTTGCCCACATTGGAATCTGGTCTATGTATTCTTCTGCCGTTTCATTCACATTCATCGTAAGAGTACCAACTTCCATTATTAAATTAATCTTGATTTTCTTCTTGAAGGTAAAAACTTCCATTCGATTAATATAAGTACCTATCGAACTTCCTCAATTTATTATAATATAAGTCCGTCAATATGCAACCCATTTCTTTCGCAAAAAGCCCTTAATTTCTACAAGTGGACTCGATTTGCTTCGTTTAGACAGTCCATTGCAAAAAGAGAGTACCGCATCCTGACATGCCTGTACTCCCTTTTATCCTTAGTAACGCTACGTTTATTCTAGTTTTTATTCTCCGCAGTAAGCGACTGCTTCGATTTCAATTAATGAGTCTTTTGGTAATGCTGCTACTTCAAATGCCGCCCTTGCAGGACATGCACCTTCAAAAAAAGTTGCATACACTTCATTCATCGCACCAAAATCGCCGATGTTTTTTAATAACACAGTCGTCTTTACGATATTTGCCATCGTAAGACCATCGCTTTCAAGGATAGCGCGGATGTTTGTCAAAGATTGTCTTGTCTGAGAAACAATATCTTCACCTACAAAAGCGCCTGTAGCTGGATCAATTGGTAGCTGACCTGATACAAATACCATATCGCCACAACGTACACCCTGGGAATATGGCCCGATTGCTGCTGGAGCCTTTTCTGTCGCAATTACTTTTTTCATGATTGTGTATCTCCTCTCCTATGCGAAATGAATAGTTTTAGATTAGCATACATTCTTTAAATGTCAAGAATATCTTATTTATCGCCTTTTACCTCTTGTCATCTGGTATTGAATACTATATAATATGACAAAGGGCATCATCCCTTATGTGGGGGCATTCTGCACACAGAACGGAGGAACACATGAAAACAAACGACGAAAGAATGCAGGATATTTTAGAGCACCTGAAATCAATTCAGCACATTAAGCCGGAAACCATCCCTAATATAGATTTATATATGGATCAGGTCACCACATTCATGGATGCGCATTTAAAAGACACCAAGCGCTATTCCGATGACAAGGTTCTTACAAAAACCATGATTAACAATTATGCGAAGAATAACCTTCTCCCGGCTCCAAGCAAGAAGAAATATACGAGAGAACATATTCTTTTGCTCATATTTATCTATTATTTTAAGAATCTTCTTTCTTTTCATGACATCGAACAGCTATTTAAGCCCATTACAGATAAGCACTTTAACACGCCCGATGATCTGCCCTTAGAAGAAATCTACAAAGAGATTTTTTCTCGAGAAGAAGCAGATCTAGACCGCATTCAGGCAGACATTATGGATAAATTCGAAAAGTCCAAGACTGCCTTTACGGATAAGAATTTAGATCCTGAAGATCTGGAATATCTACAGCTATTTTCTTGGATTTCCGGACTTTCCTTTGATGTATATTTGAAAAAGCAGGTAATAGAAAAGCTTATTGACGATTTATATGAAACCGGACCTGGTAAAAAGAAAAAGTAAAAAATGGGGACAGAGCAATTAAGCTTGTCCCCATTTTTTATTCCTGTCTTTTATCCTCTAAACGTTTAAAGACCATGTCATACCCGTCATTTCCATAATTCAATGAGCGGTTAACACGGCTTATGGTTGCAGTGGAGGCACCTGTCTTCTCTGCTATTTCCAGATAAGTACGACCCTCCCTCAGCATTTTAGCCACTTCATACCTTTGAGATAAGCTTAAAAGCTCATTCACCGTACAAACATCCTCAAAGAAGGTGTAACACTCCTCTGGTGTCTTTAAGGTCAAAATGGCTTCAAACAGATGATCAACTACATCTGTCTTGATTTTTTTATTCATAATATTATTCAATCCCCTTTTTTTCACTTTTACTATTAGGTACATTTTAACATATTAAAGTTGTAAAATCCACCCCTGACTATCAGGAAAGCATAAATTTTTCTATAACATGAGCAACTCCATCGTCGTTATTCGAATACGTGATGTAATCTGCTGCCTTCTTTACTGGAAGAACTGCATTTTCCATAGCAACTCCAAGGCCTGCATACTCAATCATAGATAGATCGTTATATCCATCTCCACAAGCAATCATCTCAGCCTTGTTCATAGATAGGCGGGAAAGTAAGCGTTCCAAACTAGCGGCTTTATCAATTCCTTTAGGAAGAATTTCTAAAAAGTAAGGCTCAGAACGATAAACGCTGTAGTCACGACCCAAAAGCGCCTTTACCTTTGGCTCTACCATCTGAAGAATCTCTCCCTCTTCAAGCATCATGAATTTAACAACTGGAAATTTTGCGTAACCTTCCATATCCTGTACTTCTTTTACCTTTAACTTATTAATGAATGCTTCCTTCTGGACATATTCATCTAAGGCATTGGGTGTAATGATCACGTCACCCTCATAAGTTAAGACATTCACTCCATGGTCTTTGGATAGCTTTATAATCTTCTCATTTGATTCTACAGGGAGTTCTTTTGAAAATACTGCTTCTCCTGTACTTAAGTCTATAATTCGGCCGCCATTATAGGATAAAATATATCCTCCTGTCTCATGAAGTTCTAATTCCCTGGCCAGAGGCATGATGCCATAAGTGGGTCGCCCGGAAGCCAGAACAATGATACCGCCCTGCCGTTTCAATTCAAAAAGTGCCCCTTTGGTTCTAGATGTAATCACCTTATCCTTATTCGTCAAAGTCCCATCCAAATCCAGCACAATCATCCGATAGTTCATTACATTTCTCCTGCTTTTGCTGATTTACCATAGCAGTATACCACAGTTTGTCCTCTTATTCCATTGCATTTTAATTAAATATAGAAATGACAGAACAAAAGCAAGCGTGCCTTCATACAATGCTACCAGAACAACGAAAGAAGGAGGAACCTTGTGAATCGGATTATTGTTATCATACTGGCTGCTTTCATGGTGGCTGCTTCCTTAACCAGCTGCAGGCACTCCTACCGAAAACAAATTAGACCACTTTTCTCTCATATCTCATATGAGAACGAAAACATATAATTTTTTTTAAGACAAGGTACCATTTTACAACTGACTAATACAATGTAGTATTAGATTCCCTAAGGAGGATTGTATGAGAAAGGTTCTACACTTTTTTCTGACTGCCATATTCACCGGGGCTGCCATCGTAAGCCTTACGGGCTGCGGATCCAAAGGAAAGCCATCCGATTTAACTCCGGTAACTTTAAATGAAGTCGCCCATTCCATCTTTTATGCACCACAATATGCAGCCATTGAGCTTGGATATTTTAAAGATGAAGGCATTGACTTGACCCTAGTGAATGGAGCCGGGGCTGATAAAGTCATGACTGCCTTGATATCTGGAGATGCTGATATTGGATTTATGGGTTCAGAAGCAAGCATTTATACTTATGCCAACGGTTCTGATGATTACGCCGTTAATTTTGCACAGCTAACCCAGCGTGCTGGTAATTTCCTAGTTGGAAGAAGCAGCCAGCCAAGTTTTAAATGGGCGGATTTAAAAGGTAAAAAAGTACTTGGAGGAAGAGCAGGGGGAATGCCCCAGATGGTATTTGAGTATATATTAAAGAAAAACGGCATTGATCCTGCTACAGATCTTGCCATTGACCAAAGTATTCAATTCGGCCTGACTGCTGCCGCTTTTACCAGCAATGACGCCGACTATACCGTTGAATTTGAACCATTTGCTACAGGACTTGAAAAAGAAGGAAGTGGAGTTGTCGTTGCTTCCTTAGGCGTTGATTCCGGGTATGTTCCTTATACTGCCTACAGCGCAAAGAAAAGTTATTTAAAAAAGAATCCAGAAACCGTTCAGAAATTCACAAATGCAATTCAAAAAGGAATGGAGTTTGTAAACACTCATTCTTCCGATGAAATCGCAAAGGTAATTCAGCCTCAATTTAAGGAAACCGATGTTAAGACCATTGCTGCCATTGTAGATCGTTACAAGTCACAGGATTCCTGGAAAAAGGATACTGTGTTTGAAAAAGACAGCTTTGAGCTTCTGGAGAATATTTTAGAAGAAGCAGGTCAGATAAAGGCAAGGGTTCCTTATGAAGAATTGGTTACAACTGAGTTTTCTGAGAAAGCAGCAAAATAAGCAATAAAACAAGAAAGGGGGCGTTGCAGCATGCAATTGTCCCCTTGTATCTCTTTATTGCTATGAAAACCACATTATGAGGTATAATCCATGGATATTCCATTAAATCAGGTAATGAATCCCACCAATGAGCAGCGACATGAAATGATTAGAAATTCGCTAGAAACGGCCGGTCGGCCGGAAGATTACGACTATATTGTTCCTTTACTAAGTCCTCCCCCAGATATCGCGAATTATGCTTTGCCAGGAGAGCTAAAAGGTGTGAAAATAGGCGTCATAGGAGGAGGCCTTTCCGGTTTATCCGCTGCATTTGAGCTTCGAAAGCTAGGAGCGGATATTACCATTCTAGAGGCTAACGATAGCAGAATCGGAGGAAGAGTTTATACCTACTATTACGATCAGGAAGGAAGATACTATAATGAATTTGGTGCTCAAAGAATACCGGTAACCCATGAAACCACCTGGCACTATATCAATTCGTTTGGTCTAAATACCCACCCTCTATCTCTAAGGCGGCGGAATAATTTTTTATACGTACATAATACCCGTTTGAGAACATCAGACTCTATTGAGCAGATGCTTTATCCCTTATACGATTTGACTCCCCAGGAAAGAAATACGCCCTGGGCAGAGCTTGATGACTATGCCTTTTTATACATGATGATGCAGCTTCCACCTAATATCCGATCAGAGCTGATACAAATATTACCAAAATATTCTCCGGAATATCTGCCATTTACAAATTATTCCATTCGGCAGACTCTGGAAAATCTGGGATTAAGTCAGGGGGCAATCAGCTTGATCTCAGGAGTCGATCCAGGGACTGGAGCATTGTTTGATACCAGCTATGGGGAAACCGTCCAAGAAGAATACACCATGGACTATCGCAACACCTATACCATTGAGGGCGGGATGGTAAACCTGCCTTATGCTTTTATTAAGTCCTTCTTCACGGACAAATCGCCTCAGTATCAAGATATTTTGTCTTCTCAGCTTGGCACAGTTACTTACCTATCTGGTCACACGGTTACAGGCATTTATCAGCAGCAAAATAGCGATCAGATTGTTCTTGCTCATCGCAATGTACGGACTTTAAGCAAAACAAATGACGTATTTGATTACGTTATATGTGCAATCCCTTTTTCCACACTGAGAGAAGTTGAAATTAAACCACTTTTTAGCAATCCTAAGATGCAGTCCATTTTAGAATTTAATTATACGAATTCGCAGAAAACATCATTTTTATGCAAAGAGCGTTTTTGGGAACAGGATGCCGATTACGGACGAATGGTGGGAGGTTTTTCCCAGACAGACCTGCCCATTCAGTATATCTTCTATCCGAGTGATCACATTCTGTGTCCTGATGTATCCTCCTGCTCGCCAAATGAACCGGGGGTGCTGGTAGCTTCCTATAATTATCATTTAAATGCGACAAGAGTGGGGAATATGGAAGAAACACTCCGGTTTGATCTGATAAAACAAAATGTGGAGGAAGTTCACGGATTGCCAAGGGGATTCTTAGATTCCATTGTAGAAGACCATAAGACGGTGGTGTGGGATAATCAGCCTTATAACCGAGGGGCTTTTGCCATGGCACTCCCAGGTCAGAAAGAATTATTTTCTTATGAGATGCTAAAGCCTGAACTTAATCAGAGGATTTACTTTGCCGGGGAACATATATCTACAAAACATGGTTGGATGCAGGGGGCATTGTACACAGGTATGGAAGCCGCAAATCAGCTGGCCAATTCTTTTCATAGGCGACTTATGTAACATAATGGATTCCCATAGAAAAAGATTTATTCACAACTGTGCATTACAGCCTTCTAACTGTAATAATTGCATTAAAAAAGGCGACCAAATAGAACAAATAAGTATTTAAAATCCCCTATGTGACAGCTAAGAACAAGCTGGATACATAGGGGATTTTTATATTTTAAACATTATACGGACTAAGGCTGCATGCTGTCTCTTTGCTCTCAACTCATTAATCAAAGTTGGCTTAGGTCCTATATTATCGTATGTCTAAGATTTAATTATTTAGCCATTATTTTGTTTTTTACTTACACTCTTGTAAAGGAATGTCAACAAAAGGCCTATTACTGAAATTGCCATTGCAAACAGGAATGCTTTTTGGTAAGATCCACTGGCATCAAATATTTTATTTAAGATAATTGGACCAATCGTACCAGCTACTGCAAAACCAATAAACATGATACCATAATTTACACTATTATTCTTTGGACCAAACTGATCAGCCGTGAAGCCTGGGAATACACCCATAAAAGAACCAAAGCTGAGTCCGATAATACAAATGGCGATATAAAATGTGGTAACTGTGCCTTCTCCTGAAATATACATCAATATAAGAGCAAAGATTGATAATACATAGGCAAGTGCCAACGTATTGATACGGCCAATTTTATCAGAAACCGTACCTGCAAGCACTCTTCCCAATACATTAAACAATGCAAGTGTAGATACAGCAGCGGTTGCTGCAGGTGCTGACATACCAATCATCTTCTGAGCAATTGGGGAGGCCAGAGGAATAAACATTAATGCTGCAAATGCACCGCATGTCAATATAACGATCATAATATAAAAGATTGGTGTTGAAAGCATCCCCTTCCAATCCAGGTTAACAGTAGCTTTGGCTTTTCCAGTGGGTACTGGAGGTGTCCAGCCATCTGGAACAAAATTAGCAGGACATTTTTCAATAAAGAATGCACTTCCGCAGACGATAACAGCGAATACAACGCCAATAATTTTAAATGCTGCCGTTGGTCCGGTACTTGCCATAATAGCAGAAGCAATCGGAGGTATAATGACAGAGCTGATTCCAAAGGTCGCAGTTGTTAATCCACCTACAAGACCTCTTTTATCTGGGAAAAACTTAATAGAAGTACTGATGGTTGCACCATATACCATTCCTAATCCAAGACCAAGCAACAGAGAGTAGGTGAAAATCAGGAAGCCTACGCTGTGTGCAAATCCAGATAAAAACATACCACCACCAAACATCAGGCCTCCGATAAATACCACCAGCTTTGGTCCAAATGTATCATTGACCTTACCCCCGGCAATCATTGTAATCGGTCCAACTGCGTTGGCGATAACAAAAACTATGGACAAATCTCTTGCAGTTAATTTCACCCCGTTTAACTGACTTAGATACTCTGCCATTGGGCCTGCCAATACACTCCATGCGTACAGGGAGCCGATGCAAAGATTAATAAAACAACTTGCGATTAAAATGGTCCAACGCTTTTTTGTAAAGTTCATTTAATACCCCTCCTACATTGTTATTTTTATAACAATATTTATAACACAAACCACGAATCATGTCAATGTATACATGTTTAGATGTCTATTTTTGTCTATTCCAATTTGGGATGATTGATTGACATGTCATGCAATTATGGTATAGTTGATTAAAAAAAGAATGGGAATGCAACGAACATTCCGTCTAGTTATTTATTTAACATTAACATAGGAAAAGGATTGAGATTATGCGAGCTTTAAAGTATGCCATTTTAGGACTTTTAATCAAACGACCGATGACCGGCTATGAAATTGCAAAAGAATTCAGTTATGAACTGGCTGAATTTTGGTATGCAAATCACAGTCAGATCTACCCAGAGCTAAAAAAGCTAACATCAGAAGGACATGTGGTTTTTAACATTGAAATTAGTGGAGACATACTAGAAGCCAAACGATATACCATTACCGAAAAAGGAATAAAAGATTTCACCCAGTGGATTCTCAAAGATGAAAATTTACAAAGAACACCAAAAGATATTTTCCGTCTTCGCATGTACTTTTCCAATAATTTAGAGGTCAGCAGCAGAATCCATCTTCTTGAAAACCAGCGTCTCCAGCACGTAAGTCGTCTCAATACCTTAGAAAAGATATTTGAGCAGTACCAAGAAGTACCCTCCGCCTCGTCTGATCGGTTCGGTGACTTTTTAGTACTTCGAGGTGCAATTATGCGAGAGAAAAATTATATCGCATGGATCGATGAATGCATTATGTACTCAAAAGAAAACCCGCAAACATCACAAAAGTAACCCCTCTCCTCTTTTTAATTCATTATCCCAGTGGTATAATCAAATTTGCAGAGCCTGTATTTCTTTGGTCTCTAAATTATAAAAAGATGGGAGTTATGATTATGAATATCGTATTGTTAGAATCACTTGGAATTCCAAACAACCTGTTAATGGATTATGCAAAACCTCTTATGGAAGCAGGGCATAACTTTACTGCCTACGAAAAAGACACGAATCCTCAGGTTCAGATAGAACGTGCCAAAGAAGCAGATATCATTATGATCGCCAATATGCCTCTTACCGGAGAAGTAATATCCTCCTGTAAAAACCTTAAATTCATTGATGTGGCATTTACCGGAGTCGACCACGTGGACCTCGGGGCTGCAAAATTAAAAGGAATCCAGGTAAGCAATGCCGCCGGATACTCCACCCAAGCCGTAGCAGAGTTGACCATCTGCATGATGCTCTCTCTCCTTAGAAATATTCCTCAGGTAGAAGCCCGCTGCCGGGAAGGAAAAACGAAAGATGGTCTGGTGGGAAGCGAAATCATGGGCAAAACCGTAGGAATAATAGGCATGGGCGCCATTGGATCAAGAACGGCAGAACTTTTAAACGTATTTGGCTGTCACATTTTGGGAAACAAACGTCATCTGACAGGAACAGAGCCTTCATTTATCGAATTCACTTCTTTAGAAGATCTCCTATCCCGTTCTGATATCGTAAGCCTTCACTGCCCTCTTAATGAGGACTCGAGACATCTAATCAATGGGGATACCATTGGCAAGATGAAACGGGGAGCTTACTTAATCAATGCATCTAGAGGTCCTGTTGTAGATTCTCAAGCGTTGGCAGATGCATTAAATTCCGGTTATCTTTCTGGTGCAGGGATTGACGTATTTGAAAACGAACCTCCACTAGATACCAAACACCCTCTCCTCAACTGCAAAAATACCATGGTAACGCCCCATGTTGCATTTGCTTCTGTTCAGTCCATGGAAGCAAGGGCTAAAATCGTATTTGATAACATTGCTACGTGGATGGAAGGCAATCAGACCAACATAGTATTATAGAAATAACACAAAACTTTCATAACATTCCCAGTCTGAGTGTGCAGATTCTACTTGTATTTCAAAATCTTAGTGCTATAATCTAGGCAAGGGGATATAGCTCAGATGGGAGAGCGATGCGTTCGCAACGCATAGGTCACGAGTTCGAATCTCGCTATCTCCAGAATAAGAAGTATAGCTCAGTTGGGATGAGCGTTCGCATTTCACGCGAAAGGCCATGGGTTCAACCCCCTTTACTTCTAGTTCTAATAAACAGCCAAGACACCGGGATTTCCTTATTTAGAGGGAATTCCGGTGTTCTTGTTTTATCAACATCCCCCTCTATTCCTTGTATTCACTGTTTATTTTCCGTTAATACCATAACATGTTATTTCTATGATAAACCAGAAGTTGGAAAAGCAAACAACGTACAAGTTGGTGATACGATTACCGTAGTAGGTATTTGTGATGGTTCCATCATAACAGTCATGTTAACAGATAGTAAAATTCAATAAATCATAAAAAACGGCAGGTCTCTGTATCAATCACTCAGCAGGGCCTGCTGTTTTTTATACCATATTTTTATAAAAAAGTGCTGTCTTCCTCTTTGCATTTTATAAATACAATGTGTTATACTGCTAATATGTTAAAGCATGAGGAGGAAAACAATGAAGATTACCGTAATCACAGGTACCAAACAAAAAGGCTGCACGTATCGCATTAAAGAGATTTTCTTAAACGCACTTGGTACAGGCCATGAAATTACACAATATTACCTCCCTAACGATCTGCCTGATTTTTGCAGTGGTTGTAAGGTATGTTTTCTCAAAGACGAAAATCTTTGTCCTCATGCTTCTCACGTTGTACCAATTTGGAATTCTTTGCTGGAATCTGATTTGCTAGTCTTCGCTTCCCCTGTTTATGCACTGAGGACCACAGCGCAGATGAAATCCCTGCTGGATCACTTATGCGTCCATTGGATGGTACATCGGCCTGATGAACGCATGTTTTATAAAAAAGCGGTCATTCTTACAAACGCAGTAGGACCTTTTCAAAAAGGAGCACAAAGTGATATTGCTACCAGCCTTAGATGGCTTGGAGTCACTCAGATTCGTACATTGGGGATTGGATTAATGGAAGGAATTATCTTTGACCAATTGTCTGACAAACGTCAGAAAGCCATTACAAGAAAAACAGTTAAATTCGCAAAGAAAATTAATCACTCATCTCCGCCTCATAAGGGACTAAAAGTCAGGGCACTTTTTGCCCTTTGTAGACTTTTACACCAGCAGGCTGCAAGGAAAGAGACTACACTATCTGCCGATAATCGGTACTGGGTGGAGAAAGGCTTTATAAAACCTTCCATAAAAAAGCAAGGATAAACAGTTTTTTGCCGCTCATATTAAATTCCTGTCTGCATAATATAGAACAAATACATCTTTTGGATCAGGCTGGTGGGTAAATTTGGAAAAAATTATAGATAATAACTATTATGATCTTATTATCAATAACGTCTCGATTCCCACATATGATTCGGGCGATAATATAACTCTGCTTAATTTCAGGCATTCTCTGCTTAATGTTCCGGTTGCGGAATTTGATCCTTGCATTCTCGGAAGTTTTCCATATCATAATTTTCCTACTTTATATACGCTTACCTCTACAATCAGCATTGAAAAGTCAGGCATTGGAACGGTTCAGAGAAATCCGTTCCTTGGTCTTTTCGGCAGAGGTGTTATCATTGGTATCATTGATACCGGTATTGATTATCCTCATCAAGCTTTTTTGCACAACGACAATACAACAAGAATTCTTTCTATCTGGGATCAAACGATTCAAGATGGCCCCCCTCCTCAAGGCTTTACATTTGGAACGGAGTACAACAGGGATACAATCAATCTCGCATTAAGATCTGAAAATCCTCTTACCATTGTCCCAACTACGGATACAAACGGCCATGGTACTTCTATAGCAAGTATCATTGCTGGCAGGCCAAACGAGGAGAACACTTTTTCAGGGGTCGTGCCAGAATCAGAACTGGTTGTTGTAAAGCTCAAAGAAGCAAAACCAATCAGTAAACAAATCATGTTTGTGCCGGAAGATAAGCTTTGTTATCAGGAATCCGACATCATACTGGCACTACGCTATTTGGAAACCTACGCTTCAACCTCTAGCCGCCCCATTGTCATCTGCATCGCTTTAGGCAGCAGTATGGGCTCACACGATGGAAGCAGTGCCGTTAGCAATTACGTGAACTATCTGGCAAGGATCCCTGGAATTGGTCTATCTGTTTCAGCAGGCAATGAAGGTAGCAGCCGAAGACATTATTTCAACAGTACCACTACTGCCCCCTTTTATAATGATTTCGAATTAAGAATCGGAGAGAATGATAAGCTTTTTTCCATGGAAATCTGGCCCTACGCTCTGGGCCGACTCTCAATTGATATCTCGTCTCCTAACAGGGAATCCACACAGCAGGTTTACCCTGCTATCAGTGACTGCAGAGTGTTTAATTTTATATTTACTCCCAGTGCTTTATGGGTCAATAATTTTATTTTTGAAGAAGAAACTGGTGATCAGCTGATACTGGTTCGTTTCCAGAATGCTCTTTCCGGAGTATGGAGAATCCGAATTCAAAGCCTGGATGATTCTCCCTTGTCCTTTCATGCATGGATGCCTTCAGGAAACCTAATCTCTAATGAAACTTTTTTTCTTAACCCAAACCCAGATACGACCATCACTTCTCCTGGAAATGGGGTCAGTCAGATGACCGTTACCGCATACAATCAGTTTGATGAAAGCATCCTGTTAGAATCAAGTAGAGGTTATACCAGAAATGGTCTTGTTGCACCAGATATTGCTTCTCCTGGATATCAAATCCCCTGTGCTTTGCCTGGAAACCTATACGGAACATTGACCGGGACTGGGGCCGCGGCAGCCCATGCTGCTGGAGCCATGGCTATGCTTATGGAATGGGGAATTACAAGGGGAAATTACACCTTGATGAGTGGATACGATGCTAACCGGCTTATTATAAGAGGGGCAAGGCGTGATGATACCCTGGTTTACCCTAATAATATTTGGGGTTATGGAAAGCTAGATGTAAATAGCTTATTCGAACGTCTTACAAATATCTGATGCCTCCTGGTGCTATTTGGCCTCTCATAAAGGTCATTGACTTGCATAATATATATTATACGCTTCATCAGGTTAGACAGGAGGCTGGAACTTGAACAAAATTCTAGACAATGATTATTATGACATAATCTTAAGCAATATATCTGTCCCAGCCTTTGACAAGGGGGATAATATTACCTTTCTCACTGATCGCAACTCTTTAGTTCATGTCCTAAGAACGGATATGGATCCTTGTAATTTAGGGGGCCAGCCATACAATGCTTTTCCTGCCCTGTATACCCTTGAATCCACTATAAGCATTGAAAAATCAGGGATTGGAACGGTCCAACGAAATCCCTTTCTCGGCCTGTTTGGCCGTGGGGTCATGATTGGTGTTATTGACACCGGTATTGATTACCGTCATGAGGCATTCCGAAATAACGATGGAACTACCCGCATTCAATCAATTTGGGATCAGACCATACAAACAGGCACACCGCCTGAGGGTTTTACCTTTGGCAGTGAGTACAACCGGGATACGATCAATCAGGCCTTAGGCTCTGAAGATCCTCTTTCCCTTGTTCCATCTGTGGATAGTAACGGTCATGGTACCGCTATTACGAGCATCATTGCGGGAAAGCCCAATGAGGATCAAACCTTTTCTGGCATTGTTCCAGAATCTGATATTGTCATTGTAAAACTAAAAGAGGCTAAGGAAAATTTAAAAGAACTATTCTTTGTCAGGTCCGATGTTTATTGCTTTCAGGAGTCAGATATCTTGCTTGGTACAAGGTATCTTCAACTTATATCAAAAAAAATGGGGCGTCCCATAGTTATCTGTATAGCCTTAGGAAGCAATCAAGGGGGGCATGACGGGCGAGGTATTTTAAGCAGTTATCTGACCTATCTTGTACAGCTTCCTGGAATCGGAGTCACTGTCTCTGCCGGAAATGAAGGAAATAAGCGGAGGCACTATTTCAACAGTACTATGACTCCCCCACTATACAATGATTTTGAATTAAGAATTGGTGAAAACGAACCTCTATTGTGGATGGAGATATGGCCCTATGCACCGGAACGAATCTCCATAGATGTCTCTTCTCCTAACAGGGAATCCACCCAGAGAGTTTTCCCCACCATCAACGAATGCAGGAAATTTGAATTCATATTTACCCAAAGTATTGTATGGGTCAACAATATTGTTTTAGAGGAGGAAACTGGTGACCAGCTAATTCTAATCCGTTTTCAAAATCCTGCAGCTGGTATCTGGTATTTTCGTGCCCAAAGTGTTGGTAATGAACCTTTTTCCTTTCATTGCTGGCTCCCTAGCGGGGATTTGATTTCAAATGATACCTTTTTTCTTAACCCAAATCCGGATACTACCATTACTTCTCCAGGAAACGGCGTCAATCAACTAACGGTTACTGCCTATAATCAGCTGACTGACAGCATATTAGGTGAATCTAGCAGGGGGTATACCAGAAATGGACTTGTAAAGCCCGATATTGCCGCACCTGGCTTTGAACTTCCCTGCGCGGTGCCAGGTAACCTTTACGGAACAGCTACGGGAACAGGAGCCGCCAGTGCTCATGCAGCAGGAATTGTGGCTATGGTTATGGAGTGGGCCGTCCCAAGAGGAAATTATCCATCTATGACTGGCAATGATATCAACCGTCTGATTATCCGTGGCGCAAGGCGTTCCACTACAGAAATTTATCCCAATAACGTATGGGGCTATGGTCAGATCGATATTAATAACTTATTTCAGGGGCTTACTAACATATAAGCTTATGAAATATGGCATCATCTTAATGAGAAGGAGGAAACGAATATGAAAAAATACGTTGTAATTATCGGAATCTTATTCGTATGGATTATAGGGACATTGTTTCATTTTGTATATGAATGGTCAGGAGAAAATTTGATTGTGGGACTTATTTCCCCTGTCAATGAATCCGTTTGGGAACATATGAAACTAATCTTTTTTCCTATGTTACTATTTGGCTTGCTCACAAAGAATAAAGATACGAATCCATGCCAGACCTCGGCTTATTATGCCGGCATGTTAATTGGCACTCTTCTCATACCTGTTATGTTTTACCTCTACACCCCTATACTTGGGGGAAGTAATCTGGTTATTGATATTCTTATTTTCTATCTATCTGTTTTTATTGCCTTTGCATTAAGCTATTTTTTATCAAAAAACTGCCTGCTCCGTAAGTACAATGGTCTTTTGTTCTTTGCCGTCACGCTACTTATGGTTTCGTTTTTTATATTTACTTTTGTACCACCCTCTCTTCCCATTTTTAGTACTCCGTAATCAGTTATGTAATATTGTCCATATTTATCTTCAATTTTTGTGCAAGTTTTCATAGAAACTTCCTGTTTTTCCACACATACTAAGTTTAGAAAAACAGGAGGTATGCCATGTTCCCAGATAAAATTTATTATGAGCCCGACTCTCTCCAGTATGAGCTAGGCCAACATCTAAAAGAAAAATACAGTGATGTGCCCTGGGTCCCCATTGAAACACACAATAAGATCGATGAACTCAGAACCCGTCCTAATAAAGATTTTCCATCCTTAAAGCAAGTTATTGTCATTGGCGTCCGAAAGACCCACAACTACGTTCCAAATCATAAAGTGTCTGATTTTCTAGTTCCCTATACATCGTCCGGCTGTACCGCCATGTGTCATTACTGTTACCTAGTCTGCAATTATAATAAATGTGCATATCTTCGCTTGTTTGTAAACCGAGATCAGATGCTGAAAAAGATCATTGATCATGGGATCCGTTCTCAAAAGGATTATACCTACGAAATCGGCAGTAACAGTGACTTAGTCCTTGAGAACACCATAACTGGAAATCTATCCTGGACAATTGAAAATTTCAGTAAGAGCCAATACGGTTCTCTCACCTTTCCCACTAAATTCAATCAGGTTGAGCCTCTTTTAGGATTAAATCACAGGGGCAGAGTTATTATTCGAATGAGTGTAAATCCCCAATCCATTATCAGCCGCTTTGAACCGGGCACATCCAACTTAAATGCCAGATTAACGGCCTTAAACCGCATGTGTGACGCTGGTTATCAGGTTGGGCTTTTAATAGCTCCTGTCATATTAACGGAAGACTGGAAAACCCTGTATACAGAGCTTATTGATACCATTTCGATGCAGTTAACTGATAAAGCGAAAAAGCAAGCTCCCATTGAAATCATCTTCATGACTTATAGCTATGTTCACAATGCCATTAACACAGAGGCATTTCCTCAATCAGAACAACTTTACTCCAAAGAGCTGATGACAGGACGAGGCAGGGGAAGATACTGCTACCGTAATGAATTAAGAACGGATGGCGAAATATTCTTAAGGAATATGATTGAAACAAAATTAAAAGAAATGACAATCCTATACGTAGTTTAACCTTACAATAATGCCCGGACTTTTTCCGGGCCTTTTTGTTATTTTCATTTTATTTATGATAAAATACCGTTACAATTTGTACATTAATATTAAGTACGCATAATTATAGTAACTTTTTTTCCTTTTTCCTATTATTTTTATGTCGATTTATGTCGAATATACTCATGTTGAGCAGATATAATCTGAATTAAATTAAGAAAGGAGGTTATTCTCTTATATTCACTCAAAATCTTACTGCAACTCGTGCAGTATATTTTTTGTGTAATTAATGGTAAATTTTTCCAAAAAAACAATATAGCGCTGCGCAGGGGGATTCATCTATTTACCAATTTATTTAATTAAGGGAGCATAACACTATGAAAAACAAGAAAAAATTGAATTTCAACGATTTCAAGCTTGCAACAAAAATGTCCATCGTAACGGGCGTAATCCTTGCAGTGAGCTTGACTCTGTTGATCGCAATCTCTGCCATGCAGACAAGCATCTCATTATCAAAAGCAATTAACGGGGAATTTAGCGGAATCGCCGGCAAAAACGGCCTTATGGTTCAATCCATGGTCAGTAACGCTTCAGGCTCTGCAAAAGAATTACAGGAATACTTAAACAATGTATACGGCGGTAACAAATTGGCTGCCGGAGATTGGAATGGGGAAGGGATTCAAAGTCATATTTACAACGCACAACTAACAGAATCCAATTATGCAATTGAGACCTATGTGATGAATTCTGCATGGGCAGCCCTTAACAATAGTGCTGATCTTTATGGTATCGGTGCTTTTTTTGAGCCAGGCCAGTTTGATTCTTCTGTTAAGGACTACTCTGTTTATATTGATCGAGATAATGCAAAAAATAAAACAGCTCAGTCACTTGGGGCATACAGTGAGTATTCAAAGAACGCTTACTATAAAGTAGCCAGAGATACCAAAGCTCCTTTTATTACAGATCCGTTTGATTACAAAGGAACCATGATGAGTACCGTTGCCTACCCAATTATGAAAGGGGACAATGTAATTGGAGTTGTTTTGGCCGATATCAGCCTTGCAAATTTCTCCAAGATCAAAACAACGGATGCAAAATATCCTACGATGTATGTAGATATTTACACAGAAGGTAATATCATTTCTTTTGACAGCAAGTCCAGTGAAAATATTGGAAAAAAGCTAGAAGAAATGCTGCCAGCTTCTGAATACAGTAAAATTGTAGAAGCTCAGAAAACAAAGCAGGAATTTCATGTTGATACAAGAAGAGCTGACGGCACCTTTGAATCCAGACATTACTACCCCATTACCTGTGAATCACAGACCTGGTGGGCATCAAGCAGTCTGGATAAGAGTGATTTAAATAAAGATGTATACTTAATTGTGGCTGTGATGCTTGTAATGGCTGTTCTTGCCACTGCTGTTATCATTTGTGTAGTTACCTTTGTTATGAAGAAGACTCTTCGCCCGATTGAAGGAGTTGTGACGGCCGCTTCTAATATTGCTGCCGGTAACCTTGATATACAGTTGGATATCAAATCCAATGATGAGATTGGTATTCTTTCAAAGAACTTCGTTTCTATGGCAGATAACTTAAAGCTGATTATTGAGGACATTAACTACGTCCTTGGCGAAATGAGCAATGGTGATTTTACCGTAACCACCACGAAAGAAGAGAAATATGTTGGTTCCTACCGCTATATCCTGGAAGCAATGCACAACATTCGTTTGACTTTAAGCAATGCTCTCTTAGAGATTGATCATGCTTCAGAACAAGTATCAACCGGTGCTTCCCAAGTATCTGACGCTGCCCAGGCTTTAAGCCAGGGTGCTACCGAACAGGCTTCAAGCATAGAAGAATTATCTGCAACCATTACAGATATCTCTGATCGTATCAACCAAAATGCTTCCAACGCATTAGAAGCAAATACTCTTTCTCAGGAAGCTAGCGAAGGCGTATTGGCAGGCAACCAGAAGATGGCAGATATGATTGCTGCTATGAACGATATTGCCAGCACCTCCAATGAGATTAGTAAGATTATCAGAACCATTGATGATATCGCGTTCCAGACCAACATCCTGGCTTTAAATGCGGCTGTAGAGGCAGCAAGAGCCGGTTCCGCTGGAAAGGGCTTTGCCGTAGTTGCAGATGAAGTTCGTAACTTAGCAGGAAAATCTGCAGAGGCTGCAAAAAACACCACTATCCTGATTGAAAATGCCATTACTGCAATTGGAAACGGCACAAAGATTGCTGGGGAAACCGCTGATGCGCTTCGACTGGTAGTAGAAAAGTCAAATACCTCTGCGGTTCGCATTGCTGAGATAGCAGAAGCTTCCACAGCTCAGGCAGACGCTGTTATGCAGGTTACAACCGGTATTGATCAGATCTCTGCTGTGGTACAGACTACCTCTGCAACATCAGAAGAAAGCGCTGCTACCTCTGAAGAATTATCTGCTCAGGCAGTAACCTTAAAATCTCTGGTAGGTAAATTCAAGCTGATGGATGCTCAGTCAAACGATTATACTCAGTTATCAGAAGCAACTACAAAGTTAGAAGATAAATTTGAGGATGATTATAAGAATCATACAAACAGCAAATATTAAAAAGTCTAATTAAACAGGTGTCTGCAAGGTATTTTTCGAAACTTGCAGATGCCTGTTTTTTATTTATTCCTTCCCCCTCATTGTCAATCTTTACTTTTATAACTACTTATGATAAAGTAAACCATATCTGATTTTTGATAAAACAATTTGCTATGCTCTAACGAAAAGGAGAAACCAATGCTCACAGATGATTACGCAACAAGGATGACCAATAGTGCGGTAGGCACCTTATTAAAGCTGATTTTTAATATAGAACTTGGCAAAAACGAAGAGAATGCATGGAAAGATGAAACGTATCTTAATCTCTATCATGAGCTGACGAAGATGATTGATGATGGAGACATAAACGATGCAGAAAATAAACTGTTTGATTTATTAGATCCAGCCAATATGGAGATTTTTAAGCTTTCACTTATGTTCTATTATTATATGAATGATATGGACGGAGACTTTCTTGAAAAGAATGATTACACCAAATTAGAGATTACAGATGGTCTAAGACACGTATCAACCCTTTACGGCTATGAAAGTATGGCAGGAGCCCTTTTTGGACATGCTACTGAATAGAAAAAAGACTGCACCGATTCAAAGATAAATTTCTTTGAACCGATGCAGTCTTTTTTTTCTAAAACATTACTTTGTCATGTGGCTATTGAGTTTTTCTACCAATGGTTCTACAGGAACGCCATGTACCATACAAGCCTCTTCCAAACTTTCCATTGTGGAGGAAGGACAGCCTAAACAGTGCATTCCCATTTCAAAGAAGTAAGGTGCTGTAGTCTGATCCTCTCTTAAGATCTCTCCGATTAAAGTTTCTTTTGTCACTGTCATTTAAATTACCTCTCTTCTTAAATTTGTTTTACCAGAATCAAATGTTTCGAAAAAACGTCCGCTTCCTTCTTTTTGCATTAACACCTGCTCAAGTCTTGGAAGGGAAATACCAAGTGTCTCTCTAAGCACATCCTCTACGGTTTCCACTGGTATTATAGTTAGCTGTTCTTTGATTTCTTCCGGTACATCTTTTAAATCTACCAGGTTATCTTTCGGAATGAGAACCTTTTTTATACCTGCCCTTTGAGCTCCTAAAAGCTTTTCTTTTAATCCACCAATGGGAAGTACTGCTCCACGCAAGGTTGTTTCGCCTGTCATTGCTAATCTAGAATCCACCTTATGGCCTGTTACTAAAGATGCCAGAGCCGTAAAGAGTGCAATTCCAGCAGATGGTCCATCTTTTGGTACAGCTCCTGATGGAACATGAATGTGTAAATCCTTTTCCTTAAAATTAAAGGTGTTAAGTGGCAGTCTTGATTTTAAAAGGCTAAGGGATATCCTTGCGGATTCCTTCATAACATCACCTAATTTGCCGGTTAAGATCACGTTTCCACTTCCTGGCATATCAGTGGCTTCAATAAAGAGAATTTCTCCTCCCACTGGTGTATAAGCAAGTCCTGTTACCACTCCCGGTGGATTATCATTTTGTGCCTTTTCATGGCGGGAAACTCTTCTTCCAAGTAGATCTTCCAGATCCTCTTCCTTAATGGTAAAAGGTCCTTCGCTCTTTTTGGAAACAATTCTCTCTCCAGCAATTCTGGCTAGAGCAGCAAGCTGCTTTTTAAGGCCTCTTACACCTGCTTCCATGGTATAATCACTGATAATTTTTTTAAGAACACCATCTTCTAATACAATCTGATCCTTTGGAATACCATGGTCTTCTAACACTGCCGAGAGGAGGTGGTCTTTACCAATATGGAACTTCTCTTCTATGGTATAGCTAGAGATTGGAATCACTTCCATACGATCCAAGAGAGGCAATGGAATGCTCTCTAGAGAATTGGCAGTTGCAATAAAGAAGACATCGGATAAGTCATACGGAAGATCAAGATAATGATCTGTAAAGGTGGAATTTTGTTCCGGATCTAGAACCTCTAACAATGCACTGGAAGGATCTCCGTGAAATCCGCCAGACATCAGCTTATCTACTTCATCAAGAACCATAACCGGATTGGTATGTCCTGCCTTTTTTAGACTCTGAATGATTCTACCTGGCATAGCTCCTACATAGGTTCTGCGGTGACCACGTATCTCTGACTCATCTCGCACACCGCCTAGGCTTAGCCTAACATATTCTCTTCCAAGAGCTTCTGCTATGCTTTTTCCAAGGCTTGTCTTTCCTGTACCAGGAGGACCAACTAACAATAGGATTGAACCTTTTTTATTCTTATTTAACTGCATAACTGCAAGGTGCTGTATGATTCTCTCTTTTACCTTTTCAAGACCATAGTGTTGCTGGTTTAATATCCGTCTGGCTTCTTCAAGATTAACCGCCTTTGCTTCTTCCTTTTTCCAAGGAAGCTGAACCAAAAGATCAAGATAGTTTTTAATTACATTGTAATCTGGCTTACTTTGTCCCTGTTCTTCCAGCTTATTAAATTCCTCAATCGCCGCTTCCTTAACCTCCTCAGGCATACCTGCCTCTTCAATTCTGGTTAAATAATCTGCGTCTTTTTTCCCACTTTGTTCTTTACCTTCGTTTAACTCTTCCTGAATTGCCTTAAGCTGTTCTCTTAGTACAGTCTCACGGTAGTAACGATTGGTCCGCTCAGAGAACTTTTCTGAGATTTCCATCTGGAACTGAATCATCTCTTTGTTCTTTATAAGATGATCCAAAAAGCGAAGACCACGCTCCTTTTCTGACTTCAGCTCTAAAAGTTCATAGCGCTCAATGGCAGGTATCTGAAGAAACTGAGATAAGTATACAATTAAGGAATTTAAATCCTCAAAACCTTCTACAATTCTTTGATATTGTTCTCCGCCTGTAAACTTAGAGCTGATCTCGCCACTAGTCTTCTTAACGTATCCTACCATCTCTTTTTTGCTTTTCTCGTCCAAATCCATTACATCAGGGGAAATATCATAAGCGGCCAGCATAACGTCTTCTTCTTCCAATAAATCTTTTATTTCAACCCGCTCCAGAAGTTTTACAGAAAGTCTAACTCCTTTTTCAGTTCTTTCAAGACTTATTACCTCAAATGTAACTCCAGTACGATAAAAGTCTTCTTCTATCTTTTTTGATTTGCCGAAATTCTGTTTCAACGGCACCGCAATCTTTACAACCTCTTCGTTCTCCAAATACTCCGCCAGAGCATCATTCAAAGATTCCATTTGAATCGAAGTTACGACATTGGGTAATAAAACCTTATATGAGACTGGAAATACAATTCCTAATTGTTTATTTAAGTAATTTTTCATAGTTTTATCCTTTCTGTGCGTATTCTAAAGTGAATGTTCATTTATAATAGAATATTTTTTTGCGAGATTTCTTGCAAATCTTTATGCAAAACAATCCCGCCTTATATCTATCGCAATATCGCATACTGTATGATATTAATCATCTCTTCCAGTAGCTCTTCCTTTTGTGCCTTTGTTTTTCTGTTATCAACTGCTATTGCCTTAACCGGTTGAAACATAATCGCCAAAATATTATCTTCTCTGTAATCCTTTATAATATTTTGTACTTTCATCTCTTCCACAAGGCTGTAGATATTACAGATTCCCCGTTTTCCGGTACACTTACCTCCAAGAGAGGGACAATTGGAAAACTGTTCCACAAAACTAAATATCTCTTTGTTATCTAAAATATAGCTGTAATAGCTGCGTATGAGAATTTCGATCTGCTTCTGCCCTTCCATCTTCCTGTCTATGCTGTCCAAAAGGTATGCATAAACCTCTTCTGAATATTCCATATAAATATCATGAAGCATAACGTCTTTATTCTCGAAGTAAATGTATACCGTTGCCGGCGAAACCCCTGCCATCTTAGCGATTTTAGAGACAGAAGTGCCATGAAAGCCCTCCTGCAGGATCAGCTTAATTACTGCTTCTTTTATGCTTCTCACTTTTTCGTCGTCTTTTTTTCTCATGTCATCACCTCTATAGTTTTATAATAAATGATCGTTCACTTATTGTCAAGTTATTTTTTACTAACTCATATGGTACTAATTATTTTGAAAAATTCTTCTGACTAAACTGATACAACATCTTATAATATATTTTTCCTGGCAGAAGACGGAATATAGAAACCAGTATCTTTGCATGTAATCCAGGGATACTGACAATACGCCCCTTCTCTAAATCTTTTAATGATTCTTTTACTACGATCTCTGGAGACATCCATTGAATCATCCCTTTACTAACTTGCCGTGCTGGGTCAAGTCCCATCTTTCCATGGAAATCTGTATTGGTAAGTCCGGGACAAACAGCCATAACTTTTACTCCGGTTTTATAAAGATCCATTGCTAGACCTTCGGAGAATGATTTTAAAAAGGCTTTTACTCCGGAATATGCCGCATTTCCTGGTACTGCCATATAGATCCCCTCAGAAGATATATTAATAATAATTCCTTTGTCTCTCTGAATCATTCCAGGAAGAACTTGATGTATTAATTTTATAGGGGCCAGTACATTTACATCCGCAAGGCTACAAACAGAGTTAATATCTGTCTCATAGAAACGCCCGACGATTCCAAAGCCTGCGTTATTTATCAATACCTCAACTTCCTTCCCTTTAATAAATTCAAGTACCTTTTCTACGTCTTCCTCTTTTGACAGTTCTGCAATTAAAGTATGAACCTGAACCCCATATGTACTCTGGATCTGCTCTCCGTTCCTTTCAAGGATTTCCTTTCTTCTCCCAGTAAGAATAAGGTCATAACCTCGTCTGGCAAATTCCTTAGCGTAGGCGGCACCAATCCCACTTGTAGCTCCTGTTATGACTGCGATTTTATTCTCCATCCCTGCCCTCCTTTTCTTTTGACTGGTTTAAATGTTCTGTTAATAGATGCAAAAGTCGAACAAACTCTCTTCTATCTTCGGAGGTCTCATAAGCACCCAAAATCTTTTCCCATAGTAGCTTTTCACTTTTTCTATGCTCCTCTTGAACCAATTTACCTTCGGTTGTTAGAGAAAGGCCAAAAGAACGTCTGTCTTTTTTACTAATGACGCGCTTTAACAACCCTCTTTTTTCCAACCGATCAACGGCACTTGTTAAAGTACTTCCTGGTATGAGAAGGTCATCCGCAATTTCTTTTAATATCACATCTGGTTTTCGTTCTAATATGCTTAATATACTAATCTCTATGGTTGAAATACCAGAAAGCCTATCCTTCCAAAGTTCTTCATTGGTACGCTGCATGGAAAATATCAGTTCATGCCATACCTTATCAATGCCCTCAATCTCTTCCGCTGTGATCGTCTCTCTCATTTTCATCCTCCATTACTACGAAATTCGTAATATCTTATAATCGTAATATACTCTCTTTTAATACCGATGTCAAATCTAACTAGAAAAAGCCTCCAGGCGCTGTTTCCAGCTCTCCAGAGGCTTTTAGTCAGAACCTGTTGTTATATGATAACACTCCCCTTGCAATCAATCACAACAGATACTTTCCTATTATACTGCTTTTTTCAATTCTTCTATATAAGCAGCCAGGGCATCCATACCACCCTTTTGGTAACGCTTTATAAATTCAGTTCCTATAATCGCGCCATCGGCACCATTTTTCACCACTTCTTTCACATCCTGAGAAGACTTAATACCAAAGCCTACAAAAGCCGGAATAGAGGTTAAGCCTTTCACCCGCTTAATCACTTCAATATACTCCGTCGGGAGAGATTCAAAAGAACCGGTTTTCCCCTCTCCGGAAACAACATAGGCAAATAGCTGGTTATGCTCAAGGGCTACTGAAAGTGCTTTGTCGTCATAGGATTTACTTATTACTGAGATCTGGTTTGGAAAGGTTCCTGTTGGATAATCACCATCCACACATAGAAAACCATGATACAAATCCTTAGAAACCTCACTTAGGCGGAAATGCTCCACGCCTTCTTTGTATGTCATGAGTACAACCTTAAAACGGAAACGTCTTTTTATTTCTTCTAATGTGTCTACCACATCATCATGGGTGATATCTCGAGCCAATGTTTCCTTATTAATTTCTTTAATTACGTCACCATCCATAAAGGGATCGGAAACCGGTATGCCTATTTCAAGATATCCGGCTTCCCCCTGATCCAAAAGCTCCAGTATTCGGAAGAAACCTTCTCTATCCGGATAGTGCAGCGTAAGGTAAAACACAAGATTTTTCATTACATACCTCCAAATAATTTAAGCACCAAACCTAAAATCGGGCCGTAGAAGGAGTAATCGGTTTCGCTTAAGATACGCATAATTGGTGCATAGCTTCCGATCATTGGAAGAAGTAGCGCCTGTCCAAATATAAGGATCAGACCGTTTACAAAGGAACCGATGATGGCACCTCTGCGTCCTCCATGGGCATTACCAAAGATAGCTGTAATTGCACCAGTGAAAAAGGTAGGAATCAGTGCCGGGAATACCACTACTGGATAATTCATCATTCCAAGAATCATCATTCCGATCAGACCTGCAATTAAACTGGTAAGAAAACCTACGATTACAGAGTTTGGATAGTTAGGGAATAACAGTGGAATGTCAAGTCCTGGTACTGAATTTGGAATGATTTTGTTGGCGATACCATGGAATGCTGCAATGATTTCAGAAAGCATCATTCTTACACCAGTAATAATAACGGTGATCCATAAACCAAAGGTAACTCCTCGTAAAATACTAAATACTACAAAGTCCTGTCCACTTGTTACATTTTCACGTACCCACGTTGGTCCGGCAATTAAACTTAATACAAAAAACAAAATTGTCATAACGATGGTCAGTGAAATCGTCATCTCTCTTAAAAAATTAAGCTTCTTTGGTACTTTGATATTCTCAAGATCATGTTCCTTGTTTCCAAACGCTTTTCCAAGAAGAGAAGAAATAAGAATACCAATGGAACTGGAATGGGCAAGGGTAAAGCCCTCTCCTCCCTTTACTTCCTTCATAAATAATGAAACGTATGCGCAGGAAAATGTCATATATGCGCCAAGGAGCAGGGAACCAATGATAACCATAGGAACAAAAGTAAGATTTGTTCCGAATTTCAGCAATGCAGCAATCAAACCTGCATAGAAAAAGGATACGTGTGCTGATAAGTGAACAAATTTAAAACGGGTAAATCTTGCAAGAAGAAGATTCACTAGAAAGCCTAAAGCAAAGATGAGTGCCATCTCTGTTCCGATTCCAGTTAAACTTTCACTTGATGCTGCTCCAATATCTGCCGCAGCTACCGGTACGTTAAAAATCTTAGAAATCAAGCTCTGGAGAGGCAATAGTGCCATACCAAGGGTCTGTCCTCCTACGTTGATCATGGTAAAGCCAATCATGGTCTTAATCACGCTTGGAAGAATCTGATCCCAGGTTTTCTTCTGAGCCGCCATACCAACGATGACTACGATTCCAATGATGAATACGGCCTGGCTGAAAACATTATTAATCAAATACATTAATACTCCCATTTTTATCTCCCTTCTAAGGCTTACCTAAGCCCCTTAAGTGAATCACTTCTTATTAATCGCCTCAAGAAGCTGTTCTTTTAAATACTGTTTGTCCATCATATTGTCGATTCGGATGATATGAGCCTTGGAATCTCTCAGTACATCTGCAAAATCAGACGTAGTAATTAATATGTCATAAAAATCTGCACTAACGGATCCAATATCAGAAGCATCCACGGTTGCTTCTATTTTTTCAGCATCTAGAATCTGCTGAGTAAACAAACGAAGCATCATTGAACTACCTACACCTGCACCACATACTGTTACGATCTTGATCATAATGATCCCTCCTTAATAATATCTAAGATTTGTTCTGCATTTTCCGCCATAATCAGGCGTTCCACTTTATTTTCATCCATCAATATATCTGCAAGCTCTGTCAGAGCTTTTAAATGGGACTGATGGTCAATGGCACATAAGCCTACGACGATCTTAACTGGATCGTTCTTTGGATGACCGAATGGAATCGGCTCTTTTAATGTTACAATGCTAAGTCCTATATCCAGAGCGCCTTCCTCTGGTCTTGCATGAGGCATTGCAATTCCTGGTGCAATGACGATATAAGTGCCATTTACCTCAACATTCTTTATCATGGCACGGATATAAGCTTCCTCTGCCAGCCCTTTATGAACCAGAAGCCTTCCGCTTTCCGTTACGGCTTCATCCCGGCTGGTAGCTTCAAATTTCGCTGAAATCAATTCAGTGGTCAAAATTTCTTTTAACATAGGTTGGTATATTCCTTTCTTTAATTGTGATTTTTCTGTAATTCCCAAATAAATACTCAATTCATTCTTTAAGTGAGGCAGTTGATCTTCCTCCACCTTAACGTATTTGTGAATGATATTCATCACATCTGATATATGAATCCTTGCCGTGAGAAAGGATAATTGATTCTGTATTTCTTTGATATCATAGTCTGAAAGGTATGGGGTCACCTTAATGACTGGAATATCTCTGAATCGAAATGGTACGGTTGAAATAATAAAATCAGGATAGTGTTCCTTAAGCCATAGGGCAGCATTCCTTGCACCAAAGGTTCCAAGAATGTTTACATGGAAGATGGATTGCAACCTGCTCTTTAATATTTCGGAAGTACTAATCCCCGCATTGCATACAATAATCACATTGGGTGTCCTACGGACTTGTTTCTCATTGCGTTCGATGACGGAAGCAAAGAATAAAGTAAAGTAAGATATTTCATGCTCATGAAACGTTACCTTTAGCTTGTCCTCTAATACCTTGGCACCCTTTTCCACTGCCTTGTTAAGCCTTGAGAAATGATCTAACACGTATTGAAGCAATGGATTTTCTGCCCATTCCAAAGACAATGCCCTCTTATAGGCAGGACGCAGGTGATTGAGAAGTCCCTCATAAAGTTTGGAATCCGTTAAAAATGGCTCAAAACCATATTCCTTTTCTACTGCCTCGATAAACTCATTGGTTACAAGATGAAAGGGAAGCCATTTTTCCGATAGCAGCTCCTCGTATTTAACTACGGAAGCTTCTCCTAGCTTATTGGCCAGATAAAAGCAGTCATCCACTGGCACCTCTTTGCCAAAGAGTTCTTCCAGCTCCTTCTTTCGTTCTACAAAGGTGATTTCTTCCCTGGTCAGGGGCTCCCTGGGACCTTCTGGAAACCATTTTCCGATGGAAAGTCTGGCATAGGTGACCCAAACAGTTACTAGCATTCTCTGAAACGATACATCGCTTAATTCTACATTCAGCCGTTTTGCCACATCATCTAGAAATGCTTCACAGGAATAGAGAAACTGGGAATTTCGTTTTTCTAATTTATCCTCAAAAAACAATGGATCTTCGCTGATTGTAAGGATGAGTAAATTTCTTATACTTCTCTCATTTCCAGTGATTCGGTATCCCTTAAAGGGCAAGGCCTCCATTCCTATGGTATGGAAACGAAATATCTCCTTTATCTCCTTTAGATCTCCTAGGAGCGTATTTCTGGATATGTCCAGTTCTTTGACTAAATCTTCTACGGTAAAATGGTCTCCGGATAATAAGATGGATTCAATCACACGAAGCCTGCGAAATCTTTGATTGGATAAGACAAAATCAGAGGTTGAACCAATCAGCTCCTCAAATTCAATGATTAAAGGTTCCTCATAAATCAGTTTTCCTTTATCTGCACTTATGACCGGATACCCGGCGGCTTCTAGCATCTCATTTAATTTTTTTATATCGCTGTATATTGTCCTGGTACTTACAGCCATCTGCTGCGCCAGCTCCCGGACTGTGAATTCACGTTTGTTCTGGCATACTAGCAGGAATATGTTTGGAAGTCGATTTTCCATTGGTTCCTCCTTTATGATGAAAGTATAACATTTGTGCAAAACCATCAACAAATCCAATTTGTTTCAATAATTTTGAACAGATATGTATATGATGTGTAAATATAATATTTTCTATCTCTAAAATATCTGATTTTTCATTTTTTATCCTTTTTTCTTGGATTTGAAGGAAACCAACCCTTTTCCACTCGTTTCTCCTGCTCGAATAATTCACCGATACTCCAGAGAAGGGAGAACCCCATTACCGCGGATACACAAGAGGCAGCAATGTGAGCGAGAAAAAGAGACAGGCCAATAAAAGTAATCCCAGAAACCAAAAACAAAGGCCATACCTTCGTTCCAAAGTAATACTCCGATTTAATTACAACCGGATGCAGCAGCCCGATAATAAGAAAAGTTCCAATTCCAGTTATGATTCCTAAATAATTCATAAGTCCCTCCCTATGGATCTCCCGTGATATTTACAGAAATATCTTTTTCACTTTATATGTTATCTTATTTTCAATGGAATGGAATTATACAACAACCCATGGCTTATAGATAGACACAAAAATCGAAGGCATGCATCTACATACCTTCGATCGTTTTACGTTCACATACTATCTATTTTTCTTAAATGAAGCTATGGATCAGGTTATCAAGGACACCATTATCCCGCTCCTGATCAAGCAGAGGTTTTCCGTCCTTTAGTAAAGCATGCTTCTTATGGAAATCTGGTTTCTCCTCTCTATAAATAATTCCAGTAGGAATTTTATCATCTAATCCCATTGCAATTCTCATCGCCTCCAGCTTATCTGACGGATCATAATCCTCGGGAAGAGGCATGACTGCATTTTTATAGTAAGCGAAGGTATTTATCTTATTAAAGGTGATACATGGTTGCATGATATCCACATAGGCGTACCCAGGATATTCAATTGCCGCTTTCATAATGGCGGTCAACTGCTTCGCATCTCCGCTAAAACCTCTCGCTACAAAACCAGCTCCTGACGCCAAAGCCAAAAGCATAGGATTTAAAGGAGCATTGATATTACCCTCCGTCTGCACTACAGTCACATGACCTTCTGCTGTGGTTGGAGATGCCTGCCCTTTGGTCAGACCGTAAATCTGATTGTCATGGACAAAATGGGCGATATTAACGTTTCTTCTTATATTGTGAATAAAGTGGTTTCCACCCTCCCCATAAGAATCTCCGTCTCCGGAATTGACGATTACGGTAAGGTCTTCATTGGCTATTTTAGCTGCCACTGCTGCTGGAAGTGCTCTGCCGTGAAGGCCGCAAAAGCTATTGGCACTGATATATTGAGGTGTTTTTGCCGCCTGACCAATGCCGCCAAGCATTAGTACTTCATGGGGACTTTTTCCTAACTCTTCTAAGGCCGTTTTTAAACTATTTAATATGGAAAAATTACCGCAGCCAGGACACCAGGCTGTTTCATATGTTTTAAATTCACTCATGACTTTTGACCTCCTTCCAGAAGCTGTGCTACAATTTCTTCCCCAGTAATCTGGCGTCCATCGTATTTTAAGATGCTATCATGACATGCAATTCCAGTTTCTCCCCGGATGAGGGAGGCTAGTTGACCCGTAGCATTTTGTTCTACGTTGATCAACGTTCTGCCTTTCGCATATTTGTTCAGTTGTTTTTGAGGAAGTGGATAAATATCGCCAAATACAAGGGCTCCGTAGTTTCCTCCATTCCGATTTAAAGTTTGTACTGCTTCCTTTAATGGACCATAGAGAGAACCCCAGCCAAGAAGAAGCGTGTTACAATTCTCATCTCCTATAAATTCCGGTTCCAAAAGTTCATCACAAAGGCCATCTAATTTCTTCATGCGCTTCTCCACCATCTGATTTCGAACCGTAGCGGATTCTGTGATCCAACCTCTTTCATCATGCTCATCACTGTCTGCTGCTACCAAATGTTTTGTCTTACCTGGAATTAGACGTTTTGAGATGCCGTCCTCCGTAAGTCTGTAACGAAGGTAGTCCCCTTCTGCTTCTGTGTCGTAATTTACCATTGAGATCTTTGATACGTCGTAAGGTTTCACACAGGCGGTTGTGTCTCCAAGATATTGATCACTTAAAAGAATGATCGGAATCTGATATTTTTCCGCTAGGTTTAAGGCTCTGGCTGTTTGATAAAAAGCATCTTCCTGAGTTCTTAGAGCAATGACCATACGAGGGAATTCTCCCTGGGAAGCAGAGACAACAAATTTCAAATCACTTTGTTCTGTTCTGGTAGGAAGACCGGTTGCAGGGCCTGGCCTTTGTACATCCACGACCACAAGAGGAATCTCTGCAATTCCAGAAAAACCTAAAGCCTCTACCTTAAGACAAAATCCTCCACCGCTGGTTCCCGTCATGGCTCTAGCGCCTGCAAAGGAAGCACCAAGGGCCATGTTAACTGCCGCTATCTCATCTTCTGCCTGCTCCACTAAAACTTTGGCAGCGTTTCCTACTGATGCCAAATATTCAAGAACCGCTGTGGATGGTGACATTGGGTAAGCAGCATAAAACTTAAGTCCTCCTGCCACCGCTCCCAGCCCTAAAGCTTCACTTCCTGAAATCAACATATAGTCAGAAAATCCACCATCTAAGTGTTCAAATAATGAATCTACGCTTTTATAACCAGCATCTGCGGCTTTTACATTCACTTCAAGAATCTTATCATTCATCTGGCTGGTCATAACCTCTTCCACATAGGATAATGGCTCTCCAAACAACTTTAAAACGGCACCGACAGCGACGCTACCAGAGGCTCTTATATTTCCCAGTTCTTTTGCAATTTGGGTCATGGGAAGCTTTATAATGTTTAAATCCGGATCTGAATAATCCAGACTACTGTCACATAATATAAAACCCTTCTTATTTAATTTGTCCTTATGTAATTCAATGGTCTCTTCATTCAGAGCAATGATTCCATCGAGAATATAACTATGAGAAGTAATTTCCTCTGTTCCAAACCGGAGCAAAGAAAAGTTATGGCCACCGCGTACACGGGACATGAAATCTCTGGTTGTAAAAATATAGTAACCGGAACGCTTTAAAAGCTTTTCCAGAATCGATACTGTGGTGTCAATGCCCTGTCCTGCTGCACCGCCAACTAATATATTATACATATGCTTACCTCCTTTAATTCTTTTGTTAATCATAACCTATTTCGACAGAATTTGCAATATTTATTATAATCACATTAAAAGTTTAATTATTCGTTTATTAATTGTTTATTTTATATCAACTTTGCGTTCTTATACAAAAATAGGATAAACATCTAAGTGCTTCATCTCTTAACAAAATAAAATCTGGACTCATCTTCCTCTGAAAAGCTTTGTATTTTCACACCAAAGGTTTCTCCAATTCGCTCATGAAGTCTCTGATCTGTAACCAAGTTAGATCCCTGAATTCTCCCCTTATTCATCAATATGATGTTGTCCGCATAATTTAAAGCCAGATTCATATCATGAAGAACCATTACCACTGTCTTCCCCCCTATTTGGTTCATATCACGAATCAATTCCATCATCTCATAAGATACATTGATGTCTAGATAGGTGGTTGGCTCATCTAGAAATATGATATGGGTATCCTGCGCCAGAATCATAGCGAGAAATACTCTTTGACGTTCTCCCCCAGATAGCTGACACATGCGCTTCTCTCTTAGGATTTTGCAGTCAGCCATATCTATGGCCTGATCAATCATGAGATAATCTTCTTTTGACGCAGGCTTTAAGAATGATTGGTGAGGATACCTTCCGGATAAGACAGCCTGTTCCACTGTCATGTCTGGGATATGACCATTTTGCAACAACACGGAGATCTCTCTCGCAAAAGACTTTCTACGGATTGAACTGATTTCCACCCCATGTAACAAAATCCTCCCTTGATGGGGCTTTAACAATCGGGATGCCAGCTTAATCACCGTGCTTTTTCCACAGCCGTTTGGGCCAATGACTACGGTTATCTTGCCATCTTCAAAACATAGATTCATATCTTCAATGAAAGGAGTTTTATTATACGAATACGTTACATGCTCAAATTGAATCATATCATAATCTCCTTTCCTTATCCTTTGAAACCGTTTCGTTTGTTCTTTAACATCAAATATAGAAAACAGGGACTGCCAATCAATGATAGTAAAATACCTACAGGCAGTTCATAAGGCAAAAACATGACTCTCGAAAGTAAGTCACAGACAATGACGAACAAACCTCCGATTAGAGCACTTGCAGGGATCACAAACCGGTTATCTGAGCCAATGAATAATTTCACACCATGAGGAACTAGGAGCCCCACAAAACCAATTAATCCACAAAAGCTAACGGCTGCACCGGCAAGAATGGACGCTACAAATAGATAAGCACATCGGCTTACGGCCACATTCATTCCAAGAGTCTTTGCGTAATCCGCTCCAAGATTTAAAAGATTCAAGCCCTTGGCACAAAACATTGCCAGGAGCAGACCAAGAATGATAAAAAAAGAGGGACAGGCAATGGCCTTAGACGTTACAGAAGACAATCCTCCTGCCAAAAAATTACCTGAGCCCACATAGGCATCTGGATCCAAAATCATAATTACATTCATTCCAGCGGTGAATATGCTATTTACCACAAATCCGATTAATACCAGCATAAGCTGTGACATCTGGCCTAGGGCACCAGTTAAGAGAACTATGATGCAAGCAAAGAGGGCACCGAAAAATGCGGAAATGGGTAGCAAGTAAGTGGAAGGTGAAAACATAGCGGAAGCCAATAAAACAAAGAATCCAGCTCCCGCATTAACTCCAATGATGTTGGGACTGGCAAGGGGATTATTTAATACAGACTGAATGATGGTTCCTGAAACTGCCAGCCCACTTCCTGCTAAAAGTGCGCCAAGGACTCTTGGTAACCGTACCGTCATAATAATTCGGTATAAGAAATCATCCGAATCCTTTTGATTTAGAGTTTTTAAGAATAAGGAGAGTTTCATTGGATTGGCTCCCAGACACAATCCTGCTCCCACACCAATGAGTAGACCTATGAATGCCAATAGTAGAAAAGCCCAAGCTTTACGATTTTTCCCCTGAAAGAATCTTTGAAAGATATTCATAGCTCTCTCCCCATCTTGCATCTGGTTTATAAAGAAACTTTTCTTTTGGTAAGATGATGTACTTACCATTCTTTACTGCCTGAAGACCATTCCAGGCAGGATTGCTTTCTATCGTTTCTTTTAGATTCTTTTTTGCCAGCGCGTCATCATTTCCCATGGGCACCACAAAAATATAATCCGGATCATCCTTCATGATGGATTCCATGCTAAATTCTTTTAATAGACTTTTGTCCTCATCGGCAATGTTATTGCAGCCTAAGTCCTTTAACATCTTACCGGTCATGGACTCAGAATTCTTTACGACTGCTCCACCAGAGTATGTAACGAGAAAGAGAATAGAGGGCGAAGGTAAGCTGCTCTTATTTGATATGATGGAATCAATTTTTTCTTTTACCTCCAGACCGTTCTTTTTATAAAGATCCTCACGTCCTGTAATATCCGTACAAACCTTAAGCATCTTTAGATAGTCCTCAAAATAGGTTACCTGAAAGTAGGCGGTAGGGATTCCTGCCTGTTTTAAGGTATCTTTGATTGCTACATGCTCCCTTGTTTCCGAAGACAGGATAACCAGATCTGGCGAACATCCTATAATCTTTTCTACGTTGGGACTGTTATATGTCCCAACAGTTATCATATCTTTTGAAAGGGCAAGCCCTCTTTCGTCAAAAGCATCATCAGTAACTGCTTTCAATTCTCCTCCTGCATTCAGCCAGGTTTCCGCGAAGCTTCCCATAAGAGCCACTACCTTCTTCGGGTTCTTAACCGTGATTTCCTGTCCCAGCGCATCGGCAAACCGGTAGCCCTCTATAGTTGGAGCTGGTTCCTTTGTCTTAGGATTGCAGCCTGACATAAGCATTGCAAGCAGTAACAGAACGAATGGTATTAGGATGGATTTTAGTCTCATGCCAAAGTCCCTCCTGTCTCCAATTGTTTCCCATAGGCACAGTAGCTGTCCTCTGCCATATAATCTCCGTCGTGATAATATCCCGCTCTAGCTCGACAGCCTCCACATTCTTTTTCATAGGTGCAGCCACAACATGTCCCTTTGTAATGCTGTGTCCTCAGATGGTTTAATAGATGACTGTTCTTCCATATCTCATCAAAGGATTCCTCTCGCACATTCCCTGCCTCCTCGGTCATGTAGGCGCAGGGCCTAACATTTCCCAAAGGGTCTATAATGCAATAGGATAATCCAGCAAGGCAACCTCTTTGGAACCTTGTTTTTACGTCCATTTGATTGGCAACCCGAATAAACTGGGGGGCGCAGGTAGGTTTGATATCAATAGGTACCTGTTTTTGCTTCTCCATAATGGTCATTAAGAGCTTTTCATATTCTACTACCTCAAGTGCTGTTTCTTCTAGAAATTTACCTCTGCCAACGGGGATAAGGAAAAATAGGTAACAGGCGATGGCTCCTACCTTTACACTAAAATCAATGATGTCACATACTTCAGACTGATTCCAATCCATAATGGTGGTATGGATCTGGAAGGGCAGACCTGCCTTTTTGCAGTTTTCGATGCCTTCCATGGTCAGTTGAAATGCGTCCTCTTTTCCTCTAAAATAATTGTGTTTTTCCTCCTCTAAGCTGTCAATGCTAATTCCCATTGCCTTTGCACCCCAACTCTTTAGCTTTTTTGCTGTCTCTTCCGTAATTAGAGTTCCATTGGTGCCAAAAACAGGACGCAGTCCCTGTAAAGAGGCATAAGAAACCAGCTCATAGATGTCAGGGCGCATCAGCGGCTCTCCTCCGCTAAATATCATAATCTTAAAACCAGCAGATTTTATTTCCTCAATCATTTTCTTTGCCTCTTCTGTGGTCAGCTCTTTTGTAGATTTGCTTCCAGCATCCTGATAGCAATGCCTGCATTTTAAATTGCACTGATTGGTGGTCAGCCATGATACAATCATTCTTTTTCTCCTTCCATTCCAGTCCATACCGTTTGCCGTAAAGCGAAAAAGTATATGCTATTATATGTCAATGGCTTGACCCATAGAATCAAGGCTTCTTTGAAATAATAAAGCTGATATTTACATTTTCACTTTGGATGGTATAATGAAAGAAGTGATTTTGATACCTGATATACTTTATATACTGAAAAGAGGTGCTTTTTTGTCTACAAACGTGATCTGCAGCAAACCCATGCACGAAGAATGTTATATGAAAAATCAATGCTTAAAATACAATATCTGTCCTATGGCCATGGTACAGGACCTGGTTTCTGGTAAGTGGAAAATCTTGATTCTCTGGTACTTAAGCAGCAACACCTTACGTTTTAGTGAGATAAAGAAACGACTTCCCCAGATTACCCAAAAGATGCTCACCTCTCAACTGCGCAGCCTGGAAGAGGATAAATTGGTGAGTCGCAAGGTCTATCCCGTGGTCCCCTCCAGGGTAGAATATAGCTTAACAGACTTAGGGGAAAAGATTATTCCAATTCTTGAGCTGATGCATTCGTTTGGCAGCCAGTACTTAAATGCAGAACTTGATACAGAATCTGATCAGGAAGAACGTATCGCGCAAATTTAAAAGCCTCAGGATCCTTGGGACTGACTTACGGTCCCAAGGATCCTGAGGTTTTTTATTTCCTGTACTATACTTGAATTTAATTATTTGATAGATTGATAACCGTTACCTTTGGTCTTGACATGGATTCAATGGAATAGCGGATTCCCTGGGTTCCTATACCGGAAGCCTTTACCCCTAAGAATGGAAAATGGTCTGGTCCTCTCTCTGTTTTGTTGTTGACCTGAACCGTACCTACCTCCAGCTTATTTGCCACATAAAAGGCGTTGTTGATGTTCTGGGTAAAGACTGCGGACTGTAAGCCATACTCCGACTCATTGGCCAGCTTTATGGCCTCATCCTTGTCTTTGACTCTAATAATAGGGAGAACAGGGCCAAATGGTTCTTCCCATGCCAAACGCATATCAGTCGTTACATTGTCAAACAGGGTTGGTTGAATGAGGTTCCCTTCTCTATTACCACCAAACAATAACTTGGCGCCCTTTTCCTTGGCATCATCAATTAGCTCGCAGACAAAATCTGCTGCGTTGGTACTGATGAGGGGAACGATATCCACATCCCGATCCAAGGGATTTCCCATAGTAAGCTTTTCTAGTTTAGGCAGGATTTTTTCAATTAACTGGTCAGCTACCTCTTCTACCACAAGGATTCTCTTTACTGCGGTGCATCTCTGCCCGGAATAAGAATAACCTCCTGCAACGATATTACTAGCTGTCAGTTCCAGATCTGCATCCTCCAATACGATAGCTGCATCCTTTCCTCCAAGTTCCATTAACAACGGTACCATGCTGGTTATACTGGAGATATGGGCGCCCACCTCAGTACTTCCAGTAAAGTTAATAAAATCAATTCCCTTATGGGTGGTGATATAATCTCCAATCTCACTTCCTTTTCCAGTGACCGTATTTAATACTCCAGCTGGAACTCCAGCCTCTTGAAATGCTCTGGCCAGATACAGACCGCACAGGCAACCCTGAGAAGCAGGCTTTAAAACAATAGAGTTACCAGCCATTAAGCCTGGCGCAATTTTGGAAGCTGCAAGGTTTACTGGATAGTTAAATGGAGATATTGCTAATACAACTCCTAAGGGTTCTCTTCTTACGATGGATACTTTATTGTTTTTTCCGCCTGGGAAGCTGTCTCCTGGAATGCTTTCACCAGAGATGTTCTTTCCAGTATCTGCAGTGAACCGGATAAAGTCAGCCGTTCTTTCCACCTCAGAATAACAGCTTTTTCTATCCTTTGAAATCTCGCGAACCATTAAATCTGCCAGTTCTTCTTTATACTTTAGCAGGATATCCGCTGCCCTGTATAGGATCTCTGTTTTTTCATCTGTGGTTACATTTCTCCATTGTTTTTGCGCTTTTTTCGCTGTCTCAATGGCCAGATCTACCTCTTCCTTTGACATGGCTGGTACCATTCCTAAGACAGTGTCGTCAATTGGAGATTTTATTGTAATATAAGTATCATTCTTGCTTTCGACCCATTGGCCGTTTTGCAGATTTCTGTATCTGTTGTTCTCGTCTCTAATGGCTGTTATCATGAAACCACACTCCTATCTTTTTATTTATATTATGGATGCCTAAAGTCCAGGCTGTTACTTTTGACCGATTGCCTTTTCTAGACAGTATCCTTTTCTCTGTCTCTATAGTTAATATTATAACATTTACATTGTTTTATCCAGTAGGCACTATTTTGACACACAGTATCAAAATAGTAACCATGAAAATTAAACTCATAATTTAATGTTTTTTTCTACCGTATTGACAAAAAATCGCACATACTAACATTATGAACCTAAATAGGCGAAAAAATGTAAAAATCACCTCCTAAGCTATTTACTTTTTAAATAGGAAAGGATAGAATTATTTATAAGAAAATAAAACCTAATTTCGGCTCCATTTTTACTGGGGTCGTTTTCCTGATATTTGATCGGGAAGCTGTCATACGTACCATATCTATGATGTGTTTACAGGTTATAACGCAAAGGAGTAAATTATGAGTGATTATTCTATATCTAAAGTTTCTTCGAATGACAAAAGGAGCAATCAGCTCATTGATCAACTTCTCTTAGGAGAAGGAATTCGAAGAGATAAGAATCTGGATTATACATGCGCCATGTTTGACGAAGATTTTAATGTTGTGGCTACGGGAAGCTGCTATGGCAATACCTTAAGATGTCTCGCTGTAAGCAGCAATCATCAGGGCGAAGGTCTGATGAATCAGGTAATGTCCCATCTCACTGAGGTACAGTTTTCTCAAGGTAACTCTCACATCTTTCTTTACACAAAATCATCTGCCGCCAGATTTTTCTCTGATTTAGGCTTTTATGAGATTGTAAGAATTGAAGGCAAGGTTGTTTTCATGGAAAATAAGAGAAGTGGCTTTAAAGATTATATTGACCGTCTTGGTACCAACAAGAAAGAAGGGGATAACGTTGCTGCCATTGTAATGAATGCCAACCCTTTTACTCTTGGACATCTTACCCTTGTTGAAAAGGCAGCGGCGGAAAATGATGTGGTCCACTTATTTATTGTCAGCGAGGATGTAAGCTTGATTCCATTTTCAGTAAGAAAACGTCTGATTATAGAAGGTACCTCCCATCTCACCAATATATGCTATCATGATAGTGGCCCATATATCATCAGCAATGCCACCTTTCCAAGTTATTTTCAAAAGGACGATAATGCAGTCATTGAAAGCCATGCACTTTTGGATCTGGGTATCTTCATTAAGATTTCAGAATCTCTTGGTATCAACAGAAGATACGTGGGAGAAGAACCTACAAGCCTGGTTACAGCCCTTTATAATCAGATTATGAAGGAAAGGCTGCCCCAAGCAGGAATAGAATGCATCATCATTCCCAGAAAAGAAGCTGCTGGTACTGCAATCAGTGCCTCAACGGTTCGAAAGCTGATTAAAGAAGGGGATTTCTCACACTTAAGCAACTTTCTTCCCGATACCACCTTACGCTTTTTCCAAAGCGAGGAGGCCCAGCCTATTATTCAAAAAATCAAAGATGCTGATCAAGTCATCCATTACTAAAAGACGAACGGCGGTCCCAAAAGGAACCGCCGCTTTTTTTATTCTTTATTTAGAAGGTCTCTGCTATTTTCTTAGCTTCTTCAATTTCTTTCGCTACTGTTTCTTCTACATCGACTCCCACTACATCAAGCTGCTCGGCAGCTATGGTAGTAAAGTCGAGGACTCCCATAAAGCCTAAGATAGTTCTCAGATATTTATCTCCAAGTTCATACTCTTTTGCTATGGCAGAGCTGTAATTTCCACCTCTGGTGGTAATGTTAATTGCCTTTTTGCCATTGCAAAGGCCAGCAGGACCCTCAGCTGTATAATGGAAGGTGATACCAGAGACGCAGATATAATCAATGTAAGCTTTTAAAATAGCTGGGATGCTCAGATTCCATAAAGGCTCTGCAAATACGTATTTGTCTGCCTCTAAAAACTGATAAGCATATTTTAAAACTGGGTGATCCTTTCCTACACCAGGTGCTGGATTATGATATTCAAGATCTTCTCCCTCAAGAAAATGAATCCCCAGTTTATATAAATCGAGAACTACTACATCATCATCTGGGTGATGTTTCTTATACTGCTCCACAAATGCGTCTGATATCTTAAATGTTCTTGAAACTCCATCTGGTTTTGAATTTGCTTTGATATAAAGAACTTTGCTCATAATTATAATCTCCTTTATGATAAATATTTGACAAATGGATGGTCACTTTCTTTACGTCTGCCATCTATTGGATGATTTTATTATAACACTCCAACAAAATTACGCAAGTAGGCACAATTTAGTGGTGTGGTTACCAAAAAGATACTACTATAATTATTATGCTTGTTTTACCAATTACTATGTATCTTAATGGTATCAATTAAGTAACTTAGTAACTTATTGGTGCCTACTTTACTGGGGCAAAGGACGGTATTATAATAAGATATATACTTTCATTGTCGCAAAGTCAAAGATTACATATTAATATAACGGCTCGTATTTACTATATAAGAACGGAGGTGTTTGATATGTTAGCTACCATCATTATTTTTGCTCTCATTGCAGCTTATGCTGGTTTTATCGTTATAAAAGGCATTCGGAAACTAAAACGTGGTGAGTCTGGGTGTGGCTGTGGGTGCTCAGATTGTTCAAAGAGCAGTGAATGATTTATAAGGAATCTTAGATATGAAAACGTACCAAGGGTGGTTAATACAACACAAGCCCTTGGTACGTTTTCTTTTTTTTATTTCATGAAACGAAAGCCCTTGCTGTCTCCGTCTCCAATGTAGAGTACCTCATCAAATGCATTTACATTTAGACGTCCGGATTCACTTAAGTAAGACTCTGCCACAAGACGGCCTTTAATCTTGGCCAGAATGTTGGTAATCCCATAATGGTTCTCACTTTCAATCACATCAGTCAGCCTGCATTCAATGGAAATTGGGCATTCTTCGATGATTGGAGCACTGATTACTTTAGATGGTACTGGAGTCAGGTTAATGCTGTCAAACTTCTTGCATTCCGCTCCTGTATTCTTTCCGCAGAAGTTAATCGCCTCAATCTGGCTGCTATCTGCAATGTTGACTACAAAATCAGATACTTCTTTAATCCGGTTCAGAGCGTAACCCTTTGTGCTAAATCCCAATGCCATCATATTCCTTAAGGTATAGGATGAAGACACGGTAGTTACATTCGGTGTGCCGTCCGTATCATAATAACTTACAAGAATGACAGGGAAGCCGTAATACAGCTTGTCATAAAATACATTTACTTTTTTCATGATTACCTCCACGAACTAAAATTGTTTAAAAGTTATTGTAAGCCAGCACTTACCTCATTATTCTATCAAAAAAAGCAGGTCATGGACGTTGCCTGTGCAACGTCCATGACCTGCTAATATTGAAATAATTATGCGTTCATGAATAATTCCATATCTTCATCTACGCTTCCGATTCCAGCAATACCAAAGGTATCTACAAGAACATTAACAACATTAGGGGATAAGAATCCTGGAATTGTTGGGCCTAAGTGAATGTTCTTTACTCCTAAGTGAAGAAGTGCAAGAAGCACGATAACAGCCTTCTGCTCATACCAAGCGATATTGTAAGCGATTGGAAGTTCGTTAATATCATTAAGCTCAAATACTTCTTTTAACTTAAGTGCAATCAGTGCAAGTGAGTAGGAGTCATTACACTGTCCTGCATCTAATACTCTTGGAATACCGCCGATATCGCCAAGCTCAAGCTTATTGTATCTGTATTTAGCACAACCAGCAGTTAAAATTACAGTATCTTTTGGAAGCTTATCAGCAAACTCTGTATAGTAGTCTCTGGATTTCATTCTTCCATCACAACCTGCCATTACAAAGAATTTCTTGATTGCGCCGGATTTAACAGCGTCAACAACCTTATCAGCAAGTGCGAATACCTGATTGTGAGCAAATCCACCTACGATAGTACCTGTCTCAATCTCATCTGGGCTTGAAAGAGTCTTAGCAAGAGCGATGATTTCAGAGAAATCCTTCTTACCACTCTCATCAGCTACGATGTGCTTGCAGCCTGGGAAACCTGTAGCCCCTGTGGTGTAGATTCTTCCAGCAACCTCTGGATTCTTTGGAGGAACGATACAGTTTGTTGTAAACAGGATTGGTCCACGGAAGGATTCAAATTCTGTGACCTGTTTCCACCAAGCATTTCCGTAGTTTCCTGCGAAGTTATCATATTTCTTGAATGCTGGATAGTAGTGAGCCGGAAGCATCTCGCCGTGTGTATAAACATCAACGCCTGTTCCCTTTGTCTGCTCTAAAAGCTGCTCCATATCAACTAAGTCATGACCGGAAATAAGAATAGCCGGATTCTTTCTAACGCCAATATTAACAGTTGTAATTTCTGGATTTCCGTAACGGGATGTATTAGCTTCATCAAGAAGCGCCATAGCACTTACACCAAGCTCACCTGTCTTTAAGGTTAAAGCAACCAGATCATCTGCTGACAGAGAATCATTAAGAGTTGCAGCAAGAGCTTCATAGGTAAATGCATAGATATCATTATTTTCTTTTCCAATGTTCAGAGCGTGCTCTACATAAGCTGCCATTCCCTTAACACCGTAGATGATTAGTTCTCTTAAAGAACGAACATCTTCGTTTTCAGTTGCAAGAACACCAACACTAGCAGCCTTTACAAGCATAGACTCTCTTGTGCTTACAGTGAATGTTGCTGCATCATTATTTCCCTGATAGCCAGCATCTTTAGCCAACTGATCTCTTAATCCAAGTACGTTCACGATCTGAGCTTCAATAGCATCTGCATCAAAGTTTGCGTTTGTGATTGTGATAAAAAGGCTCTTAATCACTTCATGGTTAATCTTAGCAATGTTAGCAACGTTGGTATTTGTCTTAACTACAATTTCAGAAATACCTTTTACCGCATAAATAAGAAGATCTTGAAGATTTGCTACCTCTTCTGTCTTACCGCATACACCCATAACTGTACAACCTGTGTTCTTTGCCGTTTCCTGGCACTGATAACAAAACATGCTCATATTCATTACCTCCTAAAGTAAGTTATTATGCACAGCACCTTTTTAATTCGGTGCAAATACTCTTCAACATTTTGTTGAGTTTCATATGGAAGAGGTTCCTTTGGCACTTGCCTTGCCCTCATTCCTTGTACAGGATAACATTATAAAGGAATCATGTCTGTTGTTATTACAACGTACTACGATCTTTTTGATTTTTTATTTTAAAATGGTTTAAAAGCATGGAATATAGTATGTTTCGTATAACTTCTCTTTTATCAGAAATAATAAGTAAAAAACGAAAGGGAGAAATCCTAATGAAACATAAAGCTAAAGGACTTAGCGCAGGCCGTTTAACAATGATGGCTCTTGGAACTGTAATCGGTGGTTCTTTTTTCTTAGGTTCATCGGTTGCCATACAAGCCGCTGGACCAGCAATCATACTTTCTTATCTGATTTGTGCCGTTATGGTTTATTTTATTCTGTTTGCACTTTCAGAAATGACAGTATCTAATCCTGATTCCGCATCTTTTCGCACATTTGCGTCTCAGTACATCAATAAAGGGACGGGATTTGTAGTTGGCTGGGTGTATTGGACCGGAATGGTCATTTCCATGTCAAGTGAAGCCACTGCTGTTTCTTTATTGTTTCGAACGTGGTTTCCTGGTATCTCAATTCCTATCCTGGGTACCGTTCTCATTGTAGGGGTGACGTTATTAAACCTATTAGGTGCAAAACAGTTAAGCCATTTGGAAAGCATTCTATCTGCCATTAAGATTATAGCCATTATCGGATTTATCCTATTAGGATGTCTCATCGTGTTTGGACTACTACCAGGCCTACGTCCATTGGGAACAAGCATCCTGCGCTCAGAATCCTTTCTCCCCGGCGGTTTAAAAAGCCTGGCAGGAAGTATGCTAATCGTCTTATTTACCTATGCTGGTTTTGAAATCATTGGACTAGCCGCCAGTGAAACAGAGAATAAGGAAAAGGATGTGCCCCGCGCCATTCACCTAACCGTGTTCTGGCTTGTGACACTTTATATTCTCTGTATTTCTGTACTTTTGCTGCTGATACCTACGGGATCTTTAAGCGAGGACGTCAGCCCCATGGTTACAGCCTTAAACCGCTATCAAATGTCCTGGGCTGGTACTGCTATGACCATAATCTTAATCAGCGCAATCTTATCAACCATGTTAGCAGCCATGTTTGGAATCGGAAGAATGCTTCGTTCTCTTGTGGAGGAGGGACTTGGCCCAGCCTTTTTAAGAGATAAAACTGACGTTCCTTACCGGGGAATCTTATTTTCCGGTCTCTCCATGCTGCTGTTTCTCTATGTGGGATTATTATTCCCAGAGGTTTATTTATTTTTGATCAGCTCTGGCGGATTTGCATTACTTTTCACTTATATTGTTCTCATGTTCACCCATATCCGTTTTCGCAGAAAGAACGGGAAACCGGAAGGAAACTGTCGGCTTTGCGGATTTCCGTATAGTTCTCTGTTTACCTTAGCAGGACTTATTATAGCCATGTTCAGCATGCCCTTTTTAAAAGGGCAGACATTGGGATTTCTTGCAGGGATTGCTCTTGTCATCTTCTTTACCGTTTGTTATGGATTTGTAAAAGCGGCAAACAAGCAAAAGCTAATTAAGCAGAGTTCATATTTGCCAGGTACACCAGGGCATCGTCGTATCCTGACCGAATTTTCAGAAGAGATCTATGATCCTGATAAGAAAGAGAAATAAAACAGTTTCACGTACTGCCAGCTATTCAACATGCATTTTTCTATAAATAAAAAATGGCAAACGGCTGCTTTATTGATTATAAATTCAAAGCAGTCATTTGCCATTTTTATTTTACTTCTGATATGAACAGATACCCATCTAAACAGATTCTTTCATCTCAACTAGCTGCACTTCATAACCATCAGGATCATTGATGAAAATAAACCGAACTGACGGGTTCGGTGAAATTGGTCCTCTGAGAATAGGAATTGAGAGACTGTCTAAATTCTCCATAACAGTTTCCAAAGAATCTACGGCAATCCCGACAGAAATACCAGCTTGTTCCTGCGTATTTTGAGTGGTACCATTGCAAAGCAATTCGATCTTTGGCTGCCCTTCTACTCCAAGCATAACCATCTCCATTCCGTTGCCACTATGCTTGCTACTGATTGGAAGCTTTAGCACTTCATGATAAAAGGCAAGTGATTCTTTTATATTTTCCACATGCAGTGTTACCCAACAGAAATTCATATGTTTTCTCCAATTTCTTTCCTTATTTTTATTGCACTACTATTCCGAGTATAGCAGATTCCTACTTAAAATGTCATACCTGTTTTTATTATTATTCTTACTTTTTATAAAACCATAGTCAATACCACCGGCTTA
>DLJZ01000003.1:0-2383 GCA_002478865.1 Hungatella sp. UBA7603
TTTAATAAGAGCAGATGATCTCGGTTACAGTGAAACAGTGAATTATGGAATTGTAAAAGCAGTAAAAGATGGAATAGTTAAATCAGTAGGAATGATGCCTAACATGAATGCCGCAAGTCATGGTTTTGACTTGATTAAAGATTACAATATTTGTTTAGGACAGCATACAAATATCTGTATAGGCAAACCAGTTTGCGATCCGAAGTTGATTTCCAGTTTGGTCAAAGAAAATGGTGAGTTTAAATCATCAAGTGATTATCGTAATTCAGAGCAGGACACTGTTGTCTTAGAAGAAGTTATTATGGAAATTGAAGCCCAATATAGGCAGTTTATAGAATTGACCGGATACGAGCCAAAGTATTTGGATGGTCATGGGATTAAAAGCCAGAACTTTTTTAAAGGATTGGAAATAGTAGCCGAAAAATTCAATCTAAAGTATTCAGGGATGACTTTTGATAATAAACCTATGATTGTAGGTAAGACGAATGTTTATGTTCATATTGCACACTCTGTGGAACAGAAATCAATGGAACCTTTAATTGAAGCAGTGGAGCAGGGACATGACGATGATTGTGACATGGTTATCACACATCCTGGATATATTGATGCGTATATATTAGATCATTCATCGGTAAATATCCCTATAGTCTATGAAGTGGAAATGTTATGCAGTGAATTTACAAAAAAATATTTGAACCGTGACGATGTTGCGTTAGTAACATATGATGATTTATAATAGAAGAGTCAAGTCAGCTAAGATTCGGTTTAGGGTTGAAGATTTTTTGTATGTAGGTTCTTTGGGTTCAATTATATCTGAGATTATTGAAAGCTGGGAAGAATAAAATGTTTGGTTTTTTAAAAAAAGAGAAGAATAATAATGATATAGTTGCAATTTGTGATGCTGTAATGTTTCCTTTAGAAGAGGTTAGTGATCAGGGTTTTTCTCGAAAATTAATGGGAGATGGTGTTGCTTTCAAGATATCAGGAGATACCATTTCTTCTCCCTGTGATGGTGAACTTACGGCAGTTTTTCCTACTGGACATGCTTTTGGACTGACAAGAGGCGATGGGGTTGAAGTCTTGGTACTTTGAAGTTATTCTATACTGGAAATGTGAAAGGGGAGAGTGGTCAAAGAGAATCGTATCAATGCTTAGTTGAATATAACAAAGATGGTTCCTTTGAAAAAAAGGTGTAATAATTGATAAACAACCGGAAAGATATACGGCTCACTTCAGAGATCCAATGGTATTCGAAGACAATGGGATATATTACATGGTGCTTGGAGCTCAAACGGAAGATTTAAAAGGGAGAGCATTGATCTATAAATCAGAAGATATTTATAAATGGAGTTTTGCTGGTGAACTAAAAACTAATATGGATGACTTTGGTTTTATGTGGGAATGTCCAAACTTATTTAGAATCAGCGGGAATCAGTTTGCATTTATGTTTTCCCCTCAGGGATTAAAAGAAGAAGAATTTAAATATCAAAATAAGTTCCAATCTGGATATGTTATTGGTGAGATAAATTTAAATCATATTTCTTTGGAACATCACACAGAGTTTAAAGAAATTGACAAGGGTTTTGATTTTTATGCGCCCCAGGTTTTTAATTATGAAGACAAACATATTTTGTTGGGATGGATTGGAATGCCAAATAATGAGTGCGAATATGTAAGCGCGGAAGATGGATGGATCTATGGATTAACCATGCCGAGAGCTTTAAAGTATAAAGATGGTGCTATATATCAGGAGCCGCTCGAGCTTTTAGAGAATTTAAGAGAATCTAAAATAGTGGATTTGGAAACTGAAATTGCAGATAGCTATAAGATTACTCTTGACTCAAGAACCATAGAATGTAATCTGGATTTGGATATGAAGTATTATAATGACCTGGAATTGAAATTAAAATTTACAAATGAAAGTATTTCAATTTACTATAACAAAGAAGAGGAAATCTGTATGTTAGATAGAAATAATATGGAGCTTGGTGGAAAAGGAGTAAGGAAATTCAAACTAAAAGCTGATAAATCACTAAAGCTTCATTTGTTTATAGATAATTCATTTATAGAAATATATTATCAAGATGGATTAGAAACAACTACTTTCGCATATTTTCCTAAGTATGATGACTTTGAGATTGAAATTAAGAATAAGGTAAATATAAATAAATTACAGATTTGGAATTTAAGGAGAATTAATTATGGAAAATAAAGCATATTTATAGGTGAGTGATATATCGTTGTACTTCTGTCTGGAGATACCCCCCAAGTATGGGCAAGAACCAATGAAAAGGGACTATCCCAAAGTTTGTGTAAACCTTCAAACTGATGTAAAATAAAATTGATATGATCCCTCTTAAGTCAATGTCATTAAGTTAAAGCA
>DLJZ01000003.1:2519-2678 GCA_002478865.1 Hungatella sp. UBA7603
GACGACAAAAATTTACTGCATCTGAAAAGTTAATTCTTTTGTTAGCAGGCGTTTTTATCTGATATGCTATCAATACTGAAAAATTATACATAATCAGTTTTGAGAAAATTTCTTGAAGAATAAAATCATATTTCTTGCGGGAGAATCCCAAAGTTTGTG
>DLJZ01000011.1:0-2678 GCA_002478865.1 Hungatella sp. UBA7603
TGACAACCATCTCACGCTCTGCCTGATCGATCATTGGAATTTCATGAAGTGCTTTCTGGGGCTGATCAATCACATGCTCTAGCAATGTTTGGAAATGCTCCAATAACAAATCGGCATCAACCTGTCCAAATCTTTCCGTATCACACTGGATTGCAATATTTAGCACTTTACCTATGCTTGCTAGTAAAGTAACTCCGTAACTATCTTCTTCCCTTATACCTTCAACCTGTAATGATAGTTCGTATGAGTTTCTATTATCATTTCTATCCTGTTCCTGTACATAGTAGTTTTCAAATGCTACGATAGTTTTAATAAAACCACTTTTCAACATACTTCTGCTCTGAATCTCTGCAAGAGAACAATAATCATGTTCGCTTCCATTGATTGCCTGCTTCTGCAATCTTTGTACCAATGTCACAAAAGTATCTTCTTGCAGACTTTTAACCCTTACAGGCACTGTATTGATAAATAACCCCACCATAGTTTCAATACCAGGAACATCAACGTTTCTTCCTGAAACTACTTTTCCAAAAATTATATCATCTGTCCGATTATACTTCTGAAGCAATATGCCCCATGCAGCCTCAATCAAAGTATTTATGGTTACACCATAATTTGTACACAACTGTCTAGCTTTCTTCGTCATTTTCTCTGACAATGAAGTATATCTATGAACCAATTCTTCATTATTGTTTTCCACGATTTTTAATGGAAGTATTTCTGCTTGCTGCTCATAGCCTTCTAATATATCATCCCAATAAGCAAGGCTCTTTTCCTTATTTCTCGATTCTATAAACCGTACAAATGCCTCATAATTTCCTGCTGGTTGAATTGGTATTTTCTTTCCTTCACCCAAAATCTGATAATACCGTAATAAATCCCCATACAAAATGGCCAAACACCAGCCATCTGCTATGATATGATGATTGGTTATAATTAACCTATAGTCCCTTTCAGACACTTTCACAACCTTCATCCGTATCAGGGTATCCTCCTCCAAATCAAACCCTCTTTTCACATCCTCTTTCTTTATATTCTGATATTCCTCCTCACCTGATACCTCTGTGTAACTAAATTCTGGTTTTCTTTCCATTAACAAAATCTGTCTTGGAACACTTACATTTTTATACTTTATTACTGTATGCAAAATATCATGTTTATTCACTACCGCATTAAATGCCTCGTGAATCTGGTCTATATTCAGTAATTCAGTCTTCATTGTATGCTGGACAACATACTGTGTACCTTTTTCATTTACTTGTTTCTCAAACAAGATTCCATTCTGTAAGGCCGTCAACGGATAGATTCTCTTAATTGTTTTGCCTTGAACTGCTAATTTATTTGCAGTTAGCTGGAATTCTTCCTCACTCCATTCGGCCTCTCCATAATCAGATGCTGTAAATTCTGTAGCTTTCACTTCCAGACAATGATTTACCACTGAAGTCAACTCTGTCTTAAACTGGCTGCACAAAAATTCCATTGTTTCAACTTTATACATGCTCTCATCAAATGTGATTCCTATGGACAAAATTCCATTCTGAACTGCGCCGTTTATATTTATCGAAGGACCAAAATGATTTTGTGGATCCATATCCATACCATGCGCCATCCGGGATATTTCAAATATAACTGGACCATACGATAATTCTTCTCCAAATTCACCCAGATAGTTAAATACAATGTCTGCCTCAGTTCCTTTTTCAAATACTGGCTCACCGAGATTCTTTAATATTCCATATCCAATTCCTTTTTTAGGAACTCTGTGTAATGTTTCCTTTACATTCCGTATATCCTGTCTAAGATTCTGCCCAATTCTATGAAAAACCACAGGATAGGTACTGGTAAACCAGCCTACTGTTCTTTCTACGCCAACTTCACTGTCAATTTCTTCTCTTCCGTGTCCTTCTATCTCCACAGCGACTGTAGGTTTTCCGCTTATCCGGTTTACAGCACGGACTAGCGCCGTTAGCATCAGGTCATTTATTTCAGTATTGTATGCTTTATTACAACTCTTAAGTAATTCTAACGTATATTCCTTTTCCAAGGAAAATGCAACCAGTCTTGATTTTTTCTCCCCTTTATGACCGTCCGTTTCTATTTTTCCGGCCTCTACATCCAGATTTACTTTTTTCCAATATGCTTCTTCCTTTTTTAAACCGTAAGTACTGCGATAACCGCTCACACTTTCACTCCAAGCCTTAAAAGAAGTGGTTTTTGCAGGCAACACAAGTTCTTTACCCGCTTTAGCCTGACGATATCCGTTTTCCAGATCCTCCTGTAAGATTCTCCAGGATACCCCATCTACAACCAGATGGTGGAGAATTATAAGAAGATAATCTTTTTCAGGAGTATGGAACAGACCGATTTTCATTAGCGGTCCCTGTTTCATATCTATGCTACTTTGTATCCGGTTAGCAAATTCACTGATATTTTGAACATTGCAGTCATGCTCATATAAATCATACCACTGCTTCTCCTCCATCCCTTTGATTCTCTGTATACCATTTTCATAAACAGCACGCAGCATGTCGTGGTGTTTTGTAAGTTTCTTGATGCTTTTACAAAGAGCTTCTTTGTTGATTCTTCCTCTGATTTCATATAAAATGCTTTGATTAAAGTGTGCCGGGTTAGTTAAGCCACCTTCAAAGAAATCTCTCTGAATTGCTGTCAGCTTCACC
>DLJZ01000011.1:2759-3680 GCA_002478865.1 Hungatella sp. UBA7603
GCTTCCCTGATTTTACTGACTACACGAATCGCCTTTATGGAATCACCGCCCAGATCAAAGAATTCATCCGTCACACTTACCTGTTTCACTCCCAGAATACTTACAAAGGCTTTTACGATCATCTCTTCCACCATATTTCTAGGAGCAATATATTCTGATGTGCTCTGGTACTCTGGCTCCGGCAATGCCTTGCGATCCAGCTTCCCGTTTCTGGTTACGGGGATCGATTCTATCTGCATTACATAGGCTGGAACCATATAATCCGGCAGTACCTTTCGCAGTCTGTCTCTGATCTCTTTTGCCTCCACCTGTTGTTCCGATACCACATAGGCGCAGATGCAGGTATCACCTTCCCTTGCTTTTTTTGCTATGACTGCCGTCTCACGGATGTCCTCCATTTCCTGGATTCTGCTCTCTATCTCACCTAGCTCAACCCGGAACCCTCTGATCTTTATCTGCTCATCAGTTCTTCCCAAATATTCGATGTTCCCATCTAGGCTCCAGCACACTAAGTCACCGGTACGGTACATCTTTCCTTCTCCAAATGGATTCTTCACAAACCTCTCAGCACTAAGCTCCGGACGGTTTAAGTATCCACGTGCAATTCCTTCTCCGGCTAAACACAATTCTCCGGGTACTCCTATTCCGCATAATTCATTTCCTTGAAATATATACGCCTTGGTATTACCAATGGGCTTACCAATGGGGATGATCTCCTCTTTCCCATTGCATACATACCCCGTTGCGTAAACCGTATCCTCGGTCGGACCATAATAATTCACCAATTTTCCTGGACCTTTATAGGAACTTACCAGTTCTCCAGAAAGGGCCTCTCCTGCAAGCTGTATCCCCTCAAGCGTTTTTAATCTTGGATCATTGTCTTTGATTTCAGCAACAAAGGCTTTAAACATGGATGGTACA
>DLJZ01000011.1:3878-4082 GCA_002478865.1 Hungatella sp. UBA7603
ACCGCAACAAAATCATTGGGCTTTATCTCGTACTCTGCCCGTAATTTTCCAGCCAATTGGTTCGCTTTTCCATTCAATTCCCCATAAGTAATACACTGTGTACCAAATACGGCAGCAATGCTATCCGGTGTTTTGTCCACTTGTTCTTCAAACAATTCTATAACCGATTTATCATGGGGGTATTCTATAGCTGTATTATTAAAT
>DLJZ01000029.1 GCA_002478865.1 Hungatella sp. UBA7603
CTTGGTTGTGTCGTTGTAAGAGTTACGGCTAGAGTCGTTGTATGAATTACGACTGGAGTCCTGCGTCTTATCCTGCATCTTGTCCTGCATCTTATCCTGCATCTTGTCCTGCATCTTGTCCTGAGACTTGTTCTGGCTGTTTTTTGAAGAGTTGTTCATATCGCTATAGTTATTTCTGGACATTGTAATACCTCCTGTAAGCGTTGTTTGTTACATGAACTAGTATGGCAATATCAGAAGGTATTATACTTATTTTTATTTCAAAAATATTGTCAAAAATTTAATAATCCTTTGTAAATCAGCATTTCGGAGGGGTGTCCCATGATAAAACGAATCCTTATTTCCATATTAAATCCTTAATGAAAATTAACTTTGCATTTTCATTAAGGCTATATTATAATTGATATGAGGAATTATTTTCCTCATCCTTATTAATTATTTATACTCCCCTCGAAAGCAGCCGGATAGCTCCCCTATCTTGGCTGTTTTCCTTTGCCTTAAATATGTGTTTCTTTTTTCATTTATATTTTTTCCCTGCTAGATCTTCTTATTATATTTTAAAACTTAGTGGAATAACTTCTTCATCGAGGTGAAATCTTTTTTTAACGTTTTAAAATAATCAAAAAAACACCCCTCTTTCGACAGGTGCACTAATCATTTTCTAAGGCTCCATAATTGATGAATGTCATTATTTAACCTCATGCATTAATAATAACTAAAACTTGACATTACTATGTTCCAATGCTATATTTAAACTATAAAAGAGCAACCGCCACACAAGGTGGAGGCTCCCAGACAAAGCAAAATGTCCTAATGGACACCGCCTATCCTGTTCGCATCAGGGTAGGCTATTTTTTTAACTTATGCCCGATAAAACGGGGCACGCTGTCTATGTAAGTCAGCAATGCCAAGATAAAGGTTGCAAATAAAAGCACGTCTGCAAATGAAAACATATCCTGCACCACCTCCCATCTCGTTATGACATAAAGACATAAAAGCTGGAAGGTTCCACCCCATATTCGGTTACTCCTAATAGCATATTACCACACATTCCCAAGGTCCACAATATTTATTTAACCTCTGTAATCGTACTACGAAAATGTCCTTTTCGTCACGAGGTACGAAAACCTTTTATACTTTCACTTACCATTAAAAGCAAATTAGGACAAACTAAAAACAATCTTGGGCTTAGTTAATAAGATTCACAAAGAGCCTTTATTAAAAGACTACCATACAAACAAAAAAAGACCCCCGGCAATCCCTCGCCGAAGGTCATATACCCTAACCGAAATCCGGTTATCCGCTTAATCATTAATCGCCAATTACATTGACAATTTTTACAGGTGCCCGATAATTCCATGGGGATGTCTTAATACCTGTACTATATGTGGAAGAATGTACAACCTGTCCGTTGCCAATATACATGGCTACGTGGTTGATCGCTCTGCTGCTTCCGTAGAATAACAGATCGCCTGGGCGCATCTGGTCTGCGCTGATGGCTCTTCCTTGAGAGGCTTGTCCGCCTGAAGAACGACTTAAATTGATTCCTGCAGCATGCTGCAGTACATATTTTGTAAAACCGGAGCAATCTACCCCTGTTCTGGGATCAGATCCGCCATAAGCATAACGTCCGCCTACAAACTGTAAACCGTAATTTGCGATGCTCTGTCTGAAATCAACAGCTTCATCTACCTTATTTTTTACTTCAAGTTGTGCAAGAGTGCTTGCATCGGTTTGAGTAACGGTTGCATTGCCGTCTACTGGCAAATAGCCGTATGTATCATTAACCTTAACTTTGACTGTACCATCGCCCATATCTTCCATTACCTGAAAGGAATTGCCTTTGGTTGCGGTCATCAAAGTTTCTTGACCTTCTTCATCTTTACTAATGGTTACTTTGTCTGAATCAACAGTTACTAAATAGTTACCATAACTAAGTCCTGGACCGGATGTCTCATCTGCTCTTACATCTGAAGGTCTAGCAATTACAATTGCGCTGCAAAAAGCCATAAGGCCTAACGTTTTCCATGTTTTTTTCATCATCGGGAAATTTGCTCCTGTTTTCACTTTTTGGATTTCAAATGTTACGTAAGTATTAAATTCATTACGTTTATTATACAATTACTTTATCTTTTCGTCAAGTATTATTTAAAACTGCACTAAAACTCTTAATTTTTTAGTTCAAAACACTAACAAATTTAACAGGCTTGCGATACATGACGTTTGTCACGATAATTCCTGTCTTTTCTGTAGAAGCGTGGACTACTTTGCCGTCTCCCATATATAGGGCAACGTGGTTAATCGACCCACTTTTACCATAAAATACCAGATCTCCGGCACGAGCATTTTGGTAGCTTACGATCTTACCATCTGAGGACTGGGATCTGGAATCACGGCTTACCGTAACACCGCCTGCTTTTCCAAGTACATATTTGGTAAAACCAGAACAATCCACTCCGGTATTGGGATTCACACCGCCGTACACATAACGGCCTCCTACGAACTGAAGTGCGTAATCTACTACCTCTTGGCGCTTTAAGGCTGACTTGTCCACCTTTTCCTGTGCCTTTTCTATTAGGGTAGCTGAGCTGCCTTTTATGTAGCCTTCCCCTTGAGGTACCTTGATTCTAACCCAACCATCCTTTGGAGCTTCTATGACCTCATATGTCTTTCCTTCCTCCGCACTGGAAAGAATACTTCCTGAGGGACTGGCAGTATTTAAAACGGAAACAGGCACATCCATCTTCGCATAAAGTGTCGTGCTGGTTTCCACTGCAATTTCTGCTCCAAACGCCTTAGCTGGTGTAACCAAACCAAGTCCTGCAAGAAGCCCTAAGAGCCCAAACGCCTTCCACATTTTATTTCTCATATTGATTCTCCTGTTTTCTTTTTCTTGACTCCAGAAAAAGTTTCAAAACAAATATTACAGAATTGTTACATTTGGATTATATAATTATTTCACGATGTTGTCAAGCAAAAACGGCAGTTGTGACGTTTTCACGCCGCAACTGCCGTTACACTTTTGTAATATTTATATGGAAATGTTAACAATTATTGACATTATCGCCTCGTTCCTCTTAAAAACCAGAAGATTAAAAGAACCATAAGCAATGGTCCAAAAAGTGGCATCAAGAGGCTAAATATACCAGTTAGTATGGTAGCTGTAAGGAAAAACAAAAGAATCACAGCCCCGATGGCTAGTGCCTTCCAGTACCATTTACTCAAATCAATGTAATGCATACCACGTCCAGTATCTTCCTGGTTGTCATATTCGCTCCGTGCGCTTCCTGAGTAAGATTCATAATAAGTTTTTCCTGAGGCAGATGCATTCTCACTGGCTTCCATGATGGTTTTGGCAATCAGCCTAGGATCTCCGATGGATGTAATTACCTCATCTTCCGTTGAACCATTTCTTACTTCTGTACTGATATATTCATCATAAAATCTGATATTATCCTCAATCACGTTTCCAGGGACCTCACCAGTTAATGTATCTCTAAGGCGCTGTAAAAATTCCTGTTTGCTCATCTGAGCCTCCTTCTTATAAGTAAATCACTCTGACCATTGTACCATCTGGCGGAAGCTTCGTAAATAAACCTTATCTGAAAAAATTATTAAAAATTTCATTCCAAAAGCCTATTCTACATTTTCTTTTAAGATACCTTCCCGATATGCGGCCACCAGTTCTTTTAAATCGGATATCCGTCCGGCAAGTTCCACGCCCTTATCCGTATCTGCTACCATGACACGGTTTTTCACATATTCTACAACCGATACCTTAGGCGTGCTCTCCTCCTCTGGATTAAATGGCTTATGTTCGGCTAAAGCCAAATGATTGGAATTATAGATAAGAGTATAGCCGGCAATCCCAGTCTTCGCCTGATACGCTTTTGAAAGCCCTCCGTCGATTAAAAATAGCTTTCCTCCAGCTTTCACTGGTGATTCCCCTTCTTTAATCTTAACAGGAACGTGACCATTGATAATATGAGATCCTTCTTTTGAAAGCCCAAATTCCTCCAAAATTTTATCGCAATACTCCTCTTTCACACTCAAACGATAATATGGATTCATTGGCTCCTTATAAGTTTGTGTATCATCAAGGAAGTAATGCTCAAACGTAGTCATCTTTCCTTTGCCATAAACAGGTGATTTGGCACCACACCATAGATACCACATAAAATCTCTGGCATCGGCTCCTTCTTTTGAATCCTCTGGCATGAAATAGGCATTTTGAACCTTTTGATCCAAACAATCCATAAGCGCCTTTCCACAGTAGGATTTTCCATCTAATATCAGCTCTTCAAAATCCCCATCTTCTTTCATTGGAATACAACCATGGTAGAGAAGGTTGGAATTACAGCATTTGTACATGCTTCCATGAGAATAGAGGAAGCGCACATGCTTATGAAGAAGTCCGTTATGAAGAAAGGACAGCTGAAGGATACGAAGAAGCTCTTCTTCTCCTGCATTCAGTTCCAATGGATGATTTGGGTCCACAGTTGGAAGGAAGGTGTCAACCAAAGGATGCTCTTTTCCTTCTATGGTAATTATGCCACGCTTAAAATCTATGGCTTCCATGAGGACTCTGTCATTCATCTCATATTCCGGATGACGCTTTATAATCTGCCCCTCCACTTTAAACTGAATGACAGTGATTGCCTTATGCATCTTAGCCGCAAGTCCTGGGTCCACAGCATCATATATATTTTCATCAAGCGTTTGAGGAAGGAAACGTTCACAGGGATCGTCCTTATATACTCTGGCTGCAAACATGGATAATGGTCTTAAGTTAATTCCGTATCCATCCTCTAGCACATCAAAACTGTTATAGCTAATGGCAATCCGAATTACATTACAGATGCAAGCCAGATTACCAGTCGCTGCTCCCATCCATGAAATATCATGATTTCCCCACTGGATATCCACATCATGGAAATGAAGCAGTTCCTTCATAATCATATCGGCTCTTGGCCCACGATCGTAAATATCTCCAATGATATGAAGGCTGTCAATGGTTAAATTCTTAATCAGCTCACAAAGAGCCACAATAAACTTGTCCCCCACCTCTATATCAATGATGGAACGTATGATTTCACTATAGTATACACGTTTATTATCATCATTATAATCCACATGAAGGAGTTCATCGATAATATAAGCGAATTCCTTAGGCATCTTCTTTCTTACCTTGGATCTTGTATATTTGGAAGATACCACTTTGCAGATCTGTACCAGTCGGTAAATGGTGACTCTCTGCCACTCATCATCTGCGGTTTCCAAACACTCCAACTGATTGAGCACCTTTTCTGGATAATAAATCAGGTTTGCCAGCTCAACTTCTTCTTTCTCTGGCATAATATGGCTAAATGTTTCTGTTATTTTTTCTCGTATGATTCCCGACGCGCTTCTTAACAAATGGATAAAAGCCTCATGCTCTCCATGTAAATCACTGAAAAAATACTCAGTTCCCTTAGGCAGACCTTGAATCGCCATTAAGTTTATGATCTCACTCGATGCCGCTTTTATCGTCGGATACTCCCTAGACATCAGTTTCAGATATGCCAAATCTCTCATATTACGCTTTCCTCCTGAAACATAGTTGCATTTGTATGAATCATATAGTACCATATTTTACGAAAACAGAAAACCCCCGTATAAAAAAGGAGCAAAAGATGGAGCAATTATATATTTTCGGTACAGGCAATGCTGCAGTGACTAAATGCTATAATACCTGCTTTGCAATTAAAAAAGAAGAGGAATTCTTTATGGTCGATGCCGGTGGTGGCAACGGAATTCTTGGAATTTTAAATGATATGAATGTGGACCTTTCTCAAATACATCATCTCTTTGTCAGCCACGAGCATACTGACCACATTCTTGGCGTGGTTTGGATGGTTCGTATGATTGGTGCCAAAATGAGAGCAGATACTTACGATGGAGATTTTATGATCTACTGCCACAAACGGCTAGTTTCTGTGATTGATACTCTTTGTAGACTAACTCTTCAAGGGAAATTTTATGAGCTGATCGGAAAGAGAATTCACCTCACTGGAGTGAATGACAAGGAAACGAGAAAAATTCTTGGAAATGAAGTGACCTTTTTTGATATTCACTCTAATAAAGCAGAACAGTATGGATTTACCACCACTCTCTCAAATGGCAAAACATTGACCTTTTGCGGGGACGAGCCACTTAATTCCTCTTGTCATTCCTATGCAAAAAACTGCGGCTGGCTCTTACACGAAACCTTTTGCCTCTATGAGGAAAGAGAACGGTTTCAACCTTACGAAAAGCATCATTGCACAGTAAAAGATGCCTGTGAACTGGCTCAGGAAATGAATGCAGAACATTTAATTCTCTGGCATACGGAGGACTCTGACCTTCTAAATCGTAAAAAACGCTATTTAGAGGAAGGCACTCCTTGGTTTAAAGGCGAACTTTTCATCCCAAGCGACCGGGAAATCATTCCCCTGACTCTATAAAGAAGCCACGCCCTGTGGCTCTCGTCCCCGGCTGTGCATATGATATAACAATAGAACACGCAAAGGAGTTTCTTCGTATGAGCTGCCCGGGCAACTTTACCTTTTACCGTGATGTAAACTGTCAAGACCTGGTGATCTTTCATGAGGCTACCTGTGAATTAAGGGGAACCACCTATAAGCCCTATCTGGTATCCACTCAGGAAGTCAATGGAATCAATTTTCGCTTTATTTGCAATTCCACATTCATGACAAGGCCACCTCAGAACGCGATTACCATGGTATCTATTTTCAAACCCTTTTGCAAGGATAAGGATAAAGCAAAACCTTACGTAACCAACATCTGCAAAATGGGTTGCTATAAATAAATAAATGAATGAATGCAGCGATAATTTTATCTTCTTATGTAATAGGATGTTTTTCCTACTACATAAAAACAAGGGGGCCTTCGGCCCCCTCCTGCAATCTATCTTTAGTATGCCATTCGGTATACGTCTATCATTTCCTGTTTTCCAAGGGTACGGATTCCAGGTAAACTTCTGGTCCCGTTAAACGAACATTTCTCTGCCATCACTTCAATATCTTCTTCCCGCACAGCACCACCAAGTTCACTTAAGCGGACTGGCATATCAATGCTTTGAAAGAATTCTTCCAAGCGGTCAATTCCCTTTAAAGCGGTTTTAATCGGTTCCTCAAAATCCATCTCGACCTTCATCACCCGGACTGCAAGCTGAGCAAATCTCATGGGATCCTTCTCACATACATATCTGGCCCAGGAACAAAAAAGTGCGGATAAACCTGCGCCATGGGCAATGCAGGGATATAAACCAGATAATTCATGCTCTAACTGATGAACCTGCATCATAAACTCTCTGCCAAGGCCAGTTAGGTCATTATGAGACAAACTTCCAGCCCACATTAAAGTGGCTCTCGCCTCATAATTTTCTGGATCTTTATCTACTACTTCTCCTGCCTCCATCACTGAGGTTAAGAGTCCTTCTGCAATTCGGTCTGTTAAAGGGGTATCCTTGGTATTTCCACCTAGATAACGCTCCAGGGTGTGCATCATAATATCCACACTTCCGCAACCAGTCTGAAATTTATTCACAGAGAAGGTCAGTTCAGGGTTTAAGATAGCAAATATTGGACGGTGAGTTTTACTGTTAAAGCCCCTTTTATAATTCCCGTCTTCATTGGTGATAACACAAGATAAACTTGTCTCACTTCCAGAAGCAGAAAGAGTCAATATGTTTCCATGAGGAAGGGCTTTATCCGGAGTTGCCTCCTTTAAAAAGTACTTCCAGGGATCAATTTCAGGATTTAAGGTGCCGTCTGCAATGCACTTAGCAGAATCGAGAACGCTTCCTCCCCCTACAGCCAGAATAAAATCAATGCCTTCCTGTCTGCAAAGCTCCATTCCTTCTTTTGCTAGTGAAAGTGTTGGATTTGGTTTTACGCCACCAAACAATACAAACTCAATTCCCTGTTCCTTTAAGGAATCTGTTACCTGATCAAGAAGTCCACTTTTTTTCACACTACCGCTGCCATAATGAACCAGAACTTTTTTAAATCCGTATTCTTTAATAACCTCTCCCACCTGCTTGTGGGTATCACGGCCAAACAGCACTCTTGTGGGTACACAATATTCAAAATTATTCATGTCTTAACCTCTCTTTCCAGCACTTAAAATCGTCTTTGTAAATCATTCTTATTATCCGGTTTCAAATTTTTTATATTAATAGTATAACATGAACCATCCTTAAAACCAACTGGAACGATGGGTTTTGTTTGTCGTCATATTTTATCCATTTTCCGCATATCTTATATGGGAAAGCCTTAAAAGCTGCTTTCCCTTTTCACTTGTACCTTTTATGGAATGACAAGGAGAACATTTATGAACCTATTCAAAAAATTCTTAACCTATTCCCAGATACGAAAACATCACATGGTCATCTACATAGAAGTTATGATTTTAACCTTTCTTTTAGTTTCTCTTTTTTTAATCTCCCCTGTGGGAAGTTTTTCTTTACCCGTTGTCAATCAGGATGGGAAATCCACAGCCTCGGAACCGAAAAAATATATTAAATGGGTGGAATTTAACGTAACTGCCAGAGCCATGCAGGAGGCCTTCCGCTACGATGTTAACACCTTCCAGTCTGAACCCCATTTAAACTGGGTGGATCTTTTGGCTTACCTTGGCGTAAAGTACGGTGGGGATTTTACCAAGTACTCCACCAAGGACTTAGATTCACTGGCAGAACAGCTCTTAGCTGGTAAAACCATGGAAGAATTGACTGAGAAGATGAAATATTATTCTTATTACAGAAATGCCTACGGAGCTGTCTTAGATGGTTTAGTGGGTGCTTATGAAATTGAAATCCCTTCTGCTAACGCTCCCTTGTATGCCACTCCTGCCCTTTTACCTGACGGATCTGTTGACCCGGATAAGGTATGGGTGAAGAAATATGGACTAAAAGGGTATTCTCCCATTGCTAAGGGATATCCCTATAATGATTTTGACGATTTTGGAGTGGCAAGATCCTACGGCTTTAAGCGACAGCATCTGGGCCATGATTTAATGGGCCAGGTGGGAACCCCTGTGATCGCTGTTGAAAGCGGATATGTGGAGGCCATTGGCTGGAACCAATACGGAGGCTGGCGCCTTGGCATCCGAAGCTTTGACGGGAAACGATATTATTATTACGCTCATTTACGGAAAAACTATCCTTATCATAAATCATTAAAGCAAGGAAGCATTGTCACTGCTGGAGATGTAATCGGGTATCTAGGACGCACTGGCTACAGCAGGAATGAAAATACCAATAACATTAACGAGTCCCACCTTCATTTTGGATTACAACTTATTTTTGACGAATCCCAGAAGGATTGCAATAATGAAATATGGGTCAGTTGCTATGAACTGACTAAATTCCTTTCTATGAACCGTTCGGAAACTTTGAAAAACCAGGAAACAAAGGAATATAATCGGATTTATGATATGAAAGATCCAGGAATTCCAGACCACTTTGTGCCCCCGGAACCGGTTTCGGAAGAAAAAGAATAAAGGCTATAAAAAGGGATTAAGGCGAACTGCCTTAATCCCTTATCTATTATTTTACCTTTGGCTGCTGCTGGGTGATGCAGTGAATATTTCCTCCGCCATAAGCAATTTCCTCTGTTCGTACCCCTATGACGTTCCGTTCCGGATACATTTCCTGGATTTGCCTGATGGCAAGAGAATCGTTTTCATCTCCATACTGAGGCACGATGACTCCACCATTTACCACAAGAAAATTCATATAGGAAGCAATGGATATCTCTCCATCCTTTCTTGGAATGGTTCCTTCCACCATATCAATGGAATCAGCTCCATGGAGAAGTACCGGTTGTTTGGTAAGACAGAGCTTATGTACTTTCAGTTTTCGCCCCTTGGCATCCACCGCCTCCGATAAGGTCTGATAGGCTGCCTGTGCCTCCTCATAAAACGGATTGCTCTCATCCTCTGTCCATATACAGGCTACTTCTCCTGGCCTCACATATTGAACCACATCATCAATATGCCCGTTGGTTTCATCTGGATCGATTCCATCCCGAATCCAGATGACCTTCTCGCAGTTTAGATACTGCTGTAACATCTCTTCAATTTCTTCCTTTGTCATTAGGGGATTTCTGCCTTCGCTTAACAAACACATCTCTGTGGTGATTACAGTCCCCTCCCCGTCTACATGAAAAGAGCCGCCTTCTAAAACAAAACCTTCGGTGCGGTAGGATGGAATCTCTTCCAACTCACAAACCTTCTGTGCCACAAGATCATCCTGATCCCAGGGGAAATAAAGTCCGTCTACCAGACCTCCCCAGGCATTAAAGGTCCAGTCACACCCTCTGATTCCTCCCATATCATTAATTACAAAGGTAGGACCGCAGTCCCTGATCCAGGAATCGTTGCTTGTTATTTCCACCACCCGGATATCCTCTGGCAGATGGGCACGGCAGTTTGAAAACTGTGCTGGAGACACGCATACCGTCACAGGCTCAAACCGTCTGATTGCCTTTGCCACATTTGCAAACACTTTTTGAGCTGGTTTTGCTCCGTCTCTCCAATTGTCAGTCCTTTCCGGCCACAGCATCCAAATCCGTTCCTGTTCTTCAAATTCTGCAGGCATGCGGTATCCATCCTGCTTTGGCGTCGTGTCATTTAATCTCATAGCCATAATTTACCCCTTCTTTCTCACTATTTTCGTTTTTTATTTACAATGAACTCACCTAACAAAATGAATATAATTGCCCCAATTGTAATGGGTAGAATTCCCGCCAGACTTTCTGGATCAAATCTTAATGGCACTGCAGTAAAGATCAATGCAATCACAATGAGTATCATAGGAATCCCTGCTAATACTCTTAAGAATGCTGGACTTCCTGGAACCTTAAAGGGCCGTTCCGTTTCCGGATCAATCTTTCTCAGCTTTAAAAAAGCAGGGAAAACAGGAAGATAGGAAAGTAAAAACATGACCAAATTCAAGGCAAAGAAGCTCCAAAATAAATCCTGGTTTGGAATGAATGGAGCTATAATAAGTAAAAGACTTGCTACCAATCCATTCATCAAAGAGACGCCTACAGGCATGCCATTTTTTTTACTTTTTATCTTAAATACTTCTGGCATGTCCCCATTGTCCGCAGCGTAGGCCGCCACATTGTTAACCCCCAAAGACCAGGAAATCATATTTCCAAACAAGGTCAATAAAAATCCGATGGAGATGATCACCACAATGATTCCTCTGGTGGTTCCGGTCAAAAGCTGGACACTGGCAATTAAACCAGTGCTGGTGCTGATCTGGTCTGCCGGTATGGCAACTCCTATTCCAAATGCCATAAAGATATAGATAGCTGCAATTACAAGTCCACCTGCTACGATTGCTTGGGGAATCTGTTTTTTGGGATTCTCCATATCACCTGCAAACGTACATACTACTTCAAATCCAAGACAATTAAATAAGATGACCGATATGTAGGATAAGCTGTTCAAATCAAAGCTTGGAAGCATAGAGGATAAGGTATACTCATTAGCGACTCCGTGATGGATGGCTCCATATATTCCGAGTCCTCCAAGGGACAATGCAATTAATATCTTTATAATTGCGGCACCATTTAAGATCCATGAGCTGTCACAAACGGAGAAAAAGCTGATAAAAACTATAATCCAAACAAAGGCAAGTTCTATGAAAAGCGATGGAAAAAGTCCAAGCTCCATGCCAGCTAATAAACCTATTACCTTGGGGAACATAAGCGCCAAAGAAGCCATCCACAGAGGAAAATTAATCCAATAGTACCAGGAGACCCTTCCGCCCCATTTTTTTCCGAATGCTTTTGACACCCAGTCATACAATCCCCCATCTCCTTCATAGGTTGTCCCTAATTCAGATGAGATTAAGCCGTATGGAAGCAGAAACGTGATCAAAAGAAACAACCACCAAAAATACTGGGAATTGCCAATGGCCGCAACTGGTCCTGCTGCCTCCGCTACAAATACAACACATATTACTGCCATCACAGCATCAATTAACCGAAACTTTTTCTTTGGCGCATCTGTCATAATCTGGCCCCCTATCTGATATGTCTATCATTCATGAATGTTTCCAGTTCTTCCTTCGCAGCCGCTATGGAAAGCTCACTTTTTGCCTGTTCTCTCTGATACTGAGTGAAATAAACTAACAATCCTCTCATAGCCGTCAACCGATTGCCTGCCTCAAGAAAGGCTATAGAACTTTCACTGTCCAGAACTTCATCCGTTACATCTTCTCCCCTTGTGGCAGGCAGGCAATGCATGAATTTACAGCCGATATTACCAAGAGACATCAAATCTCTGTTGACCTGATAATTCTTAAAGGTTTCTACTCGCTCTTCTTTTGGAGTTTCATTTTCATACAATCCATACCAGACATCGGTATAGATAAAGTCTGCTCCTTTTACACTCTCCCGGTTGTCACTTACTTCCCAGGTTCCGCCGGAGATCTTGCAGTTTTCTTCCATAATGTTTTTGTGTTCTTCTAAAAGCTGATTGTTCTTTGGACCATAATGAACAAAATGCATACCAAGCTTTGTTGTGATAAAACCAAGAGAAGCACATACCTGGGTTCCGTCACCCACAAAGACTACCTTACATTCCTCAAGCTTCTTTCCTCTTGGAAGATGCTCCACAATGGTACACAAATCACCAATTTCCTGAGTCGGGTGGTTAAAATCACTCATGGCATTAAGAACTGGGATGGTGCATGCATTTGCCAGCTCTACAACGGATTTATGTTCAATCACTCTAGCCATTACTACGTCGATCATCTGGGAGAGCACTCTTCCGGTATCCCCTACGGTTTCATGACCTCCGAGTTGAATCATGCCTGGTCCTAAATACTGGGCATGGCCCCCAAGCTGTTCCATTGCCGTTTCAAAGGATACACGGGTCCGCGTGGAAGACTGCTGAAAGATCATGCCAAGCGTCTTTCCTTTTAGGAGAGGTGGATTATACCCAGATTTTATGCTTTTTTTAATTGCCAAAGATAAGTTGATTATGTCTAAGAGTTCTTCCTTGGTGAATTCGTTTGTATCAATGAAATGAGTAATTCCGTTTGCTTTCATGGCAAATCCTCCTATATGTTGGTTAATTGTTAAAGGTAAATACAGTACCGGTTTTTCCGTCCAATGCCTCCAGTGCCTTATCAAGAGATGTAATAATGGCCCTTTTTGATGGATTGGCCCGAACAAATTTCATAGCTGCCTGAACCTTAGGAAGCATGCTTCCAGGTGCAAACTGACCTTGCTCACAATACTCATAGGCCTCTTTGAGACTGAGATGATCCAGGTTCTTTTGATCTGGTTTGTTATAATTGACCGCAACTTTCTCCACCTCTGTTAAGATCATGAGAATGTCTGCATCCACCTGTTCCGCTAAAAGCTCGGCTGCAAAATCCTTATCTATGACTGCTGCCGTTCCATTTAAACAGCCTGTAGGATTTTCCGTAACCGGGATTCCCCCACCCCCACAGGTGATGACGATTGCTTTGGGCCACAATTCCTTTACTGCTTCAATTTCCACAATCCTTTGAGGGAGGGGTGAAGCTACGACTCTTCGGTATCCTCGCCCTGAATCCTCCTTCATCACATATCCTTTTTCCCGCTCAAGCTCCATGGCTTCCTCTCTGGAGTAAAACGGACCAATGGGCTTTGTGGGATTATGAAATCCAGGATCTTTTTTATCCACCACCACTTGAGTTAAGATGGTCACCACAGGGAAACTCTGATTCCTCTTATTGAGGGCATATTTTAATCCCTGCTGCAGGTGATATCCAATGTAGCCCTGTGACATCGCCCCACATACGTCAAAGGGCATGACAGGTGTTACGTCTTTTGCAGTTTCACTGGCAAGTACGATTCTTCCCACTTGCGGCCCGTTTCCATGTACAATGGCCATTTCGTATCCCTGCTGATTTAGTTGGGCAATGAACTCGCAGGTTTTGTGTATTACAGTAAGCTGACCTTCTGCTGTTGCAGCTTCCTTTCCTGACTGGAGGGCGTTGCCTCCTAATGCCAGTACAATCTTTTCTGCCACTGGTAAACCTCCTTTTCGTTTTTGCGTTGAACACCTGAATCGGTACTCACAAGACGAAAATAGCAGTTTCTTGGTGGGTTGAGAATGCACCCAAGGGTTGAACTTTATATCACTTTATTACTATTTTTCCATAAACTCATCTAAACTTTTGTGCGTTTTGCACTACAAATAGAGGTTTGGTGCAATTTTGAAGGTTGTAAAAACCTTAGATTTTGCTATACTGGTTATATCTTAAAAACGACAAAAACAGACAGGAGGTTCTCATGGGAAAGAATTTGATTTTCATTTATAATCTGGCCTTAATCATGATTTACTCAGGCATAATATGGATGTCATTTTTACTCTTTTATTGGGAAAGAGAGAAGAAATTATTGTGGACTGGTATTATCTTCTCCGCGATTTTAATGGATGATATCGTGATATTCCTCTCAGAAATGTTTGAACACTTTGCAGATGTGTATAATAAAATTTTCATGATCGTTCCAACCCATAAAACTTTAATATATTTGATTCTGTCCCTTGGTTACTTAACTATTTTCAAAAGACTGCTGAAACGGAAAATCAAAAGAATTGACTACGTAATTTTGTTTCTTTATGTGATCTTTATGCTTTTTGTTCCTGCTCTAAAAAACTCTGCCTGGAAAATATGGCTCTATTTTCTACCAAGTCAGGCTTATAACTTTTATTTAGGAATCACTAGTTTTTTTACAATAAAAAAGAACCCTAAAGAATTTCAGGATTCCTTTTATCTATGGTGTAAAAGACTTTTCTTCCTCACCATTATTTTTAATATTTTTATCGTTATTGAAGATACCATTGTTATCTTTAATTTTGATACTTACTCAAGATTTTATATAAACATGAATAACCGAAGTATTACTTCTGATATCCTTTATCTTGTTTATGCTGGATTCACTGCAGCTTACATTACATACTATTTGAAAATTCTCCTAAAAAACAACCGTATTGTTTCCAAGGTCACCAACTGCGTCAATGAGACTCTCCCTTCTGATATTGAAGATAGCTTATTCTATCATTTTGGGGAAAACTATCATTTGACTTCACGGGAACGGGAGATCCTTAAGGTACTTCTTGATGATAAGACCAACCAGGAAATAAGCGACGATTTATATATATCCCTGGGTACAGCTAAAACCCACGTCCATAATATTTTTCAAAAAATAGGGGTGGTAAAACGACCTCAGCTTCTTGAAGTCTATGAAACGTATCGATCCAGACAACTCACACCGGAGAAAAAGAAAGAATAAAAGTAGGTCAAGATCTGTTATTCCATCTCCACTACAACCGATTTCACCTCGCCAGCCCTTAGCATTTCTGCATCAGGACCGGAAACCCACGATTCTTTTATCTCTTTTACTTGCCCATTAAGAAATTCCAGTATTATAATCTTAATCTGGTATGAACCTGGTATGATATCTTTTCTTTGGGCAAAGTGATAAGATATATCCGTTTTTCCTAAAAATCTGGCTTCCACTTGTTTGCCATCTGGTACTAGATATTCAGGAATTGAAGGCTTAAAATAACATCGAAGTTGCCCCTCCACCAGACGGAATGGTTGTTCTCCAAACATCATAATCTGCCATATCTGCAAAAATTCGGCGGTTGAACCACTTAACCTGGCTACAAAACCTTTTCCATGGATTTTCTCATCTGCATTTGCACTGCTTGCCAAAAAGGAGGAATTTTCTAAGAGACTTCTCCCATACATTTCTTCTGATAAGAATGGAATGCAGGCATTGTGTAAATCCTCGAAAAACTCCTGATATAGTTTTAATCGAAGCAACTCCAACAGGTATTTATATTCCATGTGAAGCCAGATGGATTCATTCTCCAGCCACCCTGGGGAAAATGCTTTCGCTCTTCCGATTTCAAAGGATGCCTTCTCCAATGACTCATTGACTTTATACATCTTAAGCTTGGAATCATAAAGCCCAGACTTTTTTAGATTATGGTATAAGTTTATTTTTATTTCTTTGGAAACTGGCAGTTTCAAATACCGCACATATCCCTCTAAGAATAAAGGCATAGAAACCACCTTTAAATTCTTTGGAATGATATGGCCGTCCTCTGTCTCATAGCGGTCAAAGGAATAGGAAAAATAGGTAGGAATTCTTTCCGTGCCTGTGCAGATTTCATTGATGCCATCTTCTACATAAGAGATCCAGTGCTGAAGCATTCCTTCTAATTCCTGGAAAGACAACACCACTTCTTCCCCTTTAATACCAAATACCGTACGTTCCCTGTAGAATTCTTTCTGGAGGTTGGACTCATTCCACACCCACAGCTTGCTATTTCCTGCCTTTTCATCCGTTTCATAATGGTCAAAGGTATTAGAAAGACCTTGCATAAACTCATACAGCTCCATAGGCACTGCAACAGGGGTATGGTAGCGGTTGTTGGCACTTTGGATAAATAAGAGCAGGCGGTATAACTCAAAGGTTTCTGCTACAGAAGAACCAAATAGTCCAGGAAGGCCATTTAATGCATCATACCAGCCAGGCTTTCCTCCCTCCATTTCAATTCCATATCCCATCATGTCCAGAGTGGCTACTTTATTGGTTGCCAAAAGTATAAGTTTTGTCATCAAGCTGGTCTGATACACACTTCCGTTTCCATAATCCGTATGTACCACATCAATCGATACTTCATTCTTCCGCTCTTCATCAAGAGCATGGTACTGCCTGACACCTAGACCTGTCTCCACATATCGCTTGTGACGAGGATTGACCACTGCCCTGGATTCATAAAAGGTATATTCTTTATCCAGATATAGAAGCTCCTCTTCCTTTTCTGGATAAACCGAAAGGTAAGATTCAATCAAATCCAGATTATACGTCCAATGATCCATCCAGTAGCCTTCTGTAAAATCAGCGGGGAACTTAGGTGTGCTGTTTTGAATAGTTCTATGCAAAAAATCCTCTTTACTACAAATTATAGAAATATTATGCTGCTCCAAAAAGGTATATAAACTTCCTGGGGAAAATTCTTTCTTGAAAAATTCTGTCATTGATATTTTGCTATCTTCCTGGACCAACTCTAAAACCTCATGAAACTGATTCAACTGATAAGTGACCTGACGAACGACGAGAGGATTGTATCCATCTAATTGGATCAGATTATAGAATAGCTTAATATTATAATCCTTTACATAAGGGGTAAATAAGACATCACTTCTTCGATTCTGACATAGATCTCTGTAATTTCCATTTCCCTGAGAATAATACTCTGGAAGCATGGAAAAATCATTGTAATCCCGTTCGATATCTCCATGCTTTCTGGAATAGATGTAAAAGACAGAATCAGCTCCAAGTTGTATTGGAAAGCCGCCACGTAATACATTATCCACATAGGTCTGCCTGCAATATGCATCAAAGACAGGACTCGAGGTTTTCGTATTTATATACACTCCAAGCTCTCTTGTCTTTTCAACCGCTTCCCCATATTTTTTATCAAAGTAGCTATAATCAAGAAGCTGTTTGGCATATTCATTTAGGATGTTCTTTGACGCAACCTGACCTATCACGCTGTTCCAGCCCACGCTTTGACCGGCAGAGAGAGCTTCTTGGAGACAGGAAAACCCAGAAGGAACTTGATTTTGAGTGATTTGCTTTTTCTTTAATAACCCGTTTACGCTAAACTTTTGAAATCCAAGAGGCAATTCAAAGGCAGTATCATACTCAAAAACCACTTCCGGGTCAACGATAATAGGTAGTAGGTCGCCTGATTCTGATAAGGAAAGAAAGAAATTGCCTTTTTCCACCTTAGATACCATTGCATTATCCCCGGTACTGTAGCGCACTCGGTAATAAGGCATCCGTTTCTCCTGATCTTCCACCTGCATCCATGCTTTCATGGTCTGAGCCATATCTTTCATGGCTTTTAGACCGATCCCGTAAGGAATGATTCCTGGCAAACCATCTATGATTTCTAATTCCATAGGTCTGTTTGATATATTTTTAACATTTACTTTTCTAACCAGTCCAGCCAATGGTTCATCAGGAAGGGTCAGGTATGTGATATTGATTTTTAAACCTATCTGGTCGTTAGTTTCTTCCAGCTCCAGTTCATTCATTCCCACATACATGCATGTCTTTACAGAATCAGAGCGAAAAGGTTCGTATACCTGATCTCCTATTTTAAGAAAGGTACGAAACCCCATGTTCCTCACAAATTGGTATGATTGGTGAGCCGGATAGAATTCCAAAATGGAGTTGTTCTTATTTTCTACTCCAAAGCTTGCCATGGCCTGCCCTCGATTGACGTAAAAACTCCAAAGAGGGATCCCGTGGATTCCGCTGATTCCTGGCAAAAAACTGGAGAACGTAGTTTTCCGGTTATAATCCTCTATTATAAATCTCCCTTTATCATCGAACATATCCTTCTTATCCTTTCACCGCTCCTGCTACCAGACTATCCTGAATCTGATTGCTTAACATAAAGTAAATGGCTATGGTGGGCAATGTGGCAATCACCATACCGGCTCCGATCAGACCCCAATCTGTAGAATATTGGCCTGCAAATGACATGATACCTACGGGTAGGGTCCGGTAACGGTCGCTGTCAACAAAGGTATTGGCTAACATAAGTTCATTCCAGGTCCCTAGAAAGGTAAAGACAGAAGCAGTTGCAAGCGCTGGTTTTATAATAGGAAGGATAATGGTTGCAAAGCAACGAAAGATCCCGCAGCCATCAATGCAGGCAGCTTCCTCAAGTTCCATTGGAATGCTCCTGTAAAATCCGGTTAAGATTAGGATACTCATGGGAATGGCTCCTGAAATGTAAGGAATTAATAATCCAAGATATCCGCCTTTTAATCCGGTTTTATCAAGAAGCTGAAACATAGGCAGCAAAGCTGCCTGGGCTGGAATCATGATACCAAGGGCAAATACTCCAAACACCACAGATTTAAGCTTCCATTTCATTCTGGCAATGGCATAAGCCGCCATGGCAGATAACAAACCAGCCACAATTACAGTGACCAGGGAATAGAACACAGAATTTAGGAAGTATTTTATCAGACTGGTCTGGGTCAAGGCTGCCTGGTAATTTTCCCACCTCCAGGTTCTTGGGAGACCTAATATATTTTCTCCGAAGATTTCCCCGTTGGTCTTTAAGGAAAAGGTGATCAGCCAGTATAAAGGGAATATCTGGGTCACTGCAATCAGGCTCAGGATTAAAAACTTAATTTTCTTTCTGATTTTCATCTCATCTTCCCCCTTTTATATGGCTGAAGCATTTTCTTCTGCCTTCTTAAACAACCGACTTACAATAAAGGTAAATATCAGGCATTCAACAACAATAAAAAATGCCTGGGCACTTCCATATCCATAAAGTCCTTTGCGAAATAAGTTGTTGTACATAAGAGTTGCCGGTACCTCACTGGCATGGTTTGGTCCGCCGCCAGTCATGACATAGATGAGATCAAAGGCTCTTAAAGAGCCGGTAATAGAAAAAATCACACAGGTCTTAATGACCGGAGCCAAAAGGGGAAAGGTGATTTTCATATTTACCTGCCACTTACTGGCGCCATCAATCTGAGCCGCCTCATAATAATCCTGAGAGATGGATTTGATTCCTGCATAGAAGATCAGCATGTGGTAACCAATATATTGCCATACAGCTGGAACCACGGTGGATAGAAAGGCGGTTTTGGGATTGGAAAGCCAGGAATAGTTAAAATCGGAATATCCTAACCCACGAATTACATTGTTTAATAACCCGTAATCGCTGTTAAACATCTTCATCCATAACTGACCGATTACCATACTGGATATGACCACTGGCAGAAAGTAGACCGTTCGGAAAAACTGTTCCCCCTTTACCCCACGAGCCAGAACCATAGCTAGGGTAAGAGAAATGGGAAGCTGAATTAACAAGGATGCACCAACTAAAAGCAGGGAATTGGTGACCGCTTTCACGAAGTAACGGTCCTCCACAAACATCCGGATATAATTGCCTAAACCAATGAACGTCATCTTACCGATACCATCGTACTGAAAGAAGCTATAGATTCCAGAAACGATTAGGGGTATGATACTGAAACTGACAAATAAAATGAGAGCAGGCAGCACAAAGCAGGCTACGTTACCTTTTTTTCCCAACATGTTGTTCATATAAGACCTCCTTTTGGCATAAAAAGGGTATCGCCTAAATTCGTAAGCGATACCCCCTTGCTCTTACTTACTTGTTAATAGCCGCCTCATGTTCTTTGATAAATTCACCGGTATCCGCATTGGGTGCAAATAACGTCTGAACTTGCTCATTATGAATGGTGGCTGGCTCTGCATCTAAGGAAGTATCCCAGGCAAGAACGGCTGTGGTTCCCTGAGAAAGAAGACCCTTAATCTGTACAAACAGTGGATTTAAGCCCTTATCATCAACATCTGACTTCCAACCGCTAAAGCCAGTTCCTGATGCATAAGCTGCTTCTCCCATCTTTTCATTGATATAGATAGCAAACTTAGCGGCCTGGTCTGGATTCTTTGTGCTTTTGTTGACCCAGAAGGACTCTACGAATCCGCCACAATAATCGCCTGCATTTCCTTTTCCAGAAATCATAGGGATTTTCATAGCCACTACATCTTCAGGCTTGATGGTAACGGTCTTATCGGAATAAATACTGTTTGCATACCAGCTTCCCATAAGTCTCATAGCCGCTTTTCCGCTTCCAAAGGCAGCATTGGCATCGTCATTGCTTTGCTCCAATGGATTGGCGCCAAACGCGCCCATCTTGTATAATTCCGCAACTTTATCAGCCGCGTCCTTATATCCATCTCCTTCAAAAGGAGCTTTTCCAGACAACATCTTATTAATATTTTCCGCACCTACAGACCTCAACGCCAATGCCTGATAGATAAAAGCGGCATTCCAGCCATCTTTTGCCCCGGAAGCCATTGGCGTTACTCCATCAAGCTTAGAAAGCTTATCGACTGCGGTAACTAACTGGTCATAAGTCTCAGGAAGTTCTGCTCCTGCCTGCTCAAATAACGCCTTGTTGCAATACAAGGTCATATACCAGGAAAACATAGGGAGAGAATAGGTGCTTCCATTGTATTCAAAAGCGGCAGTTGAACCTTCCAGTAATTTTCCCTTTACCTCATCTGTAAGATAGGAATCAAGAGGAAGTAATTTATCTGCATTTACCATCTTTCTGGCGGTTCCTGCCCCCCAGTAGTAAAATAAATCGATTCCTTTTGCATCACCTGCAAACTCTGCAGAAATCTTAGTTTTATATGCCTCAGTATCCAAAGTCTGAGTATTGATCTCAACATTTGGATTGTCTTTTATGTAAGCTGCTACAGCTTCGTCATATTTCTTTTTTAATTCATTGGTGTCATTGGACCACTGGTGCCATACATTTAACACCACCTTATCATTTCCCGTTCCCCCCGCGGGCGCTGTACTGCTTTTGCCTGCACACCCAGCCATTGAAACGACTAAAGCGGCTGACAGCATGACGGCTGATACCCTTTTTAACATTCTTTTCTTCATTACTTGCTCCTCCTCCTGGATTTTCATGAAACAATATGCTAATAACAGTATACGGAAAACTGGCCTCTGACTCAATTTAATATTTTGACTCAATAGGTTATAAATTTTACTACCTTTGCTTAAATTCCTTTACTGTGACTCCTACATGCTTTTTAAAGCAGATACTAAAATAATGAGAGTCCCGAAACCCCACCTTCTCTGCAATCTCATAGACCTTTAAATCTGTGGTATTAAGAAGAAGGATACTCTCTTCAATCCGCTTTTTCATCACATATTCAATGAGGCTTAATCCCACCTCCTTTTTAAATACCCGGCTTAGATAGCTTTCATTGGAATAGACAACTGCGGCGGCAGTCTTTAAGGACAGATTGGGGTCACAGAAATTTTGATTAATATAGGAAAGTGCCCCATTCACTGCTTTATTACCCTGCTTTGTCTTTTTACCGTTGTGGAAATGAAGGATAATATCCATACAATCCTTTAGAAACTTACGGCATTCCTCTACGTTTTGAATTCCCCGTATCTGCTCATAAAGCACATCTTCCCCAATTAACTGTTCCAGACTTTCCCCATATTTATTAAGTGTGCTCCCTGCCTTAGAAATCAAATCCATGGTCATTAGCCTGAGGTATTCGAGTTCCGTCACTTTGGAATTTCTTATGCCATTGACATAATCTTCAATTCCTTCCAGTACCCGCTCTGAGATTCCATTGGTCAAAGAAAAAAGGAACTCATCCCAGTCAAACACCAGCTTACCAGGATTTTTTTCCATCACACGCAGGTATTCTTCATATGTGATTACCTGATTGCCTCCTAGTAAAACCGAAGCACTAAGGGCATTTTCCGATTCAACAAAGGCATCTCCGATCCCTTTAAATCCATGGTGTATCCCGCTGATTCCGATGGTGGCATACACGTTATGATCCTGAAGCTTTTGTAGGAATCTGCTGGCAATTTCTTTTCCTTCTTCCACGCTCTCGCCTACGCAAAATATCACGATGTTTTTCATATAGTGAAGAAATGATATGGTCTGGGTCGTCTCATGTTCCCGAAAAAGGTTCATTGCCTTTTTGTGAAGTTCCCCTTCTGCTCCTTCTTCTTTTAAGTGAACACTTAGGCAACAGCAGGTATCTAGCAGTGCTTCAAAGCCATAGGCATAGAGTTTTTTGTGAGCCTCTTCTTCACTGGTCCGCTGCTCCACCAGTCTTTGAAAGAAGCTCTCCATTAAAATATCCTGGTCCGCAGATACGTTCTGCTTTAACAGCTCGACTTCCTGTTCATAGGCATTTTCCTTAGATATCTTCTCTTTGATTCTAGCCGTAATATCGGAAAGCTCATTCATATCAACTGGCTTTAGTAGAAAATCTTCTACCCCCAGTTTGACAGCCCGCCTTGCATATTCAAATTCCCGGTATCCGGTGATGATGATTACATGCACCTTTTCGTAGAGGGAATATATTTGTTCTGCAAGCTTAAGTCCGTCCATATGAGGCATGTTGATGTCCGTTACAATTAACTCTGGCTTTCTGTGTTTTATAAATTCCAGTGCCTCCATACCAGAAGAAGCTTCTCCTATGACCTCAAAGCCGTGGTCTTCCCAGGGGAACCCCTTTCTTAGTAAGACACGTTCCAGTTTTTCATCATCTACAATTAGTACCTTAATCAACCCATTCTTCCCCCTTTGCATCCAAACGCTTTACTCTGACTGCCACTTCGGTTCCATTGCCGGGCTCGCTATGAATGAGAACCGGCTGCTTAATCCCATGGTACAGAGTGATTCGCTGCATCAAATTATAGAGTCCAAAGCCAGATTTCCCAGTTACAGACCTTCCTTCCATAACCTCTGCAATCTTCTCTTCCGACATACCAACCCCATCGTCAGAAATGATGAAAATAATCTCATCTTCATCCGAAAATACCCGAATAGAGACCGTCCCTTTCCCATCTTTTGGCTTAATGCCATGGTGCACCGCATTTTCCACTAAGGGCTGTAACAAGAGCTTTAATATCTCACAATCCATTACCTCTTCTTCCACATCAATTTCTAGTTTAATTTCATTGTCATAACGAATGTTTAAAATTGTCATATAACTTTGGATGCAATTAATCTCATCTTTTACTTTGATAAAATCCAGTCCGCTGTTTAAGCTGTTTCGATAAAAACTTCCTAAAGCCTGGGTCATCTTAAAACAGTTATCGTAATCTTCCATGAGCGCCAGGGCAGATACAGCATCCAGTGTATTATAAAGAAAATGAGGATTGATTTGGGCCTGGAGCAGATTTAACTCTGTCTTAGCAATAATCTGTTCCTCTTCCTTTACCTTTAAAATCAGATTCTTTATGGAGGTGGTCATGTGATTAAACACCCTCTTTAAGTTATTAATTTCATTTTTCTGCGGATTAACCTCCATCTCTACAAACTGGCCTTTTTCTACCAGCATCATATGGGTTTCTACTTTCTGAAGGGGATGGAAGATAAAGCGAGTCAGCATGATGGAACAGAAAAAAGCGAAGATAATGTTAATACAGATGACAAGGACGATTACAGTGGAGTAGTATGGAGCCAGAGCTGTGATATCATCAAATTGAAACAGACCCGCCAGCTTCCAATCCTCAATGCCAATATCCTGGGCGATCACAAGCCTGTTATCTTCGTGACCAAGATCCTTCTTTGGTGGTACAATATACTCTCCTTTGCCGTCAATGATATAGAAATCATTTTTCTGGGCATCACTGACCTGATCAAAGTAATTGCGTATGGTTTCTTCATTGACGGTTACCAGTAAGATAGCAAGGGGCTTATAGGTATTCACATCCCTGATTTCCCGGACATAGGTAATGTAAGGAGTATCCCCATAAAATTCTATGACTCCTTCACTTCCCTTCATAAAAAACCCATTTCCCCTGTGCTCCCCAATAGTTTGATACCACTTTGACTCTTGAATCTGATCAACGGATACGGTTTTAGGGGACTTCTTATAGGAACTGTAGGTATTATGATAGGAGTCAATAATCATCACACTTGAAATGTATTCTCCTGATAAAATCATGTTTACAAGACTTTGCTTGATGGTCTTTTGAATGGATGGATCAATGGAGGCGGTGTCCACATGCCTCAGCGCCTCCTGAACATTTTTGTCAAAATAGAGAAGGTTTGAAAATTGGGTTACATTTTCAAAAATCAGTGAGAGATTGCCTTTTAGGGCGCTGACTGTTTGGGTCCCGGCTTTGGTGATCTCATTTTTCGTATAGGAGCTGTTAATGACCGATATCACGGAAAAAGTGATTACAAATGAAATAAAAAGTATTGTTATGTATGTAACTAATATTTTGGTTTTAATTCTCATGTTGTTCCATAATTCAATTAGACCGGCCATGGCTTTCTCCCCTGTAATCATAATACTTCTATTTTAATGTTTCTGGAAGAAATTGTCAAAAGAGAGACTGGCTTTTTTAATTGCATTAATCTGATTTTCACTTAGGGCTTCCGTTGGGGAATTATCATCTGAAGTATCCTCATTTTCAATGATGAGAACACTCCCCTCCTCGTCCAGTGCATGGGTATGCCAAACCCCCTTTTTCACGTTATAAAGCTGGTTCTTTTCCATCTTCACCCACTCAATCTCTTCTGGGTGATCTCCGTCTCCGCCTGTGAACAATACACAATTTCCTTCCATCAAAACAAACACCTCATCTGTTTTTAGATGTCTTTGCATGGTTACCAGTTGATCTACCCTTACATCAAGGCAATACCGGAGCACTGCAACTCTCCATGCTTCATAAGCAACAAGGGGCGTATACCCCTGTTGCTGAATCTTTATGATATCAATTCCAAGTTTTCCCATATGTTACTCCTTACTTATGAGTATTCAGACACACTCTAATTTAAAGTGATTTCAATGGTATGCAATTGCTGCTCTGGTAAGCTGATAATATCTTCTCTTCTTATCATGTGTTCTTGGTTTTTGGATTTATAAGGAACTCCATCTATGGTAATTTTAGTTACCTGATAGGTGTTCGGTTCTAACTGCCTTTCATTCTTGTATACGATTTTCAGCTGTCTTCCTGCAAACTCCATGGAAGCAGAAGCTTGCTTCTCTTCATCAAACTGTTCGTTTAATAGCTGGGGCAAAAAGACTAGATTCCCATAATATCCTCTGATTCCAAACATTTGAGTGATAACCGTAACAAGATACCAGCTTGCCGCCCCTGTTAGATAATGATATACGCCTCTTCCATTGGCATCGATATATTCTGGGATTCCGGGATAGATTTTGCTCTTTTTAAAGTCATTACAATGGTCAAATAAGGAGATCAGCGCTCCATACCCTTCTCTTGATGCGTTTCGCCGATATAAAGCATTCCCAAACATAACCGCCATGTGAGAGAATACGGCACCATTTTCCTTATGTCCATAAGCAAAACCAAACATTCTGCCAAGATCCATCTTCACTTCATGAAAATCTGTGTTTAGGCGATATCCTCCAATTTCTCTCCGGTATAGATATGCATTGGCCGATTTTACAATCTCCTTGACCTGATGATCCGTTGCCGTCTGGGACATCAATGGAAATACCTGGCTGGTGAGCATCATTCGAACCCCTGTCTCAGTCTCTCCTTCCACTTTGTTTCCAGAATTATCATAATATCCATTGTACCAGCCATGACCTTCTTTGGAGGTGACCCATTCCGTTTCCCGGATATGATTATAAATCCAAGCCGCTTTTCCCCTCAGATCTTCCTGTAACTTCTCACCGCTTATAGCAACCTTTTCTCCTGAAATCTGGTGAATGCTTTTCCTGCAATAATCAGCCAGTATTCCTGTCTTTTTGACGATATCGTTATAAACCGCCACACTTTGTCCAAGTAAAACCAAGATCTCCTCTGAAAGCTCAAAGGACTCTACGCCCTGCTTGTTTAATTCTTTCAGAAGATTTGCAATGCCCTCTAAATTGGAGGCGTACATGGTGGTAAAAGCCACACTCTCCCCTCGCTCACTGGCTAAATCAAGAGCGTCATTCCAGTCTGCACCTCTGATACGGATATGGTTGTGCTCTCCTACCTCATAAAAGGAAGTGAGGTTTTGAATGAGCAAATGCTCTAAAATAGTACCGGAATAAACCTGACCGTTAATATCCTTTAGGGCTTCTCCTTCATTCTCACTCCACTGAGAATCCTTTTCTTCTCCTCTAGACGCCTGCATATCCTTAAAATAAGATTTCTCCTCTAATAAAATGCCAAGGTCCCCAGTTTGATGTATATACAATTCTGTGGTTAAAAAGGGCCATACTCCGTGATCCATCCACACTCTGGTGATGTTATTCCTGTCTGCGATAAACGCTCCCTGCCCGCTCCCAATTATGGTGGCATTGGTTCCATCAAACCGGACTCCCCCGAAGTTATCAAGTAACATCTGGCGGACTCCATCTGGATTCATCATAAGAAGGGCAAGGCAATCCTGCCAAAGATCTCTCCAGCCTCTCCCCCCTTTCCCATAGTCGTGATGGGGCAAAAAGGAACAGCCATAGATTCTTCGCAGCATAGGCTGAAAGCTCACCCACTTCATCCAGTGGTCAAACTCAGGATTTGCGGTCTGAACACTCACATTCACCTTTTCCTTCCAGTACTCTTTTGTTTGTTCCCAGCATCGGTCAAAAGCTGTTTCCGATAGGAAGCCACAGCAGTTTTTCATTAAATCTTCTTCTGACTTACCATACCCCATGGCAATGACATAGGTAATGGTTTCCTGAGGGGCTACTCTGCATTCTGGAAAACATAGGCCACCTAACGCTTCATAACCACCTGTCTCATAATTGGCACCCTTTACGTTTAGACAGCTTTCAAATAAAGCTCTGGGCGTTTCTAAATTACCCCCTTCACCAATAAATTCCCCAAGAACCGGATAATATCCCATGGGCTTTTGAGTTTCATTTCCTCCAAACACACCATAGGAACGATGGTTCCTTTTGTGTCCCCGCTCATCAAAGGTCATGGTGGGAATTACCATCACACCGTTATCGGTTGTTTTGATTCGGTGCAAAAGGGCGGTCACATGGCGGTGATCTCTGATGTTATCCGCAGACCGGGCATATATAGGAATGGCTGTGATCATCTGTAAGTTCTTATATTCCGAAGAAATGTTTTCAATCTGGATTTTCATTAATTCCACGGTCTCACCAGTGGCAGGAACCACACTGCTTATTTCCGCTCGTAATCCATTTTCTTCTGAGACTCTGGTGATCTTATGATGCATAAATCCTGCTTCCAAAACCACTGGTTCCTTGTATCTTGAAAACTTCTTCGCCTGCTGCCAGGCGGAGCGTCCGGTCAAGGACCATAACTCTTTTCCATTGATTCTGCACCATATATTTCTAGACGATCTGTCATTGTGAAGATTTTCACAGCTTACAGGCGGCAGTAAAAAAGAATTCTGATCCATCTTACTATCTCCTGAAAGATCTGGTGATACACTGCTCATGACCCCAGCTTCATTGGCCAGCGGAAAATACAGCCCGCTAACCAGATCTGGATTTTCCATGATAAAATTCCCCTGTTCCCCTAATCGTTCCTGCTTCATCCCAGTTCCCTTCCTTTCACCCTCATAGTTACTTAAATTATATCCTATGTGGATGGATTACTGAATCAAAATATTTTGCAAAAAAGGTTATTATTTTTACTTTTAAAAATCAAAAAAGAACCCTGAATAACTCAGGATTCTTTTCATCATGATATTCTGTTTAAATTGCACTCAAAGGGTGAATAAACAACCCACTGCGCAGCTTTGGTTCAAACCAGGTAGATTTGGGAGGCATCAAAAGTCCTGCGTCCGCTACCTGGAACAACTCCTCAATGGAGGTAGGATACATAGAAAATGCCACTGTCATATCTTCCGAACACCGTTTTTCCAGTTCCTTCAATCCTCGGATTCCTCCGATAAAGTCAACCCGCTTATCCACTCTCGGGTCTTTCACACCAAGTACCGGATCAAGCAGTCGATCTTGAAGAAGGGATACATCTAGACCTTTCACCGGATCCTTTGACAGATAAGAATCTTTTATGGTGAGACGGTACCACTTCTTATTTAAGTACATGCCAAAGGTTGCTTTTTGAATAGGAGAACAAGCTTCTTCTCCCAAAGCTTCCACAAGGAAGGTTTCTTCCACTTTTTTAAGATATTCTTCCTCAGAAAGACCGTTAAGATCTTTTACCACACGATTGTACGGCATAATCATAAGCTGTTCATCTGGAAAAAGTACAGAAAGGAAATAGTTGAACGGTTCTTCCCCTGTATATCCTGGATTTTCTTCCCGGCGTTTACATCCTACCTTTACGGCAGAAGCCGCTCTATGGTGTCCATCTGCAATATAAGTAGCAGGCACTCTAACAAATGCCTCTTCAATCTCACCAACGGTTTTCTCATCAATTACCTGCCATATCTTATGGCTGACACCGTCTTCAGCCGTAAAATCATACAAAGGTTTTGTTCCAATCACTCGAGCTACAATCCCGTTAATGGCTTCTTTGGAACGGTAAGCCAGGAAGATAGGACCAGTCTGGGCATCCGTCCGGTCTACATGACAGATGCGGTCCAATTCCTTTTCTTCTCTGGTATTCTCATGCTTTTTAATGATTCCCTGCGCATAATCATCGATGGAGGAGCAGGCCACGATTCCGGTCTGGCCCCTTCCGTCCATAATCAACTCATAGATATAGTAAGCTTTTTTGCTGTCTTTTATTAAAGTTCCATCTGATATCCATGCGTTAAGTAACTCTCTTGCTTTTTCATATACACGGCTGTCATACGTATCCACGTCATCGCTAAACTGGGTTTCCGGTCTGTCGATATTAAGGAAAGACTTTGGATTAGAAGCAGTTATCTCACAAGCTTCTTTGCGGTTGTATACATCGTAAGGAAGAGCTGCTACCAGATGAGCAGTTGCTTCCTCTGGTCTAACGCACTGAAATGGTTTTACAATGGCCATAGTTTCTCCTTATTTAATTACCCGCACCCGTAAAACGCCTTTGATGGCATTTAACTTCTGGATGCTCATGGCATCGGATGCCTTTTCTAAGTCAATTAAGGTGTAAGCATATTTTTCACGGCTCTTATTTGTCATATCCGTAATGTTCACATCTCCTGCTGCAAGAGTTCCTGTAATCTGTCCAATCATGTTTGGAATGTTCAAATGAAGGACTGCAATACGGCTCTCTGTCTTACAGATTCCCATGTCACAAGCTGGGAAGTTGACTGAATTACGAATGTTACCATTATCAATATAATCCATGATTTCTTCCACTGCCATCTTAGCACAGTTATCTTCTGACTCTTCTGTCGAAGCTCCAAGGTGAGGAATCACCATAGCTCCTTCCAGATGAGCGGAGGTTGCATTTGGGAAATCCGTCACGTATTTTTTCACTTTTCCAGACTTTAAGGCTTCTTTCATATCTTCTTCATTTACCAGAATGTCTCTTGCAAAGTTTAAGATCACAATGCCGTCTTTCATGGTGTCAAAAGCTGCCTTATTGATCATACCTTTGGTGGTATCAAAAAGTGGTACGTGAACGGTGATGTAATCACACTCTTTATAAATGGTATCTAAGGAAGTGATATGTCTGATATTTCTGGATAAACCCCATGCTGAATTAACAGAAAGGAATGGATCGTATCCATAAACCTCCATACCAAGAGAAGAACAAGCATTGGCAACTTCTGCACCAATGGCACCAAGGCCGATCACACCAAGCTTTTTGCCCTTAATCTCACATCCAGCAAATGCTTTTTTTGCTTTTTCCGCAGATTTAGCGATATCCTCATCGTCTGCGTTTGCCTTACACCATTCAATTCCACCTGTGATATCACGGGAGGAAAGAAGTAATCCGGCAATCACCAGCTCCTTGACTCCGTTGGCATTAGCTCCTGGTGTATTAAATACTACGACTCCTTCTGCCGCACAAGCATCAAGAGGAATGTTGTTCACTCCAGCTCCTGCTCTAGCTATGGCTAAAAGCCCTTCTGGTAATTCCATCTCGTGCATGGAAGCGCTGCGAAGCAGTACGCCCTGAGCTTCCTTAATATCATTTGTAAGAGTATATTCCTCTGTTAGTAATGCCGTTCCCAGAGGAGATATCTCATTTAAGCAATGAATCGTTTTCATATGATCCGGTCTCCTTCCCATTTGCCTATTTGGCATGTTTCTCTTCGAAATCTTTCATAAATGCCACTAATTTCTCTACGCCTTCTGTTGGCATAGCGTTATAGATGCTGGCGCGCATTCCGCCTACACTTCTGTGGCCTTTTAAGTTTTCAAAGCCTGCTGCCTTAGATTCTTTAACAAAGAGCGCATCAAGCTCTTCATCTCCGGTAACAAATGGTACGTTCATAAGAGAACGGTCTTCTTTCACTACAGTTCCCTTAAACATCTTACTCTGATCCAGGAAATCATATAAAAGGGCTGCCTTTTTCTCGTTGATTTCCTTCATCGCTTCCAGACCGCCTAAATTCTTTAACCATTTAAATACCTTACCGCAGATGTAAATGCCATATGCAGGTGGTGTATTATAAAGGGAGCCAGTATCTACATGAGTCTTATAACGAAGCATAGTAGGGGTACCAGGTAACACATCTTCCGTCACTAGATCTTCACGGATAATGGCAATGACTACACCTGCAGGCCCTACATTCTTCTGGGCTCCAGCAAAGATTAAACCATATTTGGAAACGTCAACAGGCTCGGATAAGAAGCAGGAGGAGAGGTCAGCAACCAAATCTTTTCCCTTTGTATTAGGAAGGGTTTTATATTTTGTACCATAGATGGTGTTATTCTCACAAATATATACGTAGTCTGCATCCTCTGAGATTGGCAGATCCGTAACATCCGGGATATAACTAAAGGTCTTATCGGAACTAGATGCAACTGCATTGGCTTTTCCATAAAGCGAAGCTTCCTGGTATGCCTTTTTTGCCCACATTCCTGTGATGATGTAATCGCCGACGCGATTCTTAAATAAGTTCATCGGAACCATGGCAAACTGCTGGGATGCACCTCCCTGTAAAAATAAAACCTTGTAATTGTCCGGAATGTTAAGTAATTCCCTAAGATCAGCTTCTGCTTCATTGATGATGGTCTCATACGTCTTGGATCGATGACTCATCTCCATAACGGACATTCCCGAACCCTTATAATCCATCATCTCTTCTGCTGCTTCTCTTAAGACTTCCTCCGGCAGAACTGCTGGTCCTGCGGAAAAATTAAACACTCTGCTCATATCTCTTCCTCCTCTTTTTCATAGCCCTTAGCTATATCTTTAAATCTTCTGCGTCAAATACTTCCTCGATGGGCGCCCCTGGTGATACCATGGGGAATACCTTATCATCGCAATGGATATGACAATCTATAACAACAGGAACGTTAAGGGCAATTGCCTCCCGAAATACCGGCTCAAATTCCTCTTTGCTGGTTACACGGTAAGCCTTTGCTCCCATTCCCTCTGCTATCTTAACAAAATCTACCTGATCATTTAATTCGGTATGGGAATACCGCTTTCCATAAAATAAAGTCTGCCACTGGCGTACCATCCCAAGTACATGGTTATTTAAAACAACCTGGATAATTGGGATATTATAACGAGTGGCTGTCGCTATCTCGTTGAAATTCATACGAAAACAACCATCGCCTGCCACATTAATAACAACTTTATCTTTTACTCCCATTTTGGCACCTATGGAGGCCCCAAGTCCGTAGCCCATGGTGCCAAGCCCGCCAGAGGTAAGGAAACTTCTGGGGTATTTATATTGATAGAACTGAGCCGCCCACATCTGGTGCTGTCCAACTTCTGTGGCAATCACGGCATTTCCTTCTGTGATCTCATAGATCTTTTCGATGATAAAAGGCCCAGTTAAAATGCTCTTCTCATATCGCATGGGATACATATCCTTTAATCGTTCAATATGAGCCACCCATTCTTCATGGTTAATGGGATCCAACCTGGCATTTAACTTTCGTAAAATAGATTTTACATCTCCTACCACGCTTGCATGGGTCTTAATGTTTTTGTTGATCTCAGCAGGATCTACATCAAACTGAAGAATCTTAGCATTACGGGCAAACTTAGATGCCTTTCCTACCACACGGTCACTAAATCTAGCGCCGATTACGACTAAAAGATCGCATTCTGTGATTCCCAGATTGGAGGTCTTCGTCCCGTGCATTCCTACCATTCCGGTGTAAAGCTCATCGGTGCCATCATAAGCCCCTTTTCCCATCAGACTGTCTGCAACAGGAGCCTGAATCTTATGAGCAAAGGAGAAAAGTTCTTCCTCTGCGCCGGCAATGATGGCTCCGCCTCCTACAAAGATATAAGGCTTCTGTGCTTTGCGGATCATGGTCAGAGCTGTTTCTAAGTCTTCCTCTGTAATGGTATCTTCCTGACGGATGATTGGCTCTGGCTCCTTATATTCATAATCATAGGTTGCTGCGGTTACGTCCTTTGTAATATCAACAAGAACGGGGCCGGGTCTTCCTGTCTGTGCGATAACAAAGGCTCTCCGTATGGTATCGGTCAGTTTTGTGATATCCTTCACAATGAAATTATATTTAGTAATCGGCATGGTTACGCCAGTAATATCAATTTCTTGAAAACTATCCCGCCCAAGAAGGGGAAGGGCTACGTTACAGGTGATGGCTACCATTGGGATGGAGTCCATATATGCAGTTGCAATTCCAGTTACAAGATTCGTAGCACCAGGTCCTGAGGTAGCCATACAAACTCCCACTTTACCAGTTGCCCTGGAGTATCCGTCTGCCGCATGGGCCGCTCCCTGCTCATGGGCCGTAAGGATGTGGTTGATCTCATCTTGATGCTTATAAAGGGCATCGTAAATATTCAGGATCGAGCCTCCCGGATATCCGAAAATGGTATCCACTCCCTGCTCCTTTAAGCATTCGATTACAATCTCTGCTCCTGTCAATGTCTTCATAGGCCGCTCCTTTTCTTTATAATTCAAGAATTGCCCCCCGGCTGGCCGGGGCTGCCATGGCCGCATAACGGGCCAGATATCCTGTGGTTACCTGTGGCTTTCTTGGCTGCCATTTTTCTTTTCTGGCTGCCATTTCTTCATCTGATACCAACACATCTAGTCTGCATTTATCAATATCAATGGAGATGATATCTCCCTCTTCCACCAATGCGATGGGTCCTCCCACTGCGGCTTCCGGACAAGCATGACCAATGGAAGCGCCTCTGGAAGCTCCGCTGAAACGTCCGTCTGTAATGAGGGCTACGGAAGAACCAAGTCCCATACCAGCGATCGCTGAAGTAGGATTTAACATCTCTCTCATACCAGGACCACCTTTCGGTCCTTCATAACGAATGACAACAACGTCTCCTGCTACAATTTTACCACCTTTAATTGCATCAATGGCATCCTCTTCGCAGTCAAACACGCGTGCTGGTCCTTCGTGCTGAAGCATCTCAGGAGCTACGGCAGAACGTTTTACAACGGCAGAATCAGGAGCTAAGTTTCCTTTTAAGATAGCGATTCCTCCGGTGTTGCTGTAAGGATTCTCTACGGTACGGATTACCTGTGGGTCTCTGTTGACACAGCCCTTAATATTCTCTCCTACGGTTTTGCCTGTGACTGTCATGCAGTCTAAGTCTAAAAGACCAAGCTTGCTGATCTCATTCATAACCGCATAAATACCGCCTGCCTCATGTAAATCTTCTATATAAGTAGGGCCTGCTGGTGCCAGGTGACAAAGGTTCGGTGTTTTAGCGCTGATTTCGTTGGCGATTTCTAAGTTAAGTTCCACGCCTGCCTCATGAGCAACGGCTGGAAGATGTAACATACTGTTGGTACTGCATCCAAGAGCCATATCCATAACCAGGGCATTGCGGAATGATCTTTCATTCATAATATCTCTAGGGCGGATATTCTTCTCTAGCATATCCATAACAGCCATTCCTGCATGTTTTGCAAGCTTAATTCGATCGGAGTATACGGCTGGAATGGTGCCGTTTCCACGAAGTCCCATACCAAGTACCTCTGTCAGACAGTTCATGCTGTTTGCCGTATACATACCAGAACAGGAGCCGCAGGTAGGACAAGCACTCTGCTCGTATTCCTTTACTTCCTCTTCTGTCATCTTTCCTGCAGAGTAAGCACCTACTGCCTCAAACATACTGGATAGACTTGTTCTGTGCCCGTGCACACGACCAGCTAACATTGGTCCGCCACTGACGAACACTGTGGGTACATTAACACGCGCGGCTGCCATTAAAAGTCCGGGGACATTTTTATCACAATTGGGGATCATAACCAGAGCGTCAAAAGCGTGAGCAGTTGCCAGACATTCGGTGGAATCGGCGACTAGATCTCTGGTTGCCAGGGAGTACTTCATACCGATATGTCCCATGGCAATTCCATCGCAGACTGCAATAGCCGGAACCATAACCGGGTTACCACCTGCCATGGCGACGCCCATCTTAACAGCATTGGTGATTTTATCCAGGTTCATATGTCCTGGGACGATCTCATTATATGAACTGACGATTCCAATTAAAGGCTTCTCCATCTCTTCCTCTGTCATTCCCAACGCATGAAACAGGGAACGATGAGGTGCTTGCTGCATTCCTTTTTTTACTGAGTCACTCTTCATCTGCTGCACACTCCTTTTTCGTTTTCTGATGATATGGAAATCCGGGAGAGGTCAAAAACCACTGGTTTTCTTCCCCTTCCGGCAACGATTGGCAACTATTTTATAATCCGTTTCGCAATTAAATCTCCCATCTCTGTGGTGGATACTTTACTTTGACCTTCCGATAAGATATCTGCGGTCCGGTATCCTTCCTGTAATACCATTTCCACTGCTTTTTCCACTGCTTTCGCTTCTTCATCTAAATCAAAGGAATAACGAAGCATCATAGCCGCAGAAAGAATGGTTGCGATAGGGTTTGCGATGTTCTTTCCTGCAATATCCGGAGCCGAACCATGACTAGGTTCATACATTCCGAATTTACTTTCATTCATACTGGCTGAAGAAAGCATTCCGATGGACCCGGTGATCATACTGGCCTCATCTGATAATATATCTCCAAACATGTTCTCCGTCAAAATTACATCAAATTGTCCTGGATTCATGACTAACTGCATGGCACAATTGTCCACCAACATGTGGTTTAAGTGGACTTCGGGATAATCCTTTGCCACCTCTTCCACTACCTTACGCCAAAGTCTGGAGGAATCCAGCACATTGGCTTTATCCACGCTAATCACTCGTTTTTTCCGCTTCATGGCAATTTCAAAGGCTTTTATTGCAATACGTCTGATTTCTGTTTCATTATAAGTAAGAGTATCTACGGCTGTCATAACTCCGTCTACCTCTTTTGTAAAACGATCTCCAAAGTAAAGTCCACCTGTCAGCTCTCTCATGATTACCATGTCAAAGCCTTCTCCTATAATCTCTTCTTTTAAGGGGCAGGCAGCCGCCAGTTCTTTATAGAGGTAAGCCGGTCTTATATTAGCAAATAAATTAAGACCTTTACGGATGGATAGTAGCCCCGCTTCAGGTCTGAGATTCGGTGCCACATCGTACCATTTTGAATTTCCCACATCTCCGCCGACTGCGCCAAGGAGAACGGAATCACTATTTTTTGCTGTTTCTAACGCTTCGTCTGTCAAGGGAACGCCGTAGGTGTCGATGGAAATACCGCCCATCAGAACCTTTGTATACTGAAAGTCATGACCATATACACTTCCTACTTTATCAAGGACTTTCTTGGCTTCTCCAATGATTTCAGGCCCGATCCCATCGCCAGGGATCACTGCAATGTTGTAATTCATCTCATCTTCTCCCTCTATATCACTGTACTATGCTGATGTATTCTTATCATAATAGAACATTTAATGATATTTTTCAACTAAAATCAAATATTTTTACTGGAAACTTATATATGAGAATGGAATTGAACCTATGAATCAGGGTTATAAAAGAAAAAGACTCTGCCCGGCTCCTTCTCCCTCAAATGGTGAAATAACAGCCAGGCAAAGTCTTTTTATGTAAGTGATCTTATGGTTATCTGTGGATTTTTTTACACAATTTCAGCGTAATACTGGTGCCTCCTATCTCCTGAAAATACAAAACTCCCTGGAATCAGACTGGTGCTTTCAGACTGATTCCAAGGAGTTATCTTAAAATAATATTAAATATAAAAATAATAGGAGTTTATTAGGTACTCTAAATTTCTTTTTACTGCACAGGATAATAGGTGCTTTTTAATTGAGGTTATGGTATTTTCTTTCTTTTGATATCCGCTAAGGAGTTTTAGATACCTGTTTTTCTCCGGGGCTGTACTGTCTTTGCTAATATATCCCCATACATGTTCTGCCGCATTGACCTCTGCCCCCATGTCCTCTCCTAGAAGCATCGCAGTCTCTATCAAGGTATAAAATTCTTTTGCAACAGAAGCCTTTTTGTCTTTTAACAATTGCCTGATCTCCGTATAAATTCTTGCAGAATGGCTTAGGACATAGTACTTATATCTTGCCCACTCAGGTTCAAGCTCTGCCGCGGTTGCATTGAGGCATATCACGTTTATGCATTTCATGGCTGAAAGGTTTTTATCTTTCACTTCCAGCATAATATCTGTCTCGGGGGGAACAAACGGATAGAATTTTTCAAAGTCATTTAAAAATACAGTTTCTGAATGTCCTCCTATGGGAGAATTTTTCCCTTGCTGGGAATAATGAATCTTTTGTCTACCGTCCTCTAGTTTCCAAGTTTTTCTGCATTCCAGCATCCATTCCTGTTCAGAGAGATTTGGTATGGAAGGATTGATCTCATTATGGAGATTATCAAAAACAACGGGGGAGCCAGTTTGATGGGCGATATTTAGAACTTCCTTTACAGTATAGCTCTTGTCATCATTTTCCAAAATAAGCCGACTCTTTATGGAATCAGAAAGTAATTGAAAGTTTTCTACAAACCTCTTAGATGATTCCTTTTTATCTCCATAGACGCCTCCGATATGAAGTACCATCTTACTTGTTTGGTCCATACCTAAAGCAGTTAGAAATCGGTCATGGTATTTCAAGTCCATGATTGCATTCTGAACAATGGCTCGATCCGGTGAATTCAGCACGGTATACTGTCCTGGATGCATGGATACTCTGATATTATTGCTTCTAATTTTGTTCCCGATTGCAGAAAACATACCTTCAAACTCATCCCACCAGAAAAGCTTATTCGCCTGATGGGAACCAAAAGGAATGATATCTGAACTGATTCGAAAAAGATGGATGTTGTGTTTGATATTATATTCCATCATGGTATCAAAGGACTTTAGATTTTGTTCGATTAAAATTCTTAATTTATCTTCACTGGCATTCTTCAGAATACATCTTGATAATTCCGTTCCCGGAACTCCTATTAGCTGACAAGCGTATCCAATAGACAATCTGATTTCCTCCTGATATCCATAAAATAGATACAATTGTTTGATATCTAATGTTTCTTTTACCTACAATGGTAGGAAGTTTCCCAAAGTAAAACATAACAATATCATATAAAGTATCTCCAAAAAACTTGTTACTATTATAATATTGAATAAGCCTCTAAACAAACAGAAAATCATATTACGCGTTTTCGTTAGAAGATTACTAAAAAAATAGTGCGAATCCTACAGTGATTTTACATTCACTTATGATTCGCACTACTCATCTTAGATGATCTGGATATATCGGGATATATGATTTTATAGTTCAAGAATATACTCCATTATATCTTTGAACAATATCACACCTCGTTAGATCAATTGCATTAATTACTCCATAATTTCACTTATACAAAACAGCTAAACCTGCTTATCCACATTCAAACACTTATCCACGGAAGCCTTATCAATCTCATTAATATAAGAAGAGCCTTCGGTCCGTGTATAATAAGCAGTAGAATCCTGATTGAGTGATCCTATGGACAGATGAAACGTCTCTTCCTTCCCATTCTTTTCATAAGTATAATTGATTTCCGCCAAAGGCTTCTCCAGCCCATAGCCACCAAGCTGGCTCTCCTCTGCCTTATAATCGGCACAGCTCTTCACCTTTAAACCACTTATGGAATCAGCCAGGACATTTAATGGGGAATTTTCCTTTAACTTGTTGCTTTCAGAATCAACAGAATCCTTATACCATTCAACGGTTTCGTCCTTATCACTTTTATCAGCTTTATCAACCACCTTTTTCAAGTAATGACTGGTGGTTCCATTTTGTGTAATGGTGATGATCTTGATATCGGTCCCTTGAATTGCAGGAAATTCTTCTAACGCCATAACCTCATTAAGTCCACCTTCCGTCTCACTAAAAAGGGAGGAGCTAATCAAATAAGGCGTGTTTTCTCCCTGAATAACCGCATAATAATTCCCATCCTCTGTGCCATTTCCAAGAAGAATCACGGATTTTTTTCCATCACCTGCGGTTACCTCCACTTTTCGAATGGGCTTATCCAGGCCATAGGCACTTAAGGCATCTGCTCCCTCCAGCTTTCTAAGGGCTTCCAGCTTTGAAGCCGTAGAAGCCATAGCCTCTATTTGAGTCTGCTTCACCGGGAAACGGTCATCGCTGTCGTATTTCCAGACTCCCTCCTTTTTTGTAAAGGACAACTCCTGTCCATTGTTATCATAAGACACTGCCTGGATTTCAGAGAGATCTGTCATGTAAGTTATATCTGCTTCCTTTTTCTCATTCTCCTTCTTTTCGGATCCAGTTAAATAGAAGTTTACCCCTACATAAAGGGCGCAGAGAAGGATTAGGGCGCAGGCACTGTAGATCATACCTTTTTTCTTCTTCATTTTTGCCCTCCTCTTACAGTCGTCTGCGCTTTAGCCAGATCACCAGGCCAGTACCAAGGGTTAAAGCAGGAATTACTAAGACAAATATTACGCCCCATAAGCCACCTTTGGTAACCGTGTTATATCCCACATCAAGGCTCTTGGAAGGGATGGAAACATTAGTGACATCTGAGTAGTTTGCAGTCACTGCATTCATGAATATATTCATGTTGTTTAAATTAGTAAAACTGGTGTTTACTCCCTCATCAATCAAAGATGGTGTGGTAAGAACTGTCAAACGTGAGGCGCCAGAATCCATTGTTTTAGTTGCAACCGCTCCTAAAAGATAGGTGCCTTTTGTCTGCTTATCCGCCGTTACCAGCATACCAGCCTCACTTGTTTCCATAAAAGGAGTGACTTCCACGCCCTGAGGTAACGTAGTTAACTGAGTCATGGCGCCTGACTGAAGAACCAAAGAAGCACTTTTTGCGTCCGTTCCCTGTGTCAGCTCATTTCCAGCTGGGAAGGTAGGGAAGATGTAATAAGGGTTATTCTGATAAAAGTTCTTGGTGTCAGCGGCAAGTCCGTTTTCCAGATTAAGACCAAATTCATTGATAATCTCGTTTAGATTTGGACGCTCCGTTTCTGAATATCCAGCAAGAATCATTACATTTCCGCCACCACTTAAATAATCAGAGACCATCTTCTTTTCATCAGCGGCCAAATCCGATTCTGGGGCATTCATAAAAAGAAGTTCACAGTCTTTTGGAATGCTGCCTCCTGTGAGCAGGTTTAAAGGAGCTACCGTCAAGTTTGATTTCTTCAGCATATCGGAAACCGTTGCTCCAAATGCAGCTTCTTTATGACCTTCCGTTACATAGATCTTTTTCTCCACATCATTGGTCACGTGGGAAATGGCACTGGTAAGCTGACCTTCTCCGTCAAATTCCGTTTCCTTCATCTGGCCGGAACTATAATAGGAAGCTTGATCTATTTTTATAATGCTGCTAAATGGAACAACCTCTGTTTTGTTGTTCGCTTCACAGCTTACAAATAACGAGTCGTCCGTTGCCTTTAATTTACTTACCTGATCCGGGTGAAGAACGGAATCCAAAGTCTCCACCTTAACGTGAGAAGATAAATCCTCGTAGCGTTTTACAAAGCTGGTGATCCTTTTATCCACAGCAGAAGGATCGCCCACTACATAAATGGTCACGTCCTTATCAAGGCCCTTAACCAAATCATTTGTGGTCTTTCCTAGGGTATAGATCTGACTGCTGCTCATATCCCACTGTCGCACTTTTTCCGGAAGGCGGCCAATAATCATATTCAATACGACTACGGCTGCAATTACAATGACGGAAAGAATTGCCGTATATCCGCCTTTTTTTAATTTTCTGGTCATTTCCATCCTCCTAACTCCACCTGCGTTTTTCTATGGACTGTACGGTCAAAAATATCAGTACAAATATGATACTGATATAAGAAATCAGACCGCCTGCGTCAAAGATGTAATGACTGGCAAAATTTTGGAATACCTGGGTGATGGATACTTTCTCCAAAAGATTGACTAGCGCCCGGTCAAGAAGATTTCTTTTTAGAAAAAAGATTCCAACAATTGCAATTACCCCTGCTGCCTCTAAACCAATCCCCAGAAGATTATGGCTGGTGATACGGTACACAATGCTAACAAATAGAGTCCATAGAATCAAAAAGCCTATAGCAGATGAGGAGGCACTGGCAGGCAAAAATCCCACCAGGTTTGGCCATAACAGCAGAAGTAATATAATACCAAAAGTTCCTACGGCTGCAATGATCTGACTTTCTGTCAAAGATGAGATAAACATACCAATGGCTATGTAAACACAGCCAAGAAGAAAGAATGCCAGCATGGAGGCATAATCTGCTTTTAGATGTGCCGTACCGTTCATCTGGATGATAAGGGGGCACACACTGGTAAGAAGGACTGGTACCAGAAATACAGTGACCATGGAAAGGTATTTTCCTAAAACCATTTTGGTAACAGACACAGGGGCTGTCAAAAGAAGCTGATCCGTCTTTGTCTTCCTGTCATCTGCAAAACTTCTCATGGTAAGTACCGGAATCCCAATCATGATAATGGTAACCATACCAGAAAGAGTATAGGAAAAATACGGGTAACCACTCATCATGTTATACGCCATAAAATAGATTCCAATAAACAGCACCATAAAGGCTATGAACACATATCCTGTCATGGACTGGAAATGGGATTTAAGTTCTCTTCGATAGATCGCACTCATTCTGATTGATCCCCCTCTCCTTCTTCTTGTTCCGCATCCGTATGGCTTTCGGTTGCATCATCATTCTTTGATATGCTTTCCTGAATATTCTCTGGCTCATCAAGATCCTTCACTCTAGCTGATTCCCCATCTTTTGTAAGTTCAAGGAACACATCCTCCAAAGAAGCCTTTTGAGACTGCATGGATAAGATGGGCAATCTCTTATCTGCAAATGCAAAGAAGATACGCTCCCGTACATCTTCTTCCCCCTCGTCCTCTCCACTTCGAAAGCTTACCAATGCCTTGCAGATTCCTTCCTCTCCACTTTCTAAGACAGTGATCGTATCCACCTGAGAAATGGCATTCAGCGTGGTTTCAACCTCTTCCCTGGATGCCTTAATCAGAAGTTCCATACCAGAAGCCACTGCCATCTGACGCTCTAAATTCTCTGGAGTATCACTGGCAATCAGTTTCCCTTTGTCAATGATCATGATGTGGTCGCATACTGCACTGACCTCGGATAAGATATGAGAGCTTAAAATGACCGTATGATTTTTTCCAAGTTCCTTAATGGTATCCCGTATTTCTATAATCTGCTTTGGATCAAGACCTACGGTCGGTTCGTCTAATACGATGACAGGCGGAAATCCAATCACGGCCTGGGCAAGCCCTACTCTTTGTCGATAGCCCTTTGATAAATTTCGAATCAAACGACCTTTCACGTCTGTAAGCTTAGCTAGCTCCATGACCTCCGAGACCGCTTGTGTTCTTTCCTTTTTCGGAATCTTTTTTAATTCTGCGGCAAATATAAGCTGTTCCTCTACGGTCATATCCACATACAGTGGCGGAAGTTCTGGAAGGTAACCGATGCACTTTTTCGCTTCCTCAGGTTCTTCTAGTATGTTATGACCATTGATTAACACATCCCCTTCTGTCGCACCTATATATCCTGTCATAATATTCATTGTGGTGGATTTTCCAGCTCCATTTGGCCCTAAGAAGCCATAGATCTGACCATCATAAATCGTAAAGTTTAGATGGTCTACTGCCAGATGTCCGCCGTAATCCTTAACCAGGTTTCTGACTTCAATCAACTCTTTCTCCTCCTGTTCTATCTCGCTTTTTGCGCTCTTCTTTAGATTAAAATGGAAATGTGAAAAATGTGTGATATAGTTTTGTTGATTGTGTGTAAAAAGTATGAACTATTTCGACAAAAGACGCAAAAAATGCCCAGGCAGCATTAGCCGCCCAGGCATTTATAGGGTTGGAACAGACTCTTTTGTCTGCACATGATTTAATTTATAATAGAACATATACTGTTGCAGAATTCCTGCGTACCCGTGATACCGCTCCAAGGGGAACCCCTGAGGATAGTGACTTTCTAAAATCTGCTTTACATGAGTATCAATTGGAAAGGCTCCCACGTGATGGAGACCAAAGAGACAGACACAATCTGCTACCTTTTTTCCGATGCCATACTGTTTTAAAAGCATCTCATGAGCCTTATTATAATCCGCCTCTAAAAGCTCCATCAGCCATGCATTTCCTTCCGGCTCACTGGCAAATTCCGCTACGGATAAGATATATTTATCCCGGTATCCAAGGGACATACTGGAAAGTCCCAAAGAGCCAGCCGCCTTTAAGGCTTGAGGGGTGGGAAAGGTATGATAGATACGTTCCTCCTCCATAAAACTGCCATCAGCCAAAAGAGTAAGGCCCTTTCCCTTTTTTTCTTCTCCAAACTGAGAACAAAGCTTTTTCACGCTGTTTCGGATACGGGTAATGTTATTATTTTGAGAGATTAAAAAGGTGATGAGGATTTCCCACAGATCCTGTTTTAAGATCCGCACGCCCCAGCCCCATTTTACCGCTTCTCTTAGGTAGGTATCTTCAGAATCCACATGGCTTTTATAACCTCCGTAATCGGCTTCCAGATCAAAATACCCGGCCCAAAAACGGTGAAATTCTTCTTCCTCACAGGAAAACAAAAAGCTGTCTTCCTCTTTTACTGCTTCTACATAATTTCCAGCCGCAGCGATGGAAAAGATGCCTTCATGCCCCTCTTTTCTCTCAAAGCGGAAGCATTGACCAGACTTTGCGATCTGATCTAAGTCCATATGGTTTATCTGAATCCGGTACATACTATGTATTTCTCCTTGCCTTCATTGGGGACCCTGCTACGCATTTAGCTGGGATAAAGCTTCTTTCAAGCGATCAATATTTCCATCTGCAAAACAATAGCCGTCCATTTTGCACTCTTTGGCTCCCTCAATATTCATTGGTAAATCATCGATAAAGAAGCATTCTTCTGGATTTAATTGGAATCGCTCAAAGAAGTGTTGATACATTTCCTTTTGAGGCTTTATGCATTTCACCTCTGCGGAAAACAAGATTCCGTCAAAATGTTCAATGCCGGGGATCATCTGATAGCAGGTGAGGAGTCTTACAGAAGCATTGGAACAAAGATAGATTCCATAGCCCTGGTTCTTAAGATCCGCTACAACCTTACCCATTTCCTCATTAGGCTTCATATTGACTTCGTGCCACTTAAGAAAACACAGAGCTGCCATCTCTTTGGCGTGATCCGTTTGTAATCGAGCCTGCATTCTCTTTAGGGCTTCCTCTTCTGACAAAAGGCCCATATCTAAAAACAGCCATTCCTGGGAATCAAAAACCGTAGCTGTTACCGCTCTCCGTTCTGCCTCATCTTCGATATAAAGTTTGCAGACTTTATCTCCTTCATAATCAACCAGCACTCTTCCCATATCAAATACAATATTCTTAATCATCTGTTCACTCCTGTAGTAATTTGCTTCTTTTCTTGTACCAGTAATAATAAGGGACCTCAACAAGTAACATACAACTCCAACCAGCCAGGCAAGCAAATGCAACGCCTGTCAGTCCCATAACCGGAACCAGTAAGGATACGAACACCACCCGGACTGAAATCTGAATCAGTGTGGAAATAAGGGTAATGGTCATATCTCCCATACCACGGAAAAATCCCTGCAGACCATTGGTAAATGCAGGCATGAGATAAAAAAATGCCATCAGCCCCAGATACTTGGTGCCCAAAGGCACTAAGCCGGTGTCACCCTCAGATACAAAAAGTCTCATGACAGGCTCTTTACATAATAAGATCACGACACATATGATCACCCAGTAACCAAACTGGGTGAAAAGTCCATAACGGAACCCTTTCTTTACCCGCTCCTTATTCCCGGCTCCCCGGTTTTGAGCAATAAAGATCATCATTCCACTGGCAATGCTCTGCTCCGGGGTAAATGCGAAATCATCCACCCGGTTTACCGCATTAAATGCAGCAATGGTGCTGACTCCCAAAGGATTAATCATTCCCTGTATCAAAAGCTTTCCTATGGGTTGGCAGGACTGCTGCAAGGCTGTAATAGAACCATGGCGCAACGTAAGCCCTAATAAATTCCGGTCCAAACGAAACTCCTGTTTGCCAAGCCTTAAAAGCGGCACCTTACGGTAAACATGCCAGATACAAAGGATGGCAGAAGCGGCTTCTGCAATAACCGTAGAAAGGGCAGCGCCAAAAACGCTCATGCCAAATACACCTACTAAAAGCAGGTCAAGTACTGCATTTAAGACGGAGGCAAACGCCAAAAAGCGGACCGGAGTTTTGGAATCTCCAACACTCCTTAGAGCCGATGCCACGGCATTGTAAAAAAAGGTAAAGGGCATTCCAAGAAATATAACTCTTAGATAGATGACCGCATCCTCCATAATCTCTTCTGGCACCTGCAAAAGCCGAAGGATGCTACCGCTAAATATAGCCCCCAAAATGGCTACTGCCAGTGAAAAATAGGTGCCAAATAAAAGGATGGTGGAAACCTCTTTTTTTAACCTGTCATATTTTCCCGATCCGTAGAACTCACTCATTAAAACGGAAGCTCCGATGCAGATACCAGTAATGCCAAGTATCATTATGTTCATTACCGGGTTACCAGTTCCCACTGCTGCCAGAGCCTTTTCACCTGCAAATTTCCCCACCACAATAGAGTCCACTGCATTATAGGTGAGCTGAAACAGATTGCCAAGAACCAGAGGAATGGAAAACCCGATTAGCTGTTTTGGGATGTTTCCTTTTGTCATATCTTTCATCATGATCGTTTCCTCTGGGCTGCTAATAGCTTCTTAACCGATCGCTGCCATCGTCTTTCGTATTATCAAGTCGTTTTACCACCACATAATATCCTGCTTTGTCACTGATCTTTACAAATACCCTGTCGCCTACCTTGTGGCCCATCACAGCCCTACCAAGAGGCGATTCGGAACTGATCAGTCCTTTCATGGAGTTTCCACGAACCGTGGTGACTAGTTTATAAGTTTCTATTTCATCATCGTCTTCAAAATATAGGTCTACGGTATTATAAAGGCCGATTTCATCTTCCTTGGAATCCTCGGTAATGATCTGAGCGGTCTTAATCATGCCCTCTAAATAGCGGATTCGGCTCTCATTTAAGTTCTTGTCCTTTTTGGCCGCATGGTATTCAAAGTTTTCGCTGAGATCACCATGGGCTCTTGCCTCTTTTACCGCCTCAAGAGCTTCCTTTCGGACCACCAGCTTTCTGTGTGCGATTTCTTCCTTCATCTTCTTGATATCATTTTCCGTAATTTTATCAAACACGTTATCGCTTCCTTTTTCTTTTGATTAATCTTTTGACGGACTTTTATTCGAATGGGATAATAACCGATCCAGATAAATGGACTTCAACTGTTTGCTTGCCAGTGCCTGCTTCAAAGGCGGAAGCTTTAAAATCGCAGCAAACAAGGCAGCCATTGCCCTGTGATTTGCAAATGCCTGATTGTCAAATACCAGATTTTGCAGTGTTCCCTTTTCAATGGCCTGGAGCACAAAACGGTGGGTGCTGTTAACCGGTGTGATGATATGCTTTGGCCTTCTCTTCATCTCAATACTCTTAAAGTTGCAGTTTCTGGCACAAACTCCACAGCCCAGGCAAATCTCCGAATCAAGAACTGCCCGCTTTTTCCCGTCTTCTTTTGCCTCCATAGATATGGCAAGGACCGGGCAGACCTTCGCGCATTTTCCGCAGCCCACGCAACCTTCTGCTGAGATATTGGGGATATAGTTAGTGGTCGCCACAGGCTGCATGGGACTAAATCTCCTGGCCGCCTGTAATGCTTCACAACAGCAACCGCAGCAATTGCACATAAACGCCGGACGTTCCCTTACATTCTCCCCGATCTGGACTAGATTGCTTTCATAAGATCGTTCCAAGGCGTCTAATGCTTCTGCCTTTGAAACCAGCTTTGTATAGTCTCCATGTTCCGATAGTGATCTTGCCACATTGTCAAAGGTCAGGCAGACATCCCAGGGAGCATCGATTTCACAGGGGTGATCGGCATGGGACATCTTATGACGACAATAACATAGACCAAGGCCGATATACTCAGCCTCTTCGATTATATGTGTGGCCTTTTCATAATCCAGGATATGGTTGGTCTTTTCATTGGTTAGCACCGGTTCCTGAACATAAACCCGTCCAAGCTTTGTCTCCGTGGCAAAGAACAGGTCTTTGATAAAGTCTTCTTCTACATGCATGTATTGATAGTAAAGCTGGCTTAAGTATTTCTGATCAATGTCTCCTCTGGTTCTCATCAGTGCGAATTCAATAAATCCAGCCATAGGCGGCGGCATTACAAACTTGTGTACTCCATCGTGCCAGGAATCCACTAATAATGCCTTCTCACATAAATGCACCAGATATTTTTCTGCACGGTATTCTGTGGTTCCCCAGATTTTAGCGGCTTTTTTAGCCGTAAATGGACGTACCGGAAGAAGGGATACCCATTTGGCTTCCTTTTCCGTGTACAAAACCTGAAGAATTTTATAAAGCGTCTCTGACTCTGGCGCTCCTTGTGTAAACCAGTTAATTCGGTCGCTTAGATTTAAATAAGCATCCCGGGTTGTCAGATGACCCAAATCTCATTCCTTCTTTCAGACTAATTTTTTGGCAATGACTTCAATACGCCCCCAGGCCGTTCCCACACGACGATAGGATTTAATGGATAGCCCACAAGATTGTGCTAAAATATCCACTCCTTCTTCTGTAAAGCAAACTTCCGAAGCCTCTCGTCTCCAGATAGGAGTTCCTTTTTTCTCTAGACTAGCAAGAGTTTTTTCAAAATCTGGCCCGTCAAACCATAAGACTCCATCATCCGTCAGACTCTCCGCTGCTCGGGTTAAGACGGTTCTCACATCTCTTGTCTTTGGAATATGATCCAGAATTACAACGGAATATTTCTCATATTCCTTATGATCCTCAGATTCTTCCAGGGTAATTGCCTTTAAGGTATATCCTGTCTTTTCTGCCTCTTTGTATAATTGACTCTTTTTGTCTCCAATAAACAACAAGGAGCCTTCTGGGGCAAAACTACTAACATCTTTAAGTAGTCTTTCGCATCCAGCCTTTGTCCTACTATGTTCTTTATATTCCTTTAAAAAATTCCTCTCATCTTTTGCAAGATAATAATTTCCGCACTCTTCACATTTCATAAAGATTCGTACCGGCTTTGAAACAGATTCATCCTGATCTCCTGTTTCCATATAGAGTACGGCACTGTAATGGGGAACCCCTTTCCCTGAACAGATGGGGCAGGTTTCTAATTCCTCTGCCATTAAGTTCCGTATTTCCTTCAATGTTGTAAAATACCACCGGTACAGTCTGTCCTTGAATTCCTGGTCATAGACAAACAGCCAGTTTTTTATAATCTCTGCCATCCATCTGGTCTCATGGGTCACGGATTTATCTGCCTTCATCTCCTTTAGGTTTCCCACAAGGGTCATTAATCCGGAGACAGTATCCTCCTTCAAACGCTTATTTTCCTGGTTGGACATGAGGTGTTCAATTCCTTCCACTACGCTGCTGCATAAGTTCACCATTATCACCAGCTGATTCATTCTGCCTGTTGTCATACCCATTTCCTTTCCTTGGATCTCAGATCTTGTCTATGCATACCTTATTATTTTACATTTTTACAAGAGGAAAAGCAAGTTACAAAACAATGGAACTTCTTAGAAAAAAGCCTATTAAAGTAAATATTATAATTTTATAAATCTTGATTTGCCACTTGACAATCCCATACACTTGGTATCATTATATACTTAATGATATATAAATCTATCATTTTAAACATAATGATATCAAAGGACCTAACATGCAAAATCAAAATAAGAGCAACAAACACAGTGTTATTTTAGAAGCTGCCACGGAACAATTGTCTTTGAAACCAACTTCTACCTTACAGGAAATCGCAGACTACGCAAAGATTGGAATTGCTACACTCCACCGACATTTCGCCTCTAAAGAAGCACTCCTTGAGGAAATTGCCTTTCACGCCCTTGAATTGGTGGAGTCTTCCATGGGAGAAATCACCTTCTATGAAAATGATAGTTACCGTTCGTTTATGGAATTATTTCAGAAATTGATTCCTCTTGGAGATAAGATTTATTTTCTGGCTTATGCAGCTTCTGTGGATGAAAACACAGAAGTTGCCCTCCGGGAAGCCGCACTAAAAAAAGTCCTTATGGATTCCATAAGGGGTTGGAGGAAGCAAGGTCTTTTAAAGGATTCTCTTCCGGAGAAGTGGATGCTGACTACCATCTATAACCTTCTTTTTGTGGCTTGGCAGGAGATCCATTCAGGAAATATGGCAAAAAACGATGCTGCTGGTATTCTAACAGATACTATTTTAAATGGATTTCTAAATGAAAATAATAAAGGAGATTCTTATGGACATTAATTCGCTTACAATTACAAACATTCTAACTCCAAGACAAAAAAAGGAAACTGCCAGGTTGTTTTTTAAGGCATTTCCTGAGAAATTTAATACGCTTTGGGTCTTTCCAAAGGATGAAAAGCGTGCGGTTAAGGTACTTAGCAGATGCATAAGATATAAAAGCGGTTTTTATGCGTTAAGCGGAGAACGGGTGTTGGGATTTATTGGACTGGAAAAAGGAACGGGTTACTACGCGCCAATCTCCTTTCAATCCTTACGTTCAACATTTTCCGTTTTCTCTTCTCTTTGGAGATATGTGGCTTACCTTTTTTTTCGGCTGATCCACGGTGAAACCGACCCAGATGTGATTCACATTGATCCTTTGGTGGTTTCAGAACAGGCCAGAGGTCTTGGTATTGGGTCTAGTCTTTTGAATAAGACCTTTGAATATGCCAAATCTATTGGAAAAAAGAAAGTTATTTTAGAGGTAGTGGATACGAATCCGTTGGCAAAAAAGCTTTATGAACGGCAGGGGTTTCGGGTCGTGAAGGAAGAAGATCTGTCGCTCTTTACAAAAAGAGCTGGTTTTCAGATTCTTTATTATATGGAGAAAGACATTATATAGTCTACTCTTCTCATGTTGTACATTTACGCTTCCCCTGTAATAATTATTAGTGTAAACTAACCACAGTATCTCAAGAGGTATCTTCCTAATGATAGACAAAAACAAAATACCTTTTACGAAAAGCGAATTGGAAGAATTTAATCATCGTGACTGGAAGCTGGTAGTAATATAGAAAATAAATAAGGTGCCGTAAAATAGCTAATAGACAGCTTTCTAGCGGCACTTTATTGTTACAAATTTTATAATCAGGTAATGTTACGGCTGAACAAATCGGTCTCTTCCAGAAGACTTTCTATGGTATCCAAATTCAATCGGTGTAAAAGTTCGATCACATAAGGATTTTCCGCCGGGTGCTGATAGGTGGCATTATCCCCGTAATCATTCACCAGCTCTGTGCCGTGTTCCACATCAAGGATTGCCCTGGGACCGCCGACACAACCGCCTACGCAGCCCATTCCTTCATAGAAATTAGCTTCGATATTTCCATCCATGATATCTTGTATCATCTTTTTGCAGGCTGGAACTCCGTCGGCCTTTTTGGTTACTATCTTTGTTTTCTTATCTGGGTCGATGGCCTTTACTGTAAGCTCTACCGCTTCGCTGACTCCACCTTTTCTAGCATAAATTCTTCCCGCTTTTGACGAATGATCTTTTTCGCTTTCTTCCATAGAAGCAGGATCAATTCCCAAAGCATCAAATATATTTTTTATTTCTTGGAACGTAAGTACATAATCAACAATTCCCACCAAGTCCTTTTCTCTTGCCTCTGCCTTCTTTGCAAGGCAAGGACCGATAAATATGGTCATGGCATCTGGGTGAAGCGCTTTCACCACCTTGGCACAAGCCACCATAGGAGATACAGAACCAGGCACATGTGGGAGCAACTGATGATAGACTTTACGAATCATACCAATCCACATAGGACAACAGCAGCTCGTTAATTGGAAGTCTCCATCGTTAACAATATTTTTGTCAAACTCCAGTGCTTCTTTTAAGGTCAAAATATCCGCGAACAAAGCAACCTCAAGCATTCCATCAAATCCCACTTCTTTCAGGGCATTTCTTAGCTTACCAGGAGTCACGTCCTTAGTAAACTGGCCTAAGAATGCCGGTGCGATCATGGCATAAACAAGTCCTTTTGCGCTTCTGACCGCTTTTAGAGCTGGAATGATATCCGTACTTGCAGTAAGCTTTTCCTTGGCACACCCTTCAATGCAGTTATCGCACCCCAAGCATAATTCAGGGTCTACTTCCACCCCATCTTTTCCCATGCTCAAAGCTCCAAAGGGACAGCGATCCAGGCAGTCACACTTTTCTTTCTTAGAACAGGTACATTTCCCAGTTCTTATTACAATGGGATTCTTCTCTGGATTTAAGAGACAATCCAGGTGATAGGGATCGTAATCTCCTGCCTCTGGTGTGACCGACTCCCCATCCAATACTGATTTAACCGTACTTTCATACAACTCTTTAAATGTCTGCATCAAATACCTCCCGCATGTATGTTGTTTTTTGTGTTGTACCTCGTGTGAATTCAGACATTGATAGTACAACATCATTATAATACCTTTTTTCCATCCATGCTATACCATTTATCTCTACTCTTTCAAGAAAAAACAGCTTTTGGGGGATTTTAAAATGTCTCTGACTACTTAATATTTAATAAATTTAAAAGCTCTTGGACTCTTTCGGGACTGACTGAAAATGTTTTCACATCCTGTTCAACCCTTTCATTTGCGTTATGCAAAGTAAAGGTTTTACTTACGCTCTCATCTCCGCTTTGATACGTCCAGGTGATTCCACCGCAGTTGTCGATTAATGCCAATAAGACTGTTGCATAGGATTCCATCATGGAGTCAAATTTCATCTGGTTGGAAGGAAGCACCTCATGTTCAAAACGTAGCGTCCAGCCATATGGCTCATATGATGTCTGAAGCTCATTTGTGAAGCTTCCCAGGTTTGGATATATTTCCAGAATACCTGCCAAGGTTGCATTGCCTGCCATTCCGCCAACGTATGGATTTTTATGTTTATAAAGGTTTTGGGCCTTTTCTGTTATAATGGTTCCATCGGCTTTCACCAGATCTCCATTGACCAAAATGTCACCCTGGTTTAATTCATACTCCAGTGTAAATTGTCTCCTATGGTTTAGGAACGAAGAATTGGTTCCATAAACCACCAGCACTCCGTCTTTGATTTCATAACGGCGAAAGGCTTTGCTTGTGTCGCTAATCTCCCCAGTTATCATTAGTTTTCCACCTGCTGCCTCCATCTTCGTCTGGTAATCCCCAATCGGAGATCCAATTATAAAGAGCTTTGCAAGTATGATCGCAGCTCCGATTAATATTGTAGATAGAGTAGCAAGAACAATTTTATTCTGATTTTTACGTTTGATTTTTTTCAGATAATCGATTTCGACTTGTGGAGTTTCTTCTTTAAGCTCTTCTTTCCCCAACTGGCCTGTCATATTTTCATACTTTATAAGACAGCTTTCGCATTCTTTTAAATGTTCTTTTATGATTTCATTGGTCCCGCTCTGAGTCAGATTATCTACATACAATGGAAGTAAATCTTCTATGACTTCACAAGGTATCTCATTTCTCATTTTTTCTTACCTCCTCAATTATTTTCTCTTTCCCACGGTAAAAATTAACTCTTGCCCAGTTTTCACTTTTTTCCATTATCTCTCCAATGTCCAAAAAGGAGAGATTCCCTATAAGCCTTAGATACATCACCTCTCTCATGGGGTCCTTTAAAGAATGCAGGTGTTTTAATATTTCCTTACTGTCCCATTCCAGAAAAACGGTTTTCTCCAATGCCGTATCCTGGGCCACTTCTGTCGCCGAGTCCAGTTCAACCGTAAATTTCTGTTTTCTGCACCATGTTTGGTATACATGGCCAGAGATTCCGCACAGCCAAGTAGACACACTGCTTCGCCCTTCAAAGGTATGAAAGCTTTTTAGAGCCTGGTAGAAAGTCTCCTGAGTCAATTCTTCCGCAAGATCTGGATCATTCACTTTTGACAATAAAAAATAGTATATCATCTTGGAATGCCTGCGATATATTTCATCCATTGAATCCATGTCACTCATCCTTTCTCTTAATAAGTGCCCAAATCCACCGGTTCGTTACAAACTATTTTAAAAATAATAATATCTTTATTATACCTAATATTCATGGTCATAGTAATCAAAAAATAAGGAGTCTTGCATTCCCTAGTAACAGGACCTGCAAAACTCCTTTTTCCATTCCATTATTAAATAAAATATTCTATGGTATCCGCTGCCTTTTTCTGAGTATCCCGATTAAATAATATGGTGGCTTCTCTTATCTCCAAGGGGCCAAGGGCATAAAATCCCTTTCCTGTACTGTTTAACATATCCCAGGAAACACTTCGGTTTCTGCTGCATGGCATATCTTCAATCAGCTTAATCTCTGGCTTTTGAAACGGCTTCTTTCTAAAATAGGGATCAAACAAATAAATCTGCTTTTGATCCGCTCCAGTAATCAGCACATAATGCCAGCATCCATACATGACCCGTGCTACCACTACACCACCCTGCTGAAGAGCGTACATGATCCGGCTATTCTCTCCTATATACACCTCTTCCCCCGTTAAATATTCGCTGTATATGGGAAACTTCTTCACCTTACCAAACTGGTTAAACCAGTCACTTAGAAACATCATGGCCATGCGGGAAGTTCCATTTTTCCCAAACTCACCTTTTATATTGTAAGCATCAAGGCAGAACAGCATAATGTGTTTCATAATATCGGGCGGCACTTCCTCTCGTTTAAAAAGAAAGCTCATTGCATTAAACAATGTGGTGGGGCCGCAGTCGTATTCCGTCACCTGATAATTTAGCGGGTTCTTCATGGATCATTCCCTTTCGTTTCTAGTTGTATTTCAACTGAATTCTTGTAATATGTAGTTTCTTTATAAGATGTACCTATCTTGTCATGCGATTTTCCTCGTACATCTTTCTTGTAATTCCATATATAGTAAGATCGCAGATTCCTATGTTATTCCTGCCTGCCTCAATGAGTGTACCTTCATAACGCAAACCAGCCTTTTTCATGACCTTTCCGGAATTTGGATTCTTTGGATCATGCCTGGCTTCAATGCGGTTGCATCCTACGCCCTCAAAGAAAAAACGTACTAGCTCCCTTAACGCTTCTGCCATAATTCCTTTAAACCAATACTCCTTGGACATACAGTATCCAATTTCAACGGAATCTATTTTTTCACTCCAGAAAACGACTCCAATGCTACCAATAGCCTGATGATTTTCCTTATACTCCATGCACCAGTCATAACTCCTTGGATCTTCGTATCGATCGATCCAACCTTGAATCACAGTCTTTGATGTTTCTGGTGATTCGTGAATAGGCCAACCCAGGAATTTCGTCACTTGAACATCGCTTGCCCAGTTCCTATACATATCCTCTGCATCCGTTAAACGAAACGGGCGTAAGATAAGACGATCGGTTTCCAACACAACTGTTCCTAAATGATTCATGTTTTGCTCCCTTCCGAATCCATGTCTTGTGCCTGAACTGCATGGATATAAAGCTATTCTATGGTATGACTGTCAGGTAATTGTACACTATTATATTTCCACGTTCCTTGTTTGTCAAATAAAATGGGGGTATCTCTCATAAAATACAGACCTTTCCTAATGGATAAGGGGGCTTCGTTATAGCGAGACAAATACTGGTGACTGGTAAAAAAAGAGATGAGAGGTAAAATTAATCCCATCATCTCTTAGATTCTATGATTCAAATATATTTATGAGAAACTCTTTACTTGCAAAAATCCGAATTTCTTCTTATAAATACATTTATTTATGTTAAATCATGACTTTCAATCTAGCAATTAAGGAGTTGCAATGGACCACTGCTGATTATTACTTGTACTACCTGACCACTGGTATAAATTAGCTCCGTTGGTCGTTGAACCCGTGCCGTCAAGATATAACCCCGTTGCAACATTTTTAAACTTGTAGTAATCACCTGATGCTTCCCGGATCCACTTCTGATTGTTACTTCCGCTGCTGCTCCATTGACCACAGACAGAGCCGTTCGCGGTACGGGCCATACCATCTAAGTATAATCCTGTGGCACCGTTTCTGATCATATAATAACTGCCGGATTGCTCAAGAACCCATTGCTGGTTATTGCTGTTATTTTTGGCATACTGTTTGCAGTCGGAGCCATTTGTGGTAGAGCCGTATCCATCCATGCATAACCCAGTTGCCCGGTTTGTAAGTGCAACATAGGTATCTATCGTTGTAGAAACAGGCATGTCGCCATAGGTGACACTATTTAATCCAGATCCATTCCATCCTGCTCCGATTACAAACAAACGTCCGTTGCTGAGCGGAACAATACATCTGGAATAACATGCTCCAACAATGCTATTGATCTGCGACCAGCTTCCAACCCCATTATTGGTGTTTGTATACAGCTTGCTATTACCTCCACTGCTTAAAATAATGGTTCCATTTAAATTAACACAATATGGACCACTCCCCGATGAGTCAAAGGAAGTTCCTGCATCGGTGGGATTCCAGCTTTCTGGATTTGATGAGATTTTATAGAATGCGCCACCATTCTTTCCAATGATTTCGTATGTCATTATGTAGTTACCGTTTGGCATTTTAGCTACTGTTGCCATTCCTGGCCGTTGTCCGCTGTCAGATAATGCAACGTCATTTACCACACTGCTCCAAGTGATGCCGTCTGTTGTTGTCTGATGCGCTAATTTTTGACTATGAGCTGTATCCCGTTCATCTGAGTAGTAGCAGATTAGCTTGTTATTAACAACCATTAAAAATGGTTCCCAAACTGGATCATCTCCAGGATTTGCTTTCTTGCCTTCTGCAATTGTACTTACATAGGTCCAGTTTCTTCCTGCATCGTTGCTCTTATACAAATCTATTTCGCAGAAGGAACGGTCATAAGGCAGTACAAGTCCAGCACAAAGGAGTGTTCCAGCAGGCATATTGCCGATTGCCTGAGGCAACTCATATAATTGGGGTTCCCATCTCATTCCCACTCCCTTATGAGTATCCTTTACATCACCAACCTTCGCCCATGTTTCCCCGTTATTGGTGCTTTCAAAAATAGGGAACGCAGATACTCCGGTGGTGTATTGTTCAAATGTTGCATACATCTTTCCACTGCTTGTCTGCATGGCCCTCGCATACAAAACTCCCGGTGCTGGCGCTCCTGCCGGTGTTGTATACATGGTAGAAGGCCCGTAGGCTTTCACCGGATCCGGATCAACAAAGACAAATAATAACAGTAACAGCAGCAGTCCCCCACTTAAAACTTTTCTTGCAATCTTCTTCATCTCTTTACCCCTTTCTTGATTGTGTTTTAGAAAACTTATTCCACATTGAGGTTTGTTGGCGCATAGCCGAAATATAGATGCTACTACAAACCATCCTCAATCGTAATACCTTTATTATTTATTGGAAACGGAAAATGTGGATTGGTTAAAATAAACGAGACGGAAATACTAAGGGCATTTAAGAATGTCAGACGAAAGAAGGGGGGTGCCCTATGTTCCTGAGCAGGTTTTTAAAGTATGCCTGTTCATTAAGACAAAAAATGATCTTTGTTTGCATTGGCTTAATTGACAGAATAATTATCAAATCAGAAGGTTAATCTCCCAATTCTTTCTGCCTATACTTTCATTATAAATCTGTTTTTGAAGTTGTCAAGTAATGCTACTCGTTAAGTTTGCATAAATTTTTCAGATTGTCTTTTGAGGAGATTTTACCCTTCTATAAAAAATTATAACCTCCAAAGTGAGTTGTTTTACCACATCAGTTTGAAGGTTAAAAGGAACTATTTATTGGTTTAAAAATTTAGTAGTACTATCTGTTTTAGCCATGAAGAATCTCCCATCTTTCCTGAAATTCTCTCATTGTCTGATATCGTTCCTCTGGTTTTGGTGCAACTGCTTTTCGTAATACCTCATATGCTTTCTCACTCAACTCCCACTGTTCTATAGAACACGGCAAAAAGCAGCAACTCTTATACCGCATCCTTATTTCCTCCTCCGTGAAACTTCCAAAAATATGAAATATCATTGCCCCCAAAGTAAACACATTGGTCCTCTCATCAATTGTCTCATTAAGTATGTATTCTTCTGGCGCCTTCAACCTTTTACTTCCCCAATAATTTTCTCCCATATCATTTATCGTTGGCTTCTCCCGAAAAAAGTCAATGTCGCAAATAGTAGTGGTATCAGTATCAAAATCATACATTATACTTCCATCGTAAAAATCAACTCCAACATAGTTCTTTTCTGCTACCAGGTTTAAAAAGGGAAATAAAACATTCACTGATTCCAATCTTTTTTCAACTGGCAATTCCCTATATTTTTTAGACGGTGACTTTATCTGCGGATTCTCTGCATAAAAATCAAAGTTCCAATGGTCAAACAGACAATCTCCCTTCGCCCAATCAAAGACCACCACGTACATGTCTCCCATTGAAAAATGCTCCAGCATATTTATTAAATTAGGGTGACGTAATATTTCGTATAATTTCACTGCCTCTTTTAAAGTCTGTACTGATTCTTCCGGATTAAGTTCTGCCTCTAAGGTATTGACACCTGCAATCTTCACAAAATATCGTTTATCCCCGTTCTCGACACCCAATCCAATACACCCCGAGCCAGTCTGGTCGAATACGCAAAACGCTTCTCCATATGTATGAACCCACTGAAAATCATGATACTCTTTTAGCTGAAACTCCACTTTATCAAGCGTAATTTTCTCCATATACCCCTCCTATAAATACAATCTTATTTTTCTACTTACAACTTAAAAAAAACGAATCCCATTTCATATTTACTTCTCTCTTATGAACTAGCACTATTATAACGCCGAATTCCGCATTTCCAAATAACACTTGTAACAACTGTAAAAAAGGAGGTAATCAAAATCCCATATACAGCTCCTAATACATTCAACTCTCCAATCAGCGCTTGAACTGGTATTGTAGCCATAATACCATATGGCAAGATGCAACAAAAGAGCAATTTATATCCCCCGTAAAAAACAATCCCCGGAATCTTCATACACAATTCCAGCCCGGCCTCCTCAATCCTGGTTATATTTGCATTGGACAGGACGAAAAAGCAAACCGACCGTATAATCACTTCCATCTCATAAAATAATAGGGTCATTAGTATCAGCCAGAAAATATAGCTTACTATGGCCCCCCTAAGATAGGGGTACCCAGCACATGAATCCCGTAAACAATAATCAAGACACTCATACCCACAAGTGGAAGCGAGCCAGGATTTATTCGCTCAAATGTCATTCGAAGCAAAGGGCTTCCTGGCTTTGTAAGATACAGATCCATGTCACCGCTTTTAATTTTCTGCGGAAGGCCATTAATACCAAAGAAATAAACAAACATGTTAATTGCATTAATCATAGAAAAGGTACCAATAAAAACAATCATCTCCCCTTTCCCCCAGGAACCAATCCGGTCCACGTTAGTATAGATTGCCTGGAATACAATGAGCTGTATGAAAAACAAACTACCATCTACAAAAAATGCTCCAAAAAATCCAAAGCGAAACATCATTAGATTTTGAAACCGTATCTGGATCAGAGCCTTTATTACCTTTCTATTTCGTTTCCATTGCTCCATCATATCCCCACCCCATCAAACTTTCTCCGATAATATCCCCAAGTTACTATTATTAGAGCCTGAAGCATTACACACCATAAGAATATAATAACCAGGCCAGGCACCGCCTCTTCCCCCATTCTTCCAATCAATAACATGGAAGGTAAGTAGGTGATGTAATAAAACGGAAACAGCTTCATCACAGAGATAATTCCCTGTGGCAGCAGTACAAGTGGAACAATACTTCCTGTGATAAATGCCACAAGATTGTTCTTTATCATCAAAAATGTACCGATTTCCTGATACTTTAAGGCCAGCAATCCAAGATAGTAATTTAACTGCAACATAAATAATAATCCCAGTAAAATCAATAAAAAAGCACACAATATTATGAGCGGGTCATGAGATAACGCAAACTTGATTCGAAAGATAAATACCCAAACAAATGCAGCTATAAATTGAAACACTCCATAATAAGCCACAACCCCCGCTTCCATAGCCATAAAATATTTCTGGATATTGACAGGGATTACCATATATTTAGAGAATGTTCCATTTCTAATTCTTTGACTGACCTCACTACTGATTCCATCCGACATATCTAACTGGGATAAGAATGAACTGATGATATAATAAGAAAGCATGCTTTGAAAGGTAAAACCAGCCACTTCAGTCCGATCCTTAAATATAATTCCCCAAAGGAGGTAGGCAAACAGTATTTTAGTAACGGTAAATAAAACTTGAAAGGCCACATCCGCCCGCCATACTAACTGGGATTTAATATATATCTTTGCTATTTCAACGTACTTCTTCAAGGGAACCCCTCCCTTCTCCGTAAATTCGTTCTACAATGGTACCAATCTCTTCCTCCTCCACAGAGATATCGCTGGGCCCATACTTCATTAACTGCCCTAGTAACTCACTTGTTTTCTCTTTTGTAACTTTAAGGACTTTTTTATATGGCGTTTCAGATATTACAAAAATACCAGGAGTAAGCTTTGGTAATTCCATTGGTATATCAAAGGTCAATGTAATCTTTTTATGTATCTGATACCGCTCAAATAGTTGATCCGTATCTCCATCATAGATTTTACTGCCGTGATTGATGACGATAGAACGCCTACAAAGCGTTTTGATATCTTCCATATAATGAGATGTTAAAATAATAGTGGTTCCTCTTGTCTCATTAATTTCCTTTAAAAATCCTCGAATCTGCTTTGATGCAATGCTATCCAGGCCTATGGTTGGCTCATCTAGAAATAGGATCTTGGGATTATGAAGCAATGCTACGATCAACTCCATTTTCATTCGTTCTCCCAAAGACATTGTCCTGACTTGGACATTCATCAATTCCTTTACATGAAACAGTTCGATAAAGAAGTTTTTTGCAGTCTCGTACTCTGCTTCCGGTATTCCATATATCTCTTTAAATAACCGCAGGGTATCTTCTACTGTCAAATCAAAAAACAACTGGCTCTTCTGCCCCATGACAACTGCATATTGTTGTTTGAATCCATTTTTTAGGTCATTGGGATAATACCCAAAGACGCTTATCTCTCCAGAGGTAGGTGCAATAATTCCAGTCAGCATCTTGACTAAAGTTGTTTTTCCTGCTCCGTTTGGTCCTATCAGGCCTACAAATTCCCCTTCCTTAATCTTTAAATCCAGTTCATTTACAGAAGTGATCTCTTCGTAATCACGTTTGATCAATCCTTTGATGCTCCCTGCAATACCCACCTGCTTTTTGTATCTGCGAAATCTTTTTGTTAGCTTATTCGTCTCAATAATATTCATTTCTTCCCTCCATAAAAACAAGTAAGAGTCTGACTTGTCAGACTCTGGTGCTGACGCGCTGTCACTTTAGTGACATCCTCCTTTTAAGCGTCATGTGCATCCTGCAGGTCGTGCTTTTTATTTTATAGGGGAGTTCGTAGAACTTTCCAATAAAATAAAAAATGACCACTTTTATCAGCCTTAACAGCATGCTTTCAGTGGTCATAAATAGTCCTGTATTTGGACAGACTTCACCCTTTTGGGTATAAAAAAAGCATAACAATACTGTTACGCTCTCAAGTGTCCATCCAATACAGACATCTATTAAGGTATGATCTCCTAAAAAACAGGGGTCAAGCATTCAGTAAGGCTGAAATACCGGCTGTATAAGCCGATAAAAAGGGCGGACTTATGACGTTGTCATGTAGGTCTTTCCTTTTCAACTATTAAATTAGTTGTTTTCCTTTACGGCAATGCTTAACATTCACATACCTCTCTTTTCATAATTATGGTTTTATACTACTCTACTATTTTATTCCTGTCAATTGATTCTCATTACAGTTTGATGATAGTGGTATTGAATGAAAACCTGTTCTTGTAAAAAATGCAAAAATAAATAGACTTATCTAATATTAATGTTAAAAAATTATTTAACAGCAAGAATCATAGCAGTATGATCCATCTTAAAAACCTTTTCAACTTTTATAAAACCTGCCTCCTTTAACATTTTCATCTGATTGTCCAGAGTACACGGAATATCATAATGATAGAATTCTCCTTTTGAAACATCCATATCTTTCATGAAACGTTGATACTCCCTATAAAAATAATCCTCCTCTTCCTGTGTTTCCACCATATAATCACACTCAATATAGGTGCCCTTAGGCTTTAGTGTCTTAAATATCTTTTTATACAACCCTATCTTTGCTTCATGGGAAAAATGATGCATGGTTTGAAAGGAAATTGCACAATCAAATGATTCCGTTGCCAGTTCAACATCAAAGTAGCTTCCACAAATTAGTTGAAGAGATTTACCTTTGTATTTATCCTGTAATTTATCCAGCATAGATTGAGTTAGATCAATGCCTGTCACTTGAATATTCGGAAAAGCTTTAAATACATTCTCTAATTCTAAACCAGTTCCACAACCAAGATCCAGCAATTGCTCGCATTGACCAGTTATTAAAGTTGGCAATATAACACATGCTTCTTTGTAGCCTGTTACATTGAATAGCATATGTTCCTCATATCCCTCTAGGCGATTTTCAAAAAATTTGCTCATTTCTTCTAATGACACTTACTTACCTCCATAGGTTAGCATGCTTTACAATTCTCTTACCAATATGTTTTTTGTATTTTTCATCAATCCACAGTTGTATGTAATAACTATACTCCCAAATGGATTAATATCTACCTCAATCTCTTTTATATATAAAATTAGCCTAAATATTAGTCAATGCATTGACAATACGAAGTGTGCGGTTGTATGATACATATGTCAATATATTGTCTAATCTGTTTTTTTAGTTTCCGGAAATAATGCAACTAATATAATGTGCCTATTTAAGATTATGTAGAACCTATTCTAGAAAGGAAACGTATAGTGATAAAACCATTTGTACTCATTATACAAGGAAAATAACATGAAGATTGAAATCAAAAACCAGGAAGCTTTTGTAGATGAAAAAATACATATTAAAATTTCCGAACTAAGCCCCCTAAGCCATCTAAAAATAACCTTTCATATGGAATTACCTTGGTGCTCAGGCGAATTATTTTCCTCTTACGCTATATTTCAGCCAGATGACAAGGGAGAAGTAGATTTAGAACATGCCTCACCTATCGAAGGTACTTATGAAAACGCCAATTCTATTGGTTTACTTTACTCTCTAAGACTTACAACCTCCTATGGTAAAAATATTGCAGAAAATATTAATATTGAAAATCCCATTTTAATAAAAATCTCTTTTGAAACGTCATCGGATCAGCGTGAATTAACCTTAAAACGCTTTTTTAAATCAAAAGATATTGTAGTTAAAAAAATAAACCACACCTTTACAGGGCAACTTTTTTACAAAGAACACTCAAGACGTAAAACCATTCTAATGCTTGGAGGCTCTGATGGAAACTTGGATAGTTTATCTTTGATGGCAGGTCCTCTGGCTTCCAGAGGTTTTAACGTTCTTACGGTCTCTTATTTTGGCACCATAAATTTGCCTGAAAAATTGGAAGAGGTCCCATTAGAATATTTCGAAAAAATATTTGATTGGATCAAGACAAATGAAAGCACAGAATCAGAAGAAATTTATATCCATGGGACATCTAAAGGAGGTGAGCTTGCACTTCTACTAGCTTCCAAATACCCACAGATTAAAAAGGTTGTGGCTGTAGAACCACATGCTTACTGCTTTCAGGCTTTAAACGGATTAATGATTGGAGCTAATGCATCTTCCTGGTCCTACAAAAGAAAATCGGTTCCATTTATTAAAGTGAGAAATGAAGATTTCTATCAAGACCTGAAACTGCAAATAGATAAAGGAGTTCCCTTTGGTTTTTGCAACACCTACAAAAAGTCCTTATTAGCGTCTTTAAACAAAGAAGAAGCCAGAATTAAAGTTGAAGATTCTAATGCTGATCTTCTTTTAATCTGCGGAGAGGAAGATAACATATGGAACAGCTATGAAGCATGTCAGGAAATAATTAATCACCTAAAGAGAACAAACTATAAACATCGTGTGGAACTGCTATCGTATCCTCAGATGGGGCATCCTTTACCGGTGCCATTTATTATTCCTGTCAGTCTCACCACTGCTATCCCAATGAATGGAGGTATATTTTCAACAGGAGGAACTCTATTAGGCAATGCGGAAGGACAATACGACTCCTTTCAACGAACCATCAACTTCTTCCAAGACAAATAACAAAGTTAACATTGACCATGATAATGCACTGCTTTATAATAATAGATAAATCATTGATACAATCAGTGAATCGAATATTTGGAAGGTATTTATTATCATGGACTTTGAAAGAGAGCTTCAATTACTGCACTTAATGGAACAAGTCTTTTCCAGTTTAATTTCCGTTTCAAATAAGCTTCAAGTTACCGGAGATAGATATAGTAACCCCTTCACCTCAAGGCAATACATGGTACTTTTGGGAATCCTTCATCTACCCAGCGACCAGGCTACTCTCAACAATATTGCGCAGAAGCTAGGAACCACAAAACAAAACACTGCTCAGATTATCGGCAGTCTTGAGAAAAAGAAATTCCTATCCATTGAACCCAGTTTAAAAGACAAACGGGCTATTAACGTAGTTATTACAGAATTAGGAATGGATACCTTGAAGCAGACGGGGCAAAACGTTTCTATTGATTTTATGGCAGACACATTCAAAGAATTTACGTCTGAGGAATTAGAAATATTCTGGAAATTATTAAAGAAACTCTACCGTTTCGATGGAAAAGAGCTTGATGGAATGGAAGAAGATGTAAAGATTCCAAACACGTATAGTGAACAAGAAATCTACACTTTAATGAAACGATTTGCACAGAGAAGAAAAGGAGAGAAAACAGATTAAGCTGTTTTTTCTCCTTTTCTATTGTCTAGTCGCTTGTTTTTTAATGTGGCGTTATTGTACAATTTCAAAACGCCATCCGGTTCGTTTTGCTACATGCTTCTAATTACGTATGCGACAAAGTAGGAATTTTTTGCTTATGCCCCTCTAATTCAATCAGAGAACTTCCCTTTCCATGAAGTATCGTATCCTCATCCATACTTTCTTCCCACAAAAATCCATCTGTATCAAGTGGTGTAAACCCCAAAGTCACCTTTTTAACTTCTTTTCCAAATGAAGCTATAATTTCGTCCAAGTTCACCTTGTTGGGGGCAAAGATCTGATCAATGAATAGATCACCCTCATCAAGCTCTGCAATCACATAAGCATTCTGATTCTTCACCTCGTAGATATTTTCAGACATGAATTGGGTTGCATAAAACATGACAAGTTCCATATTTTCAAGCATCCATAAGCTGCTTTGAGCACAGCTATTGATAATGGCTGCCTCTAAAAGCTTATAATCTTCTTTTGATTTCATAGGAATTTTCATAGCTGTCATTTCAGATTGGTTGTTTGGATATTGATAGAAACTGTGCTCCACCATTTTCTTATAACCAAATTTAGGATAAAAATCCAGAACCGTCTCATTTGCAAATAGAAAAAATCCATCAGCACTCTTACCAAAATCAGAATCAACTTCTTCCATCAGACGCCGAATGAGTCCCTGATTTCGGTACGCTTCCTCTGTCATTACTGTCCCAAGTTGAATATAATTTCTTATCTTTCCATTGTGCATAAACTTCATAGGACTCACTGAGACATTTGCAACAACCTTATCATTATGAAGAAAAGAATAAGGAATATACTTTCCTGTCCAATATCCATTTTGATACCAGCCCTCAAAATTAAGCTCAAATACAGACTGAGCCAGTTCATTAAAGGATTTTCTATAGGTATTGTCGGCCTGATATGCTTTTATAAATCTGTAATCGTTTTCCATCTAATCTCCTAACTCATTTGTGAAATAAAACCTGCAGTGATCTTAGATAAGTATATACTAAAATAAACTGATATCTACCTCAATCTTAATTATAATTAAACTTAAGCTGTGCTATACCTTTCTTCCAAAGGTAATTATTTCACCTAGTGCATGAGTATAGGAGACCTTACCTTGATTTTGTGTAAAATAATCTGAAAGCACTTGATTTTTGTGTAAAAAGCTTTCCGCCTCTTTTCTGCTCATCCCATGATTTTCCATATACTCCACTGATCTTTCTAGTCTCTCCTCATTATCATTGCTTGTTAAAAGGTTAGCCATCAAAAAATCTTCCACTTGCTGTTCATATGCCTCCATTTCAGGATATACAAAAGAGACCCTGTCATTCATTCGGATCTCAATCTGCTCCAAACCTAATTTTCTCATATGATGTGCGGTCCTAATCGCAGCAGCATAATCACGACCCTCACTCTCAAGCTCCTTTTTCCAGACCTTCTTCAGACCGGAATGTTCGCACAAATAGCTGTATTCCATGCCCTCCACATATAAGCCATTACACTCAAATTCTCTGTTAACATCAATGGATATAATAAGAGAATTCTTCGATCCATGACCAATCATGTTAGTGAGGAAATGTTCACTCTTACTGACATGCCTTAATACATTCTGACAAATCACTACATCAAATTTGTAACTTGACGGATACTGAAAGAAATCAGATGTAATGAATTTTCCCTGAACTCCAGTGCGAAGAAACAGGTCCTTCCCCTCTTTGACCAATTCCTCCGTGAAATCAATGCCTGTATAAGTACTTCCTTTTGAGAGCAGTGGCATCATTAAGAGGCCAAGTGCGCCATATCCACAACCACAATCTAAGACCTTCACTGGAGAGTTTATTTTCCATACCTGCTCAATCAGGAATTTCATATAATCCTTATTCCAGAGGTTTTTTCTGGTCCGCATCAGATAGTCAAGCTTCTTGGCCCAAAATTCCTTTGTATCTGTTTTTGCCGGAAGATATTCTTCTCCTCCCAATGGTTTTAATCCCAGTAACTCATCAACTGTGACATGAAAATACTCTGCCAGTTCTGGTAGCATACCGATATCAGGCATGGTTACTCCGTTTTCCCATTTACTTATAGTCTGATAGGATACACCAATGGCATCTCCTAGCTCCTGCTGCGTTATGTTCCGTTTCTTGCGCAATACCGCAATCTTTAAATGAATATGTTTTTTCATCTTGATCCCCCTTTCCACCTATCATACCTCATGGTTTGCCTGTTGTATTCTCCTCATATTGCGATTTCACTCGCTTATTACGGGAGTTTGGAAAGTGGGATATTTATCATATTTCCTTTAAATCAATAAATCTCTTTCGCATCCTTCGGCAACCTTCTAACATGCTCTAAGAAATTCAAGCTACTTTTTCCCTCTGCCTCATTATACTCATACCCAAGCGTATCTCCCACATACCTGGCTGTTTGATCAAAAAGATGGCACATTCTAATAACGGCTTCCCACCCTTCCTCCAAATCAGCAGAAAAATAAGTGGATAAATATTCGTTCCATTCCACTTCTGTCAGCCATCGATTCATATACTTACCGGACTTACCTATACTTACAGAAAAATCCGTTATTATTCCCACTTTCCAGGATAAGACCTTTAAAAGTTGTTTCCGAATCAAGTAATTAACCATATCTTGAGCATAAACCATTTCTTCACGCCACAGACCCTTTGCCACATTGTTAAGGCACCACCAAAACTCATTGCAGGCACATAAGAATTGAAACTGGCTGGGTCGTTTCACCCAGTGATCCTGATCCGTAGACAAATCCATAGGAGGGAGCACGTTGGTTTTATCCAGTAAGATTTCACACAAGCGGTCTTTGGTGATATTTTCTCTCGCATGCTCTACTGATTCAACATGCAGATCCAAACGATTTCCGTCAGTAAACTGGATCAACCAGCCATAACATTGAAATTCATCACTGGATAAGCCAGAATGTTCCTCTGGATACTGCATATATAATCTCTCGCCAAACCGGTCAATCCATAGCCGGTCCTTGATAAATGGCTCCACCTCATCCACCACATAAACAATATCATAATCCTGGAAAATATCCTTCGTTGCATTTTTATTAGTCCTGGAACCATTCATATAAACCGCCAGAATCCGGCTATCTTCCCTTGCGGTATTCAAGATCAAATCAAACATCTCGGTCTCATTCCTCATTTTCGCTCTCCCCCAAACGACTTTTGGATCAATTTTTCCCCTTCACACACTTAAAACAGTAAAGTTACAAATACCCTAATTCCCTCACCTTTTTTATAAGCTCAGGCTGAATCAAAGGGTATGTCCAATTATCCGGCAGATGTTTTGTGATCCAGATACTCTCTATCTCACTATGGAGTTCCTTTTCAAATGTCTGAATGTTTGCATAACAAAGCATTCCAAAGGATTCCTCTCCAATTTGCTCTCCAGTAACTCTTTTATTAGAGACAGAGTACACGCATACTGGCTTTAATTCAAAGTCAATGGCCCCAGTTTCTTCCTGCAATTCTCTCATTGCCGTAACTAGTATTGCTTCCCCTGGCTCCCGGTGTCCTCCAGGCGCCTCATAGGTATCCCGGTCTTTATGCTTGCAAAAGACCCATTTCTCTTGAGTCCGGCTTATGATTACAGCAAATTTCAGCTTATTATCTTCAACCTCGTTATAAAACTTTACTTCGGTTACAATATTGGGAACCTTCTCAACATGCAATTGCTCCGGTTTCCCCTCCCCGGTCAAAGGCTGGGTCCTATCATCTCCCCAGCCATTCTCCGGTTCGGCATGACGTACAAAATATACTTCTATCACCGTATCCCCCTTTGAGTCCTCTATCTCCTACTCAGATGCATCATCAGTCTTTTTCTTAACTGGAATGAGCAGATCCAATTGTTTAAAATCGGATTCCTTTCCTGTATAATAAGAAAATGCATTTAGATGCTCCTCAAGACTCCCTCCCATGCCAAATGGCTCTCGCCACTCGATCTCATATTCATTATGGTCTTGCATCTGCTTAAAAAATACTCCCCATTCATGAAAATCTCCCATCTTAATACAATGGGCCGCATAGATACCACCAGCAAACTGCTTCTTACTTATGGGTTCTTTTACCTCCAGATCATCTGGAATGGTCACCCAAAACTCGTAACCATAAAATTCTTCCCCCTCTTTGGGAGAAGGATTGTTAAACCCATACACACGAAAATCCGGTTTTTTCAAAGGTAAATCTACCTCTTTAATCAATGCCTGAAGCTGATCTCCAGAAACCTCCTCCGGATTCTCTCCTACATATTGACTGGTTGCTACCGTAGCAGGTGGCAGGTATACAAACCTGATATCCATCTTTTGTTCCATTCTTTCACTTGCCTGATTTAACTCCTCCACTGAGCAGTCCTCCTTTAAATGATATTTAGGAGAAATAAGGGCATGGGCAATTGCAATCAGCTCATTGTCTTCTAGAATATCTACACAGATTTTTCCGCGTATCCCCACGTCAAGCCGATGGATAAAGGTATCTATTATGGCTCGGATTGTGCTAAGTGCATTGATTTCTTCATCAAGAGTTTCCATATTTTCACGGAGCACTTCCAAAGCCTGAAATTGTTCTTTATCATTTAAAATAACGGCGATCTGCTTTAATGAGATTCTCAATTTACGAAGAATAATAATTTGCTTTAGCCGCTTTACTGCCGTCTCATCATAGATCCGGTAAGCATACTCCTTTCTACGACTACTCTCTATCAAACCAATCTTTTCATAGTAACGGATCATTCTTGCAGATACGAAAAACTCTTTAGAAACCTCTCCGATTGTCATTGCTTCCACTGACTCATCCCCCCTTTAAAATCAGTATAAAGTACGACACAGTGTTCCAGTCAATTATTTATTTCACTTTTTTCTTTCGGGTTTTTTCCAGGTCTCTAACTATAAATCCATCATATCATCCATCAACAGTCCAATACAATAAATTTCTGGATAAATTAGCTTTTTTACTTATTGACCCTTACAAATATTTTTTTACCAATCTTTAAAACATCATTATTAAACAAGACCGAACTTAAATCATCTTCCCCAATCTTCTCCTCATTCAGTCGAATGCCACCTTGCTTTAAAAGTCGTAAAAACTCACTTCTGCTTTTCACAAATCCCATAGCCACAAGCTGAGGAATGGTATCATTTACAGTCTCCTTACCAATTGCCAGTATCATCGTGGGAATGTCCTCAGGCGTTGACTTTTTGCGAAATGCTGCCTCATAGTAAGACACTGCCTTTTGTAAATCTTCCTCTGAATGATAGAGAGCCGTTATTATTTCTGCCAGCTTGAATTTTATATTTCTTGGATTTTCCCCTTCCGATAACTGCTGTTTGATTTTATCAATCTCATCCGGATGCTCATCTGTGGCTAGCTCTAAGTATCTGATAATCAGATGATCCGGTATCTCCATGATTTTTTTAAACATCACTTCAGCAGGTTCGTCTATTCCAATATAATTTCCAAGGCTTTTACTCATTTTCTCTACCCCATCGGTTCCTTCCAATATGGGCATGAAAAGGGCGATCTGAACCTCTTGGCCCATTGACTTTTGGAGTGTCCTTCCCATTAGAATATTAAAAGTCTGGTCTGTTCCACCAAGTTCGATATCTGCATGCAGTTCCACAGAGTCATAAGCCTGCATCAGCGGATAGAAAAATTCATGGATTCCAATTGGAATACCATTACTAAATCTTTTTTCAAACTCATCTCGTTCAAGCATTCTGGCAACGGTAGTGGAAGCAGCCAGCCGCATGACATCTTCAAAACCAAGCTTGGAGAGCCACTCACTGTTAAATCTAACTACCGTACGTTCTTTGTCTAAAATCTTAAAAATCTGCTCACAATACGTGGTGGCATTTGCTTTTACCTGTTTATCCGTAAGTGCCACCCTTCCTTTAGACTTTCCAGTAGGATCCCCTATTTTGCCAGTAAAATCTCCTATCACGATAACTGCCTTATGACCAAGTTCTTGCATTTGCCTCACTTTTCTCAGGACAACTCCATGACCTAAATGAATGTCCGGTGCAGAAGGATCCAGTCCCAGCTTAATGGTCAGAGGCTCATTTTGAGAAAAAGACCTCTCCAGTTTTGCAAGTAATTCTTCCTCATTGATACATTTGTGAACTCCCTTACAGATGATTCGTAGTTGCTCCTTTGGTGTTAACATTCTTCAACATCTCCTTTGATATTTTTATAAATATTTGCAGATTTATAAGAAATTCATAAAAACAAAGAGTTAAAGTTTTTAAGCAATAAAAAAACTCCCGCCCTCTTGTTTCAAAAGGACGAGAGTAAATCTCGTGTTACCACCTTAAGTTCATAGACAACTCACGCTGTCTACCTCGTCGGGTACGGCCTTGGCGATACCCTTGCACTTGATCACGGTGTGCGTTCCGTCACAGCCTACTCCTTAAAAAAGTTTTGGTGCGCAGCTCCAAGAGGTATTCACACTTTCTATCCACGAGCCTCTCATCAACCGGCATCTTTCTGTTTGGAATCGAAAATGCTACTCTTTCTTTTCATAGCCTTTTCTTATACTCCAGATTGCATAGCAATCCTTTGTAATGCAAATATTTAATTATTTGGTATGTTATCATATTATATGTGAGGCGTCAATATAAAGTTGTTATATTCCTGATAATTAATCCTCGACTATTTTACTATGAAGGCATTGGTGACTTATTTTACAATAGTAACCGTACCTTCTTTTCTGGGAGCAGCGTTTGGTGCTTCCTTGCTGTTAAAGCCTACTGCTGCAGTTCCTGAAATTTCATAATTTTCAGGTAGACCAAGTTCTGTAAGAATACTTCTTACCTTTTCATCATTTCCTGCAAATGCCAAAATATGAATCCAGCAAGAACTAATGTCCATAGAGTGGGCAGCCAAAAACATATTTTCCAGTGCTGCTGCACAATTGGATGCTCCTGAAGCTGATTCTTTCTCATAAGCTGAAATGATGATTGTTGGGGCACCGTAGAAAGGATCGTAAGCGGGATTACTTCCAATCTTTTTAAAGTGCTCGATCGGGAAAGTCGTCATGACTTCCTTTGCTGCGGTAGCAAGCTTTTTTATGATCTCTTTATTTTGTACCACCAAGAAATGCCAGTCTTGTTTGCCCATACCACTTGGAGCATATTTAGCTGCCTCTACAATATCATTTAATGCCTCATCTGAGATTTGCTTCTCTTGAAAAGATCTTACGCTTCTTCTTGTTAAAATAGTCTGAATTACTTCATTCATATGTTTTCTCCTCTATGAAATTATTTTGGGGGTAAATAAGGTCGTAATCGTAGCAAGCTTTTTTGATGCTCCTTTTTATTATTTTATCATATTGTACAGATATGTCATGTATCATACATCACAAAATAATTGGAATGGAATTCTGTAATTTGATCTATTTTTTAATGATAATATTCATCCACTAAATTGACTTTCTTTAGTAAATTAATGTCTTTTAGAAGCTCTTTCGTTGACATATCTGCAACGATGGTATGCTCCTCATTAAAAAGAATGGCTCTTGTCGATATTTCATGCACTAGCTCCAGGTTATGAGTAGAGATTATTAGAGTCTTTCCAGCTTTATTCAGTTTTACAAGGAACTCCACAAGCCACCTCTGTGTCTTTGGATCAAGACCATTCATAGGTTCATCTAACACTAAGACATCAGGATTGAGAGACATGACACAAGCAATCGCCACTTTACGTTTTTCTCCTCCACTCAAATGATACGGGATACGACTCTCAAAATTTTCAATATTTAACAGCTTTAAACAGTCCTTTACTCTTTTTGTAACTTCTAGTTCATCTAGCCCCATCTGTCTTGGTCCAAAAGCAATTTCTTCAAAGACACTGGAGCAAAACAATTGTGTATCAGAATTTTGAAATACAAATCCGATTCTCTGATGAAGCTGCTTAGAGAACATATTATCTTGCAGTTTCTTATGAGTTATTTCCTCACCATCAAATCGATAAGATCCTCTTTCTGGTGAGATAATTCCGTTCATCAATTTTAATAGCGTAGATTTACCGCATCCATTGGCTCCCATTAACGCAACTGCTTCACCGGGTTTTATTTCTAGGTTAATATTATTTAATGCAATGATATCTAAATAGGAGTAATAAGCATTCTTAATCTCAATCATGGTAACATCCTTCCTAAGTAAAGGTAAAGAACGAAGAATCCAATATGTATGGTTATATAGAAATAATCAATCCACTTAAATTTAGATTTTTCCATCCTATGATATTCCCCTGAAAACCCTCTACACTCCATCGCATGATACATTTCCTCTGCCATTTCCATGGATTGCAGAAACATGGTTCCAGCAACACCAGCCATTGATGTATATTTTTTGTTGTTTCTCCCTACTGACCTCAGCTTTAATGCGTAAAACATATTAAGCGATAATTCCCCCAGCCTATAAATATACTTAATTGTAATATCTAGAATTAGTATAAAAATATCTGGCACATAAAATCGCTTAAGCGCTTTGGTAAGCAAACTCCACTTAGTCGTATGGGAAAGCAATCCAACTACCGTTATGGAAGCAAATACTTTTGTTGTAATCATGATACTGCTGTAGCTGTTTCCTTGAATAAATGCTGGTAACATAATGATAGCAGTAAATAGAGTAACGCCTGCACTCAGTTTTAAAATCCTTACTAGCCTATCTGTATCCGTTACGCATAAAATAGACAGCAGATACACATTTATGATCATAACAAAAACAAAGCTTTTCGTGAGAGATACTAAGATCAAAAGAATCGCGGTACACAAAACGTTAAGTGATACATTTATATTGAAACGGGATTGTTGAATTGAATCCTGCATTTTAATCCTGGATATAACCTTAAATATAGATAGGATACTTTTGTTAACAAAAGTATCCTTATCCATTAGAGGTATATAATTTTCACTTATTAAAAGCCATTCTGGAACATCTGTCATTTCACTTTCTGTATTATCCATTGTGAGATCCAACCTTATCTTTCTTAAAGCTGCTAATTACGCGAAAGAGGATTATAAGAACAGCCACCCCTGCGATGGCGGACAGAATATAGCCCGCAATTTCTGGCAAACCGCTAATTGCATAGTCCGGCATAACCACACTAAAGTTAAAGCCTTGACTCATACCTTTTGGAATAAATCCCAATGTGTTACCCCCAGTCATCACATCTTTAATTTCATCGGTTCCCCACTCTCCCCAAGCAGTTCCTGATGCCAAAAGACCAAGTGGAGCGAGACATATAAGTCCCAAAATCAAGCCATAAATAGCGTTCATTCGTTCTTTTGCTCCTTCGTAAATCATGCCTGGAGATACTTTTTTTATGTATGCAACAATTGCAACTGTAAAGATCATTTCAACAACTCCAGCGACCAAAAGATGGGGAATTGTCATAGCTGGTATTGATACGGATAGAGGATACGGGCAATACAACGCCTGACCGGCAGAGTCTTTAAATAATAATGGTTGAATACCAAATTCAATTGCAGCACATAAGGCAGCCACATTTATACCCGCATAGGAACCGATTGCAATACCAAGGTATTCACCTTTTTGCGATTTCACACGATCTTTTATTAATTTATAAACAAAGTATCCTAGAAATGGGGATACAAATGCCATATTAAAGCAGTTTGCTCCAAAGGCTAAAATGCCTCCATCACCAAATAAAAATGCTTGAATAAACAGAGCCACGGTAACACTAATGCATGCCGCATAAGGTCCTAATAAAACAGCAAGCAGGGTTCCTCCTACCGCATGTCCAGTGGTACCTCCGGGAAGAGGAACATTAAACATCATCAGCAAAAACGAAAATGCAGCTCCGACACCAAGCATTGGAATCTTCACTCTAGAAACCTCTTCTTTTACCTTCTTGACAGCTTTTGTCCAAATAGGGACCATAACAGCACCCATAGCAGTGCATGTCATTGGACTTAGGTAATTATCTGGAATATGCATAATATTACCAACCTTTCATGATTCGATTTTCAAATAAAATAATTATAAAAGGTTTTTGATTTTGCAACAAGCCTGTAGGGGGGATAATTTCTTAAATCTATTCTACTTTATCCAAAATATAGCCAATCATTAATGGTATTAAAACTATGCTAACCGCTACTGGCATACCGATTGGAAATGATGGACTTTTCAAAAAAATATAAAAGCATACAGGAATGATGATTAATAAAGTTAATTTTAGCCATGAATGAATAAAATACATAATTTTATTCTTATTGATCTTAGATTCTTCAAAAGCTTTCCGTGTAATATAGTTGAATATAACTTTTGCTTCTATGACTGCAATCATATTACCAATTATTTCACCCATTGTAATTTGCAAATAAAAAATAGAAGTCCCTTCTACAATAGATTGAGTAACTTTTACAAACAACCAAATAAATGCAATAATGCTTATTGCAGATGTAATATTATTGACATCACTTATTATCCTTTCTACTATTGTCCGTTTTGGGAATGATTTTACAATTTCATCACAAAAGGCCTGATACTCTCTTCCCACAACCAATTCCGCTGTTTCTCCACGCTTTTCTCCATCTGATAGCATATAATCAATATCTCTTCTAACGACTTCCTGATTATACTCACTAAGATTGCTTCCTCTCAAGTAACATACAATGTCTGTCATGACATTTTTGCTATGCTCAGACAAATTATATTTTTCAAATTCATTATTTTCCTTTAATAACATTTTAGTCTTTTTATTCATAATCAATCACCTTTCATTTTTTTATTTCTAATAAATCAAAAACTGCCTTTACCATTTCTTTAAAATTTATTTGAAATTCTTCTAATTCCTGCTTGCCTTTTTCTGTTAATAAATAATACTTCCTTTTAGGGCCTTGCTTGGATTCACTATACACTGATGTCAAACAACCATTCTTCTCTAATCTAAGTAACAAAGGGTATATTGTTCCTTCAGAAATTTCTCCAAATCCATAACCTTTCAACGTTTGCGAAATTTCATACCCATATACTTCTTTCTGTTGAATAATAGCTAAGATACTGCCTTCTAATACTCCTTTTAACATCTGTGATGATATCAACAATTTACCTCCTAGTACAATTTAAATTCTTTTACCTTGTAATGCAAGATACCTCTTGCCTATATTGTATTGCAAGATAGTGGAGATGTCAATTGCTTATTCATAAATTTAATATACAAAAATTCCCAGGATGTCAAATCCCGGGAATCTTTGTATACTAATATGTTTCTAATCAAAGTTACATTTGTTTCATTGAATTATAATAATAGACATAGAAGGAGTGATCGTTACTTGTATCTTGCTCTAGCCGTCCCATAACATATTAATCACATTCTCCATCATAGAAACAATCCTATCATAGCTATGTCTCTTTCGGAACCAATCGACTCATATCTCTAGAAAATAATGTTGAAAATCTTACATTTTTCAGTTTTAATAAACTGCTGGTGAATTGCTCTAAGCCTAATCCAAGTCCCCATGAGGTGGCATTCTATATTTATGCATCATTAGATAACTTTCAAATTGTCCTATATCGCACCTATGATAACGCTTGGATGGTACTAAAAGAATAGTTTTCCACTTAGCATTTTGATTTTTTTTGCTACACTACAGTTTGAAAATGGATAAAATAATTCACTTGATTATGTAAAAAAAATATATTATAATTATATTGTAAAAACATTTACGCGTATAATTGATCAGCGTGAAACCAAGAAATTGGTTTCGCGCTTTATTTTTTGCGAAAATGTATTATTTCATTAAGAAAAGAGGGACACATCGTATGGATTATTACATGAAATTGCCAAGAGGGAAAAAAGAGTTTGCATTATTTTTATTAATTATTTCAATTATATCAGTGAATATAATTGCACCATTAATAACGTGCTTTGAAATTGGGTTTCATATGTATGTATGGGCAGACGTGATTAAAAAAATTCCATATATATGGATTTGCGTGATTGCCTTAGTGTTAATCACTTACAAACCTTCAGAATGGCTAACTGCAAAAATTGTAGCGGAAGGAGATAGTTTTAATTCACACATTACTATAAATATCTTATGTACGGTATTTGTAATGTCAATATTTATGACTGTAATTGGCACATGGATAGGAAACAGCCAAGTGAGTATTGATGCAATTCAGATGTTCTTTTATAAGTGGCCACGTAATATTGCAATTTCATTTGCAGTAGAAGCTTTAGTTGCTCAACCTATAGCAAGACTGATCATGTTAAAAATACATTTGAGTAATGATAAAAAAACATTCCGGAAGTAAGTGCATCATTAAAAGGCTGAGATAACCATATCCACTCATATACAATAACTCCAAACCTATGAACATGGTAATGCAGATGATTTTTGTATGCGATCTACACCCCTGTTCCATTTTCACTTGCGTAGTTAAGCATATAAATGAAAATATACGGGATTATTTTACACCAAACACAATTATTGGGGAGAAATATAATAAACATCGATTTCTAGCAGATTCGGCAGGCTTAAGATTTCCTTCACCTGCCGTTCCTTCTTTCAACAATCATTATAACCCTACCATCTAAAAAAAACCGAGTGCATCAATCAGTCAAAGATGTGCTTGCTAAAATACCGATCCCCTCTATCAGGAAAGATTACAGCAATCCGACCAGAAGGTATCGCTTCTGCCAACTTTCTGGTTGCCGCCAAAGCAGCTCCCGACGAAGAGCCTGCAAATATTCCCTCATATCTCGCAATATTCTTCACCTCTTTAAGAGCTTCAGCATCACTGATTTTAATAACCCTATCAACAAGTGACATATCCATTGTATCGGCAACAAAATCATTGCCGATGCCTTCGATCTCATAGTTGGCGTGTTCACCTCCACCCAGGGTCGAACCGATGGGATCCGCCAGCACTCCTTTAATCTTTGGATCCTGCTCCTTTAAATATTTTAGAATCCCAGCAAATGTCCCCCCGCTCCCTGCGCCAGCAACCACATAATCCAGATCTCTGTTTAAATCCCGGTATAATTCAGGACCGGTAGTCTCATAGTGGGCTAGAGGATTTGACATGTTTTTAAACTGTTCTAAGGTTACAGAGTGAGGGATGCCGGCCCTTAGCTCTTCCGCTTTCCTTGCAGCACCAAGCATACCTTCCTCCTGCGGAGTGGAGACAATGTCCGCTCCTAGTGCCTTTAAAAGAATCTGTTTCTCCTGAGAGAACTTTTCAGGAACTACGAAGATCAGGCGATACCCCTGATTTAGAGCTGCAAATGCAATACCAAGCCCTGTATTTCCTGCTGTAGCTTCAATAATCGTATCTCCTGGCTTTAACACTCCTCGTTTTACAGCATCCTGGATCATATAGGTACCAATCCGGTCCTTCACACTCCCTGAGGGATTATAGAGTTCCAGCTTTGCATAAAGCTGAATCCCATCTGGAAACCCCAGATGGTTCAGTCTGACAAGGGGAGTATTGCCAATTAAATCCTTCATAGAATCATAGAGGCTCATAACTTCGCCTCCCGGATTGCCTGTTCTAAGTCTTTGGCAATATCTTTTCCATGTTCAATTCCCACCGAAAGCCGAATAAGCCCATCTGTAATACCAACTTTCTCTCGTATTTCCTTTGGGATAGAGGCATGTGTCATGGTAGCGGGGTGGCACACCAGTGATTCCACTCCACCCAAGCTTTCTGCAAGTGCAATCAGTTTCAAACTTTCGAAAAACTTCCTGATATCATACCCATCTTGAAGTTCAAAAGAGATCATAGCTCCCCCATTCTTTGCCTGCTTCTGGTTTATGTCATAGCCCTGTGCATCTGGAAGTCCTGGATAATAAACTGTCTTTATTGCATCATGGTCCTTTAACAGCTTCACAATTTCCAGTGCATTTTCCACATGACGGTCCATTCGAACGCTAAGTGTTTTGATGCTTCGAATTAATAGGAATGAGTCAAATGGCTGCAAAATACCACCTGTTGCATTTTGGATTAAATGAAGCCTTTCCCCAAGCTCCTTTGACCGTACTACAACAAGACCAGCAATAAGGTCACTGTGACCACCCAAATATTTGGTAGCCGAATGAAGGACAATATCCGCTCCCAATTCCAATGGACGTTGAATATAAGGGGTTGAAAAGGTATTATCCACCACCAGCAGAGCACCCTTACTCTTTGCAAGCTCCGCCACGGCCTTTATATCGGTTACTGTCAGAAGAGGATTTGCCGGACTTTCTATCAAAATCGCTTTGACATCTGGAGTAAGAACATTGGAAAGGGCTTCAAGGTCCGTGGTATCAGCAATGGTATAGTGAAATCCGAAATTCTGAAATACCTTATCCAGCACCCGGAACGTACCTCCATAGACGTTGCTTGATATCACAATCCTGTCACCGCTTTTAAAAAGACTAAGCACCGCAGTAATTGCTGCCATTCCGGATGCAAAGGCAAATCCAACCTCTCCGTTTTCCAGCTCTGCAATCAACAATTCTAGCGCCTCTCTTGTAGGATTTCCCGTACGAGAATATTCATATCCTCTGTTTTTTCCTAATCCATCCTGCATATAGGTTGATGTCTGATATATTGGAGTGTTTACTGCGCCGGTGCGTTCATCTCCATAGATACCTCCATGTATCAGTGCTGACTCTATGAACTCATAATTTTTCAAAATAAGAAACCTCCTTCTAGAGAATAAAATCATTTGCCTAGTTGTAAGTACAATATTGCGGTAATTACTGCTCTCCTGTATTTTTCTCTATGTGCTTTCTCGTATCTTAAAACTAAAAGTATTTTCACTGCCATTGTTTTAGGACGGCAGGTTACTCCTATTTTCAAACAGTCTCATTCCACTGGTGGTTATAAATTTCCTATTTTCTCCTCTAAAATGGAAATGCGAAGGACAGCCCGATTAATTCTGATTCGGACTGTCCTTGTTCATTTACAAGTCTTAGTTCGAGTCATTCGTCAGGAACCCTATGTTTCATTATAGCAAAACAGGACATACTGCAATACTGTATCCTTATCGCATAACAAGTGGCATTGTTCCCTGTAGAAGTACTGTTCTCCATAATTATATTCTCCTTCCCTGACTTAATTCCTCTTTACATACTGGTTTTATATGTATTTTATGCATCATCGTCTTATTTGTTCATAACGAATGACGCATTTTTATCTCTTTCCATACTACCAATAAACTATTAAATCAGCGCTGCCTCATTCTCCTCTTCGTACGCATCTTCCATCTTCACTGAATTTTCTATCTGCTCCTCCATGAACTTCACACGGATCACCGCCTGCTGCCAGTTAATAGAGATCTGACTGTGCCGATCTTTTTCCTTGGCTGCCCCAGCTATAATTTGCAGTAATTCCTCCATGACAGCTTTGGTTAAATAGCCACCTCTCCAATGAAAGGTTAGAACTTTTCCTTTTTTAATTGCTTGTTGGCAACGTTTTGCTACATCTTCCAGCTTGGTAAAAGAAAGCTTCTTCTCTTTATAATAAAAATGACTATCCTCGTTACACCCAGGAGCTTTGTATATCAAAGCTTCGTGATCCTTAAAAATACTCTTATCATCCAAATTAAAATAGTCATATCTCACTTCTTTTTTCCCTAATGTATTATCAAACGTAGCATCTAAATGATACCAAACTCCATTGATACGAATCACATTCCATGCATGACGATATTTGATGTTCTTATCCGGATTGTTTTCAGAAATAACAACAATACAAGGAATAGACAATTGATCGCAAAGAATCTTCACAGATTTTGCGATTCCTTCACAAACGCCCACCCCCTGTCCCAATGGGCCTAGAATTTCATGTGAATATTGTTTCTTCAGCTTATCGTAAGTGACATTTTCACAGATGAAGTCATGGATATATTGCTCCTTTTCCCAGTCACTTTTATCCATTACCACCCGGGCAAGCTTCTCCACTCTGGCTCTCATTGCTAGTTGATGCTCTTTGATTTTATTCTTATCAAACAAGTATTCCGGTTTTATCTTTACCAACGTAGAATCCTCATAGTAAGAGTATCGAAATGTTGGAGCATAAAATATCTCCGGGCAATCAAGCTTTAACTTGTTAAAAATGTCGCTCAGCTCTTTTCCATCGACTCTTTGAACATCGAAGCTTAGTGAAAGCGACTCCAGACCAATCTTCATGACCTGATAAATTTTTTGTTGCTGCTTATCCAACTGACTATAATAATATAATTCCATTTTACCTCATTTACCATTTCTTCTTTTTAGTAATACAAAATACCAAATCATATTTGAACTGTATTCGTACCGTCATGGCAGTTCAAATCGCCGTAAGTAGTATTTTGTAGTTTATTAATATTGAGTTATCCTATATATCCAATCAAATTTAATTGTAGCAAAACAAACTGCTCCTTTATAAACTTTTTTGTAATCAAAATAGTTTCCGGCTTCTATAGATACATCATGAAACTCCTTCATATTATAATCCTTTTCTTTCATTGCTTCAATGACTTCTGCTTTTTACCCTTAATTACAATTTTCTCCACCTATATCCTCCTAAATATTGTATTTTGATCTCTTCCATTATTCACACAAAAAAAATGCCTATCATTTGACAGGCATTTTCTTACATGAAACATGATATTAATATTTATGTAGCAGAAACTCATTCACACATCTTCTTAAATTCATCAGCCACAAATTGTACCTGGGTTCCCACAATTACTTGCAGGCTGTTCTTTCCAGGTCTGATTACCCCTGTTACACCTGATGATTTTATCATCTTTTCATTTACTTGCGCCTGATCTATTATTTCAAGCCTTAATCGCGTAATGCAGTTATCAATGCTGGTAATATTGCTCTTCCCCCCTACTCCTTCTAAAATGATCGCAGCAATCTGGGTATAATCATGATTGGAAAGAGTTATTTTTGTTTCATTTGCATCCTCATCTTCTCGTCCTGGAGTCTTAAAGTTAAATTTCGTAATTGCCAAACGGAATATAGAATAATAAACAGCAAAATAAGCAAGACCAAGTGGAATAATATAAAGTGGATTCAAAGCCATTGGAGCTTTAAAACTTAAAACCCAGTCAACAAAACCAGCACTGAAGTTAAATCCGGTACGAACTGGAAGCAAAGAACAGATTGCCAATGAAATACCTGTCAGGATTGCATGAATCAAATATAGACCTGGCGCAAGGAACATAAAAGCAAATTCCAAAGGCTCTGTTACTCCTGTAAAGAAAGAACATACGGCGGCTGCCAGCAGTAATCCATATACACTTTTCTTCTTTCCAGGCTTTGCTGTATGGTACATAGCTAGAGCTGCCCCTGGAAGACCAAACATCATAACTGGGAAGAAGCCTGTCATATACTGCCCTGTCTGCCCCAAAGTACCAGTTCCGGCCCAGAAATTCCCAAGGTCATTTACACCGGCAACATCAAACCAGAATACAGAGTTCAGTGCATGGTGAAGCCCTACCGGTATCAAAAGGCGATTGAAGAAACCATATAAGCCAGCCCCTACAGCTCCCATCCCTAAAATTCCTTTTCCGAATATAACCAGCCCTGTATATAAAACAGGCCATACAAAGAACAGGACCAAACAAGCTACCAGAGAGACCAGTGCCGTCACAATGGCAACCGAACGCTTTCCACTAAAGAATGCCAGAGCATCGGGAAGCTTCGTATTCTTGAACCTGTTATAACAGGTGGAACCGATGATTCCTGATACAATACCAATAAACTGGTTGCTGATTTTTCCAAAAGCAGCATTTACCTCACTGACATCAATCCCTTTTAACATGGCAACAACTCCTGGAGATAAAATAGTCTGAATCATCAGCCAGGAAACAATTGCTGCCAACGCCGAGGTTCCTTCGTGATCGTCTGACATTCCTACGCCAACACCAATGGCAAATAAGATAGCCATGTTATCAATAATAGCTCCGCCTGCTTTAATCAAAAATGCTGCAATGGCGCTATTGGCTCCCCAGCCGGTGGGGTCAATCCAATACCCGATCCCCATCAAAATGCCTGCCGCAGGCAGACACGCTACTGGAAGCATTAATGATTTCCCCAGTTTCTGTAAATACTTCATAAAGTAACTCCCTTCCCTTTGTCCTTCCGGACATTTTTTATCCACTCCTGCATCACTGCAAGTTTAGATTTCACCCCTTCAGAATCTTTTTATTCAACCCATTCCCCTACCTCTACAACTCAATGATAGGTTCCAGCTCTTTAACCTGCATCCCACTATGGCATACCATGTTGGGGTAGCATGATGTATTGCAGACAATAACAGGCGTTATCAACTCATAACCAGCCTCTTTTATTGCCTTCCTGTCAAATTCCAAGAGAAGCTCTCCTTGTTTCACATGGTCCCCCTGATTTTTAAATGAAGTAAAATGGTCTCCTTTTAAATGGACCGTATCCAGTCCAACATGGATAATTACTTCCGCGCCTTTTTCAGATGTAACGCTGACTGCATGCTTTGTCTGGAACATAACTGAGACAACTCCGTCAAAAGGTGCCACGATTCTCCCCTTTTCCGGAATGATAGCAACTCCTTTTCCCAAAATCTCCTGACTAAAAGCAGGGTCATTTACCTCACTTAGAGGAACCACCTTTCCCTCCACAGGCGCCATTACCCACTCTTTCTCATTTTTGTCGCCTAGAAAGATTTTTTTTAATGAACCAAACATAGATTAACCTCCACTTAAACTCCTAATCTTTTGATATGAATTGCCAAACATGCAATCTCCTCATCTACTAACTGATAATGATATGTTTCTAATATGTAATCCCTAACTTTGAGACTGCACTCATATTCATACGGGTACATCTTAGATATTGCATGGCTAAATCCTTCATCTAGATAGTTTGATGGCTCTTTGGCGACAATCCTCTGAGAAAGAAATCTTAAATGGCTGATGAATTGCTGATAATTCAAAGATGTCTCATTCAGTTCCCTAGAAAAATGTTCTTTCACAAGTTTCACTACATCTCGTATCAGATTTGTAATACCAATGGTATCCCGCATTGCACTATTGAGTTCAGCATTTACGATATGAAGCGCAATGGAGCCCGCTTCATCAACCGGAAGCATGACTCCCACCTTACGCTCAATTAAAGCAATCGCATATTCTCCAATCAGATACTCCTCTTTGTAAAAGGTCTTTATTTCACTAAGGAGAGGATTTGAAAAATCCATCTTTTGTTTAAAACGATGAATCGCAAAATTTATGTGATCCGTCAGTGTTATGTATATATTCTGATTTAAACTTCTGTTTAAAACACTTTTTGCATAGTTGATAATCTCCGTTGAAACCTGAAGATGTTCCAGGGGTAGATTTACAAGAAGCTCCTTAAACTGATCCATACTTTTTTGATTGTCTAAGCGATACACCTTACTAACCTTATCTTCTGCAATCTCTTTGCCTGGCCTTGCACCGAATCCAATTCCCCTGCCAATGACAATTATCTCTTTACCATCAATATCCAGAGCACTTACAATGTTATTGTTAATAATCTTATCAATCCGCATAAACCTCACCTGTGAATAAAAAAAACCAATCTTAATTCAAAAAACAGAATTCTGTTTTCTAAACTAAAATTGGTTTTGCCTGCTTGCCAGTAACAACCCATTTCGTTATTAAGTTTTTTTAAGCATATCAGTTTTATTTGAAAAAGTCAACAATTTATTTATGCAAAACACGGTATTTCAAATACAACATGCACATAAATTTACTTGATACTTTACATTTATTATCTATTTTATTATATTATTAGCTATATCATTCCGCTTTTTAGTTACTTTCGCTCAAAAACATTTTTATTTAATTATTATTCATCTAAAACACATTGTATTTTGTGGGTATTAGTAGCCATTAACCTAATTTAATGTTCTATATTTGTTCTCTATGCATATCTTTTTGCTTTATTTCGTATTACTTTGTTATCCTTGCAATAAAGCAAAAATCCCCGAAACATAAGAGTTTCGAGGATTTTAACATTTTTATAATAGAGCTTATTATCTCTTTGAGAACTGAGGTGCACGACGTGCAGCCTTTAAGCCGTATTTCTTTCTTTCTTTCATTCTTGGATCTCTGGTTAAGTAACCAGCTTTCTTAAGAATTGGACGATATTCTATATCTGCCTCAAGCAGAGCTCTTGCGATACCGTGTCTGATAGCTCCAGCCTGTCCGGTAAATCCACCACCGTGAACATTTACTAAAACGTCGAACTTGTCAACTGTCTCTGTAGCAACTAATGGCTGACGTACAATAACCTTTAATGTTTCAAGTCCTAAGTACTGGTCGATATCTCTCTTGTTGATTGTGACTTTACCTGTACCTGGTACTAAATATACTCTAGCAATAGATTCTTTTCTTCTGCCTGTTCCGTAAAATTTTACAATAGCCATGATAACTTCCTCCTTTCAGCGCCTCTAATTAAAATTTGATTTCTAAAGCTTCTGGTTTCTGAGCAGCATGATCATGCTCTGGACCTGCAAATACATGAAGTTTAGTTATCATGCTTCTGCCTAAAGGTCCCTTTGGAAGCATACCCTTAATTGCTAATTCCATAACTCTTTCAGGTTTCTTAGCCATCATTTCTCTTAATGTTGTTTCTTTCATACCACCAACATACTCAGAGTGATTGTAATAGATCTTCTGATCTAACTTCTTACCTGTAACGGAAATCTTATCTGCATTTACTACGATCACATAATCTCCACAATCAGCATGTGGTGTGTAGATCGGTTTATTCTTACCTCTTAAAACTTTAGCTAACTCTGAAGCTAAACGTCCTAATGTATATCCTGTAGCGTCAACTACGTACCATTTTCTCTCAATTGTTGCTGGACTAGCCATAAAAGTCTTCATTGGACAACCTCCTATAAATTCTGGTGTTAGTAAGCATTACTATACTATGAAATCCAAGTTTCATAATCAGATGCTTGGTGCTAAAATTTGTGCACCTTTTCATTAGAAACCATAAAATGACCTCTAACTAAGTCTTATTTAAAAATGCTCACTCCGGGGCATGGCTGAACATTTTCGCCTAACGTCACAGTTATACATTATATTACATTCAGCCGCGTGTGTCAACCTCTTTTCCCCATAAAAGCAAGGTTTTCAAGCTTATTTTTCTGTGACCAGCCACTCTTCATTCTCATCATCGCTTCTAAAATTGTAAAATCCATAAGATTTATCCAAAAGGATCCTTCCAGACAGTTCTTCATCCTTAACATAGACCCTTTCAGCGCCGTTTCTCACGGCCTGATGAACCACTCGAATCAGCAAACGGTCGAAGTCCTCTTGACGGCATCGATGTATGGTAAGATAGGCTTTCTTCTGAGAAACAAGCTCCTCCTGAGAAAGAGTATAACTCCATTCCTTATTCTCTCCCCGAATCTCTTTTTTAGGTTCTTTTTCATAATCCAGGCTGACCAGAGTGAGACCTCTTGCTGCTGCCTTTGGCCCTGCTGCATTTCTATCCCTGGCATCAAGAATCTCTTCCATATAAGAAGGGGGATAAACGCCCATTCCTACCGCCATCAAGGTTCCTGCTATAATCCGAACCATGTTATATAGAAATCCACTTCCTACAATACGTATGGTAATCAAATCTCCGGCTCTTTCTACGTCCAGGCTATAAATGTTCCTTACCGTCTCTTCCGCCTGTTTACGGGGCGTACAGAAGCTTTTAAAATCATGTTCTCCTACCAGGTAGGATGCTGCTTCCCGCATTCGATCCGCATCCAATGGATAATAACAAAAATGAGCATAGAGCCTTAAGGTGGGAACCTCAATTTTCCGGTTCATTATTTTATATTCATATGTCTTCACACAGTTTTGCCTTCTGGGGTGGTAGTCTGGCGCCACCTCCTCTGATTTAATAATTCTAACATCATCAGGCAGCCTGTGATTTAATGCAAAACATATTTTATCAGAGGGCATTCTGTTTTCGGTATCAAACACAGCCACATTTCCCTCTGCATGTACTCCGGAATCGGTTCTGCTGGCCCCGATAACGGCTATGGGTTCCTTTAACAGCTCAGAAAGATACTTATTAAGCACTTCTTCTATGGTAAGCCCATTGATTTGAATCTGCCAGCCACAGTAATTGGTGCCGTCGTAGGCAACGATTAACTTTACCCGTTTCATAACTTCTCCTTCTTACGGTATTTCTTATCCAATGATTCTGACGCCTGCAATTGCAGCCAGGTATAACACAAAGACAAGATACGTAACTCCATCTCGTCTCCCATACCGGAGAGGTTTCATCTTCGTTCTTCCTTCTCCGCCTCGATAACATCTAGCTTCCATAGCCATGGCAAGATCTGTGGCCCGGCGGAAAGCAGAGATAAAAAGGGGAACCAAAAGAGGAATCATATTTTTTGCTTTTTGTATTAAATTTCCTGACTCAAAATCAGCTCCACGTGCCATCTGGGCCTTCATGATCTTATCTGTCTCTTCTACTAAAATAGGAATAAAGCGAAGTGCGATGGACATCATCATGGCAACCTCATGTACAGGTACTCTGACCTTATTTAAAAAGTTTAAACTTTTCTCCAGGCCATCCGTAAGCTGATTGGGTGTGGTGGTAAGGGTCATAATAGAGGAACCAACAACCAGATAGATGAGTCGAACACCCATAAATGCTGAAATCTGAATTCCTTCTCTTGTTATCTTTATAAAACCCAGTCTAAATATTGCTTCTCCAGGTGTCAAAAACAAGTTGAAGCTGACACTGATCAGCAAAAGGAATACAATTGCTTTTAATCCCCTCACCATATAAAATAATGGCACTTGGCTCAGCCATATGGCTGATGCCAGGAATAAGGTAGCAATCAAATATGCCCTGATGTCATTTACAACAAAAAGGGATATAATAAAAACCATAGTACCAAACAGTTTGGTTCTTGGATCCAGCTTGTGAAGAAAGGAATCCACTGGATAATACTGTCCCAATGTAATATCTTTTAACATAGTATCTCCTGATCTATTTTGAAAGAAGCCGCAAAATCTCGTCCCTGGCTTCCTCTATGGTTGTAATATTGGTATCAATTGGTATGCCCCGCTCTTTTAAGGTATGAACCACATAGGTGATCTGAGGCGCCGCAAGACCGATGGCCTCTAATTCTTTATAATGCATAAAAACCTCTTTGGGGGTATCATCATACACTTTTTCCCCATGGTTCATGACTAAGATCCGATCCACGTACCGGGCGATATCCTCCATGCTGTGAGACACTAAAATGATAGTCATCTTCTGTTCCTTATGAAGCCGCTCTATCTGATCAAGAATCTCATCTCTTCCCTTTGGATCAAGACCTGCAGTGGGTTCATCTAAGATAAGAACCTCTGGTCTCATGGCAAGAACTCCGGCAATTGCTACGCGGCGTTTCTGACCTCCAGATAAGTCAAAGGGAGAACGCTTATAATAGCTTTCATCAAGCCCCACCATAGTAAGAGCTTCCCTGGCCCGGCTTTCTATCTCTTCCTTGGAAAGCTTTTGATTTTTGGGGCCAAAGCATACATCAGAAAACACATCTACTTCAAAGAGCTGGTGCTCTGGGTATTGGAATACAAGACCTACATGACTTCTAAGGGCCTGCATATTATATCCAGCTTCGTATATATTTTTACCATTGAAGTAAATGGCTCCGCTTGTCCCACGGATCAATCCATTTAAATGTTGAATCAGGGTTGATTTCCCAGAGCCGGTATGTCCAATAAGCCCTACAAATTCCCCGTCCTTAATTTCCAAATCTACTTCTTTTAAAGCGTGCTGCTCAAAGGCGGTGCCTTGTCCATAGATGTAATTTAAATGCTCTACTTTAATGCCCATGGTCTCCTCCGTTCTCCAATGCTTCCTTATTTGATAAATGACCATCAAATTTAGGGATCAGATTTTCCATCAGTTCATTAAGGGTCAATATTCCATCTGGCAAGTCAATGCCTTCCTTTTTAAGTTCATAAGCAAGCTCTGTTACCTGAGGAACATCCAGTCGATAAGACTTAAGCTCTTCTACCCTTGAGAAAATCTCTTTGGGCGTTCCATCCATTACGACCTTTCCCTCATCCATAACGATTACACGGTCTGCATCTGTTACCTCTTCCATGTAGTGGGTGATCAAAAGTACGGTGATGCCTTCTTTCTTATTTAACTCATGAACGGTCTTCACTACTTCCTTCCGGCCGTTAGGGTCTAGCATAGCAGTTGGCTCGTCTAAAACGATACACTGAGGGCGCATGGCCATAACTCCTGCAATGGCAACTCTCTGCTTTTGACCTCCAGACAATCTGTTTGGAGACTTAAGCCGGTAAGGGGCCATTCCAACTGCTGTTAAACTCTCATCCACTCGTCTCCAGATTTCTTCGGTAGGAACTCCCATGTTCTCAGGGCCAAAACCAACATCCTCTTCCACTATATTTCCAATGATCTGGTTATCAGGGTTTTGGAAAACCATTCCCGTCCTTTTCCTTACCTCCCACAAGTTCTCCTCTTTGGAAGTATCAAGCCCCTGAATCCATACAGTCCCTTCTGTAGGCAGTAAGATTGCATTTAACTGCTTTGCAAAGGTAGACTTCCCCGAACCATTGTGTCCCAGGATGGCGATGAACTGTCCAGCCTCAATATCCAGGCTGACATCATCAATGGCACGTTTGATTTCTTCTATATTATCTTCCTCATCTCTTCTGATATAATCAAATATCAGCTTTGACGCTTTTATTATTCCCATGGTAGACCTTTCTGTCATATATTTAAACATTCGTATGCCACATAATTTTAGATGAATAATCCCAATCAGTCAAGTATCGTCATAAATCTTTTATAAATACAAAAAATGGTACAGAGTTTTTTTCTGTACCATTTCTTATATTTTAATTATTGTACCCAAAGACCAGTGCTGTCAACCTTGTAAATATCATTAATTACAGTATCGAAAGCCATACTTCCGTCTAGATTCAGGTAATACCATTTATTAGGTTGTGGTTGGATCCAGCCGGAAGCCATATCTCCGTCTGGATTTAAGTAATACCACTTTTGGTCTAATTTCTGCCAGCCTGTAAGCATTGCACCATCACTACCAAGGCAATACCATTTGTTATTAATAAATTGCCAGCCTGTAACTGCAAATTGTTCACCATTGAAGTAATACCATTTACCACCAATCATTCTCCAGGCATTGGTTACATAGGAACCGTCTTCACTGCGATACTTCTTTCCGTTCTTGTACTCAGCCCAAGCTCCGTTTGTTTCTCCCAGCTCCTGAACCACGGAATCGTCAGAGTCAACTGACTCACCTTCCTGTAAATAATCTTCTTCGGAAGAATCTTTTAAGATGGCTTTAACAGTATAATAATACTTTCCACCATTATCCATATACTGCAGAAGGTCAACATTGTTTGTTGAAATGGTCATACTTTTAACCCAAATGCCGCCCTCTTTATATAAAACCACCTGATATCTGGAAGCAAAAGGAACCTTTTTCCAGTTGGCTTTAGTCTTTGCCGAATCACTCCAGCCCGCTTTTTCCGTATCAGCTAGCTTTGCAACCGGAATATAAGATACCTTGACGATAGTCTCGCCGTCTTCCGCCTTTGCAGAAACCAACTTACCTCCAGTTACTGAGAAATCAGCATTGGTGTATGTGCCAGGGACGGTTAATGTAGCTATTACCTTTTTCCCCGGCTCCCATTTATCAAAATCTTTATTCCATTCCGGACTCGCCTCTGAAAAATTAACTGTTACCGATGGATTTTGCACTCCTACGGTCCAGCTACTTTTACTTCCATGATCCAGTCGTATTTTTATGTTACCGGATGCACTGGCTGTGACTGACATTCCAAGAACCATGACCATACACACAAGCACCAGCCACGCTGCCTTTCCCCGTATCCATCTCATCTGCATCAACTTCCTTTCCGTTATTACTTACGCCAAACACCAGCGCCATCTACCGTAAATCCTCCTATGGTAGTGTTTACTGCCTTTGATCCTTCACCAGGATAGAAATAATACCAGTTTCCGTCTATCTGCTTCCAACCTTCTTGCATAGTACCACTGTTATCTGCATAATACCATTTGTTGTTATAATTAATCCAGCCAACTGACATGGCACCTTCAACACCGCTGGTATTTGATTGATTTAAATAATACCATTTGTTCGCAGAAGACTTAACCCAGCCCTTTAACATAGCTCCATCATTATTAAAATAATACCATACGGAATTCTTTTGCTGCCAGCCTGTGAGCATATTACCACTGCCATCAAATAAATACCATATGTTATTTATTTGTCCCCAGTTATTCTTTATATAAGAACCATCTGGATAACGGTAGGACCAGTTATTGCCATTCTTAATCCAGCCTACGTCCTGACTTGTCACAACTGAGCTGTTACCATTGTCCTGGCCACGTCCATCTGATACTTTTTCCTGAGGTACATAAGTTTCACCGGACTCTGTCCAATCACTGCTTTTTCCATACTTTGATTCACTGTCTGAAGCTGGAACGGTACGCACTTTAAAGGTGTAAGTTCCTGCTTTTGTCATATAAGGATAGAAATTATAAGAGGTTGCTTTCAGCTTCTCAACTTTTTTCACAATCGTGCTGCCACGGTATAAATACACATCATAGGTGTCAGAGCTTCCATCTACAGAACTCCATTTAGCACTTCCAAGGTTGGAACCAGAATCTCTCCAATCTGCCTCTTCTGGTGATTCATAGGTTCCTTTAATTGGCTTAAATGTAAATGTTACATATAAGGTATCAGAACCAGATCTATTAGTGGAAACATAGTTTCCTCCTTTGATGCTGACATTGCTGGACTGATAGCCACCTTTGAATGCATAGTTATCAGAATCAGTAGCTCTTAAAGTTACCTTCATCTTTGGCTCGGAACCAAGCTTCATCTTTTTATTATCAGAAGTAACCCAATCCAAGCTTGTCACTTCGTATTTATCGTTATTGGTATAAACATAATTTCCTGTTTGCTCATTTGTCTTAAAATCAGTCTCAGATGGTAAGGTATCTCCCGTCCCGATTTCCTCTAATCCAACATTGATTGTTACGGACGATATAGTCTTTGCTGCCGCGGCAGAAGCCTCAAATGGGACACTTACCCCCAGCAGGGTGATCAAACACGCCCAGGCCATCACTCTCGTAATATTCTTCATATAAATTCCTCCCGTTCCTATATTTAATGAATCTGGCAATATAGCCATAATATTCTATATTTAACATTATAGCCCGGGAAGCGATTGACCGTCAACTTACGATATTCTTTCTTTATTCTTGCTTTTCTCTCAAGAGAATATGAACGAAAAAAATCCCGATAAAGGAGAAACTCCAATATCGGGAATGTAAAATCTAATTATACAAGCTCAAGAAGAACTTCCATAGCTGCATCACCTTTACGGAGACCGATCTTTACGATACGGGTAAATCCACCGTTACGGGAAACATACTTAGGAGCAACCTCATCAAAAAGCTTCTTAGGAAGATCAACAGATTTTGTGTTTTTCTTCTTGCCTGCAGCTTCAGCCGGAACTTCAGTCACATCATAAAGAACTTTTAACATCTGTCTTCTTGCATGAAGTCTAGAAGGAAGATCTTTTTTGATCTCTTTCTCTACTTCGTCGTATACGGTAACTTTCTTGCCGTTTACAACTTCTTTGACTCTTTTGCCATCTTTATCTTTACGTGCAACTTTTGCTGTAACTTTAACAATTTCAAAGTTATCTTTCTCTTTCACTGCTAAAGCAATAAGGCCTTCTGCAACTTTACGGATTTCTTTTGCTCTTGCCTCAGTTGTCACGATTTTGCCATTGTGTAATAATGCAGTTACCTGGCTTCTGATTAATGCTTTTCTCTGGCTGGAAGTTCTTCCCAGCTTTCTATATCCTGCCATTATAATATTCCTCCATTTGTGGAACACAGATACATGCTTCTTCGGTCTTACTGTATCAGTGCTAAATCTCCATGTATTGGGTATGTAAGCACACCCGCCTCAATCCAGAAGGATCAATTATACATTGGAATCATCGCTTGGGTTAAGCTGTAAGCCTAACTCTTTTAACTTGGCTAACACTTCTTCTAAAGACTTGCGGCCAAGGTTACGAACTTTCATCATATCCTCAGAAGTGCGGTTGCACAGTTCTTCAACGGTATTGATTCCAGCTCTCTTAAGACAATTGTATGAACGGACAGAAAGCTCCAGCTCATCAATGTTCATCTCAAGCACTTTTTCCTTCTCATTGTCTTCCTTCTCCACCATGACTTCAGCAGTCTTAGCGTTTTCAGATAAATCAATGAACAGGTTTAAATGCTCGCTTAATACTTTAGCTGCAAGGCTTACAGCCTCATCTGGTGCTAAAGTACCGTTTGTAAATACATCTAATGCCAACTTATCATAGTCAGTGACCTGACCTACTCGGGTGTTCTGTACCGTCATGTTAACGCGTTCTACTGGTGTATAAATAGAATCAACCGCAATTACGCCAATCGGTAAATCTTCACTCTTGTTTTTGTCTGCACTCACATAGCCACGGCCCTTAGTGATAGTAAGTTCCATATAGAACTTGCTGTCTGTTCCGCCACTAAGTGTAGCGATAACCAGATCCGGGTTCATGACCTCAATATCTGGATCAGCCTGGATATCAGCAGCAGTAACAACACCTTCGCCTTCAAACTCGATGTATGCAACTTTAGCTTCGTTGGTATCGCTATTGTTTCTAATAGATAAGCTCTTGATGTTCATAATGATCTCAGTTACATCCTCTTTTACACCAGGAATAGAACTGAATTCATGCAAAACGCCGTCGATTTTTACCTGACTAACTGCAGCTCCCGGTAGGGAAGAGAGCATGATTCTTCTTAAGGAATTACCTAAAGTCGTACCATAACCTCTTTCAAGCGGTTCAACTACAAACTTGCCATATTTCTTGTCTTCTGAGATCTCAGCAATCTCAATATTTGGTTTTTCAAAATCGAACACTAATAGCCCCTCCTTTTGGGTAATTTGTATCGAGGGTCTTATACTCAAACCTTGCCCGGAGGCGAAGGACCCCCGGGCGAAAGCCAGCTTCTATCAACAGACTTTCAATTATTTGGAGTACAACTCGACGATAAGCATTTCATTCACTGGAACATCAATCTCATCTCTTGTTGGTAACTCTTTAACAGTACCACGTAAATTCTCATGGTCAACATCAAGCCAAGCTGGAACTAAACGTCCTGCTGTTGTCTCCTGAACACTTTTGAATCTTGCATTGGTTTTGCATTTTTCTTTTACTTCGATTACATCTCCAACCTTTACTAAGAAAGAAGGAATGTTAACGCATTTGCCATTTACAAGAATACTCTTGTGGTCAACCATCTGTCTGGTCTCTCTTCTTGTTCTTCCAAATCCCATACGGAATACTACATTGTCAAGTCTTCTCTCAAGAAGAGTCATGAGGTTTTCACCAACCATACCATTCATTCTAGAAGCCTTAGCATAGTAGTTACGGAAAGGTCTCTCAAGAACGCCGTAGATGAACTTAGCTTTCTGCTTTTCTCTAAGCTGAGTGCCGTATTCGCTCATCTTTCTGTTCGCTCTTTTTAATTCTCTTTTGGATTTTTTATCTATTCCTAAATAGATTGGATCAAGACCAAGGGATCTACATCTTTTAAGAACAGGAACTCTATCAACTGCCACTGTAATTTCCTCCTAATTAAACTCTTCTACGTTTTGGTGGACGACAACCATTATGTGGAACTGGTGTTACGTCCTTTATGCTGGTTACTTCTAATCCGCATGCCTGAAGTGCACGAATAGCTGCTTCACGGCCTGAACCAGGACCCTTAACCATAACGTCTACTGATTTTAAACCATGTATAAGAGCCGCCTTAGTAGCAGTTTCAGCCGCCATTTGAGCTGCATATGGAGTAGATTTTCTTGAACCTCTAAATCCCAGACCGCCAGCACTTGCCCAGGATAATGCATTACCCTGTGTATCCGTTAATGTCACAATTGTGTTATTAAAGGATGACTGAATGTGTGCTTGTCCGCGTTCAACGTTTTTCTTTACGCGCTTTTTTGTCACTTTTTTAGTAGTGGACACTTTTTTAGCCATTTTAAACTAACCTACTTTCTTTTTACTTGCTCCGCCCCGCCCTCATACATAAGAGCCGGCGCAGGGTACGAATATTGAATCCTGTTATTCCTGTTTTTAAAACATGTAACGTGATTCTGTATTGTTTGTTTGTTATTGATGCCTATTTCTTCTTATTTGCTACAGTTTTTCTTGGGCCTTTTCTTGTTCTTGCGTTGGTCTTAGTTTTCTGACCACGAACAGGAAGACTCTTTCTATGACGAATTCCGCGGTAGCAACCGATTTCCTGAAGTCTCTTGATGTTCATAGCGATTTCTCTACGTAAATCACCTTCAACTATCTGACTAGCAGTAATTTCTTCTGCAATTCTTTTAACTTCATCGTCTGTTAAATCCTTGACACGAGTGTCAGGACTAACGCCTGCGCTTGTGAGAATGCGGTTTGAACTTGTTCTACCAATACCGTAGATATAAGTTAAGCCGATCTCAACACGTTTTTCTCTTGGTAAATCAACACCTGAAATACGAGCCATTTGTGTAGTACACCTCCATTAATATTTTTTAACCTTGTCTCTGCTTATGCTTAGGATTTTCACAGATTACTCTGATACTGCCTTTTCTCTTGATGATTTTGCACTTTTCGCAAATCGGTTTGACTGATGATCTAACCTTCACAGCAATTCTCCTTTCCTTTATGAGCTCTTTGGCATGATGCCGGAAGCACCTTCTGGTATCCGGATAAGCTAGCTTACCCCCATGACCTTAAGAGCCTCCTTTTGCAAAGAGCCTTCTGAGTATACCGCAGTGTGTTTTATATAAAACCAGTGCTGCCTTACAGGCAATATACACCCAGTATTTCAACAAAGTCGCTCCAGCATTATACCACTAATCGGCAGAAATTGCAAGAGCTTTTTCCTATATATTTATTAACCCTTTACCCTGGTGTGTCATGGCAAAAAGGTCTCTGAAGACATTATAATAACTATTTATCTCTCCAGATGATTCTTCCCTTACTTAGATCATAAGGAGACATTTCAATCGTCACCTTATCTCCAGGTAAAATACGAATGTAATTCATACGGAGCTTACCGCTAATGTGGGCCAATACCTGATGACCATTTTCCAGTTCAACCTGGAACATAGCATTGGGAAGTTTTTCCACAACGGTTCCTTCAATTTCAATAACATCTGCTTTTGACATAAAGCTTACCTCCTAACAACCTGTTCTTCTCTTTTGAAACATCGGATGAAGTATTTGATTTCTTCATCGGTGACTTTTTGCTCCTCCCGGATCTTATCACCAGGAGACTGCTTCTCCCATACCAGGGATTTTACATGCTTTTTCTTTTTCTTCTTCGGACGGTCCAGACATCGGTATTTTCCGTCCACCAGATATATATATTCGTCTTCTTCTTTAAATATGAAGAAATAGCTACCTTTATCGTGTCCCGCAATTGATTGTACCAGTAATCCTACTTCTAATTCCATGGGCAATTCCTTACCTGCTTCCATTTACCAGACTTAATATCTCCGGTTCCCCTTCAGTGATCAGAATGGTATTTTCATAATGGGCAGACAACGTTCCGTCTTCCGTTACAACGGTCCAGTCATCATCAAGCCATTCCACATCCGGTGTTCCTTCATTGATCATCGGCTCAATAGCAAGAGTCATTCCCGGTCTCAGTATGATTCCCCGTCTTTTCTGAACGAAATTCGGTACCTCAGGATCTTCATGGAGATTAGCTCCAATCCCATGCCCTACCAGATCACGGACAACACCATAGCCAAAACTTTCTGCATATTTTTGAATCGCAGCAGATATATCACCTAGATGATTGCCAGATTTTGCAAATTTAATCCCTTCGAAGAAACATTGTCTTGTCACTTCAATCAGCTGGCCTGCACTTGGAGTAATTTCTCCTATGCCATAAGTCCTTGCAGCATCAGAATGATATCCTTCATAAATGACGCCAGCATCAAGACTTACGATATCGCCTTCCTGTAGAAAACGTTTCTTATCTGGAATCCCATGAACCACTTCGTCGTTTACGGAAACGCAAATAGACGCAGGATATCCATTATAGTTTAAAAAGGATGGCGTACAGCCGAAGCTTCTTATGATTTCTTCTCCCATATGGTCGATATCCCAGGTTGTCATTCCGGGCTTTAGAGCCTTTGAAAGTTCTTCATGGGTAATACTAAGAATCCTTCCGGCTTCTCTCATTCGTTCTATCTCTCTTGCAGATTTAATCGTAACTGACATAAACTAAGCTCCTAAAATAGAAACGATATCGGTGAACACCTTACCTAAATCTTGGGTTCCGTCAATGTCTACTAACATGCCTTCATTCTTATAATATTCAATGAGAGGCTTTGTTTGACTGTGATAAACGGAAAGGCGTTTCTTTACCGTCTCAGGTTTGTCATCGTCTCTTAACACAAGTTCTGAACCGCAAATATCACATATGCCTGGAACCTTGGTTGGGTTAAATAAAACGTGATATGTAGCACCGCAAGTAACGCATGCTCGGCGGCCAGACATTCTGCTGACGATATTTTCATCTGGTACATCTACGTTTATCGCAAAATCAATCTTCTGTCCCATTTCAGAGATAGCTTTCTTCAAGCATTCTGCCTGAGGAATGGTTCTTGGGAATCCGTCCAGTACGTATCCGTTGTCGCAATCTTCCTTCTGAATACGATCTATAAACATTCCTATCGTGAGTTCATCTGGAACAAGTGCCCCTTGATCCATATATTCTTTTGCCATTTTTCCTAGTTCTGTTCCGTCTTTAATATTAGCACGGAAAATATCTCCGGTAGAAATGTGCGGAATCTGATATTTTTCAGATATCTTTTTCGCCTGAGTACCTTTACCGGCACCAGGGGCACCTAACATGATGATCTTCATCAACAGTCCCTCCTTGGAAACATAAGGTTAAATAGCACAAATTCCAAGGGAAACATGCCATGCGCGCTTCCCTTGGTTTGTGCTTTAATCATTCAAAAATCCTTTATAATTACGTACAAGCATCTGAGATTCTATCGCCTTTAATGTCTCAAGTACAACACTGACAATAATAATAAGTGAAGTACCTCCAAAGGATAAGTGACTTACGCTAAATAAGCCTGAAACCATAATAGGGATAATACATATAATCGTCAAACCGCATGCACCTAGAAATACAACATAGTTTAAAATAGAGTTAAGATAATCGCTGGTAGGCTTTCCTGGACGAATGCCCGGTATAAAGCCACCTGACTTTTTCATGTTATTTGCAACTTCCAATGGATTAAATGTAATGGAAGTATAGAAATAAGCAAATATAATGATAAGAGCCACATAAACGATCATGCCTACAGAATAGAAAGGTCTATCCACTTTAAACCAGCTGGAAGAATTAAGTGCAGTTAAGATGTGTCCACCAATACTGCTGTAGTCAATCCGGCTTCCAAAGAACTGGGAAATAACAACCGGGAAAGACATGATGGAAGAAGCAAAGATAACCGGGATAACGCCGGCTGTATTTACTTTGAGCGGAATGCTGGAGGCTTGACCGCCAACCATCTTCCGTCCCTGCATCTTTTTGGAATACTGTACAGGAATTCTTCTCTCGCCGCCCTGAAGGACAACGACAAAAACAACAATTGCTACAATTATTGCAAATATGATAATGCCCGCAATGGCTACCAATGCTACTGATTTACCAGTCATGAATCTGGTATATAAGGTTGATGCATCGGAAGGGAAGCTAGAGATAATGTTAAATAAAAGGACGATGGAAATACCATTTCCCACACCATTCTCTGTGATACGCTCACCAATCCACATAAGGAGTGCACTACCAGCAGTCATAGTAGCAACTGCAATGATAATACTTAAAGCACTAAAATCTTTCAACAGTCCCTGGCCGCCGAATCCAATCGCCATAGCGATGGACTCGATTAATGCCAGACCAACTGTTACATAACGGGTGTATTCTGCTATCTTCTTTCTACCATCTTCACCATCTTTTTGCATCTCCTCAAGTTTGGGGATAGCAATAGTTAAAAGCTGCATGATAATGGAAGAAGTGATGTAAGGGGTAATGCTCAAGGCAAAAACAGACATGTTCGTAAAAGAACTACCTGTCATGGCGTTAAAAAAACCAAACGCATCGTTGTTCTGCCGAGCAAAAAAATCTTTAAAAAAGCTTGTTTCAACTCCTGGAATCGGTAACTGTGAACCAATTCTAGTAACCACCAGCATCATGAATGTGAAGATAAGTTTCTGTCTTACATCCTTGATCTTAAATGCATTACGGAGTGTTTTCAACATATTAGATCACCTCGCAGGTTCCACCTAAAGCCACGATTTTGGTTTTTGCGCCTTCGCTGAAAGCATCCACCTTTACTGTAAGCTTTTTGGTTAATTCTCCATTTCCAAGGATCTTAACACCATCACGTGGATTCTTAACGATTCCACTTTCTAGTAATGTTTCAACAGTAACAACTGTACCGTCTTCAAAACTATCCAAAGCGCTTACATTTATGCCGATAATTGTCTTAGAGTTTCTGTTTGTAAAGCCTCTCTTCGGAATACGTCTGTATAAAGGCATCTGTCCGCCTTCAAAACCAGGTCTTGTAGCTCCAGAACGAGCTTTCTGTCCTTTATGACCTTTACCTGCAGTCTTACCGTTACCTGAACCATGGCCACGGCCTCTTCTGAAATTATCGCTGTGTTTAGAACCTAACGCAGGCTGTAAATTTGATAAATCCATCGCTTGCACCTCCTTACTGTATTTTCTTAAATCTCTTCTACTTTTACTAAATGACGCACGTTGGCGATCATACCTCTCACCGCTTCGTTATTCGGCATCTCAACTGTTTTATGAAGCTTCTTTAAGCCTAATGCTAAAACAGTTGCTTTGTGCTTCGGAACTGCACCGATCGGGGATTTCACCAATGTGATTTTTAACTTATCTGCCATCTTCTTATCCTCCTTAGCCTAAAATCTCTTCTACAGTTTTACCGCGAAGTCTTGCAACTTCCTCAGGAGTCTTTAACTGAGTCAATCCTTTGATTGTTGCTAAAACAACATTAGTTTTATTGTTAGAGCCCATAGACTTTGTACGGATATTCTTAATTCCTGCAAGCTCAACTACTGCACGAGCAGGGCCTCCTGCGATAACTCCAGTACCTTCTGAAGCTCTCTTTAAAAGTACAGATGCACTTCCAAATTTTCCGATTAGGTCATGGGGAATACTGTTGTTTTCGTCTATAGGAACACTAACCATGTTCTTAACAGCAGCCTCTTTTCCTTTACGAATTGCTTCTGGAACTTCACCGGCTTTACCAAGACCTGCACCTACGCGGCCATTGCCATCACCTACGACTACTAAAGCAGAGAATCTCATGGTACGTCCACCTTTAACGGTTTTAGATACACGCTTGATAGCAACTACTCTGTCGTTTAATTCTACCTGATTTGCATCAACAATTGTACGTTTCACGCTGTCATTCTCCTCTCTACTTAGAATTCCAGACCAGCTTCTCTTGCTGCGTCTGCTAATGCCTGAATTTTACCCTGATATATAAAACCGCCTCTGTCAAAGACAACTTCTTTGATACCTTTTTCAATGGCTCTCTTAGCCACGATGGTACCTACATATGCTGCAGCATCAACGTCGTTAGTTTTCTCTAATTCTGCCTTTACTTCTTTTTCTACTGTAGAAGCAGTGACTAAAGTCTTACCAACTGTATCGTCAATAATTTGAGCATACATATGATTATTGCTTCTAAACACAGCTAAACGCGGTCTTACTGCAGTGCCTGCAAAACGATTACGAATTCTGTTATGCTTTTTAACGCGAACTTTGCTTCTTGACTGTTTGCTAACCATCTTTATACCCTCCTTAATTATTTCTTACCAGTCTTACCAACTTTACGTCTGATTACTTCGTCAGCATACTTGATACCCTTGCCCTTATAAGGTTCAGGTCTTCTCTTATCTCTGATTTCAGCAGCGTACTGGCCTACTTTTTCTTTATCGATACCTTTAACAAAAATGATGTTCTGACCTTCCATAGTGGCTTCGATGCCTTCTGGATCAATCATTTCAACTGGATGAGAGTAACCAAGAGACAGGATCAACTTGTCGCCCTGTTTCTGAGCTCTGTAACCAACACCGTTGATTTCCAGCTTCTTCTCATAGCCGCTAGTAACACCAACAACCATATTGTTAACAAGTGTTCTAGTCAGACCATGTAAAGATTTCATTCTCTTTAAGTCATTTGGTCTGGTAACTAAGATATGACCATCTTCTTCTTTGATTGTCATCTCTACAGGTAAATCTCTCTCAAGAGTTCCCTTAGGACCTTTTACAGTCACTTTATTATTTTCTGCGATTGTTACAGTTACTTCTGCTGGAATCGCGATAGGCATTCTTCCGATACGTGACATGCCGTTTACCTCCTTAAATTCTCGGAAGGAACGTTTCGTTCCCTCTGTTTTCAGATGCTTTTGTTAATTACCAAACGAATGCAAGAACTTCTCCGCCAACATTCAAGCTGCGTGCTACTTTATCAGTAATTACGCCCTGATTTGTGGAGATAATTGCGATTCCTAAACCACCAAGTACTTTAGGTAACTCCTCTTTGTTTGCGTATACACGTAAACCTGGCTTGGAGATTCTCTTAATACCTGTTATGATTTTTTCATTTTTATCTTTACCGTACTTTAAAGTGATTCTGATTGACTGGAATGCACCGTCTTCTACGATATCATATTTTTTAACGTATCCCTCTTTCACAAGGATATCAGCAATAGCTAATTTCATCTTGGATGAAGGTACATCTACTGTATCATGTTTGGCAGTATTTGCGTTACGTACTCTTGTAAGCATATCTGCAATTGGATCGCTCATTGTCATTTTGAAATTGCCTCCTTCCTAATTTTACCAGCTAGCTTTTTTAACACCTGGGATCTGACCCTTGTATGCTAATTCACGGAAGCAGATTCTGCAAACTCCGTATTTTCTTAAATAAGCATGTGGACGACCGCAGATTCTGCAACGATTATATTCTCTTGAGGAGAATTTTGCTGGTTTCTGCTGTTTGATCTTCATTGAAGTCTTAGCCATGATTATTCCTCCTACTATTTTGCAAATGGCATATTGAATAATGTCAAAAGTTCACGGGCTTCTTCGTCTGTCTTAGCGGTAGTAACAAAAATAATGTCCATACCTCTTACCTTGTCAACTTTATCGTACTCAATTTCAGGGAAAATAAGCTGTTCCTTGATACCAAGTGCAAAGTTACCTCTACCATCAAATGCATTGGCATTAACGCCTCTAAAGTCACGTACACGAGGAAGTGCAAGGTTGATCAGACGATCAGCAAATTCATACATTCTCTTACCACGTAATGTTACTTTACAACCGATTGGCATACCTTCTCTAAGTTTGAAGTTAGCAATTGATTTCTTAGCCTTTGTTAAGACTGCCTTCTGACCGGAGATAATCTCTAAATCTCTGACTGCAGAGTCTAAAACCTTGGCATTATCTTTTGCTTCACCAATACCCATATTGATGACAATCTTATCTAACTTTGGCACTTCCATAACGTTCTTGTAGCCAAATTTCTTGATCATAGCTTCTACGATCTCTGTATTGTAAGTCTCTTTTAATCTAGCCAATTTTTATTCCTCCTCTCCGAATTAGTCAATTACCTTACCGGTTGCTTTTGCAACACGTACTTTTTTACCATCTTTAACTTCAAAGCCAACTCTTGTTGCTGTTCCGTTAACAACGAGCATAACGTTTGAAATATCAAATGCAGCTTCCTTCTGAACGATTCCGCCCTGCTGATTGCCTGCACTTGGCTTCACATGCTTTGTAATCATGTTAACACCTTCAACGGTTACTTTGTTGTTCTTAGCATCTACATTAAGAACCTTACCCTGTTTGTTTCTATCTTTACCTGCGATAACTTTAACCAGGTCATCTCTTTTAATTTTATGCACAGTCCGACACCTCCTTATAATACTTCTGGAGCTAAGGAAACAATCTTCATGAAATGCTTCTCTCTTAACTCTCTGGCAACCGGCCCAAAGATACGAGTTCCTTTTGGAGTCTTGTCATCTTTGATAATTACGGCAGCATTCTCATCGAACTTGATATAGGAACCGTCTTTACGGCGTGCGCCCTTTACAGTACGTACAACAACGGCCTTAACTACATCGCCTTTCTTTACAACACCACCAGGTGTTGCATCTTTAACGGTGGCAACGATAATATCACCAATACTAGCATATCTTCTTGTAGATCCACCCATAACACGGATGCAAAGAAGTTCCTTTGCACCGGTATTATCAGCAACCCTTAATCTGGTCTCCTGCTGAATCATGCCTGTTACTCCTTCCTAGCAAATTATTTCGCTCTCTCTATAACCTCAACAAGTCTCCATCTTTTATCTTTAGATAGTGGTCTTGTCTCCATTACTTTTACGGTATCGCCCATGTTGCAATCATTGTTCTCATCATGAGCTTTTAATTTATACGTTCTTTTTACGATCTTGCCGTATAAAGGATGTTCTACATGGTCTTCAATAGCAACTACGATAGTTTTATCCATCTTGTCACTTACAACCTTACCAGTACGGGTTTTTCTAAGATTTCTCTCCACGTTAGGTATTCTCCTTTCGAGTTTATGGCCTCATCGGCCCTATCTATAAGTTTACACGCACTCGTGTGTGTCATGCTTTTATGAAATAACAATTTAAGCTAACTTTGCTCTCTCAGTTATAACAGTTTGGATTCTAGCAATGTTCTTGCGAACATCTTTGATCCTGGTTGTGTTATCAAGCTGATTGGTTGCATTCTGAAATCTTAAATTAAAAAGTTCTTTCTTAGCAGCTACTAATTCTGTATTCAGTTCAGAAACTGATTTTGCTTTTAATTCTTCTACATACTTATTAGTTTTCACTGTTATTCACCGCCTTCTAAATCTGCTTTAGCAGCAATTTTACATCTGCATGGTAATTTGTGCATAGCAAGACGTAAAGCTTCACGTGCTGTTTCTTCAGGTACTCCAGCGATCTCGAATAATACACGGCCTGGTTTTACTACTGCTACCCAGTATTCCAGACTGCCCTTACCGGAACCCATTCGGGTTTCTGCTGGTTTTGCTGTTACAGGTTTATCCGGGAAGATTTTAATCCAAACTTTACCACCACGCTTGATGTAACGAGTCATGGCAACACGGGCTGCCTCGATCTGGTTAGATCTGATCCAACATGGCTCTAAAGAGACTAAACCGAACTCACCGTTGCTGATCTTATTGCCTCTTAAAGCTTTACCAGCCATGTTTCCACGGAACTGTTTACGACGTTTAACTCTTTTTGGCATTAACATTATTTATCTCTCCCTTCCTTGTTTCCTTTAGTTGGAAGTACTTCACCATTATAGATCCAAACCTTAACACCGACCTTACCGAAGGTTGTATCTGCTTCAGCGAAACCGTAGTCAATATCTGCTCTTAATGTCTGTAACGGAATTGTTCCCTCGCTGTAGGACTCGCTACGAGCCATATCTGCACCGCCAAGACGGCCTGCAACTGCAGTTTTGATACCCTTAATACCAGTCTTCATAGAACGACCCATAGTGGATTTCAACGCACGACGGAATGATACACGATTTACTAACTGCTGAGCGATAGATTCAGCAACAAGCTGAGCATCTTTATCTGGTCTTTTAATTTCTTTAATATCAACAAATAACTTCTTATCTGTAAGTTTCTGAACTTCAACTTTTAATCTCTCAATTTCAGAACCACCCTTGCCAATTACAACACCTGGTTTAGCTGTGTGGATAATAACTTTAACTCGGTCAGATGATCTTTCAATTTCAATATGAGAAATGCCAGCGCTGTATAATCTCTTCTTCAGAAATTTTCTGATCGCATAATCTTCTACTAAGTTGTCTGCGAAATCAGCTTCAGCATACCATTTTGAGTCCCAGTCTTTAATAACACCGACTCTTAAGCCGTGTGGATTAACTTTCTGTCCCATTATTTGCCTCCTTATCTTTCATTAAGCACAACCGTGATGTGGCTCATTCTTTTTTCAATTCTATAAGCGCGGCCCTGTGCTCTCGGTTTTACTCTCTTCATTGTTGGTCCCTTGTTAGCAAAACATTCTTCAACATAAAGCTTTGTTGGGTCCATTCCATTGTTATTTTCAGCATTAGCTAATGCTGATTTTAATAACTTTTCTATTAAAGTAGAAGCATATCTGGGATTGTAAAGCACAATACCAAGTGCTGTCTGAACGTCCTTGCCTCTGATAGCGTCTAATACGAAACATGCTTTCTGAACAGATACTCTAGCATAGGATAACTTTGCTGACGGTCTCATGTCCTTCTCGGCATTTCTTTCTCTCTTAATCTGGCTTCTATGTCCTTTAGCCATGGTAATCCTCCTTTCAACTATAACGCCCTTTGGGAGTCCTTAGGACTGCCCGGAGGGAGTCTGTTTCTTTTATTTACTTACGACCAGACTTTTTCTCGTCTTTGCCATGTCCTCTGTAAGTTCTAGTAGCAACGAATTCACCCAGTTTATGTCCAACCATATCTTCGGTAACATATACTGGAACGTGTTTTCTGCCATCATGAACTGCAATTGTATGTCCAACCATCTGTGGGAAGATTGTAGAACGGCGTGACCAGGTCTTAATTACCTGTTTCTGTCCTGCTGCGTTCATAACATCTACTTTTTTGAGTAAATGTGCATCTGCAAATGGTCCTTTTTTAAGTGAGCGAGCCATAGATTCTAACCTCCTTCAATTATTTGACGGTTTTTCCATCTCTTCTTCTAACGATTAACTTGTTAGACTGCTTGTTTTTCTTTCTGGTCTTAAAGCCAAGTGCTGGTTTGCCCCATGGTGTACTTGGACCTGGACGGCCAATACCAGTCTTACCTTCACCACCACCGTGTGGATGGTCATTCGGGTTCATAACAGAACCGCGGACTGTAGGACGGAATCCCATGTGACGTTTTCTACCGGCTTTACCAATATTGATTAAGTTATGATCACCATTACCTACAACACCAATGCTGGCTCTGCAGTTAATTGGAACCATTCTCATCTCACCAGAAGGTAAACGAAGAGTTGCAAACTTGCCTTCTCTTGCCATTAACTGTGCGCCGTTACCAGCAGAGCGAACTAACTGACCACCTTTTCCTGGGTAGAGCTCAATATTATGAACCTGAGTACCAACCGGGATCTTGTTTAATGGTAAGCAGTTACCTACTTTCGCTTCTGCAGTTTCGCCGCTCATAACCTTCATTCCGTCTGTTAAACCAGCAGGAGCGAGGATATAGGCTTTTGTACCATCAACATAGCTGATTAAAGCGATATTTGCTGTTCTGTTTGGATCGTATTCGATACCAATTACAGTTGCTACAATACCATCTTTGCTATTTCTCTTGAAGTCGATGATTCTAAATTTACGTTTAACGCCGCCTCCGCGATGTCTAACAGTGATTTTACCCTGATTATTACGGCCAGCTGACTTCTTGATTGTCTTACCAATCAAAGATTTTTCAGGTGTATCTTTTGTGATTTCGCTGAAATCTGAACCGGTCATGTGTCTTCTGGAAGGGGTATATGGGTTATACTTTTTAATTCCCATGATTATTTCTCCTCTCAACGCCGCCTGGCGTATCTAATTATCGTGATATAAGGTTCATCACATAGGTTGACTGTTTGTATCTTTCTACTCTCTGACGGTGTAAAAGATACTCCTCACTCAGTTTGGAGTATCCGTTTTCACACGAAAAACGAAATAACCGTTTCTAGTGTTTCACGCGCCACCAAGCGTTCCGATTTTACAGTCCTTCGAAAATTTCGATCTCTTTGCTATCTGCTGTTAACTGAACGATCGCTTTCTTTGTCTTAGATGTCTTACCGAAAGTTGTACCTCTTCTTTTGGTCTTACCTTCTAAGTTCATAGTGTTCACGTTAGCAACTTTAGTGCCTGGGAACATCTTCTCAACAGCTTCTTTAATCATAGTCTTGTTAGCATCTGTATGAACCATAAATGTATATTTTTTGGACGCCATAGCGTTCATGCTCTTCTCAGTTACTACAGGCTTTAAAATTACGTCGTAATATTTTATATCTGCCATTATGCGTACACCTCCTCGATTGCTGCAACAGCAGTCTTGGTAGCAACAACTGTGTTGTACTTTAAGATATCGTATACATTGATTGTGTTAACAAAAGCAGTTTTAATTGTAGCAATGTTTCTTGCGCTTAATACTGCGTTTGTGCTGTCGTCACCAACAACCACAAGTGCTTTGGATACCTTTAAGTTGCTTAATACAGTCTGGAATTTCTTTGTTTTGATCTCATCAAACTTTAACTCATCAACAACAATGAATTTATTCTCGCTTACTCTGCTTGATAATGCAGATTTAAGAGCAAGTCTTTTTTCTTTCTTGTTCAGTCTGATTGTGTAATCTCTTGGTGTTGGAGCGAATACAACTCCACCGCCTGTCCACTGTGGAGATCTTGTAGAACCCTGTCTTGCGTGACCAGTTCCCTTTTGCTTCCATGGTTTTCTTCCGCCACCGGATACTTCAGCACGTGTTTTTGCTTTCTGTGTTCCCTGGCGCTTATTTGCAAGCTGGCTTACGACTGCCATGTGTACGAGATGTTCATTAACATCTACGCCAAACACTGCATCGCTTAACTCTAATGTGCCAACTTCTTTACCTTCCATATTGTAAACAGATACGTTTGCCATCTGTATGATCCTCCTTTCTTATAAAAGCATTATTTAGATGCCTTTACTGTTTCCTTGATTGTTACTAGAGATTTTCTTGGTCCTGGGATAGCACCCTTAACTAAAATCAGATTGCTTTCAATATCAACCCTTACGATTTCAAGGTTCTGGATTGTTATCCTCTTGTTACCCATCTGTCCAGGCATCTTCTTGCCTTTAAATACTTTACTTGGATCAGAAGCAGCACCATTGGAACCAGCATGACGATGGAACTTAGAACCGTGAGCCATAGGTCCTCTGGACTGTCCGTGTCTCTTAATAGCACCCTGGAAACCTTTACCTTTGGAGATTGCGGTTGCATCAATCTTATCGCCTGCAGCGAAGACATCAGCTTTGATTTCGTCTTTAACAGAATACTGATCAGCATTCTCAAGCTTAAATTCTCTTACAAATCTCTTGTAAGAAACGCCAGCTTTTTCAAAATGGCCTTTAATTGGCTTGCTAACGAGTTTTTCTCTCTTATCAACATAACCAACCTGTACTGCACTGTAACCATCGTTCTCAACGGTCTTGATCTGTGTTACTACACAAGGACCAGCCTGAAGAACTGTTACTGGAGTTAATACTCCATTTTCATTGAAGATCTGTGTCATTCCGATCTTCGTCGCTAAAATAGCTTTCTTCATGTTTTTACCTCCTGTTTGTTAATTCTACAGCGGATTGCTTTCGCAATCATCCTAGAACAGCCCAATATACGTGGAACACTATGACTCTGCCTGGCAGAGATGTTGATTCCTTACAGGAAAAAAGTGTTGCTTCTATATTAAAACCCTTCAGGATATTACCCAAATTGTTTCTGATGAAGATTATTTATTCTTCATCTTGATATCGATGTACACACCTGCTGGCATTTCCAATCTGGATAATGCATCAACAGTTTTCTGACTTGGTGTGATGATATCAATGAGTCTCTTGTGTGTTCTCTGCTCGAACTGTTCTCTTGAATCTTTGTACTTATGAACCGCTCTTAAGATAGTTACCACTTCCTTCTTGGTTGGTAACGGCACTGGTCCACTCACTTTAGATCCTGTCTTTTTCACAGTGTCGATAATCTTACCTGCAGACTGATCAACTAACTGATGATCGTATGCCTTTAATGTGATTCTCATTACTTGACTTGCCATAAAAAAAGTCGCCTCCTTTTCGCACTTATAATAATAGAAGTACGACAAGCGGTGACTGTACACGTTACCGTGTGTGTCCTCCAGGACCTCACACAGAGTTTCTCTTTCAATTCCAGAGTTTTAAATTGTACAGTGACTTGTCGCCAGTTTCCTAACTTGACATTCGCTCTACGAGAAAACCTGCTTATACAAGCAGCAACCTCTCGTTTCAACGCTATCATGCCACAGCCTTAACATAATAACATATATTTTTTTCCATTGCAAGCATTTTTTTTCAAAATATTCATAAAACTAAGACATGCAGAAAAAGATAGGCAACTTTGGCGTGTGAGCTTGCTCACAAAGCAAAAGTTGCCTATCTTTTTCTATAGGGCGCAGCCCGCAAATGAATCATTTGGCGCCAAAACATGTTCTTTTCATCAATTAAATAAAAACCGCCAAATGATGAATGCCCATGGCTGAACCACTTTTTTATTGCCAAGCTGGTTCCGTAGGGGCTTTCCCTTCATTACCAGAAGGATTCTCTTCATCCACCTTAATCAAATTACCATTACTTCCGGTTTTATATTTCACACCGTCTGCGCTTTTAACTGTAGTATTCTTTGATACCTTACCAGAGGTATTCACTACATAGGTAGTCTTTGTGCTTCCAGTTGGAATGGCAATTGGATCATACTTATTCCCGCTATCCGCACATTGAAGCTTTCCCATATAGTAGAGATAACCATCCTTTACTCCGGTGTAGCCACGACCGCTGTCACTAAAATAATAGGTTGCGTCGCTGCCATCACCTTCTATTACCTTAACCTTGCCTTTTTGCATGGTACTGGCTTTCTTCTCTCCGAAATAAAAAGCCGTATAATCAGAAGATCCGCCGATGGATACTTTCTGAAGACCATAGACAGGATTGCCCAGGTCATTGAACAAATAAGTCTTGTCATTGATTTTGGTTAAATTTTGTGTAGTAGCTTCTCCCTCTTTGGGCCCGGCTTTTGGTACACCAGCAGTGGAAAAGTAAAACCATTCTACATTTTCCTCATAACCCGAAATTTCCTTGGGAGGCTCAACAGAAAACCAACCTACTCTTAGTTTACCATTATTATCGTAGTATTTGTAATTTTGGATCTCGTGTTCTGCGTTGTCCACACCAACATTCTTCCAGCCAGTCTGGAGAGACCCGTCTGAATCAAAACAATAAGCAATTCCGTCAATCTTATAGGAACCATAATCTCCAGATACATCTTTTGGTACGTACTTTTTCCCGTTCTCACTAAAATAGTACCAGGACTTTCCGTCATCACTGTCTCCTGGATTAACCCTGCCAGAGTCTTCATTGCTGTCAGGGGGATATAGCTTCTGCCAGCCTGTCCTCATTGCACCGTCTGTTCCAGTGTAATACATATCATCTAAAACCCAACCAGTCTGCATCTCCCCATTGGCATCAAAGTAATACCACTTGTTGTTGATCTTAGACCAATTGTCCATAATGGCTTTTCCGCTGCTTCCAAAATAATACCACTTATAATTAGCAGAGCCATTATCCTGAAACTTCATCCACTTATCCGTCACTAAAATTCCGTTGGAATCCACATAATAAGTATTCTCCACCCATGAATTAAGTGCCATCTCACCACTGCTGTTTAAGTATCTCCAGTTATTGTCCTCACCTTTTTTCCAAGTGTTTGTTACTTTATTTCCAGATTCATCCGCAAACACCCAGTTATTGCCGGAAGCGGATTTCTCCCAACCAGCATAGGCATCTACCGTGGAGACATGAACCGCCAACACGGCAGTTGCTGCCAGTACAATGAGACCTTTTCTTTTCATATTTTCACTCCTTACAGGGATTTCCTTTTTTACTAATTTTATTTTAACAATTATTCTCAGATTATTCAACTGTTTTAATCTTTCAATTCTATTACAAAATTATTGCTCTGTTCTCTTATCCGAAAGAATATGAAAGAGTTCTTAACCTTTTATGTCTGATATGCAACAAAAAAGGCGGGCCCGGCAAAGCCGGAGACCCACCCAAATCTATGAAGTATGAAAGAATGACAATACATTCTGTTAATTACAACGATTATTTCTGCATCCACATCTGCATCTGCAATTTCCACAACGGTTACAGCGTTGGCAACAGCGGTTCCCACCGCAACACCTGCGGTTAGAGCAATTGTTAAAGCAGAGATTACAAAAATTGCCGCAGCCATTGCAGAAACGGTAATTACACCAACAGCTCTGACCACAGTTTCCTACACAAAAACCCATGCGTAAACAACTCATAACGGTTCACCTCTTAATCTTATTTATACCTTATTATATAGGACATAAATACAAGACGTGAATAAAGCCGTCCAAAACCTGTATAGCACCATACTTGACGCATAAAGTTCTTTCCAGTATAATCATAGAATCATCGAAAATATAGGAAATACAGGATTGTTAGAAAGAAAGGTTGGCACCGAATATGTGGATTGCAGACGGCTGGAAAGATTATGAAATTATAGATTGTACAGAAGGAGAAAAACTAGAACGCTGGGGGAATTATCTCCTTGTTCGACCTGACCCTCAGGTCATCTGGTCCACTCCCAAAACAGAAAAAGGCTGGAAGAAGATGAATGGCCATTATCACCGCAGTGCAAAAGGCGGCGGAGAATGGGAATTTTTTAATCTTCCTGAGCAATGGACCATCAGCTATAAGGAGCTGACATTTCAGCTTAAGCCCTTTAGCTTTAAGCATACGGGACTCTTCCCGGAGCAGGCTGCAAACTGGGACTGGTTCAGTGAGAAAATCAAAAAGGCCGGACGGCCAATCAAGGTATTAAACTTATTTGCATATACAGGAGGTGCGACTTTAGCAGCTGCACAGGCTGGTGCTACGGTCACTCATGTAGATGCTTCTAAGGGAATGGTAAGTTGGGCCAAGGAGAATGCTCGCTCCTCTAATTTAGAATCTGCTTCCATTCGTTGGATTGTAGACGACTGCGTAAAGTTCGTGGAAAGAGAAATCCGCAGAGGAACTAAGTACGATGCCATTATCATGGATCCTCCTTCTTACGGAAGAGGGCCTAAAGGTGAGATTTGGAAGATCGAAGATGCCATCTATCCACTGGTTCAGATCTGTTCCAAGCTTCTCTCAGATGACCCACTTTTCTTCCTCATTAATTCTTACACAACAGGTCTTGCACCTTCTGTCTTGTCCTATATGTTATCTACAGAAGTTGGAAAGAAATACGGCGGTACTGTAGAGGCTGGGGAAGTTGGATTACCAGTCACACAGACAGGACTGGTACTTCCATGTGGCGCATCAGGACGCTGGTCATCGACCTCCGTTTAACAAGCACCAGGTTCTTGGCAGGAATTTTCTTAAAAGACACCCAATGTAATAGCTAAAGAAAACGCATACAACCGGCATCATTAGAAAGATTCCAATGGGAATGACCGGAACAGACGGGAGCAGAAATGCTCCTGTTTTGTTTATGAGTCTTACCATTGCAAAATGAATTGCATAGAGAAAGAAATTCTGTTTCATCCATTCCTTTGCTTCAAACAGAAGAAATTCCGGGACCATCAGCCATAAGGCCACTGGGACAAACAATCGAAATAAAACAATGGAAGCTGCCACCTCACCTACTGCCTCTCCTGGAAAATCAAAACCATACACAAGACAAGCTAAGAAAATCAAGGTCCCTCCGACCAAAAGTGCTTTTACATCCCAAGTCCTTTCAACAATTTCTTTTCCATGGACTGCTGCAAATGCCCCAACGGTATAATAAAGCATGGCATCCAGATTTACGAACTTCAAGTCCCCTCCTAAATAGATGGAGATTAAAATCCCTAATAAGAAAACACCTCCTATGATTTTCTTCTTTACCATAAGAAAAATAATGGGTGACAAGATAAGAAGTATAATGAGTTGATTCAAATACCAGAACACATAATTATAGGTATGGGATAAAATTGCCTCTCCTGCCTGAGTGATGGTAAAAGGGATTTTCCCCATCCCTATAATATTCGTAAGAACAGGAATCCTGCTTCCTATAACATAACCCAGATAATAGAGGAAATTCCATAGGATATAAGGAACTAAAACACTTCGTATTCTAGAGTTCCATTTCACCCAGATCCGGTTTAAGGCAAAGGTTCGAAAGAATAGATAAGATGAAATTAGGAAAAAACCGGGGACGGCCACTTGAGCCACTGTGTCACCTAAAAAGCGCTCCAGATAATCAGTTTGGTAAGCAATTTTATTTGTGCCTAAAAATAGAACTGCGTTATAAGAGTGGACCCAAATAACAAGAACACTAAAGAAAAATGTAAACCAGATGATTTTATTTCTAAACTTCTGCTCTTCCATGGGGCCACCATTCTTCCTTATCTTTTAGAAATATATTATAGAAATATTGTAACTACCACATCTTATCTAGAACAGAAGCTGACACTTTTTCATTATTCCTGTCACACTGTTCAAAATATCTCCTGTAATACTCCGTATACATTAAATCAATCAAAAATAGCTGACTGATCTCAGAAGATGTAGAACCACCTTGAAGAGGGCCCTCATTGGCTCCGCACAAAAGGGTCATATCTGCAAAGGAAGTGAGGGGTGATTTTAAGAACCTTGTGATACATATGGTAACCGCACCTGCCTTTTTCGCAAGCTCTGCAGCATGAATGGTATCTTTTGTAGCACCGGAATAAGAGAAAAATACAGCAGCTTCTCCCTCTTCCATCATAGAAGCTGCCATTGCCTGCATATGTCCATCCTGGATACAAAATACTTTAGGTTCGATGCGCATAAACTTATTGGTCGCTTTTAATGCGGATATCATACTGGTTCCCACTCCAAAAAAGCAGATCCGCCTCGCCTTATAAAGGGCATCAATAACCGCTCCAAACTGTTCTTCATCTAGAAGGGAATACGTCTCTTCCAGAGTGTCCATATTGGTATTAAGTACTTTACGTGAGACCTCTTTAAAGGAATCATTTAAACTGATATTCCCTTCCAGACGCCCCTGCCCGGTTGTCTCATCGTGAAGGCTCAAAGATAATCTCATCTTAAATTCCTGATATCCCTTTAAATCTAAGGTCTTGCAGAAACGAAATACACTGGTATCTCCCACTTCACATGCCTCAGCTAGTCCGGTGATTGACATGAACAGGACTTCTCTGGAATTTTGTAGGATGTAATCTGCTACCTTTTTCTCTGCTTTTGTAAATTGATTGTATTCCAAACGGATTCTGGTTAAAAAATCCCCTTTCATATTATATACGCTCCTTTTATCCTCATCTGATTTCATTACCGCTTCGACATCCGGAACCGGAAATAAAATGTTTGGTGATATCCCTTGGCCTTGTAATCGCACTTCCTATCACTGCCGCGAATACGCCCAAAGAGAATGCCTCTTTTAACTGTTCCGGGGTCCATATCCCCCCCTCAGCAATCACTGGTTTTGGTGAGTTCAGAGAAAGCCTCTTCATTAATTCATGATTTGGAAGACTTACATCTTTTGTCTCCTCTGTGTACCCGCTCATGGTGGTTCCAATGAAATCAAAACCAAGAGAAGCGGCATTCATCCCTTCTTCATAAGAGGCACAATCCGCCATGAAAAGCTGATCTGGGTATTTTTCTTTGACTTCCTTCCAAAATTCAGATAGAGTTCTTCCTTCAGGGCGGCGTCTATTGGTGGCATCTACGGCAATGATCTCAACCCCACATGCAACCAGTTCATCTATTTCCTTCATCGTGGGCGTTATATACACTTCACTTCCAGCATATTCCCGCTTTACGATCCCAATAATAGGAAGGTCTACTTCTTGTTTAATGGCTATGATATCTACTGCCGTATTGGCACGGATGCCTACAGCACCACCTTCTTTTGCGGCATATGCCATTCTTGACATGATGTGGGGACTGTATAGAGGTTCATCACTGAGCGCCTGACAAGATACAATCAGACCATCTCTAAGCTTATCGTAAAGATTTTTTCTCATGTCCTCTCCCCCTTTTCTTTTATGAGACAATCATACCATAAATAAAAAATATATTTCAATACAATTTAATTAGAAATTTTATTCATATCCCTAGCTAATTTAAGGTTAAATTCAGTTTACGAACACAAGTTGATGTTATACTTTTTGTAATTCATATACAAAGGAGGAATTTAAATGAGTATAACAGGCATATCTGGAACTTCCACCCTTGATTATCAAACGGAACTCCAGTTGCAAAAAGAAGAACAAAAAAAGGCCACTGAGCAGGTCGCACCCCAACAAGCGCAGATTACAGGATTAGTAGACACTGGCTCCACCAACGTTCAAACAGAGTTTTCCACCTCTGATCGAACAAAGGATACCTTAGAAATCAGCAAAGAAGGAAGAGCCTATCAGCTAAAGTCTCAATCAGATTCTGTATCCAATTCCGCAGAATCCAGTACTAACAGCACTCAAAACCTGACCAGCCTTACTGAGGAAGAGATACAGAAGCTGGTAGATAAAGGAACCATTAGTCAAGCAGAAGCCGATAAAGAGTTAATGAGAAGAACTTCTGAAAAGAATAAAAATGAATCATCAAATGATACAAAATTGGAACCTTATATGGATGAGGAGTCATAAATAGAAAACCTGGTGAAAAGCCGGGTTTTTCTTTTTTTCCAGTCTCAGCATAAAATAAATCTTTTTTTTCACATAATTTGAAGACTCACTGCGTAGGGTTTATGATATAATAGCAATAGTTTTAATGAATGCTTCATAGTAAGGAGAAAGAAATAATGAAAAAAAGAACCAGAGTCGCATGTCTGTCCCTTGCCTTTTTGCTCACCGGCCTTTCCTTTCAACTGACCAAACAATTACCGTCAGGAAATCAGCCAGGGACCGAACATGTGCTCCGCTCGTTTTCAACCGAAGAGGGACAAGCCCTTCACCCACTTGCCATTGGGCCTGGACTTGTAAATCTATCCCCGTCCGATGAATTTTCCACCTATCAATGGGGATTGAAAAATGATGGAGAATTCCGTCTAGTGGAATTAAAATCTAAGTTCCAGTCAGTTGATAACGTTTATGACGGATTAAAATCCGGTATGGGTCTTGGACTTCCAAAGCCTGGCCCGGGGGATTATGAATCTAAAGTTACAAAAGCGGTAGCAGGAATCGATATAGATATACAACCAGCTTGGGAAGCCTATGAAAAAACCGGGGAAAAGCGTTCTGTCATTGTTGCCATCATAGATACAGGCATTGATATCAAACATCAAGAACTTAAGGATTCCATCTGGACAAACCCAGGTGAAATTGCTGGTGACGGCCTGGATAATGACGGTAATGGGTTTGTAGATGATATCCACGGCTGGAACTTCTATTCTGGAAACAACAAGGTGTTTTTAGGAAGTGAGGACAGCCACGGAACCCACGCAGCTGGTACCATAGGGGCCGCAAGAGGTGCTTATGGCATCGCAGGGATTACAGACAACCATTATGTTAAAATCATGCCACTTAAGGCACTGGGTGGAAAAGAAGGCACCGGAACTCCCGAGGCAGTCATTCAGTCCATCCGTTATGCCGAGGCCAATGGTGCTTCCATCTGCAACTTAAGTATGGGAACAACAGCCTACAGCGAGGAGCTGGCCCAGACTATTAAAAATTCTCGCATGCTATTTGTTGTCTCTAGTGGAAACGGAGGAATCTCCGGACTTGGTTATGATACAGATATCAATCCTGTGTACCCAGCTTCCCTCCCCTTTGACAATGTAATATCCGTAGCAAACATTCTCTTTGATGGTACCTTAAGCAAGGAATCCAATTTTGGAGCGAAAAGTGTGGATATCGCCGCTCCCGGCACTTATATCCTCAGCACCATACCAGGTAATAAATACGGTTTTATGAGCGGAACCTCTATGTCAGCTCCTATGGTTACTGGAGTGGCTGCCATGGTATATTCTTACCGGACCGATATTTCCTTATCCGATGTAAAACAGATTCTGCTTAATTCCAGCAGAAAGCTGGACTCTCTTCAGGGGAAAGTCGTAAGCGGCGGCCTTTTAGACGCTTACAGTGCACTGAACTGGAAGTAATATTATAATGAAAAAAGCAGCANNTGCTGCTTTTTTCATTATAATTATTTCTCAATCGATCTCCAACGGAAATCTGGAACTACATCAGACCATTTCTGAATTCCAATAATGGATTTTGCAAACTCTGTGGTTTCCAAAGTGTATTTTTTCTTATCAATATCTTTAAATACCTGCCAGATCTTTCTGCGCTTTGTCGCCACAAGTTCGTCGCCCCGATCCATGGCACATTCCCAAAGACCAAAGGAAAGTCCGCTTCTTACTTCCAAAGGAGCATCTACCTGACGACTTAAGATATAAGCGTCAATATAAGGATTACTGTCAACCAGGTAATAGGAATATGCAAATGCCGCTGCCTGTACCTGTGGTATATTCCCTCTTGACTGGCTTGTAGCCGTAAATCCCTGCTCCGTCAAAATGATATGACGCACATGGCCGGTAGGGGACTTTAATGCATCCTGAGCCATGTAGTCGGTAAGAGTGGTTAAGTTCTTAAAGTTAATAACAGGAGAATTAAAATCATTTTTCACAAGACCAGTGTTGTCATCATCCCAGAACTCCGGCTCTGTCATTGGGCATGGGTATGGGTGATAGGAAAGCCCCCAATCCATCTGTCCCTGCTGGTTCGCAATGGAGTTAAAGGTATCTACAATGGCTTTTCCGCCATATTTTAACTTGTTATCAATCTCATTGTTCCAGTTGTAATCCAGAGAATAATAAACTCTGTCATTGGCACTGGTACTCTTAATGGCTGTGTAGAAAACTCGGAATGCATCCTGGAACGTCTGAACGTAACTTGTTATATCTCTAGGTCCTATATAGTTCCACTGCTGGTTGTTGATTTCATTTCCAATGATCCAGTTGGAGATCTTTCCGTAATTAGGATGGGATCCACTATAGCGTTCTGCTAAGAAAGATGCGATGGCTCTGGTTTCATCAAGGCCTTCCTGAGTGGCTGTATTAAACATATAATAGAATGCTTTGGAAGTCTTCTTTGCTCCAGGATAGAGAAGGTTTGGTGTTTTGTCATTCCAACCATTTAAAATGATGGCTGTTACTGTCATTCCCTTTCCAGACAAAGCACTGATTGTGTCATCATAGCCGGCAATGACATTCTTATCAAAGTGATAGGTCTTACCATCAAACTGATAATCAATTCCTGATCCAAGGATCTGGTGAAACGCTATGTTGGTTGCAACATGCTTTACACCTAATTCAAAGGCATCACCAAGCATATTTAATTCAATGTTCAAACCTTTTTTGGTAAGGGGAGAGTTAAATACTGTCGTATTGGATGCAACCATCTCAGGGTTTGTTATGTAATGAGGCTTACTGACTTCTATGTATTTGGTGCCATCCCAAACTGCCACAACGAATTTGCTAAAAAGTCTATCCTGGGCTGTGTTACGGTTTAAAGGAAAGGTAAATGTGACCGTGCCGCTAGGAGAAGCCTTTGCAGCAAAATCCGTTCTTCCATCTAAATTACTCTGATAGGGTTGCATCTCAACCAGATAAAGAACTCCGTCCGTTCCTTCCATATTAGCTGTGCTTGAGATTTTCACCGTTACATTGTTTTTATCTGAATTGATCAAACAAGACTGTATATCAGCCTGCACTCCTGCCTGGCCTACATCTGCAAGTGAAACAAAAGCAGTCCCACAGCATAGAAATGCAGCGGCAACAAGTCCAGTTAAGGCCCTGCCTATCTTTATTCTCTTCATGTTCGCGTTCCTCCATATTGTCATAATCACGTCATTTCCAGATCCTATACAATGATAACCAATTTTCCTGTTATTTACAATAACGAAATTATTACTTATTTGTAATAAAACCTTAAGGCTTGTGGTTACATAATAATAGGCGATGCAAAGATTTCTATGAAATCTCTACACCGCCTGTCTTACTTTAAACCGCTATTCCACTATTTTTTTAAGTCCGGATACAAGAAATCTGCCAGTGATTCCATACAGTCAAAGGTACGGTATCCACCTCCCATTAAGTCATTGTATTCCACGGTTATAACCTTTTTATTTTCAATGGCTTTTACACTCTGTATCACATCATTCGAAAGCATTACAGTTACTGCATCCTGGTCGTTATCTTCGTTATGGGTTCCCTTTACGTATACAATTACGTCCGGGTTCATGGAAATTAAGTTTTCTGCGGATAACGCGCTGCCGCCCTTCTCCAGTACGTTTACAGCATGAAGACGTTTTAATAAATCCTTTTGCAGAGATGCATTATTACCGTATCCACCAAAAGCTCCGTCCTTATAATTTACCATAAGAAGTACCTTTAATGGTTCCCCATCCAGAGATTTTAACCGTTCCTCTGTTGTTGAAAGGCGGGCAGTAAGATCCTTAGCCATCTCTTCTGCCTGTTCCTCTTTTTCAAAGATCGTTCCGACATTTTTAATATCTTCTATAATAGATTCCATGGTGACATCCTGATCCATACGGGTTGCCTCCTGGGTATATGCAGCGATTTTTATATCATTTAAATCACTGACAGAGCCAAGTGTTTCAGGAGTAAAGGATTTGACCCTTCCTACAACAATATCAGGCTCCATGCCAACCACCTTTTCTTTTGATATATCCCGCTTGTCCGCCAATACTGGAATTGCATCATAAGCGGCTGCTAAGTCCTCAGTGGTTGGATTATCTTTTAACACCGTTGCAATAATTCGGTCGCCAAGTCCAAGCTTTAATAAAAGTTCTGTGCTGGCCTGATTGTTGGTGATTACCTTCTGTGGGGCTTTCTCAATCGTCTGTTCATGACTGGTTCCATCTGCATCGTATGCAAAGTATGTAAAGGGGAGTCCAGTGGCAATAGCCTCGGGCTGTGTTTCTGCTACTTGCACTGTTGTCTCCTGTGCCACAGGTGTTGTTTCCTTTTTCGTCTTATTTCCTGCACAACCTGCAGTTACTGCTGCAATGGTACAAATTGCTGACATCATTATAATTGCATTCTTTTTCATTGTAATCTCCTTATAATCTTTCATAATTAAAACAAGTATTGTATGGAAAGATGCCCTGTTTCCTTATCAATCATCACGTTGGCACTGACATCATAAATTTCTTGTATCATTTTTGATGTGATGACTTCTTTTGGTTTTCCTTTTCCCATAATACAACCGCCTTTTAACATATAAATTTCATCACAGAACATGGAGGCAAGTGAAAGGTCATGAAGAGCTGCCACCACACAAATATCCAACTGCTTTACAATGGATAAGACCTGAAGCTGATACTTAATATCTAAATGATTGGTTGGCTCATCAAGAATTAATATCTTAGGACTCTGGGCTAGCGCTCTTGCCAATACAATTCTTTGCTTTTCTCCTCCGCTTAAAGTGGAGAACCTGCGTTTTGAATAGGTCTCCATGCCAACCTTTTTAAGAGCCTCAGAAACAATCTGATAATCTTCTATGGTTTCCCGCGCCAGTCGCTTTTTATGAGGCGTTCGTCCCATCATAACAATATCTTCTACCGTAAATTCAAAACTCACCTGATTAAACTGGGATACTACCCCCATATCCTTGGCTCTCTCCTTTTCTGGGATCTGAGCAATATCCTTACCATTGATTAATACCACGCCTCCGCTTGGTTTAAGGACTTGATATATAGCTTTTAACAGGGTTGATTTTCCACTTCCGTTGGGGCCTAACAAACCGGTAAATTGATGACTTTTCCCCTCCAGTGATATTCCTTTTACAATCTCTATATTTCCTATATTTACTCTTAGATCTTCTACTTTTAGTTCCACTCTGTTGTCCTCCTTACCCTTCCCGGAAGGTATAGCTTTTGCGTACCAGAATGTACACAAAGAATGGCGCGCCAATTAATGCGGTCACGATTCCAATGGGAAGCTCTGAGTTTGGTACGGCAATTCTTGCGAAGGTATCCGCCCATATCATAAAAACAGCACCTAAAACGGTACAAAGCGGGGTGAGTCTCCGATGGTCTGCACCTGCAATTGCTCTAGTGATATGAGGAATAATAAGCCCCACAAAACCGATAATGCCGCAGTAGGCAACTAAAACTCCAGTTAAAAGGGAAGATGCCACCATGTATAGTCTTCGGTAACGAGCCACTGGGATTCCAAGGGTGACCGCAGCTTCATCTCCCAAAAGCAGAGTGTTTAAAGTTCTGGACTGAAAGAGAAATCCTACAAAACAAATTCCCGTTAGAACCACTGGGAAAAGTATATTTTGCCACTTCGCATTTGCAAGGGAACCCATGGTCCAAAATTTTACGCTTTGCATTCCTTGTGCATCTCCTGCCATAAAGATGATGAAATTACTAAGGGCATTGCATAAAGCGTTGACTACGGTTCCTGACAGCACCAACTTGGAACTTGTCATCTTACTTCCCATGGAAGCCAGCATCAACACACAAAAGGCAGCCAAAAGAGCACCTGCAAATCCCCAAAAAGAGCTGGCATTGAAGGAAAACCAACTTAGAGAACCAATTCCTAACATAATGGAAAAGGTAGCACCCAAGGAGGCACCTGAAGAGATTCCAAGGATATACGGTTCTGCTAGTGGATTTTGAACGGCCGCCTGCATGGCCATACCACAAAGGGAAAGACCGGCTCCTACGGCTGCCCCAAGAATTACTCTGGGAAAGCGAATTTCCCATATAATATTCACCTCAGAAAGACGTCCCGTAAGAGACGGATCTACCTGAACTCCAAAAAGCTTTTCCAATAAAATGGCGTAGGTATGAGATGGGACAATCTTCATGGAGCCAAATGACATGGACAATACAACGGACAATAGAAGCACAAAAATCATTCCCACAAGCATCAGCCCAAAGGCTTTTCTGCTCTTTTGATTCTCTATGTATGCCTCAGAGATAGGTTCATTCAAAGAAATAGACCTCCTGTTATCTTATTAGCTATAACTAACCGAAGATTATTATACGGATTCTTACACAGAATAGGAATAGAGGATTCTTTAAATACATGGACAATTATTAAAATGCAAGTGAGAATTAATATCACCAGAGCCACTTTTGTTGACTTCCTAAAAATCTGCCTCTATAATATTTTAAATGTTGATTTACAAAAGAGGAGGTAAGAAATGCCTGATTTTCGCACCCAGTTAGCAGAGGAATACGCCAGGTTTCCATTGACAATCCAAAAAGCCGCCTCCTTTACCAAGTCGCCTGGACAAATACCAGCTTCCTACGAAACCACACGGGCAGCCTTTATTTTCCCAATTAGTGGAAAAGCTAATATTTCATTTGATTCCCATGCTTTTACGGCCATTCCTGGGAAAGTAATACACGGCTGTCCTGGAAAAAGACTTACATTTTACGTCGAGGGAGCAGAACCCTTTTGCCATATTAATCTGTATTATGATCCATACGACTATCAAAATAAAGGAACTGATTTTATTCACTCTGCCTATGAGCTTGATATTTTGAACCAAATCGAGGTAACGAGCTGTCTTAAAGAATTACTTCGTCTTTCCCACTGCCATGATATTCGTTCTCGTTTCCGAATGAATTTTACCACACAGCAGCTTTTTGATGCTTTGTTTTGCTCCAAGCTCAGCAAGCAGGAGGCCGAAGAACTGAATTTTATAAATGAAGCCGCCTTGTATATCCGGGATCATTATACAGAACCTCTGACTCTTCCTCAGATTGCCGGGCATTTTCAAAAAAAATCACAGAACTTTTCCTATATATTTTATAAGGTTATGGGCATCCGCCCCGTCGATTACCTGATTGAATACCGTCTAGAAACAGCGGCTGGCCTTTTGAATGAGAATGGATACAGCGTCCGACAAGCGGCAATCGCAGTTGGATATAAAGATGAATTTTATTTTAGTAGATTATTCAAAAAACATATGGGGATAACCCCCAGCAAGATTAAAAGTAGAATTGTGACAGAAAGGAAAGAATCATGAATTTAGAATACAACAATGAAGCGTCTTCAATCATAGAAGCACAATGGGAAAATCACAAAATTATAATATACCTGCCGCCCTCCTGGAACAAACAGGAAAGCACAACCTATCCAGCCATCCTGGTTCAAGATGGGGATCAGGCCTTAAAGGCGGTCACTCCTGTACTTTCGGAATTAGAAAAACTTTGGAAAGATGAAAAGGGCAGAGAGTTCATCCTGGCTATGATATGTCCGCTGGATCGGCTCTCTGAATATACCCCATGGCCAGCCCATGCTATGTCCTCTCGCTTCCCTGATTTTAAGGGTAAGGGAAATGAATACCTTGCTTCACTTGAGACACAACTGCTTCCTTGGTTGTCAGAAAACTACAAGGTAGATCTGAAAAATGTCTCTTTGCTCGGTTACTCACTTGGAGGTCTGATTAGCGTATACGCACTCACCATACAAATTTGTTGGCGTCATGTGGCTGGTATTTGCAGTTCTTTTTGGTACGATGGTTGGATGTCTTGGATTGAGAGCAAAAACATAAGCAAAGACCTGATTTCTCTTTCCCTCCACTATGGCACTGGGGAAGGTAGCGGAAAGTCAGGTCCAATGGAGAGAGCCGCCGAATATGCGGAGAAAACTGGAGAGCTTCTGTCGCAAAGATGGCCAGGAAAGGTCACTGTTACAAAGGATGATGGAGGCCACCATTCCTTTGCAGGTGAGCGTTACCGGAATGGGCTTTTATGGTTGAATGAGCAGATAGGAAGCTCGTAATTAATATCCAGCACATTTAATCCTTAGAGAATCCTCAGATCCTTTCTACGTTTCAATATTGGCAACTCATCTCACTGTATTATTCTAATTTATAGTGCTATTTTTTGTAATCTGATCTTACAGCGTTTAGCCCTGTAATAAATTAATTGATATGTGCCACAGCACGAATTTCAATAAGCTGATCTGGAAAAGACATACTCGATACACCTACAAGAGTGCCAGCCGGTCGATGATCACCCACATACTCCTTAAAGATCCTAATGCATTTTTCAAAATGTTCCTGTGGATCTGTTAAAAAAATCTCCATCTCAGCTATATTTGATTTGTTAGCACCAAACTCAGCAAGCACTTTATCAAGATTTACTAATGTTTGTTTGGTCTGTAGTTCAATATCTCCTTCTCCAATAAATGTACCTTGCATATCATGAGAGAACTGCCCTGAGATATACAAAATGCCGTTAACGCAGTAACCTTGAACAATACCGTGATCACCTTCCCATGGAAGACCGTGATTATAAGTTTTAATACCAGTCATAATTATCGCTCCTTTACTTTAATGTAAGCTTAGTATATACTAAGCTCAAAAATTAAAATAGTACGCACTTCATTAATAGATACTATTTGAAAGGATAGTGCAAATATGGGTATGTCTGATTTTAATGGTGTAGTTAAAAATATTCAAGATACACCTTTCGGCTATACAATGTCAGTAATTGGTGGCAAATGGAAAATGGTTATAATATACTTACTTGCAGAAAAACAACCCGTTCGCTTTAATGAAATATATAGAACTATAGGAACTATCACATATAGAATTTTGAGTTCTCAATTAAAAGAATTAGAAGCAGATGGGCTGGTGAAACGGAAAGAGTATCCTCAAATCCCTCCTAAAGTTGAGTACAGTCTGACAGAAAAAGCAGAAACTTTATTACCCGTTTTAGAGTATTTGTGTGAGTGGGGAGCAAAAAATCGAAATAGTTAAAACAAAAGTTTGAATTCCACAAAGATAGCCATTGTTTCACTAGAAATAGAGTAAAAATAGTTCAGAGCCGGTCTCTTAAAACATCAGAAATCGGCTCCATTTTCTTGTTCTTAAATTCTCTCACCTCATTATTGCTTTAGCCACATAGTCACACAATATGGAGTAGGTGGCTTCTAAAAAAGTGTTCCATGGCAGCAGTTTCAAATGCCCCAGCATGAATATTCAATAGACCACTATCAGTAGGAAAAAGAGATTGGGGATAATGGGCTTCATCTAACAAAATATATGGTTCATCTCCTTTTTGATTGTAGTTCCTTAAATCAAAAGGTTCCATTAATAATTTAATATTCATATCATGTATTTTATTTGACTCTTTAATTGAATCCAGTATTGTTTTTATATGTAAAGGGTCACCATGCTGATTAACACAATAAATACGATTAAAACCAAATCTACTTAAATTCTCAAAAATATCACCTAAGACACTCTTTAAAGTCTCTTCTTTCAAGCAAAAGGATTCCGGAAATGCCCCCGTACAATTATTAATTCCCCAATAATATGGTGGTGCTATCAGACATTTACCATTTAAAGATTCGATTTCCTTTTTAATCCTTCTGCATACGGCATAACTTAAGTATATATCTGTAGCTAGCGGCAGATGAGGGCCGTGCTCCTCAATTACCTCTAATGGAAATAATACAGGTATATCTTGATTACCCAGCAGCTCAATTTCCTTCCAATTCATATTTGCCATTGTTTCACTAAAAATAGATTCCAATGTAATCCCCCGATTTCTTTATTGCATTGTTTCATACTAACACTTTACTGGAACCAGTAACAAAATTAACGAGACTCCTTATTTAACTTTAGTTGTAAAATAAGTAATCTCGTCTTAATCAGTATAATACAAGATATATATAAATACAATTCATGTATCTCATTTTTATCCTATTGATAATCTGAAATGCTATTCTGAATTTATATTTTTAACCATAAAAAAAGAGCCGAGGCTCTCATTAAAATGAGAACTCGGCTTTAAATTTTAATTATTCAACGATAGTAGCAACTCTACCTGAACCTACTGTACGTCCGCCTTCACGAATAGCGAAACGAAGACCCTGCTCCATAGCGATTGGGTGGATAAGTTCAACAGACATTTCTACGTTATCGCCAGGCATACACATCTCTGTGCCAGCTGGTAAATCGCAAACGCCAGTTACGTCAGTTGTTCTGAAGTAGAACTGTGGTCTGTAGTTGTTGAAGAAAGGAGTATGACGTCCACCTTCATCTTTTGTTAAAACGTAAACCTGAGCGGTAAACTTCTTATGGCATTTTACGGAACCTGGTTTAACCAGACACTGTCCTCTTTCGATTTCAGTTCTCTGAACGCCACGAAGTAATGCACCAATGTTATCACCAGCCTGAGCATCGTCAAGTAACTTACGGAACATCTCGATACCAGTTACAACAACTTTACGAGTCTCTTCATGGATACCAATGATTTCAACTTCGTCAGATACGTGTAATGTACCACGCTCTACTCTACCTGTAGCAACAGTACCACGGCCTGTGATTGAGAAAACGTCCTCGATAGGCATTAAGAATGGCTTTTCTGTTTCACGAACTGGATCTGGAACCCACTCGTCAACTGCCTTCATTAATTCAAGAACCTTATCGCCCCAAGAGCCTGCAGGATCTTCAAGAGCCTTTAAAGCAGAACCCTGAATGATTGGTGTATCATCGCCTGGGAATTCATACTCGTTTAACAGCTCACGGATTTCCATGTCTACTAACTCAAGTAACTCAGCATCATCAACCATATCGCACTTGTTCATGAATACAACGATGTAAGGAACGCCTACCTGACGAGAAAGTAAGATATGCTCTCTTGTCTGAGCCATAACACCATCAGTAGCAGCTACAACTAAGATAGCGCCGTCCATCTGAGCAGCACCAGTAATCATGTTCTTAACGTAATCAGCATGTCCAGGACAGTCAACGTGTGCATAATGTCTCTTCTCTGTCTCATACTCAACGTGAGAAGTAGAAATTGTGATACCACGCTCTCTTTCTTCTGGAGCCTTATCGATGTTCTCGAAAGCTACTGCCTGTCCAGTACCTAATCTCTCGTGAAGTGTTTTTGTAATTGCAGCTGTTAAAGTTGTTTTACCATGATCAACGTGTCCAATAGTACCGATGTTACAATGAACTTTGTTTCTTTCAAATTTAGCTTTAGCCATTTTATAACGTCCTCCTTAATTTACGCTCTCTTCGAGCTTTGTTTTTATATGTTAGGCTGTTTTTTATTATATGCTATTTATGCACTATTTTCAAGCCTATTTGACGGGTTTCAGGCAGTCGTAACCATCTGAAACCCAATGGAACCAGTTAGGAATTATTTGCCCTTTTTATCTGCAAGAACTTTTTCCTGTACACTCTTTGGAACCGGCTCATATTTCTCAAAGAACATTGAGAAGTTACCGCGTCCCTGTGTTCTGGAACGTAAGTCTGTGGAATATCCAAACATCTCAGAAAGCGGTACGTAAGCTTTAACCATCTTTCCACCTCCGATGTCTTCCATACCTTCGATACGGCCACGACGGGAGTTGATATCACCAATAACATCACCCATGTAGTCCTCAGGCATAGTTACTTCAACTTTCATGATAGGCTCAAGAAGAATGGATCCACCCTTGTTCATCGCATCCTTAAATGCCATAGAACCAGCAATGTGGAATGCCATTTCACTAGAATCGACATCATGGTAAGAACCGTCGTATACAGTAGCCTTAACACCAACTACTGGGAATCCGCCGAGAACACCAGCTTTCGTTGCTTCTTCAATACCCTGACCAACTGCAGGAATATATTCTTTAGGAATAGATCCTCCGACAACGCTTGACTCGAACTTGAACAGTTCTTCGCCATTGGCATCCATCGGCTCAAAGCGAACCTTACAGTGTCCGTATTGTCCACGTCCACCAGACTGCTTTGCATACTTACTGTCAATATCAACGCTTCTAGTAAAGGTTTCCTTGTAAGCAACCTGAGGTGCACCAACGTTCGCTTCTACGTTAAACTCACGAAGCAGACGATCTACGATGATCTCAAGATGAAGCTCACCCATACCGGAAATGATAACCTGGCCAGTTTCCTGGTTGGTCTTTGCACGGAAGGTAGGATCTTCTTCCGCAAGCTTAGCTAACGCCTCGCCCATCTTGCCCTGACTAGCTTTCGTCTTAGGCTCAATAGCGATATCGATAACTGGCTCTGGGAATTCCATGGATTCCAGAATTACCGGATTCTGCTCATCACAGATAGTATCACCTGTTGTTGTTACTTTAAAACCAACAGCAGCGGCGATATCGCCGGAGTATACCTTATCTAATTCAGATCTCTTGTTGGCATGCATCTGAAGGATACGGCCTACACGCTCTTTTTTGCCTTTTGTTGAGTTAAATACATAAGAACCAGCGTTCATAATACCGGAATAAACACGGAAGAATGCAAGCTTACCAACAAAGGGGTCTGTCATAATCTTAAATGCTAGAGCAGAAAATGGCTCGCTGTCAGAGGAATGTCTCTCGATCTCATTGCCGTCTAAGTCAATACCCTTAATAGCAGGAATATCTATTGGAGATGGCATATATTCAAGAATTGCATCAAGGAGTCTCTGTACGCCTTTGTTTCTGTATGCACTACCACAACATACAGGAATAGCTTTACAATCACAAGTTGCTTTTCTTAATGCTTTCTTTAATTCTGCTACAGATGGCTCTTCCCCTTCAAGGTAAGCCATCATTAATTCATCATCTAACTCACAGATTTTTTCAACTAACTCTGCATGATAAAGCTCAGCATCGTCTTTCATATCATCTGGGATTTCAACGATAACAATATCATCACCCTTGTCATCATTGTAGATATAAGCTCTCATCTCGAATAAGTCGACGATTCCCTTGAAATCATCTTCTGCTCCGATAGGAAGCTGAATGCAGATAGCGTTCTTACCAAGACGTGTCTTGATCTGTTCTACTGCACCAAAGAAGTTTGCACCCATGATATCCATCTTATTGATGAATGCCATACGAGGTACGTTGTATGTGTCAGCCTGACGCCATACATTTTCGGACTGTGGCTCAACGCCGCCCTTTGCACAGAAAACGCCAACAGCGCCATCAAGTACACGTAAGGAACGTTCAACCTCTACGGTAAAGTCAACGTGTCCTGGAGTATCAATGATGTTGATACGATGCTCAGGAGCGCCAGCCTTTACTTTATTATCTTCATGCATAGTCCAGTGACAAGTAGTAGCAGCAGAAGTAATTGTAATACCTCTTTCCTGCTCCTGCTCCATCCAGTCCATGGTAGCAGTTCCTTCATGTGTGTCACCGATTTTATAATTTACACCAGTGTAATAGAGGATACGCTCTGTCAATGTAGTTTTACCTGCATCAATGTGGGCCATGATACCAATATTTCTGGTTGCTTCCAATGGATATTCTCTTCCAGCCAAAGCTTTTTCCTCCTAATTAAAATCTGTAATGAGCAAATGCCTTGTTAGCGTCAGCCATCTTATGCATATCTTCTTTTTTCTTAACGGCTGCACCAGTATTATTAGATGCATCTAAAAGCTCATTAGCAAGTCTTTCTTCCTGAGTCTTTTCGCCTCTCTTACGAGAGTAAAGAATGATCCATCTCAGGGCTAAAGCCTGTCTTCTTTCTGTTCTAACTTCGATCGGTACCTGATATGTTGCTCCACCGATACGTTTTGCCTTTACTTCAAGTACAGGCATGATGTTGTTCATAGCTTCTTCAAATACTTCAACAGCTGGCTTGCCTGTCTTTTCTGCTATACGGCCAAATGCACCGTATACGATTTTCTGAGCAACACCCCTTTTACCATCATACATAATGTTGTTGATTAACTTTGTAACAACCTTATTATTGTATAATGGATCTGCTAATACGTCTCTTTTTTGAGTATGTCCTTTACGTGGCACGTTACTTCCCTCCTTAATATGGCTGGATCTCATTACTGGATAATCCAGCTATTCATTAGATCTCAGGTACTCACAAACATTCAAGTTGCGTTCGCGCTCGGTTCCTATATATAATCCTGCAACCTACAGGTTCAATATCAAAAGTCCGGCACTAGAAATTCAAATGTGTGGTTCTAATTATTTCTTGTCTTTAGGTCTCTTAGCACCGTATTTGGAACGAGCCTGTCTTCTGTTAGCTACGCCTGCTGTATCCAGAGTACCTCTAACGATATGATATCTGGTACCTGGTAAATCTTTTACTCTACCGCCACGAATTAAAACAACGCTATGCTCCTGCAGGTTATGACCTTCACCTGGGATGTAGCTTGTTACTTCGATACCGTTAGACAGACGAACTCTAGCGATCTTTCTAAGAGCTGAGTTAGGCTTTTTAGGTGTAGCAGTCTTAACTGCAGTACAAACGCCTCTCTTCTGTGGAGCGGAAATATTAGTCGCCTTCTTCTGTAAAGAGTTGAAACCCTTCTGAAGAGCAGGTGCTGTAGATTTCTTTTCGCTTGTCTGTCTTCCCTTTCTTACTAACTGGTTAAATGTGGGCATTCCATTCACCTCCTGTGATATTGTCTGTGGTTGCTGTAAACTTCAGCTTAATTTACGCACAAAAACATGACGCGTTTATGCACGCCTAATTATTATATACATATAGTTTTTTTTTGTCAAGTTTTTCTTTTCCGAAGTTTCGGACGTAAAATGAGGCTTTCGCAAGGAATCTGCGGCAGCCTCATGATAATTTTTATTCTGTTTTTATTCTTTTAATTCTTTCAGTTTCTCGTTAATCAGACCATCCATTTCTTCCGTATACTGATCTACCGTCATCTTGCCAGCTAAAACTTCCACCAGCTTATCACGAAGATCACTCTGTACGGCCCCGGTCAGTGCCTGATATCCCCACTCTGCTCCCGGACGGGAAGAAGTAGCTGCCAGTTCTTTTGAAAAAATGTCAAAAAATTCTTTGCCGTATGCATAGTTTAAGCTTTCATTTCCTTTTACCTGAGATAAGTAGCTGTTCTCTTCACAGTATTTTGCATTATTTTCTGGCTTGGAGATCCATTCAATGAACTCAGCCGCTTCTTTTTCCACTCCGGTGTTTTGGAACGCTGCAAGATACTTTCCTCCTGGTACGGAAGAGCGTATGGACTCTTTTGGAAGGTAAGTCACTCCCCATTCAAAGTCAGTGATCTGATCTTTATAATTTGCAATCATCCAGCTTCCTGAAAAATGCATGGCGACTTGTCCAGTTCGAAACAAGTTGTTTGGATTTTCAGACCCCAGCCAAACAGAAGATGGAATGATGCCATCATCATGTAGACCTTTAAAGAACTCTATGGCATGTTTATTTTCTGGAGTGTTAAAATCACCAGCCGTTAGATCTGGATTTAATAATCCGCCGCCTGACTGATATAGAAGCGTTGTAAATCTCTGTGGGGACTTGTCATAAACAAGACCGTATTTACAGCCGCCCTTTTCCATGACAGTTTTCATGGCTTCTTTCCATTCATCCCATGTCCATACCTCATCTTCTGACTGAGGTACTTTAACTCCTGCTTTATCAAATGCAGTCTTATTATAGATTAGTCCATTAGCAGTCACATCCATAGGAGCTGCTAATACTTTATCATCAAAGACAAACTTCAGTCCTTCTCCAAAACTGTTTACAAACTCATCTTTATTGGATACGTACTGTCCCAGATCCAGAAGCTGATTCTGAAATGGCCCTAAATTAGTAAGTCTTGCAATGGCTGGTGTTTCCTTACCATTGATCATATTTTTGATTTTGCTTTCCAAATCGGAATATGGAACTTCAATCAAATTAACTTTAATACCTGGATGCTCTTTCATGTATCCGTCAGCAAGCTTCATAAAGGATTCCCCTTCTTTTCCGTCGCTGAACCATACTACATCAAGATTCTTTTCTTTACTGTCCGCTTGCTTTCCCCCACCGGAACAACCCACAAGGGTTGTAAGCGCCAGCATCCCCATAAGTAACCATGATACTGTTTTTTTCATAAATACCTCTCCTTCTTAAATGGTGATCTCATTTTATCATTTGCCTCACGTAAAAAATTTCATATTTCAGTCAGGAAATCATTCTTTCTTGCTCTTTTTTGACTGGGCATATTTTTTGGGTGTAATCCCGGTCATTTTTTTAAAAACAGCGATGAAATGGCTGTCACTGTTATAGGAAAGTCTTAGTGCCACATCAGTGACAGAATTTCCTTCCTTTAAAAGAGCTTTCGCCGCTATGATCTTTTGATTGGACACATATTGGGTCAATGTAAATCCTGTTTCCTTTTTGAAATAGTGGCTTAGATAATACCGGTTCATATAAAACTTCCGGGAAATCTCATGAAGATCCAGCCTCTCTTCTACGTGTGACGCAATGTACTTTTTAAGCTGCTCAATTCTTTCCCGGTAGAGAACCGGGTCACTAAACTCCTGGGTTTCACATTTTGCATCATAGTCCAGAAGTGTTTTACTTTTTTCCTTTTCCATAAAGAACTGGTACATCTCGTTGACAGAGACAATAAGCTCCAAAATGGAAAGCTTGATTCTTACACTGGATTCAATGCTGCCCCTGTTTTCTGAATGAATATTTTGTTCAATTTTTTCAAACAGCTTTTCCACCTTTTCAAGGTTAGTTCCACCTAAATGAAGGCGATGAAGAAATGGGTCTGGGCGATTTTCAAAAAACATGGTGAAATCATAATGGAAGGCTTCCTCTAAATGCAAAAGGAGCTCTGGTTCAAACATGAGAACATACCGGTGATATGTCTTATCTGCACCCCCGCTGGTACGGTGATATTCCTTGTTATTAATTAGGAACAGATCTCCGGACTTGGCGTGATAGGTGCGATTGCCAATCTCCATGAGCGCTCCATCTGTAAGAAATAAAATGATCTCATACTGGTTGTGAAAATGGAAGCCCTGCATGGCCCAGTTCTCCGAGCCACCATGGAAATAATAAAGTGATTCAAATTCTTCAAAAAATACTCTTTCTTTCATCTTCACAACCAGTCCTTTCTAATGCCAATAAGGAAGCATTGCTTCTTGAAGTACCAAAATCATAAGTGCCTGTCCGTAAGTCATAGGACAGCACGGAATTGTCTTGTAAAATTCTCCATCTAATCCAATGGGAGTGCCGTAAGAAACATTGTTAACAGTTCCATCTTCTTCAATATAATCCATAAGGTGATTCATACCACGTTCAATCAGGTCCTGGTAATCTTCCTTCTTTAATATGCCAAGTCGCACGCCCTTCATAATTCCATATAAAAATGCTGCGCTGCAGGATAATTCTATATAGGAAGAATCATCGTTAATAATGGTATGCCATAAACCGCTTTCTGGGTCCGCATATTGTTTCAGCGCTGCCACTTGATTCTTATATACACTTAGGAAATACCGCTTTATTCCTTCATCCAGAGGAATGTCCTCTAGAAGCTCCATAATAACAATGGTATACCAGCAGTTTCCTCTTCCCCACAAAACTTTACCGTAGTTGTCGTTTCGTTTAAAGTTAAAGCCATGGTAGAACAGCCCTTCTTCTTTGTCAAGCAGGTACTTGATGTGAGAGAGAATCTGGTAATTGGCTTCGTCTAAGTAATCCTTTCTACCTAGAATCTTACCAGCTCTTGTTAGAAACAAAACTGTCATAAAGAGGGTATCAATGAGGATCTCATCATCGTTGGCACTTCCTGTAATCATATGCTGAAAGCAGCCGTCCCCAGTGCGAATCAGCTTTTTATCCTCCATAATCCAGTCTGACCATTCTTTGATAAATTCCAAATATTCTGGTTTGTTTGTTATCTCATATAGATAAGTGAGTGTCAGCATGGGTGATGTGGTATTTACATTCTTCTCTAAGATGCCTTCTTTGATTCGATGATCGAACCAATCTTCTATGAAATCTAAAATTTCTTTCTTTTGGCTGACTTCATAATATTTATAAAGTCCAAAGATTCCAACTCCTTGAGGCCATTCCCAGCAGTTAAAATCAATCAGGCTGATGGGATATATTTCCTTCATTCCGTTACTTTTAAGAGCCATCATCTTTTCTGATACCAGGTTCAGTTTTTCCTCCATGGTGTTTGTGTCAATCAATTTTCTGTCTCCTTCCATGTGATTTTTCCTTCTACGGTTTCTGGATACTGATATACAGGCGCTCCATCAACTTTTAATATGTTTTCTGGATCGAGATCGTATTCCCTTCCATTTTCATCTTTAACCAGAGTCCGTTCTCCATCTAAGGTAATCTCAATCTTTTTAAACTCACGCAATACATCTTCCAGACTTCCGCACTCTTTGATACTTCCTACTCGAACGACCCAGACATTGTCTCTTCCCTGACTGATGAATTCCCGGAACTGGTTCGGTCCCTGCTCTTGTATGGTAAGTCCACAAAGGGCTTTAACTGCCACATACGCACCATCTTTTTCTAATACCAAAACTCCTTCTTCCCCTTGATAGCGGGAAAATGCAGAAATTGGGATATAAGCATGGGTGTAGCCGATCCGTTCCTCTTCTCCAATATGATATCTTAAAATCGCAGTATTTTCATACTGGACTGCCAGAGGAAGAACGCCATTCCCTGCCCAGAAGTTTGGTCTTCCGCTTCCATATGGAAAGGATTCTCCTGGATGATTGATGAACAACTGAGCCGTTTCATCTATGGTTGCCTGTAAAATGTGTTCCTGATATCCCTTTTGAAATGGCTTAAAGCCAATTGCTGTGGATAAAAGGGCTTTGCTATTCTTGTAGAGATAGAGGTTCGCGTGGTTTTCAAATCCCTGGGTATTTTGAAAAATCATCTCATCTCCATCATTAAGAGATACAAATTTCTCATATTCCTTTGGTGGCTGATAATCTCCTAGCACCAGAGGCAGGTATCCGATGCAGGCTCTGTTTAAATAACCTGCATTGTATGCAACATAGAGTAGGGAAGTGGTGCCTGCATTGTAATTGCCTTTCATTTCCTTTTCGTAACTGCGGCCAAAGCTGGTCATAACTGCTCCTTTATGAGCGTTAACTGCCAGGGAATAAAAGATCATATCCAAAGCTTTTTTTGCTTTCGCATGGAGCGGATTATCCACATCTGTCAGATTATATAGGGTACCAATCCCCAAAACATCTACTGGTATATAGGCGTTTGAATTCCATTCTGTAATAAATTCCCGAAAGAATTCATCAAACCAATGGTGAAGCAGCTCTTCTCCTCTTGCTTTTACCTCGGTTCCTAACTTACCGCTGTTTGTGAAGATCTGATTTGGAAGGTAAGTTCCAGACAGGTACTGACAGCAGTGGAACAAGAGCGCATGATTTTCACTAAAAAACCACATTACATCATCACCTGGCTCATCAATCCAGTAACGGTAATTTAACATGGCCTCTTCTATGGCTCCCTTTAAGGTTTCGGAGATTCGTCTGTTAAAGGTGCGGTAAATATAGATCATAATGATGAAATGAAAATCAGAACAATCTTTTCTGTTTCTGACCCCTTCTAGTTCCTCTAATATGATATCCTCTGCCCGTTGATATTCTCGTTCCCGTTGAAACAGGGCGGCTGCCTTATACGCATTTTCCGGGGCGAACCGAATTACTGCATCCAGCGCAAGTTTTTTACGGACATTGCTATCATCATTGTCGCTTAATAAGAATTCCCTTCTTACAAGCTGATTTCCAATCTTTCGTTTTATGATTATTCCCTTATATTCAAGCACTACTGTAAAATAGTAATATCCTGGGGATATCTCATCGGTATGGAATAGAGGAAGTCCCTTCTGTCCTGATTCCATAGTATATTTTCTGACTTTTATAAGTTTCCAGGATTGTTCCATCTTTTCTATAAATTCTCCTGGAGTTATCACCACCTCAAGATTAAGAAGCGTATCCAGAGGGTTGTTCAGATTCATTCTTATGTCTTCACTAAAATAAGCTTCTTTATCAAAGCACATTCCATTTAACATCAACTCCATTTGAGTTAAGATGTCTTCCTCAACTTCTTCCTTTACAGGAATTAGAATCTTTAAATCTGCCTCACCCAGACGCTTCATTCGAAAATAGTAATCGGTATCTCGTTCCGCCAGATCATCTAAGCAAACTACCACATGATTCTTGCCTTTTTGAAGTGGAATGGACACTACTGTTTTCTTGACTAAATTTCTCGTAAATGGAGTAAAGTCTGTGATCAACTGATCATTGACCCAAAGAGTTAAGCCTCCACATGTTTCAAGCTCAAAATCAACACAATCATTTTCCTCAGAAAGGAGTATGGTATAGCCATACATCCTTAAATAAGTAGGCTGATAATAAAAACCTGACCCATCCACGCCTGGATTTCCAAATGGGAAATATTGTTTTACCTGCTTCTCCTCATCAAAGAATGTCAGCATATCCCCATTGGTAATATGGCTAAAATCCGGACAACCAGGTATTTCGCCCTTCCGTTCTTTAATGAACTCTTTCCTGCAGGGATTTTCATGAATGGCAAATCCCTTCTTCAGCCATTCATTCACTCTGCCGTTTAATGTAGACCTGGTGAATTTTCGGATTTGAGTGTGAACTTCGCTCATGAGAAAGCGATTGACAAATCCTTCCGCGAACAGCGGATACTCCAAGTATTTCATGTTTTTTTCCTCCTGTTTACTCTTTCACTCCCCCGGCTGTCATTCCGCCGATGATATAACTTTGCAGTGTTACAAACACGATGATAACCGGAATCATGGAAATGACTGACATCGCCAAAAGACTGTTCCAATCCACGGAGTATTCACCGGAATAGTTTGCAAGTGCAAGCTGAATGGTATAACGCTCTTTGCTGTTGATTACAAGCTTTGGCCAGAGATAATCATTCCATCTCCACATAAAGGAGAAAATACATAAGACAGAGATTACCGGCTTGGCAAGCGGAAGCATAATCCGCATTAAGATGCTGGATTCCGATGCTCCATCGATTCTGGCTGCTTCCATATAAGCATCTGGGATTCCCACATAATACTGTCTGACTAAAAAGACCGCTGTTGGTGATGCTACCGCAGGAATAATCAGTCCCCATAAGCTGTTATACAGATTCGTTGCTACGATCACCTTAAATATAGGGATCATTATAACTTCCAAAGGAATCATCAAAGTGGCAAGCACGATGCCAAAGATGATTTTATCTCCTTTAAACCGGTATTTAGCGAAGGCATAGCCAGACATTACATTCACCACTACGGTTAAAAAGGTAGCTACCACACTGGTAAATACGGTGTTGAAAAAGTAGATACCAAAATGTCCTTCCTCTAGTGCCTTTTTATAGTTATATAGAGATGGATTCTTTCCAATGAGACTAGGAGGCCAGGAAAATAATTCTCCTGTGCTTTTAAACGAGGAACCGATTACCCAAAGAATAGGTGTCAGGAATAAAAAGGTCAGTAGCAGTAAAAGCACCCATGTTCCTGCGGTAAATAGATATTTCTTACTATTAGTCTGCATCCTGCTCCCCTCCCTTATTTGCCTTAAATTGTATTATGGTAAACATGGCCAGCAGGGCAAATAAAATCATAGTCATTGCACTGGCATAACCCATCTGATTTTTCTCAAATCCAGTTTCCTGAATGGTCTGTACCATAAACTTTGTAGCTCCAGCCGGACCTCCCTGAGTCAAGGCATACACGAGAGGATATGTTTTAATAATGGTTACCGTGGATAAAACCAGAACTAAAAGACTCGTTGGCTTTAATAGCGGCAGTGTAATATAGCGAAACTGATGGAAGAATCCAGCACCATCTATTTTTGCAGCTTCATAATAAGTCTCAGATATTGCTTTAATGCCAGATATAAACATAACCATGTAATAACCAGACATACTCCATGCTGTTACAAAGATTACCACACCCATGGCATAATTTTGATCTGTCAGCCATTTCACTGGAGATCTACCCATGGCAGTCAGCAAATAATTGATGACACCAAACTCTTCTCCCAGGAGAAATCTCCAGGTCAATCCCACGATTATGCTTGAAATCATGGTTGGCCAGTAGAATACAGCCCTAAAAAAGTCATTTCCCTTTCTGGCACTTGTTAAAAGCAGAGCAAGACCCATGGCCGAAACGTAAACCAAGGGAACGGAAACTGCAGTGAAAAACACGGTACGGAGAAAAGAACTCCAAAAACCCCGGTCAGAAAACAACTTAATATAATTATTAATCCCCACAAATTTCTGAGGATTTACCCCATCCCACTTCGTCAATGATATCCACAACCCATTTACAGCTGGAAAAAACAAAAACAGGCCAAATATAATTAAAGTGGGTGCAAGCAGCAGATAAGGAAACACACTCCGCTCAAACTTCCTCATTGTCTTACCTCCTTTTTTATGATTATAGCATGAAAAAAATACTAAAAATCGAGTTTAATTATGCAAATATCACATAATATTGTCTTTTCATGTAGATATAGAGTATGAATTGTAAGACTCTAGCACTGACACGATGACACGATGGTGGCAATCTTCTTTATTGCGTGTCATGTGCATCCCACCCAGTAGGGCTTTTTATATAATAGAACTCAATTTCCTATTGCACAAAAAAATGCCCTGACGGTCGAAACCTGTCAGGGCATTCCTATTATTTATTCTTCGATTGAATCTTCACTGATGGTTAAAATCTCTTCTGCTTCTTCAAAACGGTCGTCAGATAATAAGATTTCATCATCCTCAGTCAACATAATCTCTTCATCTTCTTCCAATGCAGCATCCGTACTCAAATTCATATTACGGTAACGTCTCATACCAGTACCTGCCGGAATCGGCTTACCGATGATAACGTTTTCCTTAAGACCAATCAAGTGATCTACCTTGCCGTTAATCGCGGCTTCGGTCAGTACTTTTGTGGTCTCTTGGAAAGAAGCTGCAGATAAGAAGGAATCAGTTGCAAGAGATGCCTTAGTAATACCAAGCATAACCTGCTTTCCGTCTGCTGGCTCTTTGCCTTCTGCAATAAGTCCATCGTTTAAGTCATTATAATCAAGAACATCCATTGAGGTTCCAGGAAGGACATCGCTGTCTCCGCTCTCCTCGATTTTGATCTTCTTAAGCATCTGTCTAACAATCATCTCAACGTGCTTATCATTGATTTCTACACCCTGAAGACGATACACGCGCTGTACTTCCTGGATCATATAATCCTGAACGGCACGAACACCTTTAATCTTCAAGATATCATGAGGATTTACACTACCTTCGGTTAGCTCATCACCAGCCTCAAGCATCTGGCCATCCTGTACCTTAATTCTGGAACCGTAAGGAATCAGATAGGTTTTGGAATTGTCAGTATCGTTCTCATTGATGATAATCTCACGTTTTTTCTTGGTATCCTTAATGGTAACAACTCCAGGGAACTCTGCGATAATGGCAAGACCTTTTGGCTTTCTTGCCTCAAAAAGCTCCTCGACACGAGGAAGACCCTGTGTGATATCACCACCCGCAACACCTCCAGTATGGAAGGTACGCATGGTAAGCTGTGTTCCAGGCTCACCGATAGACTGAGCAGCAATAATTCCGACTGCTTCTCCTACCTGAACAGGCTGGCCGGTAGCCATGTTTGCGCCGTAACATTTTGCGCAAACACCCATATGGGATTTACAAGTTAGTACATTACGGATCTTAATTGAATCACGTCCGTTCTTTTCAAGCGCCTTCATAACAACAGAAGCACGCTTTGGAGTACACATGTGGTTTGCTTTTACAATCACTTCACCGCTGTCCGGATCAATAATGTTTTCTGCGATAAATCTACCTGTAATACGCTCCTCCAAGCCCTCAATCACTTCTTCTCCGTCTGTAAATGCCTTGATTTCCATAAACGGACTACTTTTACCTTCACAACAATCGATCTCACGGATAATCATATCCTGTGATACGTCTACCAGACGTCTGGTCAAGTAACCAGAATCGGCTGTACGAAGAGCTGTATCGGAAAGTCCTTTACGAGCTCCATGGGCAGAGATAAAGTACTCCAGTACGTCAAGACCTTCACGGAAGTTAGACTTGATAGGAAGTTCGATGGTATGACCAGTTGTATCTGCCATAAGTCCACGCATACCTGCAAGCTGTTTGATCTGTTTATCAGAACCACGGGCTCCGGAATCTGCCATCATATAGATGTTGTTGTACTTATCAAGTCCAGTCAACAGGTCATGGGTAAGCTGATCATCGGTAACTTTCCATGTGTCAATAACTTCTTTATAACGCTCTTCCTCTGTGATAAGACCACGGCGGAAGTTCTTTGCGATCTGGTCAACCGTAGCCTGAGCTTCTGCAATCAGCTTTGGCTTGCTTTCTGGCACGGTCATGTCAGAAATGGATACGGTCATGGCTGCTTTGGTTGAGTATTTATAACCAATTGCCTTAATGTCATCTAGGGTTTCTGCAGTCTGTACTGCTCCATGAACGTTAATAACCTTTTCAAGGATCTGCTTACACTGCTTTTTGCCTACATGGAAATCTACTTCCATTAAGAGCTCATTGCCTGGAATGGAACGATCTACGAAACCAAGATCCTGAGGAACGATCTCATTGAAGATAAAACGTCCTACTGTGGATTCTACGACTCCGCTCATCATAGTACCATCTGGCATTTTCTTAGTAACTCTTGCCTTAATTCTAGAATGAAGGGTAGTTGCCTGATTTTCATAAGCGAGAATGGCTTCATTCACACTTCTAAATATCATACCTTCGCCCTTTGCACCAGGACGTTCCTGTGTCAGGTAATAGATACCAAGAACCATATCCTGTGAAGGAACGGCAACAGGGCCACCATCTGACGGTTTTAACAGGTTGTTAGGTGATAAGAGAAGGAAACGACATTCTGCCTGAGCTTCTACGGAAAGAGGCAGATGGACCGCCATCTGATCTCCATCAAAGTCGGCGTTAAACGCGGTACATACTAAAGGATGAAGCTTAATTGCCTTACCTTCGACAAGAATTGGCTCAAACGCCTGGATTCCAAGTCTATGAAGGGTAGGCGCACGGTTTAACATAACCGGATGCTCTTTGATAACATCTTCCAGTACATCCCATACTTCTGACTGAAGACGTTCTACCATCTTTTTAGCATTTTTTATATTATGAGCGGTTCCGTTAGCAACCAACTCTTTCATAACGAATGGTTTGAATAACTCAATTGCCATCTCTTTTGGAAGACCGCACTGGTAAATCTTAAGTTCTGGTCCAACGACGATAACAGAACGTCCAGAATAATCAACACGCTTTCCTAACAAGTTCTGACGGAAACGTCCCTGCTTACCCTTTAGCATATCGGAAAGAGATTTTAATGCACGGTTTCCTGGTCCGGTTACCGGTCTTCCTCTTCTTCCATTATCGATCAGAGCATCAACCGCTTCCTGAAGCATACGCTTTTCGTTACGTACAATGATATCAGGTGCGCCAAGCTCTAACAGACGAGCAAGACGATTGTTACGGTTAATGATTCTTCTATAAAGATCATTTAAGTCAGAAGTAGCAAAACGGCCACCGTCTAACTGTACCATCGGACGGATATCTGGTGGTATGACAGGAACAACCTTCATAATCATCCACTCAGGTAAGTTACCGGAATTACGGAATGCTTCTACTACTTCAAGGCGCTTGATGATTCTAGCACGCTTTTGACCAGTCGCATCCTTTAATCCTTTTTTCAGCTCTTCTGATTCTTTTTCAAGATCGATGGAGTGTAATAATTCAAGAACAGATTCTGCACCCATTCCTACGCGGAAAGCGCCATGACCGTATTTCTCATTCTCTTCCCGGTATTCCTTCTCAGATAAGACCTGCTTATACTGGAGACCGGTATTACCGGCATCCAGTACCACGTAAGATGCAAAATAAAGCACCTTTTCCAGGGTTCTTGGAGAAATGTCCAAAATGAGACCCATACGGCTTGGTATTCCCTTGAAATACCAGATATGGGAAACAGGGGCTGCAAGCTGGATATGGCCCATACGTTCTCTACGAACGCTGGCTTTTGTTACTTCAACACCACATCGATCGCAGATAACACCTTTATAACGGATCTTTTTATATTTACCGCAATGACATTCCCAGTCCTTGCTTGGTCCGAAAATTCGTTCGCAGAACAGACCATCCTTTTCCGGCTTTAAGGTTCTGTAGTTGATTGTCTCAGGCTTTTTTACCTCGCCGTGGGACCACTCCAGAATCTTTTCCGGAGAAGCCAGGCCAATCTTCATGGCATCAAACGTCATAGGGTGGTAAGTTTCATTATTGTCAGGCATAAGCGGTTCTCCCTTCTATTATTCTTCGTCTGAATCCTCAAGCTCTACGTCATCGAAATCCTCAATGGAATCATCAACTTCGTCAACTTCGTCAACTTCCTCTTCAACGACAGCAACCAGTTCATTATCTTTAAATTCTTGCTTCTGATAACCGAATTCAGCAAAGGGTTCATCTTCACGATAACGTCTGTCACCTTCAATGATGGATCTCAGATCAGTCTCTTCGTAGTCTGTGTTTTCATTAAACTGAACTTCAGTATTGTCGTCACGCAACAATCTTACATCCAGTGCCAGGGACTGAAGTTCCTTTAACAATACCTTAAAGGATTCCGGAATACCAGGCTCAGGGATATTCTCACCCTTAATAATGGCTTCATAAGTCTTTACACGACCTACAACATCATCAGATTTCACTGTCATGATTTCCTGAAGTGTATAGGATGCGCCATAAGCCTCGAGAGCCCAAACCTCCATCTCTCCAAAACGCTGTCCGCCGAACTGGGCTTTACCGCCGAGAGGCTGCTGGGTAACCAGAGAGTATGGTCCTGTGGAACGAGCATGGATCTTATCATCAACCAGATGGTGAAGCTTTAAGTAATGCATGTGTCCGATGGTAACCGCACTGTCAAAATATTCACCAGTACGTCCGTCACGGAGACGTACTTTACCGTCACGGTTAATTGGAACACCCTTCCATAATTCTCTGTGCTCTAAGTGCTCGTTCAGATATTCAAGAACCTCAGGTTTTGATATATCTTTATATTTGTCCTGGAAATCAGACCAGCTCATATTTACATAATCATTGGCCATATCCAAAGTATCCATAATGTCAATCTCGTTTGCACCGTCAAATACTGGAGTGGATACATTAAAGCCCAAAGCTCTTGCTGCAAGGCTTAAATGAATCTCAAGTACCTGCCCGATGTTCATACGGGAAGGAACACCCAGAGGGTTTAATACGATATCAAGAGGACGACCATTAGGAAGGAACGGCATATCTTCTACTGGAAGCACGCGGGAAACAACACCCTTGTTACCATGACGTCCAGCCATCTTATCACCAACAGAGATCTTTCTCTTTTGAGCAATATAAATGCGGACAGTTTCATTTACTCCAGGTGACAGCTCGTCGCCGTTTTCTCTTGTAAATACTTTTGCATCAACAATAATACCATAAGCGCCGTGAGGCACTTTTAAGGAAGTATCACGCACTTCTCTAGCTTTTTCGCCGAAGATGGCACGAAGAAGTCTCTCTTCTGCTGTCAGTTCAGTCTCTCCCTTTGGAGTTACCTTACCAACCAGGATATCACCGGCACGAACTTCCGCACCAATACGGATAATTCCTCTTTCATCAAGATCCTTTAATGCATCTTCTCCGACACCAGGAACGTCACGAGTAATCTCTTCTGGCCCTAACTTGGTATCACGAGCTTCTGCTTCGTATTCCTCGATATGAACTGAGGTATAAACATCTTCCTGTACCAGTCTTTCACTTAATAAAACCGCATCCTCATAGTTATAACCTTCCCAGGTCATGAATCCGATTAATGGATTCTTACCTAGAGCGATCTCACCATTTTGGGTAGAAGGTCCATCAGCAATTACTTCGCCCTTAATTACGTGGTTGTTCTTAAAGACGATTGGTTTCTGGTTGTAACAGTTAGACTGGTTGCTTCTCTTAAACTTAGTAAGGCGGTAAACATCTTTTCCACCATCAGAATCTCTTCTGATAACGATCTCATTAGAAGCAGATCTCTCTACCACACCAGTATTCTTTGCAATGACGCAAACACCGGAGTCAACGGCAGCCTTAGCTTCCATACCAGTTCCTACTGCAGGAGCATCGGTGGTTAAAAGAGGTACGGCCTGACGCTGCATGTTTGATCCCATGAGGGCACGGTTCGCATCATCGTTCTCAAGGAAAGGAATCATAGCTGTCGCAACAGAGAAGACCATCTTAGGAGAAACGTCCATCAAATCGATGTTCTTTCTCTGGAATTCAGAGGTCTCTTCGCGGTAACGTCCAGAGATATTCTTATGAACGAAATGACCTTCATCATCAAGAGGCTCATTCGCCTGAGCAACAACAAAGTTATCTTCCTCGTCTGCAGTCAGATAAATTACATCGTCTGTAACAACAGGATTTTGTGCATCTGTCTTATCTAGTAAGCGGTAAGGTGCCTCTACAAATCCATACTGGTTCACTCTGGCATAAGTAGCAAGAGAGTTGATCAGACCGATATTAGGACCTTCAGGTGTCTCGATCGGGCACATACGGCCGTAATGGGTATAGTGAACATCTCGAACCTCGAATCCGGCACGGTCTCTAGAAAGACCACCAGGTCCTAAGGCAGAAAGACGTCTTTTATGTGTCAGCTCTGCAAGCGGATTATTCTGATCCATGAACTGTGACAACTGAGAACTTCCAAAGAATTCCTTAACTGCCGCAGTAACTGGCTTAATATTAATCAGGGACTGTGGTGTAATGCCATCCATATCCTGAGTTGTCATTCTTTCCCGAACCACTCTCTCCATTCTAGAAAGACCAATACGGTACTGATTCTGGAGAAGCTCGCCTACGGCACGGATTCTACGATTGCCTAAATGGTCAATATCGTCAGCCATACCAACTTGTTCTTCCAAATGAATGTTATAATTGATGGAAGCTAAGATATCTTCTTTTGTAACATGTTTGGGAACTAACTCGTTTAAGTTTCTGTGAATTGCTTTTTTAAGAGCTTCTTGATCATCACTGCCAACTTCTGCCAGGATTTTTTCAAGAGCAGGATAGAATACTAACTCTGTAACGCCTGCATCCTTAGGATCAAAACTTACATGAGCAGATAAATCAACCATTAGGTTAGAAAGAACTTTCTGTTTGCGCTCCACACCTTCTAGCCAGACAAAAGGAACCGCTGCATTCTGAATCGCTTCGGCAAGCTGCTTGTCTACTATGGTTCCAGCCTGGGCAAGAATTTCTCCCGTTGTGGTATCAATCACATCCTCAGCCAATGTGTGGCCTGTGATACGATTTTTAAAATGAAGTTTCTTATTGAATTTATATCTTCCGACTTTTGCAAGATCATATCTTCTTGAGTCAAAAAACATGCTGTTTAATAAACTTTCAGCACTATCTACAGATAAAGGCTCACCTGGACGAATCTTCTTATACAACTCTAATAAGCCGTCCTGGTAATTATCAGAAGTATCTTTACCAAAGCTGGCTAATAATTTTGGTTCTTCACCGAACAATTCTATAATCTCTGCATTGGTACCATAACCAAGTGCACGGATCAGTACTGTTACAGGGACCTTTCTGGTTCTATCTACACGTACATAGAAAATGTCGTTTGAGTCTGTCTCATACTCCAGCCATGCTCCACGGTTAGGAATAACGGTACACGCATAAAGTTCTTTACCTACTTTATCATGTTCGATACCATAATATATACCTGGGGAACGTACTAACTGGGATACAATAACTCGCTCGGCACCATTAATAACGAAGGAACCGGTATCTGTCATAAGTGGTAAATCACCCATGAAGATCTCATGTTCATTAATTTCATCTTTATCTTTATTGCAAAGTCTTACCTTTACCTTTAAAGGAGCCGCATAAGTTGCATCTCTTTCCTTGCATTCTTCTATTGTGTACTTGACATCATCTTTACATAGTGTAAAGTCGACAAATTCAAGACTTAAGTGTCCTGCAAAGTCTGCAATCGGAGAGATGTCTTCAAAGACTTCCTTCAATCCTTCATCAAGGAACCACTGATAGGAATTCTTTTGAATCTCAATCAGGTTTGGCATCTCAAGCACTTCTTTTTGTCTTGAGAAACTCATTCTCAGGCTCTTACCGGCTGGGACCGGACGCATTCTGCTTTTCTCCATTGACGTTTCACCCCTGTTTTCTTTCTAATTGTTTCTTTTGGGCATAGATGTCCCTACAAGGCACACAAAGCCACAATAGTGCACATTCCATAATATCATAGCGTTGTCAAGGTGTCAAGCATTTTTTGCTTGTATTTACCAAGAAAACGTGATATACTATCACAGATAGGCCCAATTTACAAAATGAACTATTGGAGGTATTCCCGGTGAGCACATTTTTAAACGTATTAATCGTGATTCTTTTCATCTTAGTTGTGGCTTTGGCAGTCCTTTACTTTCTTGGCAAGAAGCTGGAAAAGCGTCAGGTGGAACAGCAGCAGGCATTAGAAGCTGCAGCACAGACCGTTAACATGCTGGTTATTGATAAGAAAAAGATGAAGCTAAAGGATGCCGGACTTCCTAAGATTGTGTACGAACAAACACCAAAGTATATGCGCAGAACAAAGCTGCCCATTGTAAAGGCTAAGATCGGACCAAAGGTAATGACACTGATTGCAGATGCCAAGGTTTTCGAAGTCCTTCCTATTAAGACAGAAGCAAAGGTTGTGATCAGCGGTATTTACATAACCGAGATCAAGAGCCTCCGAGGCAAAGCAGTTCCTCCAGCTCCAAAGAAGAAGTCATTTTGGGACAGGTTTAAGAAAAACAAAAAATAAGAAGTGATTCCCATCACCGGAAGGTTCTGTGGCGAATGCCCAGGGAGCGAGATATCTCGCACCTGGGCATTTTTGTGTGCTTATATACTAAAAACTTTGAAAGAGTCTGAAAAATCAGCTTGACAATGCATGAATTCATGATATAATGAACTTACAAACAAGTTAGCAATGACTAACCAAATAACAAATACGAACTATTGAAAATAAATTACGGAACCGAAAGGAGAACTACTATGTTTAATCAAATCCAATTACCTTATGCTTATGACGCTTTAGACCCCCATATCGATGCTCTTACAATGGAGACTCATTATTCCAAGCATCATGCAGCTTATACAAAAAATTTAAACGATGCAGCTCAAAAAGCTGGAGTTGAAGATAAAGATATCACACTCTTACTCTCTTCCTTAGATAAGATCTCTGATGAAGCATTGAGAAAAGCGATCCGCAACAACGGCGGCGGCTTTTACAACCATAATCTGTATTTTAAAACAATGAGTCCTAATGGTGGTGGCGAACCGGAAGGCGATCTAAAAGCAGCTCTTAATCAGGCATTTGGTAGTTTCACTGATTTTAAGGATAAATTAAGCGGCTTGGCCGTAGGACAGTTTGGTTCTGGCTGGGGCTGGCTCTCAAGTGACCGAAACGGAAAATTAATTCTTTCCTCTAGCCCAAATCAGGATAATCCTCTTATGGAAGGCAATGGTCACGTTCCCCTTTTAGGCATTGATGTTTGGGAACACGCTTATTACTTAAAGTATAAGAACCTAAGAGCTGATTACATCAAAGCTTTCTTTGAAGTTGTTGACTGGAAGGCCGTGTCTGATAATTACGTTAACGTAATTAAGGGCTAACAAAAACTGTGATAACCTGTTATTTCAAAAATGTACTCCTCCAAAATAGACATTACAAATAAAAAGGGAACCGCCTGGTATAAAAATACCGGGCGGTTCCCTTTTTATTTGTTTCTTTTAATTTAATAGGCGTATATCAGCAGTGGCTTTTGAATGAATATCTAAATCAATATCACATTCCGAGATATGCTGATAATTAATATCCAAGGAATATGCCACATGGACTCTTAAACGGTCTTCTTCTTCAATGACTTGGATGTCGTTGGTGCTTAATCCTATCATCAGTTCCCCATAAGGAGTTGCATAGCAGGCAATATTTTTCTTGTTTTTTTCAAACGTCATATGAACGCTGGAACTTCCACGTTTGATGATATCCAGACCGGAAGGACTTATTTTTATGGTATTTTTAATAACTCCTTCAAATCCTTCCTGGATCTCATCATATAAAATGTAATGGTTTCCATTTTTAAGAAAGTAATCTCCGGAGGTGATTAGCTCAACGGTATTGTTATCTCCCTCTGCAATCTGTATCCCACTGATACTGATAAGGACATCTCTAGTCATAGTAAACTCCTTTAGAAATCTTCAATATTTATCTTCTTTGTCTGCTTTATCTGGTCTGGAAGAATAGAGGAAGCGAAGTTGGTAAACTTCTCCGCCAGGTCACTGACGTAAAAATGATATTTGTCCTGGAAAGGCTCATCTGTGTCATTTAATAACTGGCTTTCACTTAACACCTGTTTTAATTCCAGGGCTGTCTCATAAGCTGGGTTTACCAATGTGACCTCAGGACCCATAACTCTTCCAACCGTGGAACGAAGCAGAGGATAATGTGTGCATCCCAGTACGAGTGTATCAATAAACTTCCCTTTTAATTCAGATAAATATCTGGAAGCAATTTCATCGGTCACAGAATCGTGAAGCAAACCTTCTTCTACCAGGGGAACAAATAAGGGGCAAGATTTTCCGATTACCTCTATGTCATCTCTCATCTCTTCCATCATCTTGGTATAAACTCCACTTCGGATGGTGCCTTCTGTTCCGATGATTCCTATCTTTCCGTTCCTGGTGGCTTCCACTGCAGTCTTTGCGCCTGCATGGATAACTCCCATCACAGGGATTTGTAGTTCCTGCTCCACTATCTCAAGAGCAAAAGCGGTGGCAGTGTTGCATGCAATCACGATTGCCTTTACATCTTGAGTCATTAAAAAGCGTATGTTCTGTCTGGTGTAGCGGACAATGGTATCTTTTGATTTGGTGCCATAAGGAACTCTTGCTGTATCACCAAAATATACCAGTCTTTCTTCGGGCATCTGCCTCATAATCTCCCGCACTACCGTAAGTCCACCTATTCCAGAGTCAAATACTCCGATGGGTGAATTTCTATCTGCCATGATACCTCTCCTTTAGGACTGGGAGCGGTCCGCTGCATGTTTCAGTAGGCGGTTCACCAGTTCTTCTTTTGTAACGCCTGCAGCTTCCCATAACATAGGATACATGCTGATAGCCGTAAAGCCAGGCATCGTATTGATCTCGTTAAAAACTACGGTTCCATCTTCTTTTACAAAGAAATCCACTCTTGCCAGGCCGTACCCATCGACTGCCTCAAAAATAGCGGTTGCAGCACTTCTAATTTTCTCTGCCGCTCCACCAGGAAGTACTGGATCTACTACAGTTTTAGAATCGGAATTATAATATTTGGCATCAAAATCGTAAAACTCGGCTGCTGCCACAATCTCACCTACGCCTGAGGCCTGGGTTGGTGTATTTCCTCCACCAAAGACTGCGCATTCAATCTCACGGCCCACAATCATCTCTTCCACTAAAATCTTGCGATCGTGTTCTCCTGCTAAAATCAGTGCTTCTTTTAATTCCACTGCATTTTCTGCACGGCTTACTCCCTTAGAGGAACCCGCATTGGAAGGCTTAACAAATACCGGATAAGTAAATTTATCTTCCACTTTTTTAACGATTGGGTCCAAATCCTGTAATTCACGACGCATCACTGCTACGTAATCCGCTTGTTTGACTCCCAAATCTTTTACAATAATCTTTGTATATAATTTATCCATGGACACGGCTGATGAAAGAACTCCGCAGCCGACATATGGAATACCAGATAACTCCATAAGCCCCTGAATGGTTCCGTCCTCTCCATATAATCCATGAAGCACAGGAAATACCACATCAGCTTTTACAAGCTCTGTCTTATCTCCGTCTAGGAGAATCACGCTCTTCATGGTTGCATCTGGAGATAAAATCGCAGATACGCTGCCATTTTTCCATGTTCCATCTTGAATTGCTTCTATAGTATCTGTCTTGATCCAACGACCTTCTTCCGTAATTCCAATGAGAATTAGATCGTATGTTTCTCTATTAATATGGTTAATGACATTGATGACCGACATGCAGGAAACCACATGCTCTGATGACTGGCCGCCAAATAGTACAACCGCATTTTTTTTGCCCATTTTAATCTCCTCACCAATTTCTTGATTTTACAGCGTTTATATTATAGCACATATGGTTACAATTACAAATAGAATCCAAAAAAAAGGAGAACACCCATGAAACAGAAACGTGATTTATTCTTATGTATTACATGCTTATTGCTTGCACTTTTATTTTCAATGTCAAAGGAAAGAGGCGCAGAGGAAGCCATGGCCGCGCGAATCGCACCTGAAATTCTTCGTTTCCATGTTCTTGCTAACAGCGACAGTACAGAGGATCAAAATTTAAAATTAAAGGTACGCACCCTACTCTTAAACACAATATATGAGGAAATGGGAGAAAATGCATCTTTAGAAGAGACAAAAAAATACGTCCGGTCCCATAAGGACAGTTTAGAGAAAAAGGCAGAAATGTACATGAAGACTTTGGGATACGATTATCCCGCACATATGGAACTGGCTAACACTTATTTTCCTACCAAAACCTATGGTGATATGGTATTCCCTTGTGGCACTTATGAAGCTGTCAGGGTAAAAATAGGCGAAGGCAAAGGACGCAACTGGTGGTGTGTCCTTTATCCTCCGCTCTGTTTTGTGGATTCGTCTTATGCAGTTGTTCCAGATACCTCAAAAGAGATACTAAGAGAATCCTTAGATCCATCGGATTATTTAAAATTAAGTACGGAAAATCCAAAGATCCATGTTCGGTTAAAGCTTGTGGATCTACTAAAGAAGCAGGAAGAGCTTAAAGAGCCTATTTCTGAGAATCAGAAATAATACCTTTTACTGCCCACTGATATGTGGTGTAAGCCTGATACAAATCTGTATATGCGCTTCCTTTGGCCCCCTCTGCCTGTAAAAATGCCATCTGAGACTGGAGGTATGTAATTTTACTTAGCATACCCATCTGGAAGGAGCGCTCGGCTTTTCCATTGTCTAGTCCTGCCTTCTCATAGGAAGTGAGAGCTGCTTCGTAGGCTGTTTTGGCTTGCTTTAGATTTTGATAGAGTGACTGCATGGTGGCTGCCACATTTTGTTCCCCTTCGGATACACTTGCTTGTTTGTTTTGCATGCCAGTAGTCGTCTTGTTGGAATTTGCTCGGCGCATATTAATAAGGTCATAGTTATTTCCAATGGCCTTTGCTGTATCAGCCTGAAGGTCGATGGCGGAAACGGCCTGAAGGTCAAGTTCTGGGAGGCCTCCGATCTCAGGAGACGCATCTGCTGAATATCCGGTCATCAGACCCAGAGAACGGCTCAGGCCATCAACCGTATGATCCAGACTTAAAAGAGAGGACTGTGCGGAAAGTAAATCCTTTTTCGCAGACAACACATCGGTTTGTGTTGCAGTTCCTATCTTCAAACCTAATTCCTGCGCCTCACAAGCAGAATTGCTTAATTCGGTTGCCTTTTGAAGTAGTGCCCTGTTTGCAACAGCACTGTTATATCCTATTATAACCTGGTCGGCAAAATACTCATATTGCCTTGAAGCTTGTGTAATACCAGTGTTAATCTTCGAATTAGGCTGTTTTAGCTTCTCAATGGTCCTTTGCATTTGCTCCGCATTGGACTTAATACCCTTTACCGACCCCTCCACAATCTTATATAGAGGTTCCCCAGTCTCATCATCTATCAGACCAGTAGGCTTAAGTGCTTTGGCTTGATCCTCAAGATTCTTGATGGTATTTTTCATCTCAATGCCACTAATCTCAGCATAAACGTACTCTAGATTTTCCACATTTAGATTAATTGAATCTACTATATTCTGCAAATCCGGATTAAAATACCTTACCAAATTAGAAAGTTCATCAAATTCAATGGTTTTATCATTTAATTTGCTCCACTGTTCTACTGTTATCCCTTCAGGAATAGGTTTTTCTGCCTGCCCCGGTCCAACAGCACCATAGGCTGGAAGAACCGATGAAGTTGCAAGCAATGTGGCTAGACAAATTGGCCAAACTTTTTTATTTTTCATATCATCAGCCTCCCGCCGAAGCTAGCCCGTTTATCGCATTGTCATAGGTTTGAACCGCCTGAAATAGGGTAAGTTGTGCTTTTTTTAAGGCAATGCTTTTTGTATTGAATGCATTTTTTTGCTTCATGTAATCCAATCTGCTTAATGTGCCTACCTGCTGCTTATGTTCTGCTGTCTCCATATTTTTGCTTTCCAGTTCAAGCTCAGCCGTTGCCTGGTCAAAAGATGCCTTCGCCTGCAATACAGCCTGATGAGACTTTACTAGTTCCGATTTTATAGTCTGCTCATTGTTGGAAACTGTTCTCTTTAATGTTTCTTTCGTAATCTCTGCGGTGGCATTGTTAAGCTTTCGTCTATTAATTTTTAAAGTGTAATTATTATTAAGGGCGGGCTCTATATCAGCTTCCGGATTCATAGCTGCAATGCGATCAAAATTAACAGCTGGGATATCCTGAATTTCAGGAATATCATTGTACTTCCAACCAAGCATGATTAGAAGTTTTTGTCTCGTTTCTTCTACCGTCCCAGTCAGTTTTTCAATAGAAGCCTGAGCAGTCTGAACACTCTCTTTTGCTCCCAGTACATCAGACTGGGTAACCATACCCGCTCCCTGCTTTATGAGAGCAGATTGGTACTGAGCTTCTAAAAATTCAATACCGTCTTTCGCTGATTCCAGTTCAAGTTTTTGCTGAAAGTAAGATATCATGGAGGACTGTGCCGAAGCCACTAAATTAGCTTCCTGCTGATCATAGGTGAGCTGGTGCACCGTTAAGTCTTCTGTGTTCTTATCAGCAGCTTCATCTGCCTGAGCCGCTGCCACTGCACTCTGGGCATCTGTTGCTGCGTTATCACCTGAAATATTGCTTCTGGCATCACTGGCTGCATCCCGATAGTACTGAGCATACTGATCGCTAGTGATTTTGTCGTCCTTTTTCTTATCATTGATATCAAGCTGATTCTTCTGAACCGTCACATTATACTCGCGAATCAGGCCTGATAGTTCATCGTATTCCATCACATTGTCCCTAAGCTTTGCCCACTCTTCCGGGGTTCTTGAAAACTCCGGACTGCCGGCCCATGCAGTCGCTGCTGGTCCGGAAAAAGCGAGCACTGCACTAAGACAACATGCACTGATCAGTTTCCACTTTCTCATCCTTAATCCTCCTTATTTGGTAATTCTATGATATCACAATCCAGACCCTGCCAGCAAACCACTTTCTTCCATACCTGGAAATCAGGCAGGGTCTTGGAGATTTAAACAGTTACATTTTTATCCTTTTTCTTCCGTCTCAAAATAGAGTAGAGTACTGGAAGTACCAAAAGGGATAAAAGGGTAGAAGACGCGAGTCCTCCGATATTAACAAGCGCAAGCCCCTGCATCATCTCTCCATTCTCTCCACCTCTAGCAAGAGGAATCAGAGATAAAATAGCGATTAATGCGGTCATAAGAATGGGGCGGAGACGCGTAAATCCTGCCTCAATAACTGCACTTCTGGTATCCATGGTTTCGTTATACTGGTTTGCACAATCCACATATAGAATACCAGAGTTTAGAACCGTACCGATAAGCACCAAGAATCCCAAAAGGGAAGTCATACTGATACTTACATTGGTGATGAGCATGAGTCCAAAGGCACCAATAAAACTAAATGGAATGGTAGCCATTACCATGAGGGAGAAGATAGGGGATTCAAACTGAGCCGCTAATACAACGAATACAAGGAATATAGCCGTTGCAATAGCAAGGAACAAACCACCAAATTCTTCGGACATGGATTCTGCCTCACTGTTTTGCCCTCTTGTAATGGTATCGGATAAATACTTTTTAACTACCTGATCATCAATTTCTTTGGTAACTCTTTGTTTGTCTTTCTCTGTCTTAACCTTATCGGTAAAGGAGCCAGTTACAGTAACTTGGTACTGTTTGTTCTTTCTTGTAATGGTAGACGGGCTATCTTCGTAACCAATAGAAGCGATATCCGTAATTGCTACAGAACCACCTGTCGCATTGGGAACCATGATTCCTTCTACTTTATCCAAAGTATCATAGGCATCCTCTGGATATTCCACTTTAACCGATATTTCCTGACCTTCCTTATCAAAGGTAGTGGCCTCGACTCCGCTTAACATACTATTAAACATTCCACCTACAGTTACCGGAGCAATCCCTTCTGCTGCGGCTTTAATGGGATCCACCTTTATTTTTACGACTGGTGCCGCATTTTCAAGGTCAGAATGAACCTTAATAAGCTCTGGACGTGTCGTAAGTTCTGTAACCATTTGGTCTGCTGTAGCTTTTAGGCGGTCAAGCTTTGCACCCTTTAAGATAACTTCAAAATCATTTTTACTACCAGAAGACTGCATGCTGGAAGTTGATGTTAAGGTGACATTGCAGTCCGGAAGCTGACCCATTACTTTCTTCCATTTATTCATGACTTCTCTGGTGCTAAGTTCTCTGTCAGACTTTAAATAAGCAGTCAGAGTTGCATTAGAGGAACTGTCCATACTTACGGCATTACCGCCATAGGTTAATGTATAGGATTTTAAATCTTTTTCATCGCTAACTATGGTTTCTATCTGCTTAAGAACCTTATCTACTTCTTCGATTTTAAGGCCAGGTTTCACTTTTGTAGTGATGGAAATGGTACCTTGGTCTGTCTCAGGCATCAGCTCAAACTTAAGCTTTCCTGCTAGCATAAAGGACCCTACTAAAAGAAGTACAGCAACAATTAAAACCATTGCCTTTCTATCAAGAAGCTTTCCAATTAACTTCCGGTAGCCATTTTGCAATGCTTTTACAATGCCACCTAGGGGAGAATTATGTTTCTCAACAGGACGATATTTGAAATAGCAAAGAGGAACAATGGTCATCGCGGAAATCAGGGATGCCATCATACAAAATACAATGGTGTAGCCCAAGGGCTTAAATATCTGACCTGTCATACCTGCAAGAAATACAAGTGGTATAAAAACAACACACTTGGTGATGGTACCGCCTAAAATAGACTGAAGCACCAGCTTGGTACCTTCTACCGCAGAGTACTCATAATCATCGTCTTTATGGATTCGGAAACAACTCTCCAATACAACGATGGAGTCATCAACCATCATACCTACACCGAGAACGATGGCACTCATGGTAATTAAGTTCATAGAAAATCCCATGACAGACATTAGAATGAGGGCGACTAAAATGGATACAGGAATGGAACTACCGACAATCAAGGAAGCCTTGATATCTCCAAAGAACAGAAAGATAATGATCATAGAAATAATAACTGCCAGGATCATAGTTTCTAATACGCTGTTTAAGGAAGCCTGAATCTGATTACTGGTGTCGTCGATGACTACGATATCCAGATTCTTATGTTCTGCTTTTAAAGTATCAATAGTCTTTTTTACCTGCTTTGATACTTCAACAGCACTGCTCTTTTGCTGCTTGTTGACGGATAAGGTAACGGTATCTTTTCCATTGTATCGACCAATGGCATCTTGATCCTTAACCGTATCACCAATCTCTGCAATATCTTCTAAGTAAATGGTCTTACCATTTCCAGCTACAACAGGAATTTTCTTAAGCTGCTCCGCAGAATTTACCTCTACGGCTGTACTTACTGCCAGCTTCCTGTTTCCAACCCCAGTGGTACCTGCCGGATAGGTGAAATCGGCGGATTTAATGGACTGGACAATTGCATTCATATTCAAATGGTACTGATTTAATTTCTCTGGATTCAAACGGATCTTGATATATCCTTCTCGTCCGCCGTTGGTATCGATGCTTGCGATGGAGGAGATCTTTTCAAATTCCGGAACAATATCAGCTTTTACATAATTATAAAGGTTTTCCTGAGTGGTATCATTGACGGCCAGAGACATGACTGGCATGGCACTGATATCTAACTCCATAATGGTTGGTGTCTTTACATCATCAGGAAGCTTTATGTTATCCATCTTCTTTTTCAAGTCAGAGTATGCCTTATCCATGTTAGTGCCGTATTCGTACTGCAGCATAATAATGGATACATTCTCCTTGGAAGTGGACTGAATGTTTTTAATTCCCGATAGAGTTCCTACTTCATTCTCTATGGGCTTACCAATCAAATCATTTACATCTTCAGGGCTGGCACCCTGATAAATAGTGCTTATGGTAAGAATCGGGTAATTCATCTCCGGAAACAGCTCAAGCTTTGAAGAAAGTACGGAGGATAATCCAAACACGATAAGACAGATAACCACTAAGACTGTGGTAACGGGGCGCTTTAGAGCAAGTTTCGTTATTCCCATATGGTTGCCCCCTTACTGTGCTGCTACAGAAGATTCTAACGTGGTTCCCTCTGTCTCAGTCTTGCCTTCTGATGCGGTTTCTTGTGCTGTCTGATTCTCCTTGCTGCCGGCATCGGAAAGGGTTACAACAGAACCATCGTACAATTCACTGGTCCACGTAGCAACGATCTGATCGTCAGCCTGAATTCCTTCTTTAATTTCCATAAAGCTGTTATCAGCCAGGCCTACCGTAACTGCATTTTTCTTCAGTTTTCCGTCTACATATGTATAGATAAATGGACTTCCGCCCTGATAATAAACACTATCTACTGGTACGGTCATAACATTATCTGCCTTTTGAGAAATCACGTAAAGCTTAACAGAAGTTCCAGTTGCAAGGGTATTGCCATCTGGAATGGAAGCTTTTACTTTAAATAATCCACTAGCCTGATCAATCATGGTGCTTACTTCTGTAATAGCAGCGGAACGGTCGGTTCCATTCTTTTCAAGCTTGATGCTATCTCCTGTCTTAAGTCCGTTTACAATTCGTTCCGGCACATAAAAGGTGACTGCTTTCCCGCCTTCTCCAGAAATGACACAAAGAACTGTGTTTGGAGAAACCATGTCATGAACCTTTACATTAAAGCTCTCCACTCGTCCAGAGATTGGTGCAGTCACCTGGCTGCTTTCCAGCTGAATGTTATAACCAATCTTAGCATTATCATATTGAAGTTTTGCAAGCTGGACTTTGTCTACCAAAGACTGATAATCTGCCTCAGCAACATCTCCTGCCTGATAAAGGACAGTCATTCTGTCTAAATTCTTCTTAGCATCCTCATAGCTGACTCTTGCAGTTTCAGCCGTGATTTTAGCGCTTTCTACCTGCTTTGTATCAATAACGCAAAGCAACTGTCCTGCACTTACCATGTCACCGGTCTGAACTCCTGTGTTCGTAATCTCACCGCTCCCAAGTGGGGTTACGTAAACAATACTGTCTGGTTCAATGGTTCCAATCAGTTCGCTGCTCAATTGAATATTCCGAGTTTCTGGCTTTACGACTGTTACAGCAGGGGGCACTTCTGCTACAATCTCATCTTTATTGCCACCAAGTATTCTCGGAATCATCAGACCTGCCACAGCCAAAATCAGGATTACGGCTCCGGCAATTATTACGATCTTTTTCTTTGTCATAATTCACTCCTCATGTCTCATAATCATTTTAAATTCTGTTTACGAATTCCATACTGCAAAAAATCTAATTTTTTACGGAAAACTTCCTTAATTTTTTCCTTGTCTTCCGGATGTGCATAATACCACTCAAGACCTTTTCCCATCTCGAAGAAAATTGTAGAAATCAACATACCAAAGGTCTCAATGCTTTGATCCTTAAAATCTGACTTATCAATGGATTCATGCATAACCTTAAGCATACAAAATTGTCCTGGAGTAATGTTGTGACACAAATGATTGGTCACTCCATACATCTGAACACTATCTACAATATTCTTAACTAATTGAAGCATACTTCCATCGTCATAAAGAATACTGTCTTCTACAAAAGAATCTATAGTCTTCCAAAGATCCCCATGATTTTTCTTGGCGTTACTTTCCCAAGCAAATTGAAAGTTTTCACCAGCATCTTCAAATATGTACGCAAGCAAATCATGTTTATCTTCAAAATAAGTATAAAAGCTTCCTCTTGATATACCAGCGTGTTTTATAATTCGATTGATTGAAACCTTTTCAAATGGGACCTGGATGAACTCATCCCTGGCCGCTTTTATTATGATTTCCTTTTTTTCCTTCGGAAGGTTATAAAATCGTTCCGTAGGCATTTCCTCACCTCCATCTTTCATGTCCCTGATATATTTGCGCAATATAAGAGGTGACAACATGCCACTTATTATAATGACACGTTGTCACCTTGTCAAGAAAGGTTACGTTTATTTAATATAATTTCTCAATATTTTATTTCTTCTTGTCCAGATGTTCTTTTAATGCCTCATCACTTTCCTCAATCCATAAATCTTCTTCCTCTTCATTAAGCCCAAGAAAACGGGCGAGGGATTCGGTTGAGCTGCTGCCATTCCATTCATTGATATAATCATCAATATCTTCAAATTCAATCTCACCAGCCAGATATTTTTCCTTAAATGTCATATACAAACTCCTTTCCTTACTCGTGCTCTTTGATATTTCTTGAAACTGTAATTTCCTGATTATCGATATGTTCCCGCATGGCTTCCTTAGCTTCTTCAACCTTGCGTCCTTTGACAGCCTCTAATATATTATCATGCTCCAGCAATAATATCTGTCGCTTATCTTCATCCTTGATATATTCTAATCGGTAGCGATACATCTGCTCCCTTAAATTATTAATCATCTGTATCAGTCTGTCATTGCAGGTCCCTTTATAGATGACATCGTGATATGCTTCATCTGTCTCTGCAATTTCCATAGGATTTCCGTTTAATACAGCATTTTTAAATTCTTCCTGTCTCTGCTCCAGCTCATCTACCGCATCTGGAAGCATACGCTGGCAAGCCAGTTCAATGGCCAGTTCCTCTAAGGATCTGCGGACCTCTAAGACATCTCTTAAGCTTTTTTCAGAAATCTTTGCTACCTCAGCACCCTTTCTTGGGATCATGAGGACTAGTCCTTCCAGTTCAAGCTTACGGATGGCTTCCCTTATAGGAGTACGGCTAACTCCGAGGCGGTCAGCAAGCTGAATTTCCATCAGTCGCTCTCCTGGTGCCAGTTCTCCTTTTAAAATCGCCTGTCTTAGCGTGTTGAAAACCACATCACGTAGCGGCAGATACTCATTCATATTGACCTTTAAATCATTGCCCATTGGTAACCTCCTTGGTATTATAAAAATTGGTTAAATAGACCTGTTTCACCAGACCTTTGCTTTTACCGTAACGCAGTTCTTCATAAGCGTTCTCCGCTGCCTTGGGGCTTACAAATATGCCAAACACCGTAGGACCGCTTCCGCTCATCAATGCATTTACAGCTCCAAGCTCCTTTATTTTTTCCTTAATCTGTTCGATGACTGGATATTCCTTTATAGTGACCGTCTCTAAAACATTTCCAAGGCGCTGGGACACCTGATGGATGTTGTGACTTTTAATGGCCTCTATGATTCCGTCAATATCTGGGTGGTCCTCAGCCTTAAGCCCTTCCAGATTAAGATTATCATAAACAAATTTGGTAGATACGCCCACAGCAGGTTTTGCAATCAATACCTGACATTGAGGCATATCTGGTAGAGGGGTAAGAACCTCACCAATTCCTTCTGACAATGCAGTTCCCCTTAATATGCAGTAGGGAACATCTGCACCAATTTTAACGCCTCGTTTCATAAGCTCTTCTCTGCTAAGTCCAAGCTGAAACATCTTATTCACTCCAAACAGTACGGCTGCCGCATCGCTACTGCCTCCTGCCATTCCAGCGGATACCGGTATGAACTTTTTTAAAGTAATCCGGATTCCGTGAGAAACATGAAACTCATCCATTAAGAGCTTCGCCGCTTTGTATACCAAATTGTTCTCATTCACTGGTAAGTAAAACAAATTGGTAACAATCTCAATGCCTGGTGTTTCCTTTAAGTAAATATCGATCTTATCGTAAAGGCCCACAGTCTGCATGATCATGCGAACATCGTGGTATCCGTCTTCCCGTCTCCGCAAAACATCAAGCCCCAGATTAATTTTTCCATATGCTTTTAATCCCAGATGTCTTATCATAGGCAAACAGCCCTCTCTTTTGTATAGATTGTTTTTTTGCGTTTTTTTGTATACAGTATTTAGTATATACCCAAACTTGGAAAAGTACAAGCGTTATTCTTTTAACATGAGAGCAGGTGAAATTCATGAAAATTTTTCTCAAATAAAAAGGACTCCAGCAGTCATACTGCGGAGCCTTTTTTCTCTAATTCTCTTATAAAAAATCTTCCATCGCTTCTTCCATTGCCTTTAAATCAGAGGCATAATCCTTAAATGCATCCTCGGCTTCGCATTCCTTTTTCCCTTTATAGCAGATTCTATGCTCCATGCTGGCCCATAAATCCATGGACATGGTACGAAGTTGAATCTCCACCGGGTAGTACTCCATTCCATCTGTATGATAGACTGGAACACCGAATACAATGTGATAGCTCCTATAGCCATTGGCCTTTGGTTCTCTAATATAGTCGCTTTCTTTTATAATTACAATATCGTTCTGCTTTTTTAAAAGGCTTACTACCGCATAGATATCTCTTACAAAGTAACAGATAATACGAATTCCTGCGATGTCCGTCAAATAATCCCTGGAGGAATCTGTACTGATCTCATATCCGTTAATTTGAAGCTTCTTCTCTATGCTCTCCTTTTGCTTAATCCTATGCTGAATGTGATGAATGGGATAATTTTGATACTTTCTTCTATAATCCTGATTCAGTACATCCACTCTGACCAGAATATTCTTAAGCGCATCTTCATATGGCTGGACAAAGCATAGGTACTCTTCTTCGGTCATATTCCACCTCCCTGGCAATTCCTTATCACGGAAATTAAGTATAACCTTTTTTTGTGTCTAACTGGTGTACAAACTATGAATTAGAAGAAGGGCTTAATCCTGCTTTTCATCTTCTTCTTTGGTAGGGTTTTCATCACCCTTTGCCAAAAGTATGCTGTTTACTGGAACCTCTTCATCATAGAAAAGTGGTTTCAGATCATCCGTAGGCTCTTCGGTTTTAGGCATGTACTGTTCAAAAACCGGAGACAGAATATAAGAATTTATAAATGCAAGGATAGGAAATCCAAATAACATAAAAATCATGAGTACAGGAGGTACTACGAATACAAATCCCATAACAATGAGTGCTACATTAATCACAATCATTCCGATGGTACGGAATAAATGGCGTAAGGACATAAAAAATGCATTAAAAAAGGTTTTCTTTACTGTATTAAAAAATCTGGACTGAAGTGGGAAGATGTACATAAATACCGCAGCATAAACAATGGCCAAGGCTAAAAATACAGTCAACATCACAGTCTTTATCGTGCCGGAACCAGTGAATAATCTAGCAAAGAAATACAGATCCACTCCTAGGATTGCACCAATTGCCAAAAGCACCAGCCAAATCGCAGTAGCCTGTTTGAAATTCTCCTTAAATGATTTAAAAAAGGATCGAATGGTGTAACCGTCATCATCCCTTGCAAGCTTCAGCGTCACATAATAAACGGCTGTTGTGGATGCTCCGATGGTGAATATCGGTATACTGAATACAAGCCACAAAATATTTAATAGGATCAAATCTCCGAATTTGCCTATAAAGCGCCACACCGGATTATCATAATTAAAAAAACCAGATAGCATATGTCATACCCCTTCTCTCTTTAGCGTCAAATGTCATTATAGCGGATTTACTAATAAAAATCAAACATTCTTATTTATTTCATGGAAAATTTATAGTTTATTCTTAAATAACTCCCGGTAATATGATATAATCAATAAATAATTTGGAAAATGATAAAAAAAAAGGAGCGCATCATGACCCCATACGAAGACAAGACCATAAAGGATTCCCTGCGTGAGGAAAGAAAAAAGCTTAAGGATATGAATGGCAAGGACAAGCTCTGGTACATATGGGAATATTATAAAATCCCTATTATCAGTGTATTTGTATCCCTATTTATTATCATATCCATTGCCTCTGCCATCTATAACAACCGGTTTGAGACAGCGTTAAACTGTGTCATCTTAAACAGCCAGTTTACAAGCGAATCCACTTCTCCAGATGATTACTTTGACAAAGGCTTTCGTCAGTATATCAATCTTCCAGAGGATACAAAGATCGAAGTAAATCACTCCATGTCCCTCTCTTTTGATGAGTCTGCCATGAGCGATTTCACATATGCAGAGCTGGCAAAGCTTTCTGCTATGATTACCAGCAAGGAACTAGATGTAATTATCGGTAGAAAAGATTCCATCGATCATTTTGGTAAGATGGACGGCTTTACGGATTTAAAGGAAATCCTTTCTCCCGAAGAGTATGAGAAAGTAAAAGATAAAATTTATTTTGTAACCTCTGATGAGACCGGACAAAAGGTAGCCGCAGGCATCATAATCGACGAAGCCGATTTTGAGAAAAAAACCGGACTGCTCATCGACGGACCGATTCTTTCGGTTATGATAAACTCCACTCATAAAGACACAGCACTTGGCCTGATTCGTTACATGTTTGGGCTTTAAGGGTAAAACCAAGGGCTTCTATCAGCTGAATGGAAGGAAGATTGTCCCAAAGGATTCTTGCATAGATTCTCTGAACAATTTTCTTGCTGGCATAAGATAAGATGGCCTGGCATCCTTCTTTGGCGTAACCATTCATTCGATAGGAAGAAAAGATGTGATATCCCAGCTCTACCGGGGTATCTTTTTCTTTTATAAAGGGAAGAAATTCTTCCATATCAGAAAGATCCATTGGAATGATACCTGCTTTTCCTACAATCATTCCTGTCTTACGATCCATAAGCGCCCATATGCCGTACTCAAAAAATCCATACTGGCACCTAATATAATCGTTTAAAGAATCTTGATGATAAAAAATCTCTCCGTTTACTCCCCCGTCCGGCTCATGAGGAACCATGTGGCTATCCTCTGATATAAATTCTCTGACAATAAGTCTGTCTGTCTTTGCAATGGGAAAGGGAAGTCCATGCCTTCTTCTTACTACCTTTTCTAAAAACTCAGTATCAATGTCTTTTATCGATTCCACGAGATAGGCAGCTGGGGAGAGGGATTGCCCTGGATCACTTCTATCCCATAAGCCAATAACAGCCCTGCCTTCTGCATAAGCAGAACACAGGGCCTTTGAATCGTCAGACACGGTAATTTTATATTTGGTTCCTTCTATTATAATTACCCGTTCCAGAGTCATAGAATTAAACGGTTTCTGGTTCTGGAAATTCTTCGCCAAAAGTATCCGCTGTTACAGACTTGATTTTCTGCTCGTTCATAGGGCGATCCCCGTGATCTGTCTTAACATCAGCAATCTTGTTTACAATATCCATTCCTTCAATTACTTTACCAAATCCAGCATAAGCGCCATCTAAATGAGGAGCTGCCTTATGCATAACAAAGAACTGAGATCCTGCAGAATCTGGATGCATGGATCTTGCCATAGAAAGTACACCTTCTGTGTGCTTAAGATCATTTGCTACGCCATTCTGGCTAAATTCACCTTTAATGGAATATCCAGGACCGCCTGTCCCTGTACCCTGAGGACAACCTCCCTGTAACATAAAACCATTAATAACTCTGTGAAAAATCAAACCATCGTAAAAACCTTTTTTTATAAGACTCAAATAATTATTTACTGTGTTAGGTGCGATTTCTGGATAAAGTTCTGCTTTGATCACATCTCCGTTTTCCATTGTAATTGTAATAACCGGATTTTTCATATCTTTCTTCCTTTCCCGCCGTTAGGCTTAAGTATGTCTGTATTTTATCAAATCCTTTTGTTTTTGTCTAGTTGTTCATATTTTGTTTAAATTTCATTCAAAAACCTTTTACACCAGTAACATGATTTCTTCATGTTTGATGGATATAATGACAATGTAAACAAAATTACTAAAAAGATTTTTTTCATAATACGGGCTGGTAACTAGTTACCAGCCCTCCTCCCTTTTTGAAATATTTTTGCCGGATGCATTGCATGGTTTAGCTTCCTCTAATCCATGCAATGTTTTTTTGTGCCTATTTCACTATTTCGTTTAGATTCCTCCCAGATTCATAAGCGCAGGATCTGAGGAGGCATGTTCAAAAAGACTTGCTGATATCACCTGAAGATTATCGTATGTCTTAAAAAAATATTCACAGGTAGCTGTATTTATAAAAGCGGTGTACTTCGTATAGTCGTATTGATCTCTACTGGTTAAGACAGCTCCTTTTGGTATGGTAACGCTCTCCATAATATGAAAGCAGGATACAATTGCATCATTCCGGTTCTCGGGAGCAGGTACAAAGGATTTTAAATATGCGGTGCGCACAAATCTTGCTGGAGATGTATAACCTCCTGGAAGGACCTGAGTTCCTCCCGCCTGTCCAAATGGGGTTAGGCGGTAACCTCCCCAATATGCTTCTTCTGACTGAGCAGGACTTGCTTCCGTATAATTTCTTAAATTTGTCATATGCCAAGTAAATTCTGGACTGTTTGCAAGCACACCTATGGGATTTCTCCAGATCTCAAGACCGTTTGATGTAAACTCAATTACAATGCAGTTGCCACCTCGGTCTACCGCAATCCAATGAAGTGGTGCTACTGTCTTTGTAACCGGGTCTATGACTCCGCTAACCTTGATTTGCTTTAGTTGTCTCACCACATCTTCTACATTTGCGCATTTCCCCAAAATATAATGAAGAAGATCAAAGGATGCCACCATCTCCTCATCACCGTATTGGGCGACGGAATCGTAATCGGCGTATCCTGCAAAATAAAGAGCTGCCGCTGCGAGCCCCATTTCATTCACGCCATCAAAAAATCCCAGCAAGCCGTCAAGTTCCTGACCGATGCCTATAAAACGATACCGATCACGGATCTTTCCTCCTGTCACCACATTGTTCCATTCATATCCCGAAGGGACGATATAAAGATGTGGTTCAATGTCATAGGAAAAATCCATATTTCTCCCAAAAAAGGTTTCCCCTTGCTTTGATTGCAAGGAAATTGCTGTACACATATCACATACCCCCTTTTCAAATGCTTATTTATAAAGATCTGTTATTTGGGAACCCGCACTTCCTTCATCAGGAATATAAGGGCAATGATATTGGGCAATGCCATAAGTCCATTCCAGATATCAGAAAACTCCCATACAGTCTCAAGCTTAGCAAGGCAGCCTAAGAATACGGCTCCCAAATAGAGAATGGTATAAATCTTTCCTCTTAAAATCCGCTGCAGGATGTATAAAATATTGCGTTTTTTTAGGGTTTCTGCTAGATAAGCAGCCGCCTGACGTCCTAGATAATACCAGGCAATGATGGTTGCAAATGCGAAGATCAGCATAGCACCGGACACTATATACTGTCCAAGAGGACCAAGCCGTTTGGAAAAACTATAGGCAGTGAGGGCAGCTCCGTCATACCCAGATCCGGCTGCATCTCCTTCTGTCATACAAAGGATTACAAGCGCTGTCATGGTGCAGATTAAAATGGTATCAAAAAACACTTCAAACATGGCCCACATACCCTGCTGTTCCGGCGTCGTGTCTTCTGCTGCGCCATGTAACACAGCCATGCTTCCAAGTCCTGCTTCATTGGAAAAAACACCTCTGGAGATACCATATTGCAGACTTCTGCTGATTCCATAACCAGCAGTTCCTGAGAAAATGGAAATGGGCTGAAACGCATCTTTAAAAATACACTGAAAAATATATGGAATTTTATCAAAACAGGACATAATAACCACCATGGAAAACAACATATAGATTCCTGCCGATATAGGAATCAAGCGTTCTGAGACAAAAGCAATCCTGCTGATTCCTCCTAAAATGACTAAAAATACGACTCCAGTCAGCAAAACTCCCATGGAGGCGGGAGGGATTCCAAAAGAATATTCCATAGTCTCTGCAATGGAATTTGATTGTACCATACTTCCCATTCCAAGAGATACCATGATACAAAGGAAACTATAGACCATTCCAAGAACAGGTTTTTTTAATCCCCGCTCTAGGTAAACCATAGGACCACAGACCCAAGCTCCGTTATGATCCCGGTAGCGGTAACGAATCCCAAGCATGGTTTCTGCATAACCTGTCATCATGCCAATGAATGCCGATATCCACATCCAGAATATGGCGCCAGGTCCTCCAGCCGTGAGAGCCGTTGCAACTCCGACAATATTACCAGTACCAATGGTGGCTGCAAGGGCGGTACAAGCCGTCTGAAACTTGGTGACTCCAACTTTTTCGTCGTCTTCCTCCTTTATGCTTCCAATGGTCTGCATCCACCAAAAAGGTAGTTTTCTAATTTGGAAAAATCCGGTTTTTATGGTATATGTAATCCCAATTCCAAGAAAGAGAATTAGAAGCCAGGGCCCCCAAACGAGTTCGTGTATGCGATGTATCATAGAATCATCTCCTGAATGCTTTCCTTAACACATATTCTTTGAAGCTGCATAGTATGAAAATTTCCAATGATTTTCGTACAAAATAAAAAATCGTATGGTATAATCAAATTATGCGTCATTCTACTTAATAAAAATGCGAGGTGAACAATATGCCCGGTTTTACAACCCACTATCTGCTGGGAGTCAAGGTTTTTAGCGATATGCCCAACAATCCTTTAAAGCGCATTATTTCTAAATATCGTTGGCTGTATCAACTTGGTCTCCAGGGTCCGGATATGTTTTTTTACAATATTCCTATTCTGCGCCACAGGGACTACCGCAACGTTGGTTCCTACATGCATGAAAACCATGTACATGATTTTTTTGTCACCTGTCTAAGTCATCTCTCCCAAATAGAATCAAGACAACAAAGGGAACAGGCCATTGCCTATATGAGCGGATTCTTCTGCCATTACATCGGAGATTCCATCTGCCATCCTTACGTTTACGGCAGAATTGAATATGAAGTGAAAAATGCCACCAATTATCACCACGGGCTGCATGCCATGCTGGAAAATGATATTGATGCTCTGCTGCTTATGAAATATAAGAAGAAAAAGCCCTCTCAGTTTAATCAGGCCGCAACCATCTGTTTAAATGGCCAGGAGATGCAGTTTATTTCTAAATTTTTATCCGGCTGCATCAATGAGACTTATTATCCTTTAAATTACCGAAACAATTTTCAAGTAACCTCACGAATGGTTCACAGATCCATTCTTGCCATGCGTCTTGGCTGTCGGACCCTAGCGGATCCCAGCAGCCGAAAGAAAAACAGCATAGAATTTGTGGAATCCCTGTTTCTTCGTACTCCCATTGCTTCAAAAAAACTGGTAACCGACGCACCACCGGATGCGGTTGTAACTATGAATTTAAATCATGAGACCTGGAGTAATCCATGGAACCGCAGATTGGCTTCAAACGCTTCATTCCCAGAACTTTTTCATCTTACCATGATGAAATGCGGAGATGCATTCTATCTTCTTAATGAAGAGTTAAGTTCTCCCATTCCTTTAAAGAATTTAGACCACAACAGATTATTAAAAGAACTTGGAAATTACTCTTACCACAGCGGTCTTGCTGTGGATCAAGATTAAATAGCAACGTAAAAACACGTCTTGACTGGGTGCCAATAGCCCCACTCAAGACGTGTTTTTATGTAATATATTTCATTCTTTTGATACAATGTCATATGGAATCTCAGTTGCAATAGATTCTTATATCTCAATGACATCCTTCTTATTTCGATGGTGCAGATGTCTCTGTTTCCTTTTGAACTTTTGTTTCCGTTACTTCTTCCGAAGATTCTTCCTCTGTATCTTCCTCATCAGCAGCCGTTGTCTCCATAACCTCGGCACCTTCTTTTGGAACGATGGTCTGATTTGATCCCTTTGGAATGTCCATATCCACCAGCCAGTACTTATTCTCTTTCATGGTGTAGTCAGGCATTACGATCAGCTTTAAGTCATACTCTTTAAAAAAACCGCCAAAAGAGGTATCACTTGATCTCTCATAGGAGAAATCCTGAGTTGCCACTTCGTCATTTAAAAACTTAACAGCAGCATTGGCAAACTCCACTGCCTGCTCCGGGGTTGTCCCGTGTTTTACCATCAGCGTCATATCAATGGTCTTTTTTTCCTTGTCCAAGCTATAATTCACGCTCAGCGCCATGGGATACTGCTCATTGTCTACAAATTCCTCATCAATATCAGTGTTAATCTGGGTCCAATCCAGCTCAATGCCCTTTTGTGTTTCGAAAACCGGCTCTGCCGGACCTCCTGATGCAAGAATATTGCTTTTTGTACAACCGGTTAATAACATGGCTGACACAGCAAATATCATGATTGTTTTCTTCTTCATCATAATTTCCTCCTTCTTGAACAAATTACATTATAGCGGATACGCTGTTTTTTTAGTAGTAGTTTTGGAAAAAAGTCAGAAAATCTTCACAATTGCATCCAAATTTTACTGGCATGGATCCCTTCTTTTCCCTAGGAATCCATGCCAGCCCATTTAAACTGCTATTTATTGGTCAAAAATCTGTATTTCCGTACTGGAGTGGGTGGGGTGCTGCATGTCTTTTGGAGGCAGCTTTTTATAGTCTCCATAGACCCAGGTCAGGACCTCATGCCAGCCCTTAGGGGCCATAAGCTTGGTATCTTCAAATTCTAAGTCCACCGTTTCCTCACACCATTCTTTTTGTAAGGTTACATAAAGATAGTCTGGCTGGTAATTGCTGTAATAACGGAGTTTGCTTTTCCCCTTCCGATCTTTCACTGCAGTCATATGCTGAAGTTTTCCTATCACATTCATAGGTATAAGTTTTCCTAATAGAGCAAGAATCCCCACACAGATCTTATTGGTCAGGCTGTATTTTGAAAAATCCAGCCGGTAGCGGTGACCCATTGCCAGTCCATAGATCACGGTGTGAAGAAGTAAGGTCCATGTGGAAGCGGCCTTCTTCTCTGGCAGTTCATCAATGATAAACAAATCCACCCACAGATGATTCAGCTTTCCCTCATAATACTCCATCTCTTTGGTGTCCTCATGGGTTTTGCTGTTCTTATAAAGGATTCTTGGGGTAAAGTCATAAAATGCTTTGCCTCCTTTTAAATCCTTTGGCTCTAAAAGCTCCATCGTCTCTGGAAGCTCTCTGCGGACCACCTTTACAAATGCCTCATAATTAGAGCGGGTAAATGCGATATCTGCATCATCATCCCAGGGAATAAAGCCTTTATGCCTTACCGCCCCAAGAAGTGTCCCTGCATCCAAAAGGTATTTGATCCGGTATTTCCGACAGATGCGGTCAATCTCTTTTAATATGGAAAGATTGGCATGATGAACCTTTGATAAATCATATTCTTCCATGTTATCTCCATTCTGACTGTAACTCTACTGCCTTACTGCTTCTTTGATGACCTTTGCCATATAATCGATCATTTCGTCCGTCATTCCAGGATATACACCAATCCAGAAGGTATCCATCATAATGCGGTCTGTATTCTTAAGCTCTCCTACGATACGAAAACCTTCGTTTGCTTCTCTCATCTGGTCAAAACAAGGATGCTTTGTTAAGTTTCCTGCAAACAGCATTCTTGTCTGAACGCCCTTTGATTCCACGTACTGTACCACTTTATTCCGGTCCACCCCTTCTTTACAGGTAATCAAAAAACCAAACCAGCTTGGCTTTGAATTTGCACATGCCTCAGGAAGAATCAGCTTGTCAGAAACTTCTTTGACTCCTTCGTAAAGACGGTCAAAGTTATAACGTCTACGTTCCACAAAGGAAGGAAACTTATCAAGCTGAGCACAACCAATGGCTGCCTGCATATCTGTGGTCTTTAAGTTGTAGCCAAAATGAGAATACACATATTTGTGGTCATATCCTACAGGAAGTTGTCCGTACTGACGGTCAAACCGATGTCCACATAAGTTGTCCGTACCAGACGGGCAAACACAGTCACGTCCCCAATCACGGAAAGAACGGGTAATCTTGTTTAACAAGGAATTGCTGGTGTAAACAGCGCCGCCCTCTCCCATGGTCATGTGATGAGGGGGATAAAAGCTTGAGGTACCGATATCTCCGATGGTTCCGGAAAAACGCTCTTCTCCGTCAATGGTATACTTAGTTCCCAGAGCGTCACAGTTATCTTCAACCAGCCATAAGTTATATTTATCACAGAATGCTTTAACTGCAGTAAGGTCATATGGATTACCAAGGGTATGAGCAATCATAACTGCCTTTGTTTTCTCAGAACGTGCGGCCTCTAGCATAGTCACATCAATGTTATACTGAGGAATGGTCACATCTACGAATACAGGAACTGCTCCGTACTGAATGATTGGATTAACGGTTGTAGGAAAACCAGCAGCTACAGTAATGACTTCATCTCCACGTTTGATCTGGCGCTCTTTTAATAGAGGGGAGGTGAGTGTCATAAATGCCAATAAATTAGCGGAAGAACCGGAATTAACAAGGGAACAGAAGCGGACATTTAAGTACTTTGCAAACTTCTTCTCAAATTCATCGGTGTAGTGTCCTGAGGTAAGCCAAAACTCCAGTGAACTGTCTACCAGGTTTACCATCTCTTTATGATCATAGACACGAGAAGCATAGGAAATCCGGTCTCCCTCTTCAAATGTTTTTTTCTGATTATGGAATGTATCACAATATTCTTTTACCAGCTCCAGAATTTCTTCTCTGGACTGTTTTTCTGTTTTGTTTTCAAACATAATATTTTCTCCTTTTGGTTCTATTCATGAAAAAATTCTTTAATCTGTTGGTCCATCACCTTTCGCATATCTTCACCTTCTAGATATGCTTTTGCCCACTGGACTGTTTTTTCTACGGCTTCTTTTACTCCATATCTGGGAGCCCAGCCAAAGACATTCTTGATTCTGGAACAATCCAGCTTTAAGAAATTGGCTTCATGAGGGCCTCCTTCGTAACGGTTTACCCAACGAAGTCCCTCTCCCCATGCCTCACAAAAGATATCTGCCAGATTACCAGTGGTTACACAGTCCCTATCATCCGGGCCTACGTTATAGTATCCCTGAAACTTTATATCTTCATACTGTTTCATAGCAATGGTCATATAAACGGCTAAGGGCTCCAGCACGTGCTGATATGGCCTTGTGGAATGAGGATTTCTTAAAACGATCTCCTGCTTTTTGGAAGCGGCACGGATACAGTCCGGAATAATTCGGTCATTGGCAAAATCTCCACCGCCGATGACATTACCGGCGCGAGAGGTGGATATTCTTGTTTCTCCCTGAGAAAAGAAGGACTTTGCATAGCTGTGGGTCACTAACTCTGAGCAGGATTTACTATTGGAATAAGGATCATAACCATCCAGCGGATCGCTCTCCCGGTATCCGTACTCCCACTCTTTATTTTCATACACCTTATCGGTGGTTACATTCAAAAAGGATTTCACAGATGGTGTCAGGCGCACACATTCTAAAATATGAACGGTACCCATCACATTGGTTTCGTAGGTGTAGACTGGCTCCTTGTAAGAATCCCGCACGATGGGCTGAGCTGCCAGATGAAAAACAATCTCTGGCTTTATCTCCTCAAATACTTTCTTTAAATGATCCAAATCTCTTATATCACCGATCACGGAATGCATCTCATCAGAAAGTCCTGTCACGTCAAAGAGACTGGGATCTGTAGGAGGCTCTAAGGAGTAACCTGTGACGACTGCACCTGCTTTTATGAGCATCCGGCTGAGCCAAGAGCCTTTAAATCCTGTATGACCTGTTATTAAAACATTCTTTCCTTTATAAAACTCGGAAAACTCTTTCCATTTTATACTTGTCCAATCTGTCATATTAATTCTCCCAAATCTTCCAAGGAGCCTTGCCAGACTGCCATAGGTCTTCTAGTTTCTTCATCTCTCGTTGCGTATCCATACACTGCCAAAAGCCGTTATGGTGGAAGCTCATAAGCTGGCCTTCCTGTGCCAGTTTCTGAAGGGGTTCCTGCTCTAAAATTGTGGTATCATCTTTTAGGTAAGAAAATATTTCTGGATTCAAGACCATGAAACCGCCGTTAATCAGGCTAGCATCTGTCTCTGCCTTTTCCCGGAAGGAATTGACCACGTTTTCTTCATTGATATCCAAAACACCTTTTAACTGTGCGATATTAACTGTTGTCATGGTTGCTGTCTTTCCATGACTCTTATGGAAATCAAGGAGGTTATCTAAGTTCACATCACAGACTCCATCGCCATAGGTAAGCATAAAGGGTTCATTCCCGATATATGGCTGAATGCGCTTGATTCTGCCTCCGGTCATGGTATTAAGACCAGTATCTACAAGGGTTACTTTCCATGGTTCTGAATAATTATTATGTACCTCCATACTGTTATTAGTAAGATCAAAGGTAACATCTGAGGTATGAAGGAAATAATCTGCAAAAAATTCTTTTACGATATACTGCTTGTATCCAAGACAGATTACAAAATCATGAAATCCGTATTGGGAGTAATATTTCATAATATGCCATAGAATTGGCCTCTCCCCGATCTCGATCATTGGCTTTGGTTTTAAATGACTCTCCTCACTGATCCGGGTTCCAAGACCTCCTGCTAACAATACTACTTTCATATTCTGATCCTCCTATTTATTCGTATTCTTTATAGGCCTTCTGGTAAAAGTGCATGAGAACCTTCACAACAGGTTTGGGCCATATTCTTTGAAACATCTCTGCTTCTTCCCTTGCTCGGCTATTATCAGCGATACACACCTTTGTGGTGGCCTCTTGGTGTACGCGGTAGAACATCATAGGTCTTTCTTCACAGACGAAGCGTCCGGGAAGATAAGATAGTTTATAAAGGGTATCCCAGTCCAGTGCAAATCGGTAGGGAGATGTAAATAAAGGTTCCCCCAGACGTTCCTTATTATAAGCACATACAGGACAGCAGATGGAGTTGCCAAATAGTAAGGTGCTTCTTTTCACAAAAGCCAAATGACTGATTGCCTTTAGCCTTAGAGGAAGGCGAAGGATTCGTTTGATAAACTCAACCGCTTCAAACCGGGCCAGTTTATTATCCTTGATGACTGCATAACCTCCAGTAAAAAGGGTCATGTCAGGATACTTTTTCTCATACTTCAAAAGTGTCTCAACATAATCCTTCTGATATAAATCATCCTGATGGGCGATGGTAACGAAACGGGAATCGGCCTTATGATAGGCATAATTCCAGTCATCTCTTATATTACTTTCCCCATGCCTGATGAACATGGGAATCTGGTACTTCTCACACAGTTCTTTGATATGAAGACTGGGTGTAGATGTACACAGTATAATATCTGATTTCATAGTCTGTGCCTGAAGCGAACGAATGCAGGATTCCAGATAGGGAGAATCCTTATAGGCGCAGATTGCAAATGAGTGTAATTTCATATTATAATCCTCTGATAATGCTTGTTTTTGTCTGGCTATGATTATACCATAAAAGATACAAAACATTCTACCATATTCATTATATTGAAAGAAATTGCCCCCGCCAGCCAGTATCTTTAGATACCTGCCGGCGGGGGCGTCTGCGTTATTGTTTCATTCTTATCGCTGGATATATGCTTTTATCAGCTTTAATGTCTGTTCCATTCCATCTACATGCGTTCTTTCCGTTCCATGTGAAGCGTGAACTCCCTGTCCAATTAATGCTCCCCGAATATCATTTCCGCCACGGATGGCTGCCCCTACATCAGATCCATAATGAGGGAACACATCAACGGCATGGCCAATGTTAAACTCTTTTGCAAGAGAGATTAAACGACTGGTCATCTCATAATCATAAGGTCCGCTGGAATCCTGCGCGCAGATGGAAACCTTGTGCTCGCTTCCCGTCAGATCATCTCCAAGTGCCCCCATGTCCACAGCGATGAATTCTTCTATATCTTCTGGAATAAAGCTTGCACCAAAACCTACCTCTTCGTAATTACTGATTACAAGCTTTAAGGTTCTCTTTGGAAGAGCGCCAGAAAGGGAAATGTCCCGAAGTACTCCAAGAAGAACCGCCACGGAGGCTTTGTCATCTAAGTGGCGGGATTTTATATAGCCGCTTTTTGTATGGACAAACATAGGATCAAAGCTGATATAATCCCCAGTTGATATCTCAAGATCTGTTACATCTTTCGGATTATAAACCAGCTCATCTAAGCGCACTTCCATATTCTTTGGCTTGCGTTCCAGGGTTTTGGCATTGTCATAGGTATGAACCGATGGTTCCTTGGTTAGTATGGTGCCTGTATAGGTCTTTCCTGTTCTTGTATGGACCTTACAATACATGCCTTCAATGCTTTCCATCATAAATCCGCCCACTAAAACTATGTTTAATCTTCCCTCTGGGGTGATAGAACGTATCATAGCGCCCAGGGTATCTACATGAGCAGACAGTCCCAATACTTCCTTGGTTTGTCCAGGAACCTCAATGATTAAGCCGCCTTTTCGATTGTAAGTAGAGGAATAACCAAATGACTTTGCTTCCTCTTCAACTGCCTTTAATACTTCTTTGGTATAGCCACTGGGGCTAGGTATATTTACGATCTTCTCCAGAATTTCAGTTACGTATGTCATGGTTTCCATAAGGGATAGCCTTCTTTCTTTGAATTTTCTCTGTCGATACCATTCTTTCTATCTATATTAGCAGATTTTCTTCCCCATGGCTAGAGGACCCGGGTGTGCTTTTCTATATGCTGTTTCAAAAAAGTTCCAATTTCATACTTCGTTTTCATTTTTACCCTTTCTTATTGTTAATTATCTTATTAGCTTCCCAGTAAAAAACTTAACCCTAATCTCCTGGTTTATATCGAATCATTAAATTATGGTTTACAAAACGAAAGGAAACTTATTTGTAATAGATGAAAGAAACATAATGTTCTTTCAAATAATTCAAACAATCATTGGCAAATAAGTTGGGGATAAACTTTTTGCCATTATCCCATCCGTTTGAATTCGAAACCACGAACAAACCCTATACAAAGAAGGAGAAAATCATTATGGCAGATTACAACAACTCAAATTATACCTATGCACAGGTGCTTGCAGGCACCGGTTATTATATGATGGATGATAAACTGCGTTACAGCGCAGGCGTAAAAACAATGCAGGAGAAATTAAATGCGGCAGGATACAACTGTGGCACTCCAGATGGTAAGTTTGGAAGCGGTACCAATACTGCGGTGAGAAACTTCCAGAAGGCAAAAGGTCTTACGGTAGATGGTAAGGCTGGAAAAGCTACTCTCACAGCTCTTGGTGGTTCTTCTTCCGGTGACGGAACTATCTATTGTAGTAATAGTTATTTAACCACTAAGCAAATGACTGTGAATGCCCAGTATATTCTTAACTATCTGAGCAAAAAAGGTTGGACCAAAAATGCCATTTGCGGTATGCTTGGAAATATGCAGACGGAAAGTTCCATTAACCCAGGTATATGGCAGAGTCTAGATGAAGGCAACTTAAGCGGTGGTTTTGGTTTGGTTCAGTGGACACCGGCTACAAATTATATCAATTGGGCCAACAGCAATAATTTGGTTGTTGCTAACATGGATAGTGAATTAAAGCGGATTCTTTATGAAGTAAGTAATAATGTACAGTTTTATGCAACTTCTAAGTATAATATGTCCTTCTCCCAATTTACCAAATCCACAGAAAGTGCATACTACTTAGCTTGTGTTTTCCTACATAACTACGAAAGACCGAAAAATGCATCCCAGGATGAGACACGGGGAAATCAGGGCACTTATTGGTTTCAAACATTAACTTAACGACAGCAAACTACACATCCTGAATATAAGCAAACGGGTATTGCACTCCTCTATTATAGGAGTACGATACCCGTTTTTATTTTCATTTATAAAAAGGAGCTATTGTGAAAATAGATCTTTTCTCTATTTTCACAATAGCTCCTAAATGTAGGAAAGATTTTTACTTAAGAGTAAGTATCCGCATTATAACCTACAGATTTTATTTATCTTCCCAGTAATTCTGCTTAAGTAGATAAAACGGTTGTATATCACTATAGTTAAGCTGTGCTTCAAAGTGATCAGATCCTGTTGCATGGGTAGCAGGCATACTCAGAACAATGCCGTCAGGTTTTAAATAGACTGAGATATTATCTGCATTACTAAATGGATCCACGGTTTGATATTCTGGGGATTGAAGCTTAAGCATCTCTGGGAAACTTTTTTTGTCATACGAAGTGATGGGATTCTCAGGAAAAAAGGCTTTCTTAAAGAATACTGCTGTAAAATCTGCATTTGTTGTATATAGATCTTTGAGCGTAAGTTCTTTCATTGAAAGTAAGTCTATATTCAGCGTAATTAGGTCATTGCTAGGATACGCTGCATCATCAATATAACTTGGTCCCCAAAAAATGATGCTCACTACCTTATCATTTTTCAATGTAACTTCGGATTGATAATCAACGTTTAGGTTAGCATCACCTGGAAATAATGAGGTGTCTATTTTGGCAAAGCTCTGTACTTTCTCATAAATCTTAGCATTTAACGCATCATTATCCGAAAATATAGGATATTGAATTTTTATGGAACTATTCTTATTAGGCGCTTCTGTATAAATTGACATTGTAATACTATCATCTTTCGCTTTTGTTTCTTCCTTAGTGTTTAACTCATCTTTGGTTTTTGATTCATCTGTATTACTTGAATCCTCCGGCTCTTTCGTACTTGTTTTGGCCTCTGACTCCTTAGTTGTTGCTGCATTTGTTGTTTCCTGTTCAACGGTTATGGTTTGTGATACGTCTTTTGCCTTTTCCCCACAGCCAGCAAGTAGAGAGCAAGAAACTATGATAACGCTAAGTAACACTAGTTTTCGATTCATTTAATACCTCCAATCATTATATCTTGCGTAATCTCTTTATCATAATAAATACTGTTAGCATCATAACATAAGTCGTAATAAAAACGGTACTATTTGTAACTTTTCCTGGAATAAATCATTCTCACACCTTTGCTTTAAGTTACACTCGTTTTTTTTAGTAATCCCGTTCCTAATGATTTCCACAAAAAATGCGTCTTGAACGGACGTTATCAACCGTTCAAAACGCATTTTAAGATTAACTATATGCTTTGTTATTTGATATTATACTTCGAAGATCAGATCGCCGTAGCTTGGTAATGGCCATAAATCTTTGTCTACGATCATTTCCAGCTTATCAGCAGGTGCACGTAGAGCTGCCATAGCAGGAACTACTTCATCATGGTATGCAGTTGCCTGCTCTTTGTTTTCACTAATTGCAGAACACTTATCCGTCAGTTCTATCAGAGCAGATACGGCTACCTTCATATCAGAAAGGTATGCGCTTACTTCAATGAGAAGTTCTTCCTGCACACTGGTATCTGCATCAGGACATGCAGACTTAATCTTTCCTAAGGAATCTGCCAACATGGTAGTGTATTTTACAACTGCAGGGATGAGCTGCTTTCCAGTCATATCGATCATTGTTTTTGCTTCAATATTAATGGCCTTGATGTAAGCTTCATATTCAATCTCAACGCGAGATTCTAACTCTGCCTTTGTAAATACTTTGAATTCTTCAAACATATTGACAGCAGCTTCTGTTGTAAGAGCTGGAATCGCATCAATCATGGACTTAAGATTTGGAAGTCCTCTCTTCTCTGCCTCTTCTACCCATGCATCTGAGTAACCGTTGCCGTTGAAGATGATTCTTCTATGAGCCGCCAGCTGCTCCTTGATTAAATCATGTACTGCAGTATCAAAATCATCTGCCTTTTCAAGAATGTCAGCCGCTTCTTTAAATGCCTCTGCCGTAATCGTGTTTAACACTACGTTAGGAGAAGAAATGGAATCAGCAGAACCAACCATACGGAATTCAAACTTATTGCCTGTAAATGCAAATGGTGAAGTTCTGTTACGATCTGTTGCATCCTTAGATAAATCAGGTAAGGTTCTTACACCAGTCTTTAAGGTACCGCCTGACTTGGAGCTAGTAGCTTCACCCGTGCTGCAAAGCTGATCAACAACGTCTTCTAACTGTTCGCCGATGAATACAGAGATGATAGCTGGAGGTGCCTCGTTGGCTCCCAGTCTGTGATCATTGCCTACATCTGCTGCAGATTCACGAAGAAGGTCTGCATGTTTATCAACTGCCTTTAAGACACAAGATAATACAAGTAAGAACTGAATATTTTCATGAGGTGTCTCACCTGGATTTAATAAATTGATACCGTTGTCAGAAGTTAAGGACCAGTTATTATGCTTACCGGAACCATTAACACCTGCAAATGGTTTTTCATGAAGCAGACAGTTAAGTCCATGGCGTCCTGCCACTTTCTTCAGTGTCTCCATAACCAAATGGTTATGATCCACTGCTACGTTCACCTGCTCAAAGATAGGTGCCAGCTCATGCTGTGCAGGAGCAACTTCATTATGCTGTGTCTTAGCTGGAACGCCTAACTTCCAAAGTTCTTCATTAACTTCCTTCATGTAAGCAGCAACTCGTTCGCGAATGGCTCCAAAGTAATGATCTTCCAGTTCCTGACCCTTAGGAGGCATAGCACCGAATAAGGTACGGCCAGCATAAATTAAATCTTTTCTCTGTAAATATTTATTGTGATCCACCAAGAAGTACTCCTGCTCTGGTCCAACGGAAGGGGTAACTCTCTTTGATGTGGTATTTCCAAATAATTTTAAAATTCTTAAAGCCTGCTCATCAACAGCCTCCATGGATCTTAAAAGAGGAGTCTTTTTATCAAGTGCTTCTCCAGTGTAAGAGCAAAAAGCAGTTGGTATGCAAAGGGTAACGCCAATGGCATCTTCTCTTAAGAATGCAGGTGAGGTACAATCCCAAGCTGTATAACCTCTTGCTTCAAAAGTAGCTCTAAGTCCACCAGATGGGAATGAGGATGCATCCGGTTCTCCTTTTACCAGCTCTTTGCCGGAAAATTCCATGATGACTTTTCCTTCAGTCGTTGGTGCGGAGATAAAGGAATCATGCTTTTCTGCTGTAATGCCTGTAAGTGGCTGGAACCAATGGGTGTAGTGAGTAGCACCTCTCTCAATTGCCCAGTCCTTCATTGCATGTGCAACTACATCAGCAATGGAAGGATCTAACTCTGCGCCATCCTCAACCGTTTTCTTTAATTTCTTGAAAACAGATTTTGGTAAACGCTCTCTCATAACGGTCTCGTTAAATACATTCTTGCCAAACTTCTCGGCTACGTTTACAACTTCACTCATAAATTTTCCATCCTCTCATATGAATTACCACTTAATAAAATTAAGTCAGTTCGCCCTTTTTTTGTCTCCTCAATAACTAAATATGCATAAATAGCAGAAATGGCGCCCTCCTTTTGCAAGGAGAACGCCATCGTTCTTAATTAAAATAAATCATTTTCCTAAAAAAATCAAGTACTTTTTCAAATATTATGAAAGAAAAAACAATTAAGCTTTTCCAACAGATCCAAATAATTCCATCTTTTCTTTCACAGTTGCCTTAATTGCCTCTGTACCTGGAGCAAGAAGTTTTCTTGGGTCAAAGCCCTTTCCTACTAAATCCTTACCAGCTTCAATGTACTTGCGAGTTCCCTCAGCAAAGGTAAGCTGACACTCTGTGTTAACGTTGATCTTAGCAACGCCAAGGCTGATGGCCTTCTTGATCTGATCCTCAGGAATGCCTGTACCACCGTGAAGAACTAAAGGCATATCGCCTACTTTGTCCTTAATAGCTGCAAGAGTCTCAAAACTTAAACCAGCCCAATCTGCTGGGTATTTTCCGTGAATATTACCAATACCTGCTGCCAGCATGGTTACGCCTAAATCAGCTACCTGCTTGCACTCATTTGGATCAGCACATTCTCCCATACCAACAACGCCGTCTTCTTCTCCGCCGATAGAACCAACTTCTGCTTCGATGGACATACCTTTTTCCTTGCAAACCTTAACAAGCTCGGTTGTCTTTTCTACATTCTCTTCGATTGGGTAATGAGAGCCATCGAACATGATGGAGGAAAATCCTGCCTCGATGCATTTATAGCAGCCATCATAAGTGCCATGGTCTAAATGAAGTGCTACTGGAACTGTAATGTTCATCTCTTCGATCATAGCCTTCACCATAGCAGATACAGTTTTATAGCCTGTCATATATTTTCCAGCACCCTCAGAAACGCCAAGGATTACTGGGGAATTTAACTCCTGTGCTGCCTGTAAAACGGCCTTTGTCCACTCAAGGTTGTTGATGTTGAACTGTCCGACTGCATACTTTCCGTCTCTTGCCTTTTCAAGCATCTCTTTCGCTGAAACTAACATATCACAAACCTCCATTTATTTAAGTTTTTATTGTTTCATTATATACCACTTTGTACTATTTGGAAAGAATAATTTTAAAAAGATTGTTTTTTTTATAACAAAGTTACATTTTGCTTTCATGGGGGACTTGCATTATAATAGTATTAGAATAAATACAATATGGGAGAAATGTTATGAATCAGACGACAGAAGAGGATCGATTGACAGCTCCTGATGTGGAGGCCGATTTGGCACCCCAGGCTCAGGAAACCAAGAACCTGTTTACAAACAAACAATTGAAAAAACTTATTTTTCCTTTGGTCATTGAGCAGTTTTTAGCCGTAGCCATGGGAATGACAGACACCCTTATGGTGGCCTCCATCGGGGAAGCCGCTGTATCAGGCGTATCCATCGTGGACACGATTAATATTCTTTTGATCGGTTTATTCGGTGCTATGGCTGCCGGAGGATCCGTAGTGGCCGCTCAATACATCGGACGAAAGGATGAAAAGAATGTAGCCAAGGCTGCAGGACAGCTCTTTCTTGCTGTTGGAGGTCTCTCCATCGTTCTCATGGCAATTGCCCTGATATTCAACGAGCCGCTTTTGCGTCTGATCTATGGAAAAATCAGTCAGGATGTTATGGATAATGCAAAAATTTATTTTTTACTATCTGCTTTATCGTATCCCTTCCTGGCCTTTTATAACAGTGCGGCAGCGCTTTTTCGCTCCGTAGGAAATTCAGGAATTTCCATGCGGGTTTCGCTTATTGCCAATGTATTTAATATTGTAGGAAATATCATATTTATCTTCGGATTCCACATGGGCGTGGCAGGATCCGGACTCTCCACCTTGATTTCCAGAATCCTCTGTGCAGTCATCATACTGGTTCTCCTTCACAGACACGCAGGACTTACCGTTGATTTTACGCTTAAGATAGATAAGGGAATGCTGCGTAGAATTCTCTACATCGGTGTACCAAATGGAGTGGAAAACAGCATCTTCCAGCTTGGGAAGCTGCTCTTATCAAGCCTTATCTCCAGCTTTGGAACCGTTGCCATAGCAGCAAACGCTGTGGCAAGCACCATATGCGGACTGGAAACCATTCCGGCTACTGCCATCGGCATCGCCATGATTACTGTAGTAGGACAGTGTGTTGGAGCCAGAGAACTTGATCAGGCCAAGAAATATATGGGCAAGCTGTTAAAAACTGCTTATATCTGGCTCATTGTATTAAATCTTTCCATTATACCATTTTTAAATGGAATAACAGGCTTGTTCCAGCTTTCGCCAGAAACCAGCGCCCTGGCGGTAAAGCTCATGCTTTATCACAGCATCTGCTGCATGATGATTCATCCTCTGGCCTTTTGCCTCACCAATGGACTACGTGCCGCAGGAGATGTCCGTTTCACTATGGTGGTATCCATCTGCTCCATGTGGATCTGCCGCATCGTTTTAGCCTACTTCTTAAGCCTTCACCTGGGGCTAGGACTCATGGGCATCTGGATCGCCATGACCATCGACTGGCTGGTCCGCGCCATCTTCTTCTCCACTCGTGTGTTAAGAGGAAAATGGCGACGGTTCGCCCTTCGATCTCTTTCTTAATCCAGGAAATTTAAAACAGCTTCTTTCATCTGATCCGCATCGCAAACCGTGGTATGACGTACCACTGCGGTGCGGATTTCTTCAACTGCCTGAGGAACGGAAACTCCAGATACGTTTGATAAGTGATCAATGATCTGAAACTCATCCTCCGTCTCTTGATCTCCTTCCATGGCCTCTAAGACACTTCTGGAGAATTTATATGGGCTTGCAGTTGAGGCAATGACGGTTTTTGTTTCGTCCTTCGTCTCTTCCTTGTATTTGTTATATACTGCTGAGGCAACTCCGGTGTGGGTGTCAATTAAGTAACCGGTATCCTCAAAGAGCTTTTTAATTACAGCCTTATTCTCAGCTTCTGAAGCAAATCCACCAATGAAACCATTCATCTTCTCTTTCATCTCACCATTTACGGAGTAATTTCCATTTTCTCCCAATGAATTCATAAGATCCGCATTCGCCACTCCATCGCATCCGGTGCTTAAATAAATGAGTCTCTCTAAATTGCTAGAGATTAAGATATCCATGGAAGGAGAGGTAGTTAAAATAAAATCTCGATTCCTGTCATAAGTTCCTGTCTGAAAGAAGTCAAACAAAACTTTATTTTCATTGGAAGCACAGATTAAGTTCTTAATGGGAGTCCCCATCAGCTTTGCAAAATAAGCGGCTAAGATATTACCAAAGTTACCGGTTGGAACCGTTACATTGATCTCTTCCCCTTCTTTAATCTCTTCGCTAGAAAGAAGTTTTGCATATGCATAAACATAGTAAACGATCTGTGGAACCAGTCTTCCTATGTTGATGGAATTGGCAGAAGAAAGCTGGTATCCCTTTTCTTCCAATAACTCAGCAAAGGCTTTGTCTCCAAAGATCTTCTTTACTCCAGTCTGGGCATCATCAAAATTACCGTGAATGGCCGCCACATGAGTATTGTCCCCTTTTTGTGTTACCATCTGCAGCTCCTGAACTGGACTTACTCCATCTTTTGGATAAAACACAATGATTTCCGTTCCTTCTACCTCAGCAAAGCCTGCCATAGCTGCCTTGCCCGTATCACCGGAAGTGGCAGCAAGAATTACGATTTTATTATTTACCTTATTTTTTTTCGCAGAGGTGGTCATCAGATGAGGCAAAATGGACAATGCCATATCCTTAAATGCAATCGTACTTCCATGGTATAATTCCAGATAGTAAGCACCATTTGCCTTGGATAGAGGTGCGATCTCTTCCGTATCAAATTTGCTGTCATAGGCCTTGGCGATGCAGCTTTTTAATTCAGCTTCGGTGTAATCCGTAAGGAACAGTTTCATAACCTCATATGCTGTTTCCTGGTATGTCATGAGGGAAAACTCCTTCATGGATTTGTCAAGCTTTGGGATAAAGCTTGGCATGAATAAACCGCCGTCTGCTGCCAGTCCTTTTAAAATTGCCTGAGATGCCGTCACGCCGGCTTCGCCGCCCCGGGTGCTTTGATAGGATATTTCCATAGTATCTGATTCCTTTCCTGCTTTGCCATTGTTATGAGTGGATAAAAACCTTGCCAGCATTGTAGCACACTTTATGAAATGGTGCAAGCAAAAAGTGTCCTTTATGCGGACATTTGTAGTTGTTGCAAAGACACAGTCGTTTGCTTTTCATTTCCATTTATCTATGGTAAGATACTCCCATAGATACAGAAAGGATGACAGGATTTTTATGAAATATGAACATATACAAAAAGGAATCTTTCTTAGCCGTCCCAATCGTTTTATTGCCCATGTTTTAATATCTTTAGAAAACGGTCAGGAAGAATCTGTTGTCTGCCATGTAAAAAATACAGGACGCTGCAAAGAACTACTAATGCCAGGGGTAACCGTGGCCGTAGAGTTTCATCCGGATGCGGCTCTCCTTGGGAGAAAAACACAGTATTCCTTAATCGGAGTGTGGAAGGAAAGAAAAAGCGGTCCTCTTCTTATTAATATGGATTCCCAGGCTCCGAATCAGGCGGCCTATGATTGGCTTTTATCAAAAGAAACAGGGATTTCTCTTCCTTACAATAAAGATAGCAACAAAGGGACTAATTCCCTCCTAAAAATAGAAAACTTAAAGCGGGAGGTCACGTTTTTACAATCCCGGTTCGATCTTGCTTTTCAATCTTTAGAACCTAGGTTTTCCGCATTTATGGAGGTCAAAGGCGTTACTCTCGAGGAAGATGACTTAGCTATGTTTCCCGATGCACCTACCCTTAGGGGAGTGAAACATGTGGAAGAGCTGGTAAAGGCCCGCAAAGAGGGGTATGAAGCCTATATTCTTTTTGTGATTCAGATGAAAGGTATGAAAGGGTTTGCGCCAAATAAGAAAACGCACCCGGAATTTGCTCAGGCACTAAAAGCGGCAAAAGATGAAGGAGTCCATATCCTGGCTTATGACTGCATTGTCACAGAAAATTCTATGACAATTGACCAACCGGTACCTGTTTTGTTAGATGAATAAACTTAATGATTGAAATCAAAAAAGTCTGGGTAAGAATTTCTTCTTCCCAGACTTTTTAACGTTAAAACTTACGACCTCCGCCTCCCATGGTACGGCCAGAAGAGGAATGGGTGGTACTTCTACCGGGTGAAAATCCACCGCCAGAACCTCCTCCAGATCCTCCATTATTATTATTCCTTGGAATAATCACATGGGTCACAGTCTTATTAATTAAATTATCCATCTTCTCAGAATAACGAAAATCACTGGCGCCACGATAGGCTTTTAAATAGTTTCCGGTCCGGTTTCTCTCCTTTTTCATAGAGTACTGTCCAGTTACCGTTAAGCAGGCCGTTCCAGCAACAAAAAAGGCGATTGCCGCCGCCACAAGAGCCTCATACCAGCGGATGCTTCTGTAAACGCTGATCTCTCCGGTTTCCTTATCGTAGTTATATTGACCTCCAGGAATTCCCGCTCTGTAATACTTTATTACTCCATCTAAAAAGGCTTGGGCACTGACTGAATAGTTTCCCTTACCCGCACTTTCATAGGATTTATCAAGAATTGCATTCCAGCGTTCATCGGTTAGAAACCGGTTCATCTTACCCACAGGAAGAATGTACATCTCCCGGTTATTCATATCAATTAAAAACAAAGCGCCTCTGTGATCTGAGCCAACGCCGTAAGACCCATTGATATAAAAATCCTCTGCATATTGTTGTGCCGACTTACCACCAGTTTCATCCGTCGTCACAACTAAGACATCCATGTTCATTTCCTTTTTCATGGATGTAATCTGTGACTCAAAGCTGTTTCTTTCTTCTGTAGTAAAAAGACCGGCATCATCAAAAACCCGTGTTTCTTCCCCAAAGGAATGAAACGGCATTAACAGGGACGCGAGTAAAAAGAACACAGCAAATAAAATAACCGCTGGTATTCCTTTTTTCAACCAAATCGATTTTATATCCATCATATTAGATACCCCACAACTAGCAAAGCTAAAAGCATTGGAATGAAGATTTCGGCAAACAATAGAAGCAGTTTACCTTTGTCTACAGGGAGCTTTCCACAGACCTTTCCGGTCTGTCCGTTTATGGTGAAATAATACATCTTATTTTTATTACGATCCAAATAAGTAAGTGCCCATACTGGAAGGAGGGCATATTCCCAGCGTTCCTCTGTAAAGTCAAACAATTCATCCTGAACCCGGACGGAATCGTAGGAAGCAATGCTATTTTTTAAGGTGTCTCTGGCAAAGGATCGAACCTCTTCCTTTACTTCACCGGAAAAGTCAGTCTCCTCCATATCTCTGCGCTCCGCAACAAAACCAGATAAATATCCCATGGAAAAAGGCTCTAAGACATCGGTATCAAAGGGAAAGACTCCTTCTGTCAGTTCTTTGCTAGTCTTTTTTAAGGCATTGCGGGGAACATATTTTATGGGCATTAATCCTTCTCGTTTTACTTCATAAGTTTGTGTCTCAGTATAACGATAATTTCCGCTGACCCAGATGCGTAGGCGATCTGCCCTTGCTACCAGGCTTCCATTGACCTTACAGCTATAAAGGAGATAAGGAAAATAAACACCAGAGATCTTCTCGATCTGATCCTCACTGTAAAAGGCCTTTGGTGTAAAACGCTTTTTCTTCATCCAGCTCCGAAACATCTCTTCTGCCTTTTTCTTATCGATGGAAAAAGGAATCACATAATCGGGATGATATTCCCCTGATATTCGGCGGGTTAAGATTACCGGATTGTGGCAATAGTAGCAAAAGGTCGCCGCAGTGGTTTCATCTGTCACCACTTCTGCGCCGCAGCTAGGACAGGAATAAAGAACCGGTTCTCCCTGGCTTTCCTTCGTTTCCCTGGCGACTCTCTCTGCTTCTTTTTTCTCTGCTTCCTTTTCCTTTGCTTCCCCTTCTGTAAATTCTGAAAGGCAATATTCGCAGGCATATTTTTGAAGCTTGGGATTAAATTTTAGGGGTCCCCCGCAGTTGGGACATTGGTAGGTTATAATCCCACTCATGGTTTTGACTTGCCGCACTCTGAGCAGAAGTTTCCGGTATTAGCGGCTCCGCATTCACAGGTCCAAGGTCCAGCCGGTTTTTTATTTCCACATTGAGGGCAGAAATTTCCAGTGTTTTCACTTCCACAGCTACAGGTCCAACTATTGCCTGGCTGGGAGCTGGAAGGAGCATTCTGGCTTGCCTGCTTATTCTGATTCATCTGCATCTGTTGGAGATTGGAACTAGAAGCAGCGCCCATAATACCGCCTCCCATATTCATTCCCATGCCCATTCCCATATATCCTGCCATAGAACCAGAAGAGTTCCCACCTGCTGCCTCTATTCCTCTGGCTGCAGCCCCCTGAATATATCCTTCTCTAATGGAGGGATCGCCTAACATGGCGCCCTGGTTTCGCATATGAATTAAATCTTTTGATTCCTCATCATAAGAAATACTTGCAATTCCTACGGACTGTATGGCAATTCCTCTGCGCGCCTTCCACTGTTCATCTAAAACATCTGACATGTATTGTCCAAGTTCTCTTCCTTTGGAGGACACATAAGAGATGCGGATTCCATCTGCAGACATCTGGTTGATGGAGGACTGCAATGCCTCTAAAAACTCAGACAAATACTGACTATTGATATCATCTACCTCTACGTTGGCTGCATTTTTAGGAATCGCCTCTGAATAAAATAACAGGGGATCTGTTACCTTAATGGAATAGGTTCCATGAGCCCGCAAAAATAATTCTGCATTGTAAAACTGGTCAAAATAATTAATGGGATTGGGAGTTCCAAACTTAACTCCCTTTATTTCCTGAAGATTGATAAAATAAACCTTCTGTGTCGTAGGCGTATGACCTCCAAAACGGATTCGGTCAAAGGATTCCTTTAATGCTTCTTCAAACTGACCATTAAAAAGAGAGGGGAGAGAAGAATTCTTTACAGTAAAATAACCTGGTTCTCCTGTATAATCAATTACCTTTCCTCCGTCCACTAAAATCATGAACTGATTGGGGTAAACATGGATCACAGAACCGTCTGATACGGTGTTGTCTGTTCCTTTGGTATTGGATCCTTTTCTGATTTTTACTCCGGAAGCAAATACGGTCTGGTCTCCCATCTCTCCTGCTTCTATTATTTCAAGCCATTGGTCTGCCAGTGATCCGCCTAATGCGGTTGTCAGTGCTTTTACAATTCCCATGTCTGTTCCTCCTCAACTGTTAGATCTTTACATTATACTATAAGTTTGGTTCATTCGCTATTAGGCATTCCTCATCATAGCAATTTCTTTTGCATATCCAGGTAATTCATTGGGCGTTTCCAGATAAAACGGCAAATCCTTTAATAGAGGATGGGTTACGATCCGTTTTAGGGCATCTTCTCCTATGAAACCTTCTCCTATTTTCGCATGACGGTCTTTATGAGCCTCTAATGGGTTCTGGCTGTCATTTAGGTGAATGGCTTTTAGCCGGTGAAGGCCTATCACTTCATCAAACCGGTGAAGCACTCCGTCAAGATCGTGAACGATGTCATAGCCGGCATCCCACACGTGGCAGGTGTCAAGGCAAACTCCCATCATTTCTTTATGATGGACCCGGTCAATAATCTCTCTTAGTTCTTCAAACTCCCGGCCTACCTCACTTCCTTTTCCTGCCATGGTCTCTAGCAGTACTGTGGTGTGAAACTCTGGAGTAAGATTCTCATTTAGCATATCAGCAATATATTGAATTCCCACTTCGATTCCCTGACCCACATGGCTTCCGGGGTGAAAATTATAACAATTGCCAGGGGTATATTCCATTCGCATCAAATCATCCTTCATAGTATCTTTTGCAAGGATTCGAAGATTTGGATCTGCGGAACAGGCATTTAAGGTATAGGGTGCATGAGCCAAAATCCGGCTGATGGCGTTTTCTTCTGCATAGAGAAGAAAACGTTCCACATCGGCCGGATCCATGGCTTTCGCTTTGGTACCTCTTGGATTTCTAGTAAAAAACTGAAACGTATTTGCATCAATGGCCTCGGCATTTTTACCCATGGCAAGAAACCCTTTGGCCGATGATAGATGACATCCGATTGTAAGCATAGGACCTCCTGTAATTTTATTTGTTCATTCGCTTCCCTTTTGTAGGACTTATGGCTCTTACCGCCGTAAAAAGAAAGATTGCCGCAAGAAGAAGCTGAATAAAGATGCTTAAAACCACCCAATGCTTCATAATCCCATTTTGAGGGTGAGGGCCAAACCAACTATTAAGACTCTTTAATACCTGATTATCTCCAGCTTGACTGTTTATCATTACATAAAAAGTTGCAACCGGATTTATAAGTAAAAGATATAGAAATGCGCCGGAATTCGCCTGGTCTGCAATACGACTGACGGAGGATGCATATGTATTGACCACATTAAGGCGGGCGATGGACAAGGCAAATATATTAACGGCGTAGGTACCAGCTGCTATCATGACCAGCACTCCATAGCTCACCACAGTAGCGATGGTGGAACGTTTAAATATAGAGGAGAAACATATCCCCATGCTACCGCACAAAAGCGCCACACTAAGATAACATAAAAGTAAAATAAATATATCGTAAGCCGTCACTCCACCATATACAAACGATACGAAAATCAAAGGGAAGCTTGACATAACCATTAAAAACATGGTTCCAAAGGAAGCCATAAGCTTTCCCCATATGATCTCCCAAGGCTTCAGTGTAGTGGTTAAGAGTAGATCTAGGGTCTGACGTTCCCTTTCTCCGCTGACACTGGCGGCAGTCAAAGCTGGCATAATGAACATGAGCATAACAAATTCCACCACCGCTACGAATACATAAATGTTAATAAAGGAAGAATACTGGATCTCAGCCGTCATCTTGACTTGTTCTACTACGGAATACATATTAAGAAGAACCACCAGAGCCAAAATGCAATTGAACAACACCAATATTAAGGCCAGACGGAAACTTCTGGAGCTGACCGTTATTTCCCGTTTATAAACCGGGTTCATTTTCATGTACAAGCACCGCCTTTTCTTTATCATGATCGGTTATCTGCATAAACAGAGTCTCTAAGCTGCCCTGCTCCCTGTAGAATCCACGGACCATTACATCTGCATCTACAAGCTGCTGGAGAAGCAAAGCTTCATCTTGCTCATCACCGATGAAATTAACCCGGATATCTTGATCCTTTACTGCAATGGTCTGGACACAGGGCTGGCTTTTTAAGATGGTAAGAGCCCTTTCCTTCTCACCAAGAACCGCAATGATAAGAGGATTGGTGGCATTAACTCTGTGAAGAATCTCTTCTATACTTCCTCCCAGAACCATCTTTCCCTGGTCAATGATACCGATATCCGTACACAGCTCTGACAACTCGGAAAGAACATGGGAGCTTATAAATATGGTTTTCCCCTGCTCCTTTAGTTCTTTTAAGATCTCCTTAAACTCAAATCGAGTCCTAGGATCCAATCCTGAAGCTGGCTCATCAAGAACCAGCAAAAGAGGATCATGAATTAAGGCTCTAGCTAAACACAAACGCTGCTTCATACCTCTGGACAAGCTGTCCACATAGAAGCTACACTTATCCTCTAATCCAACCTGTTCTAACAGTGTCATATACCGGTTTCTGGCCTTTAACCCATCCAGTCCATAACAGGACGCAAAAAATTCCATATATTCATTGACTTTTAAATTGTCATAAACACCGAAGAAATCCGGCACATAGCCAATGCTCAGCTTTAAATCCTCTAATCCTCCAGTCACATCTCTGCCATTAATTAAAACTTGACCGCTGTCAGCGGACAAAAGACCGGTCATGATCTTAATGGTAGTCGTCTTCCCTGCTCCGTTTGGTCCTACAAATCCATAAAGAGAGCCCTGAGGAATCATAATATCTAAGCCGTTTAAGGCATGAAACTTGCCAAATTTTTTCCATAAGTTCTTGATTTCCAGCATTATTTATCCCTTCCTGTAACAGTAAGCATTGGTAGAGTTATATACCAGTTCTTCCCTTCCGTATCATCACATACGTATTTTACAGTCAGGGTATTACCTGGTGACAGATAAGGAGTCAACTCCCCAGCAGAATAAACCGTTTTTCCAGAATCCATAACATCATAATTTCCTGTGTCATGATTATAGAAATAAATATCTCCCTTAAACAAATTAATATAGGAAACATTTTCATTGTTTGTAAAGTCTCCGGAAGGGTTTTCAAATTCCAGCTTTTCCACTTCAAGGTCATTTCCAAGGGAATATTCTAGGGCTACCGGATCCACTGCATAAATCGCATTGGAATCGGAGTAATACTGTCCACTGACTACGGTAGGTGATTTGATGAGGGCGGAATGGGAAACCTTGCCTGCCATTCTTGTATTTACATCAATGGTTGAAGTGAACATAGACATTCCAAACGTCTCAAAATTCCCCTTAGACAGAAACTGGCTGTCTGATTGACTGTTGCTAAAAGCCACGATTCTGGCTTCCTGATTATAAACGGAAGAATATTTATCCATATAAAAACTCAAAATATTTGTTCTTGAAAGTGCCAGCATATACGCAGGATCATTAATATCTGCCTTCGGATACAGGTAACTTCCCGTCACTCTTGCAGATACAATAAAGGAGCTATTCAAAGGATAATTGACCACCGATGCACCCTTTAGATTCACGGTCTCACCGGGCTTTAATTCATCAAGCAAAATCATCTTCCCATACATAAGAATTCCCACTTTTTCCACCGGAAATGGGTATTCGTTGGTCACAGTCCCGTATACCTTTCCATCTGTCAACGTGATATCTCCAAGCAATCCTCTATGGTCCTTGTTCGAAGTTCTTTTTTGCATAGAAAAATATTTGGGAGTAAATGCAGCTGCATTTTGAAGAGAAATCTTGGTTTCTTCCTTGCCATATCCCACCCTTACCTTATAATCTTCATCTCCCACAAACTTGGGTACAGGTTCCATCTCGTAGTTGTTGCTCCTTGTAATGGGAAGAATCTCATAAGAGGGATCTAATGAAATGGTATAAGCTTTGTTATAAGGCGTTCTCATATTAATATAAGTATACTCATCCACATAATTTTCTGAAGAATCTAATATGGTTGCATAGGTAAAGAAAGTGTCCTTAAACCGGGTCTTTATACCCATTAAATAGATAATAGCCGTAAAGACAAAGGAAACCACCACCACTGCGGTGCGGTAATATCCCCTTTTCTCTTTCTTTTTTAAATAGAGATAAATGCCAGGTCCTAACAAAATAATATAAGCCATTATAAGAACGATATAAAATGCCAGTCTAGGAAGCTTATCTACATTACCAGTATTTAGCATGTTCTGAACGGACCAAAACTGACCGGAGTTACCGCTGTATAAAAAGGAAGATAAGTTGCTTAATTTTGTATCCCCAATTATGGCTGTAAAAAGCTTATCTACATAGGACCTGTGTGTCTCACAAAAGGAGGCAATATCTGCAAAATCATAAGCAGCGACTCCCACGCTTCCCTTCCCTTTGGATACAGAGCTAAGAACGGAGAATTGGTCATTGGATAGAACTCCCGTACCACCCTTTAAGGAAATATCCGCACACACAAGGCTTAAAAAGGAATCTCCAGGGCCATTGGTAGAGTATTCCACTCCCATATCCACTGACCGTTCTGCCGGAGGCATATAGGACTCTTCCAGCAGCTCTGATCGAAAAGCATAGAGAGTTTCATCGACTCTTGCTCCTGTGCCAAGAAGAAGCGTTCCGCCCCCCTTAACCCACTCCCAGATTGCTGACATCTGTTCTTTGGAAAGCAATTTGGTATCGTAATCTGATATGACCAAAACATCAAGAATATCAAGCCCAATGACGTGATCTGGCATCTTTTCTGTCTTCATGTTAAATGTCTTGATGCGAACGGAACTATAATTAACCCCGACTCCATCTAGATAAGACAGCTTTTCAGGGTTATCGGATAAAATCCCCACTAAAAGCTCTGCGGTTTCAGGGGTAGTATTGGTTTTGAGTCGTTTTCGAAGCAGCTCGGTTCCATTTTTATCCAATAGCTTTACATAAAGGGTATCCGCTCTGCCTGCCGGAGTATCAAAGGATTGATCAAGAGATTCCTTTGCATCTAAGGAAACTGGATAGTCATACTGATAAATATCATAATCTGATTCCATCGCTTCCACACGAACTGTGCCGGAGAAGGGAGTATCGATACTACTTTTTAAGGTTACGTTTACAGGTACAAAACGTCCGGTTTTCGTATTTCCATCGTAACCGAAGGAAACGTCCATGGAAATCCCTGCTTCGGAAACCGTATTATATTCACTTTCCTGGGCATTGGCATCCGTTGCGTTCATGCCGAAAACAGGCAGCTTTATGCTGCCTGCTATCATAAGCGCTATGGAACAAACCAGGAATACTTTTCTAATATTCATCCTGTCTCATCCTATCTTTCCAAAATTCTCTTTGTTCACGTCGAAATCAACCTTAAGCTTCACCGTAAAGACGGTACCGGATAAATCACTGGTCACATCTATGATTCCGCCATGGACATCCACGATGTTCTTTGCGATGGCAAGTCCTAGCCCGGTTCCTCCAGTATCCGTGGAACGGGACTGCTCCACCCGGTAAAACTTATTAAAGATTAATGGCAGCTCTTCCGCAGGAATCACGTAACCGTAATTGACTACAGATATGGTGACCTGTTCCTCATTTCCATTGACCTTTACTAAAATCCGTTTCCCGTCGGCTCCGTATTTGATGGCATTGTTAATAAGATTGTCAAACAGGCGCGCCAAAAGATTGCCGTCAGCTGTGATAATCATAGCTGGGACATTACTTTGTAGCTCATACGATAAATTTTTATCCACAAAACTGGGATAAAACTCCTCTAAAAGCTGGCTTAATAGCTTCATCACATCCACTTTTGCTACGTGCATGGACATCTTACCGTAGTTTAACTTTGTAAATCCAAAAAGATCTTCAATGAGCTTTTCCAGCCTTTTTGTCTTCACGTATGCGATTCCTATGTACTTCTTTTGAACCTCCATATCAAGCTTCGTCTCACCGGATAGAAGTTCCAGATACCCGGTTATGGAAGTTAAGGGAGTCCTTAGGTCATGAGCAATGTTGGTAATCAACTCATTCTTGGTCCGTTCTGCTTCCCTCTCCTTATCCATCAGCTCCTTTAGATCTCCTACCATCTTATTTAAGCTGGCAGCCATAACAGAAAATTCATCATCCCCTTCAATATCCACCGTGATGTTTAGATCTCCTTCAGAGATACTATGCATAGCGTCGGATATTCTGGCGATGTATCGCATGGATTTTTCTTGTAAAAGAAGAAAGGTAACCGTAAAAATGCCGATTCCAAATACAACATAAATAAGAATCACTACGGCATCAAAGGTGGTAAGAAGCTCCACAAATGCATTGTCCCTATCTGTATTTCTCATATAAGATGCAATCAGTGAAATATTGGTTACAAGAAAAAGTTCTATGAGGACCGTAACCACTGCACTGTAAAAAATGTTGGCTACGACCCTTGTATGGAACCGGCGATTGATATCACTTTTCAATTTTGTATCCTACCCCCCAAACAGTGGTAATGATTTTGTTCTGTCTGGTGTCTTCCTTCATCTTGCCTCTCAGACGCCTAATATGTACCATTACTGTGTTGTTGGCTTCGTATACCTTCTCATTCCACACCTTTTCAAATATCTCATCAGTGCTGAACACTTTTCCTGGATTGGAAGCCAGCAAATAGAGGATATCGAATTCTATGGGAGTGAGTTTAATCTCTTCTCCGTAAACAGTGACCTTATGATTGTCTTTATTAATAGTCAGCCCTCTGATGGCAATTTCATTCTTTGCCGCTTCATTGGCTGAGCTGTTGGGGTTTAGCTGAGTGTAACGACGTAACTGAGACTTTACACGTGCCGTCAATTCCAAAGGATTAAAAGGCTTTGTAACGTAATCGTCTGCTCCGGTTCCCAGACCAAGTATCTTATCTAAATCGGTTGATTTGGCGCTGAGCATGATAATGGGTATATTATTCGTCTCTCGTATCTTCCTGCACATGGAAAGCCCATCCATTCCAGGCATCATGATGTCTAAAAGGACTAGTTGGATCTGATGTTTTTCAAGTATCTCAAGACCCTCCTCTGCGTGGTTTGCCTTATATACTTTATATCCATCGCTGACCAGATAAATTTCAACCAGATCTGCAATTTCTTTCTCATCATCTACAACCAGTACGCTTATTGTTTCGGACATGCAAAAATACCTCCCTTGTCTTTATGTAAGCGGCTCTTCTTTATTCACAGAAAAGCCTGCATTCATTTTACCACAAGAAAGGTATCTTTGCCTTACTATTTTCTTACAAAAAAGCTATAAAACGGTAATTATAGGTTAAGTCTGCCATTTAGTTATGACTCTCTGTTGGGATAAATACCCGGTTTGCCTGAGGGTTTAATTTCTTAAGTTCATTGTTAACCGCAAGCTTTGCCTCTTCGCAAAATTCTTCCTGGCTGTTTCTTTGAATCCGGCCTCTTCGGTCAGGTTTTTCATAGGTTCCGTCAGGTAACAAGATATGGGCCTTTACATTATCTTCTAATTGTACCTTAAGGACATCACAGATCCGTTCTTTTAACTCCTCATCTTCTACCGGGAACATGATTTCCACCCGCTTATCTAGATTTCTCGGCATCCAGTCGGCGCTACCTAAGTATAACTCTGTACTGCCATCGTTTTCAAAATAGAATATCCTGGCATGTTCCAGGAAATTACCGATGATGGAGTGGACGGAAATATTCTCACTTAATCCAGGTACCCCCGCTTTTAAGCTGCAAACTCCACGTACGATAAGCTGGATCTTCACTCCAGAGCAGGACGCCTCATAAAGAGCGGATATAATATCTTTATCACAAAGGGAATTCATCTTAGCGATAATATGAGCCGGTTTGCCTGCCTTTGCATTCTTTGTCTCCCGTCGAATCATCTTTAAGAATCTGGCCCTAAGCCAAATGGGAGCCACCACCAGCTTATTCCATTGCAGAGGCTCGGAATAACCAGACAGCATATTAAATACGGCTGTGGCATCTTCTCCAATCTGGGGATTGCAAGTCATAAGGCCAAAATCCGTATAAAGCTTTGCTGTAGAATCGTTATAATTTCCAGTTCCCAAATGGACGTAGCGACGGATTCCATCTTCTTCTCTTCGGACCACCAGGGTGATCTTTGAATGGGTTTTTAAACCCACCAGTCCATAGATGACGTGACATCCTGCTTTTTCAAGCTTCTTTGCCCAGTTGATGTTATTCTCTTCGTCAAAACGAGCCTTTAATTCTACCAGTACCGATACCTGTTTCCGGTTATCGGCAGCCTCTGCCAACGCAGCAATGATGGGCGAATTACCACTGACCCGGTACAACGTCTGTTTGATTGCCAGAACCTCAGGATCCTTTGCGGCAGTTTTTACAAAATTCACTACAGGGTCAAAGCTTTCATAAGGATGGTGAAGTAAGATATCTCCCTTTCTAATATTAGTAAAGATATCATCCTCGTTCATAAACTCCGGCACCTGCTGGGGAATATATGGGATGGCTTTTAAACGGTCGAATCCTTTTAATCCATACATCTTCATTAAGAAGGTAAGATCAAGAGGACCTCCAATTAAAAAGATATCACTAGAACTGATGCTAAGCTCCCGCTTTAAGATCTTTAACAGGCTCTTATCAATCTTTTCTTCTACCTCCAGGCGAATTGCTTCTCCCCACTGTCTCTTTTTCAACTGTTTTTGAATCTCTTCCAGAAGATCCACCGCTTCCTCTTCATCAAGGGTTAAATCCGCATTTCTCATGACGCGAAACGGGCTGGCAGTAACAACATGATAATTAAGAAACAGACTTTCAATATTGCGTTCGATAATTTGTTCCAGTAAGATAACCTTTTGCTCTTCCCCTTTCTTTCCAGGCAGCTTGACCATTCTAGGTAGCACACTTGGAACTTGAACCATGGCAAACTCCAATTCCTCTTCACCGCTTTTTTTCTTGAGAAGTGCGGCAATGTTTAAGGATTTATTTCGGATAAGTGGAAATGGTCTTGAGGAATCCACTGCCATCGGGGTAAGAACCGGATAAACGTCACGTTCAAAATAGCTGTCTACGAATTGACCTTCCTCCTCACTTAAATCCTCATGATTTAAGATAAAATGAAGTCCATTCTGTTTTAAGGAAGGAAGCAGGGATCGGTTGAAGGTAGAATACTGGAGAGCCACAAGTTCATGGGTTTTCTCACTGATTTTTTCTAGCTGCTCTCCTGGTTTTAAACCGGCGATATCTGGTTTTGTATATTTGGCATGAACCATATCCTTTAAGGATGCCACACGTACCATGTAAAACTCATCTAAATTGGAGGCGGTAATGCTTAAGAATTTAAGCCGTTCAAATAGAGGGATGCTTTTATCTCTTGCTTCTCCAAGAACCCGGTAGTCAAACTCGATCCAGCTCAGTTCTCGGTTAACATAATTATTCGGATTGTTATATATTTCATTGATGTCTGCCATTAAGTTAACCTCCTCTTCTGCTTTAAGACTGGTCTGATTCCAAATATCTCTTCAAAGAAATCTGCCTTTTGGCTAAATGCTACAGATTCCAGGGTAATATCACCTTCATAAGAAGTGGTCACTAAAAGCTGCCCGTTTTTCACATTCATCCGGCAGTCTGAAAGCTTCTGCTTATGGCTTCTGTCCATAGAATTTGCCAGCCTTAATATGGCGGTCAGTTTTGCCATTAATATGGTGATGTCCTCTTTGGATAATTCCCCTTTTGTATTGCGAAACAGCTCTTCATTTAAGCGCATCCGACTGTAGTCAAACTCTACTCCGTTATACCGAACCACATTGGCTATGATCTCCCGTTCCATGTGGGACAATCCAATGATTTCTGTGGACATAATAATATTATAGGCAGATTCACTGGACTTTTTCATGGAAATGAATTTCCCACAGGCGTGAAGACAGGCGGCAATTTGAAGAAGCAACCGTTCTCTCTTTCCCATGCCGTGATATTTCTTCATGCTGTCAAAGAGATCAAGGACATACTTTTCCATGATAGCAGTATGGGGGCCATGGCATTTATATCGTTTCGCCATATTTCTGGAGGCGGCCAAAATATCTTCGGAAAAATCATGATGGAATTTAACTGCCTTTGTCTCCTCTGCATATTCCGCTGCGATGCTGTCACAAAGGCGAATCCCTGGAATCCAAAACATCTCGGCCCCGGTCAGTTCCAAAACCCGTTTATAAATAATGGCCGCTGGAACCAAAAGAGCCGCATATTCTGCACTCACTCCAAACCGTTCCTGAATCTGATCCACAGACATCTTCAACAGCTTTTCATAGAAACCTACATACTCTTCGGCAGTAATCCATTCCACTGCTTTACCGCCGTTGCTGCCTCTGGATAAGTATAGAATGCTTTCACCAACGCCAATTAAGCTTTTGATCTGCCGATCTTTTATATATACCTTTCGAAAAGTGTATAGCTCGTTGTCTACCATCTCTTCAATCAGGGTATTTTGCATCTTTATGCTGACTTGTACATCAGCCATCATTTCACGAATTCTTAATACTCCCAGCATGAGATTCTGGGTGGAAACTAAGGCATCTTTATCAAAGAGAGAGACCTGCATGCTTCCAAAACCTACATCAACAATGGCAGTTCCTTTTTCAATGATCTTGCTAAATTCTGCGTCCTTTGATGCAATGGCCTTATAGCTGATAAACCGCTGCTCCGAATTACTTATAATCTGTACCTCTATACCGGTTCTGACACGAACCTGATCCAGAACAATCTGGTTGTTTTTTGCTTCCCGTAAGGCACTGGTGGCATAGGCCCGGTACCCAATCACCTTATACGACTGCATGATTCCAGCAAAATCCTTAATTACATCGCACATCTCTTCCACCAGCTCATAGCTGATTTTTCCATTGTTGTACGTATCTCTGCCTAGGGCGATAACATGGCGAACGTGATCGATCTTATTGATTCCATTTTTGACAGATATCTCATAGATGCCTAGTTCCAGTTCAAACGACCCCACATCGATGGCAGCAAATAATTTGATTGCCATACTTGTCCTCCTTACCGCCCATGTAGTAGGCGTTTGCTTCTATTTTACTCTATCCTTGGTATTTTTGTGTTAAATCCAGGTAAAATATTACAAATTTTTTCAAGATTCTTCTTTTTTCCCCATGATGTTCGTAATGAACTGACTGGCCGTTCTTCCTGATAAACCTCCGTGCTGTAATTCCCAAATATTTGCCTTTGCATAAAGCTCTTCCATTGGTATTCCAAGATCAAAACGATCTGCCAGTTCTTTAACAATATTTAAGAACTCTGTTTTATCGGGAGAGCCGTAGTAAATGGTAACTCCAAAACGGGCTACCAGCGAAAGCTTTTCCTGGACGGTGTCATTATTATGTAATTCATCATCCAGTTCTTTCTTGTCACTGAATTTTTCCCGAATCAGATGACGGCGGTTTGAGGTGGCATAAATGAGCACATTGCCTGGTCTTATGCCAAGTCCTCCTTCAATGATTGCTTTTAGATACTTATATTCCAGCTCTGTGTCTTCAAAGGAGAGATCATCCATATAGATAATGAATTTATAATTGCGGTCCTTTAGCTGTTCCTGGAGTTTTGAAAGCATCTGAAACTGGTGCTTATAAACTTCGATGATTCGAAGGCCTTTGTCATAATATTCATTTAAAATTGCTTTAATGCTAGAAGACTTTCCAGTACCGCTGTCTCCAAATAAAAGGACGTTGTTAGCAGCCTTTCCCTGAATGAAAGCTTCTGTATTTTCAACCAACTTCTGCTTTTGGCGTTCGTACCCAATGATATGGGATAAGCGTATTGGCTCGATGTTCGTGATCGGAAGAATGCTTGGCTCCATTCCTTCTTCGTTCATACGAAATGCCTTATTTAATGCAAACTTTCCCACTCCAAACTTGTGGTAGAATTCCGTAACTTGTTCTTTAAATTCCTGGACATCCGAAGAAGCGGAAAGTGAGACTGAAAGTAAGAGAATTTGATCTCTGATCTGTTTGTCATAGACTCCATTTCCTTCCTCTGGCGCCTGATAATTTTTTAGAGCGGTCCAGATGCCGTAATCTGAGGAATCGTCTAAGAGACTGAGATCATATTGAAACAGTTCTCGAAATACGGCAAAATCATGGGCAACCAGTTCATTTAAGGTACCTTTGATTGGGCCAGTGATTTCACAGGCAGTGCTATAGGCGTTTTCATTGTCTACCAGGCATAATGTTAAAAAGCAATGCCAAAGATTCCCACTTAACTCATAGTAAGCTGCCAGCTCAGTAAGTTCACCGGCCAAGGCATAGGATTCTGGCATCGCTTCTAATCTATCCTCTTTCGAACGAGTAAAAAGCATTGCAATCTGGTCAAAAAGTTCTCGAAATTCTAAATTTCGGTAAAGAATTAATTCCTTGGATCTCATGATTTCCTCCTGATGTAAAGTTTAAGTCCGGTCTGAGACAGACCGAACTTTTTAATAGACTCAATAATTTCCTAAGATTCTTAAATTGCGACCTTCTTCTGAAATCCCCTTTAAGGCATTTAAGATGGAGGCATGACTTAGGTTTCCTTCAATATCAACAAAGAACCGGTATTCCCAATTACTTCCCTGTATCGGCCTGGATTCAATCATGAACATATTGACCCCATTATAAATGAAATTGCTAAGTAGGTTATAAAGAGAACCACTCTTATGAGGCAGCTCAAAGCTGATGCTTATTTTGCCTGCCTTCTCCTGGTATACAGCTTCCTTTGAAAGGATGATAAAACGAGTGGTGTTGTTTTTATTCGTGTTAATTTGGGTTCTTAATACCTTAAGTCCGTAAAGCTCACCAGCAGTCTCACTGGCTACCGCTGCCTGAGTAAGATCACCTTCGTCAATGACCTTCTTAGCCGCTACTGCTGTATTCTCTACGCTGATCTTTTTCCATGCCCGGTTTGAATTTAAAAATTCTCCACACTGCATCAGTGCCTGAGGGTGGGAAAACACAGTCTTAATATCTTTTTCTTCTGCTCCAGGTAATCCTAAGAGGGCGTGATTCACCGTTAAAAAAGTCTCTCCTACAATGTAGTTTTGGTATTTCATTAAGAGATCATAATTATCTGTTACAGCGCCGGCAGAAGAATTCTCAATGGGTAAAACTGCGTAATCCGCATTCCCCAACTCCACTTCCTTCATAGCATCATCCCATGTGGATACATGATACAAGCTCGCCTTACTTCCAAAATACTTTAAGGCAGCGCCATGGCTGTAAGCACCTTCCACACCCTGGTACACGACCCTTACTCCATCCACGGAAAGGTTCTTTACTGGCTGAAAGGAATGGCTGGCTTGAAGGCCGTTTTCCGCCATCTGCTTATACTGATAATTCCGGCTTATGGTCATCATCTGGGTAAACAGCTCTCTAACCGCCTGCTTTAGGAACTCTCCTTCCACCATTCCTGTCACTGCTTCAATCTTTTGCTGTTCCCGTACTCCGTCGTAGACCGGCTTATTGGTTCCAATCTTATAATCAGCCACTTCTTTGCATAACTCCATGCGTTTTTCAAAAAGGGCCACCATCTCTTGATCAATTCCGTCTAGCTGTTTCCTGATTTCCTGCAAGTCTAAATTCTTCATTGGTCTTATCTTCCCTTTATCCGTTGTATGATGACTCCTGGCTGTTATCTAGTCCTAACTGCTCTCTTAACATATCTTTAATTCGCTTTTCTGTATAAGCTCCCGGGAATTTACGAAGCTCAGGTTCTAGTTCTTTCAAATAAATTGGTTCTCCAAATTCAATGGTCACATGAGACGGCCGTATGAAAGGAAGATGCTGTTCAAAGACCTCTGCCGTTCCTGTCATTGCAACTGGAATCACAGGACAACCGCTCTTTTCTGCTATTTTAAGGCTTCCTTCCTTAAAGGAAAGAAGGTCAGTTGGATTCTGGTTTCTATTTCTGGTCCCTTCAGGAAAAATCCATACGGATATCCCGCTCTTTACCTGCTCGATTCCTTTCAGAATGGTTTTTAAGCCTTCCTTTAAATTCTTTCGATCAAGAAAGAGACAGTTTCCATACTTCATCCAAATGGAAAGCAAAGGAATTTTCTCCATCTCTTTTTTGGCTACAAAGCCCATGAGCCCAGGAACGGTCATATAACCTACCAAAATATCAAAATAACTTCTATGATTTCCCACATAGAGAACGGCACGGTCTGTTGGAATATTTTCTTTTCCTTTTACCGTAATCTTAACACCTGCCATGAAGAGAATTGTCTTAAAAACGCCACGTATGACAGCTATACTCTTCTCATCTCTTAAACCTGGGTTTTTCTTTCCTGTCAGCCACAAATAAAGGATAACCGGAATGCTGAATATCAAAAATAAAACGATTGTTGCTGCTACAAATATAAAACGTATCATCGATCTCGTCCTCCATTTCATCTATTATATAAAATGGTGACTTTAATTACAATACTACCCTCCTCTCTTTTTTGTAATTTGTTCAAACAGCAGTCCCGTAAAAAACCAAAGCGGTGCAAAATCAAGACGAATAATCCCGTCAATATTGGTGCTTCGTCCCGTATAATCCCATGGACACATTCCCGTGCTTCGAAGCAATGTCCCTGCGATATATTCCGCCACAAAAATAAGAACCATATAAAGGAATCCATGCCGGATCGCCAGATCCGAAGGTCTTGCCATAAGCCTCTGACCAGGACTTACCCACTGGTCTATGAGACCTCCGATGGGCCCTAACAATGCGCCTAATCCATAGATAGGGAACATCAAAAGAGAGGTCTGTCCCATGAGCCGCCAGTCTTGTCGCAATATAGATTCCGTCGAGGTAAAAATAACCTCCAGGCACCAGCCTGTCACTCCGCATTTGCAGAAGTTGATGGGTAATTGTTTTAAATCGATTTTAGTTAGTGTCTTCATAATCTTCATTATGCGCCGGTTCATTTGAAATTATGTTAGCTGGAAATATTTCTATAAAAGTGGAGATAACAGCCTGCTGCCCTGCTCTTTCATCCGTATAAAAATACCCCTTTCTGCATAACTTTCCCTGGTGATTTCTTTGCATACTTTAAGATCTTCTATGAATAACGCTTCTAATTTCATTGTTGTTTCTTCATCATAAATAACGGCATTCACTTCAAAATTAAGCTCAAAACTTCTAATATCCATATTAGCGGTACCAAAGGAACTGACCTTGCCATCGGTCATTACCCCTTTTGCATGAAGGAAGCCATTTTCATAGGTATAGCATCTGGCTCCTGCGGAAAGGAGATCCCCTACATAAGAGTAAGAAGCCCAGTAAACAAAGGGATGATCCGGTTTACATGGAATCATGAGCCTAACATCCACACCGGATCTGGCTGCAATGTGCAAAGCAGAAAGCACGGCATCATCGGGAACAAAATAAGGCGTTTGAATATAAACATGATCTTTGGCCTTTGAAAATAACTGGATATAATTGTCCCTGATTTGCTTGCTTCCTGAATCAGGGCCACTGGCAATGATCTGTATTCCCAGCTTCTTATTTCCCCGCTCTAAATCAACCACTCCAAGGCATTCCAAACAGTTCTCATTATCGCTTTCACAAAAGTATCTCATGTGTTTAAATAAGTTCTCTCCTGTCGCATAATTCCAGTCCAGAGCAAACCGGATCTGAAGACTTAACACCGATCCACCGATTATCTTTAAATGAGTATCCCGCCAATAACCGAATTTGGGATCCTTTGAAATGTACTCCCTTCCAATATTAAAGCCTCCTACATAACCTACCCTGTTATCAATGACCACAATCTTTCTATGATTTCTATAGTTGACCCGAAGCTGCAGCCGTCCTAAGATGGGTGGAAAGAAGATACCCACCTTGACTCCGTTTTCCTTAAGGATTCTCCACTTGGATTTGGCCATAAATCGACCGCCCATTCCATCGCAAAGGATCCTTACCTCCACTCCTGCCTTCGCCCGTTCCATAAGAATTGGGATGATAGAATCAAATACCTCATCATCTTTTATGATGTAATATTGTAGGTGAATAAATTGTATGGCCTTTGAAAGCTCATTGCGTAAATCACTAAATTTTTTCTCTCCATCCGTAAAGATGGTGACCTCGTTGTCTACTGTTAATACAGAACCAGAGGTTTCCAGGTTATAATACACCAGATCCGCATAGTCACGGGATAAGGATGACACAAGGCTCATATCATTGTTTCTTAGAAATTCTTCCTGGTTCTTTATGGAGAAACGAATCCGGTCCTCCACCTCCTTTATCCGAAACATCTTATTCTTTCGCATATCCTGCCCGAGAAGTAGATAAAACAATATTCCGAAAACTGGTATAAAGTAGAGGGCGAGCAGCCAGGTCCACACAGCCTTTGGGTCCCTGCGCTGAAAAAACACTATAATTATAGAAAGAACTAAATTAATATAGATTAAATGCGACATCATCCAGTTCCACACTATCAGCATTTGTATCGCTATAGTTTGCATAATAATCCCCCCTGTCCTATTATTTTTTTCCAAAAAGGGCCACCGCATTAGCGACGACCCCAGCCTATCCCTTTTAGGGAATGTCCTAGCTTATATAAATTGATTTTTCTCTTTATTATAATGATAATCAATGGCTTTTAATGTATGGATAATATCCGTTTCCAGAATGCCAAGACTTTGGCAGCAATCTTCCAGTGTAGGATAAAAGTCTCTTAACTGTGTATTCATATAGCTTAATAAAATAACTGGATCCTTTGGTATTTGAGTCATAAATTTTCTCCTGCCTTTTAATTATATATGATTTTAGCATAGTTATCCTTGATTTTCAATAAATGACCTGTACGAATGGAAAAAGAAGTGCTACAATCAGGTTCAGAATCTTTCAGGAGGTAATCTCAATGAAAAAAATACTAATGCTAGGCACAGGTGGAACCATCGCCTGTAAGCGGGGCGATTCCGGGTTAAAGCCTCTTTTGACTTCCAATGAACTGCTCTCATACGTCCCGGATGCAAAACATTTTTGTCAGGCAGACAGCATTCAAATCTTAAATATCGACAGCACCAATATGCAGCCTAAGCACTGGCTTATTATAGCAAAGGCAATTGAAAGTCACTACTATGATTATGACGGTTTCGTCATCTGCCACGGCACAGATACCATGGCTTATACAGCGGCTGCCTTGTCTTACCTCATTCAAAATTCACAAAAACCCATCGTGATTACCGGAGCTCAAAAGCCCATTGATATGGAAAATACAGATGCCCGCACCAATCTTTTTGACAGTCTTTGCTTTGCTAGCGATGACAGAGCTCATGGGGTGACGATCGTATTTGATGGCAAAGCCATTGCTGGAACAAGAGGAAAGAAAGTCCGAACAAAAAGCTATAATGCCTTTTCCAGCATAAACTTTCCTTATATTGCGACCATTCAGGATGGACATGTTATATTTTACCTTGATGACAAAAAAACATACTCTGGGGAACTACAAATTTATCAAGATCTAAATCCGAATGTGGCTCTTATGAAGCTAATCCCTTCTATGGGGGCCAATGCTCTTGATTATATGGCAGAACATTATGACGCAGTCATCATTGAATCGTTTGGAGTCGGTGGACTTCCTTCTTATGATTCTGGAGACTTTTACAATGCCATAGAAAAATGGATTTCTCTTGGAAAGACCGTGGTTATGACTACTCAGGTGACCAATGAGGGAAGCAATATGTCCGTTTATGAGGTGGGACATTCCATAAAAAAAGAATTTGGACTTTTAGAGGCTTATGATATGACGCTGGAAGCTACCGTTACAAAGCTTATGTGGATCCTCGGACATACTCAGGATCAAGAAACGATTCGCGAGATGTTTTATCACACGGTGAACAGAGATATTTTGTGGAAAGCATAACATGAAAATACCCCCATACAGGACTTTTTAATTTCAATGTCCTATATAGGGGTAGTATTCCTTAATCCAGATAAGCGGTCAGCCCGGTGCTGTCCTTAGATGCATCCACTACAATTCGGCTGCCTGCTCTAATTTCATCACTTAATATAATTCTTGCTGCCAGGGTCTCCACGTGCTTTTGCAAGTACCGTTTTAATGGACGTGCTCCGTACGCAGGATCATATCCCTGGTCTACCACAATCTCTTTTGCAGCTTCTGTGAGTTCTATCTTAAAATCACGATCCTGCAGTCGTTTGTTTAGATCTGTCATGAGAAGATCAATGATTCCACCAATATTTTCCTTGTTTAATGGTTTAAATAGAATAATCTCATCCAGACGGTTTAGAAATTCAGGACGGAAATGGTCTCTTAAGCCATTCATGACCATAACCTTTGCATTCTCCATAATCTCTCCGCCTTCATCAATTCCTGAAAGTAGGTACTGGGAGCCGATGTTTGAAGTCATGATGATAATGGTATTTTTAAAGTTAACCGTCTTGCCTGTGGAATCAGTAATTCGTCCATCGTCAAGAACCTGTAGCAACACATTGAATACATCTGGGTGCGCCTTTTCTACCTCGTCGAACAACACCACGGAATACGGTTTTCTACGAACTGCTTCCGTAAGCTGGCCTCCTTCGTCATAACCTACATATCCAGGAGGTGCTCCGATTAAGCGAGATACGGAGTGCTTTTCCATATATTCACTCATATCGATTCTGACAATGTTATTCTCATCATCAAATAAATTCTCCGCCAATGCCTTTGCAAGCTCTGTCTTACCCACGCCGGTAGGTCCTAAAAATAGGAACGAACCAATGGGTTTCGTTGGATCCTTGATTCCAGCTTTAGATCGGATGATGGCCTCAGTTACCTTTATGACCGCCTCTTCCTGACCGATGACCCGTTTATGGAGTTCTTCATCTAAATGAAGGGTTTTATTTCTCTCACTTTCCGTAAGCCTGGATACTGGGATTCCGGTCCACTTGGAAACAATTCTTGAAATCTCTTCTTCCGTTACATTTTCATGGACCAGACTGAGATCTTGATTTTTAACTCGTTCTTCTTCCTCTTCCAAAGCTTTTTGAAGCTGTGGCAGCTTCCCATATTGAAGCTCTGCTGCCCGATTTAGATCATATTTTTGCTGGGCGTCTTGAATCTCACGGTTTAAATTCTCGATCTCTTCTCTCAGAGAAGACAGGCGATCCACAGAAGCTTTTTCATTCTCCCACTGGGCTTTTTGTGATGCAAATTCATCATGGAGTTCAGCAAGTTCTTTCTGAAGCTCTGATAAACGTTCCTGGCTTAAATGATCCGTTTCTCTTTTCAGAGCCGCTTCTTCTATTTCCATTTGCATGATTCTTCTAGAAAGCTGATCTAGCTCCGCTGGCATGGAATCAAGCTCTGTCTTTATCATGGCGCAGGCTTCGTCAACAAGGTCAATGGCTTTATCTGGCAAAAACCGTTCGCTGATATAGCGGTCAGACAGGATTGCTGCCGACACCAGTGCTGAGTCTGTGATTTTCACTCCATGATAAACTTCATACCGTTCTTTTAACCCTCTTAAGATAGAGATCGTATCCTCTACTGTTGGTTCATCTACCATAACTGGCTGGAACCGACGCTCCAGGGCAGGATCTTTTTCAATATACTGTCGGTATTCATCAAGGGTGGTTGCGCCGATACAGTGAAGTTCTCCTCTTGCCAACATTGGCTTTAGCATATTTCCTGCATCCATAGAGCCTTCCGTTTTTCCGGCTCCCACTATGGTATGAAGCTCATCGATGAATAGGATGACCTGCCCGTCGCTTTTTTTCACTTCGTCCAGAACTGCTTTTAGACGCTCCTCAAATTCTCCCCTGTATTTGGCACCTGCAAGCAAGGCTCCCATATCTAGTGCAAACAGCATCTTATCTTTTAGCCCTTCCGGTACATCTCCACGGACAATTCTCTGAGCAAGCCCCTCTACCACTGCGGTTTTGCCGACTCCAGGCTCACCAATTAAAACTGGGTTATTCTTGGTCTTTCTAGATAGAATACGGACCACGTTGCGGATCTCACTGTCTCTGCCAATGACTGGGTCAAGCTTCTGCTCCCTGGCACGTTCTACCATATCGTAACCATATTTCGTTAAGGTGTCATAGGTTGCTTCTGGATTATCATTTACAACCCTTTGATTTCCTCTGACTGTGGAAAGTGCCTGTAAAAAGTTCTCTTTTGTGACTCCATAGGTTTTTAACAGTTCTTTTAATGCTTTTGAGGGCTGTTTTAAAATGGCGAGGAATAAGTGTTCCACAGAAACGTATTCATCTCCCATTCCCTTTGCCTCATCCTCTGCGCTGATCAATACCTTGTTTAGGTCATTGCTGATGTAGAGCTGGCCTCCACTTACTTTGGGTAGCTTCTGAATGGCCTGAATCGTTTCATTTAAGAACTGCTCTTTTTGTATGTTCATTTTCGTGATAAGCTTTAATATCAGACTATCTTCAATGGTCAGAAGACTATAGAGTAAATGCTCTTGCTCGATTTGCTGGTTCCCGTATTCATAAGCGAGTTTTTCACAGCACTGTACGGCCTCCATGGATTTTTGTGTGAATTTATTGATATTCATATTAGCTTCCTCCTTTTATCCGGCTTTTAGAAGCGTTGTTTCTTGTTCTATATGTAATATAACAAACCATTTATCAAGTGTCAAGATATTTTCTATTAAATTCAAAAGGATTTCGGTCAAAAACCTTACGGTTCCCTTTACTGCATTGTATTTTATACTATCTTCCCTTATAATCGTAGACAAAGATACGTTTATTACAAAAGTTAGGAGGTTGCTGTCCTTATGAAATTACTACAACGCCAGATTTTTATGCGCTCCTTCGTGGCAATGACCGCCCTGTTTTTATTTCTCTTTACTGGTTCGCAACACAGCTTAAGTTTTGCCCATACAAAAGATGAATCCGTTTATATTTCGGGTAATTGGGTAGAAGATGAAGTCGGCTGGCGTTTTGTCAATCAGTGGAACCTTTCTTCCCCTGCTGGAGCATGGGTGGAATACCAGGGCAATTCCTATTATTTTATGGACAATGGATATATGGTCACCGGTTGGAAATATTTAAACAACCATTGGTACTTTTTCAACACGGAAAAAGGGAAACAAGAAGGGGCTATGGTAATCGGTTGGGTTCATGATCCAAATTATAATGGCTCGTTTTATACCAATGAATATGGCATACTGTCAACTGGTTGGCATCGAGTGAGTGGATCCTGGTATTATTTTAACCAAAATCAGGACGGCGTACTCGGACTTATGGCTACGAATCGTATGGTAGATGGTTCTTATGTTGATGAAAAGGGCCGAATGAATGAAGTACGGTGATATTGGGTTTTAGATTACTTGGGTTGAGATGGTTTAAAGGTTGGCTTTAAAAAGGCTGCTGAAGATAAGAATTTATATTGGAAATTGCATGTAGGTATGTTTGCAATTTTCAATATAAAAAATTATTTCAGCAGCTTTTTTCTTGGTTTTTTATTATGGGGCTTATCTCATTCGTTTATCTTTGCCTATTATGCGAGTATATTATCTTTGCCTTTTGACTGTTACTTTTATATAAGCCTTTATTCTGTGCTTTTTATCTGAACTTTTGTTCTGTGGCTTTCTTCTAAACCTTTGTACTGAGTCTTTTATTTGACCTTTTATTACATTTTTTTAATTTAAAATTTAAATTTATGATTCAAAAGGATATTGGATTCCCCATTGCTTTCTCAGTTCATCCATGATCTTCATTATATCAAGGGTTGCCTTATGAGGCATCTGGGGGCATTCAATCCAGCCGTTTTTGATAGCCTTTGCACTGGCTGTGATCTGATATTCATAGCCGGAGATCTGCTCTGGCCTTTCATATGACTCAATTAATTTTCGGCCCACATCATAAACTTTTATTGTCTCAAAGTTATTGATATTTTCAATCACCATAAATCCTTTTGTTCCATATATAATGCCCTGGCGATCTGAGAGAACCCGTAAGGAGCTATTTAACACAGCCATTTTACCACCTGGATAGCACAGGGTGATACAGTTTTGTGCGTCAATGCCAGTTTCCGTTTTTATCACGCTGGATTGAATGTCTGTAATTTCATCGCCAAAAATAAGAGAAGCAAAATTAAGGGTATACACGCCCACATCAAGAAGAGCACCTCCCGCAAGCTCAGGCTCTATTAATCTAGGCTTTTTGGAAATCAGATAGCAGAGATTTGCCGTAAGGGTCATTGGTTCTCCAATCACACCGCTACTTAATACTTTTTTAATGGTTTCAACCATAGGCATATAACGTATCCACATAGCTTCTGTAATCAGAAGATTTTTTTCTTCTGCCAGAGTGATCATTTCCTTTGCTTGCTCATAATTAGCTGCAAAAGACTTTTCACAAAGTACATGCTTTCCATTTTCCAAACATAACTTTGCATTTTTGCAATGTTCGGAATGGGGAGTTGCAATATAGATAAGTTCAATTTCCGGATCTTTTACCATTTCCTCATAAGTCCCATAAGCCTTTTTAATAGAAAATCGTGCTGCAAACTCTTGTGCTTTTTCAATACTTCTGGAAGCGATGCCAATAAGTTCGACATCAGGCATTTTTACCATCGTATCTGCTAAAATTGATGCAATTCCACCTGCTCCTATAATTCCTATTTTTATTGTTTCCATCATTATTGACCTCCTTGATTTTGTCATTTTACCAAGTATCGTTAATTTTCAGTATAGCATAATAAGGCGGCCTGTACAATCATTCTCTCTGCTGACCCATGGCAAGTAGATAAGGTGATTAGGCTATCGATAGGAGCTGGCATGCAAGAAGTCGAATAGATTGATTTTTCTTTCATACTAAGTATAAATTTTTCTTTCTCTCTCTGGCTGACAAATTCTGACTCATAACTATTCAGGTCATTTTCATCTGTGATCTGAACCGAATAAATCTCGGCCTGATACCACTGTCCCTTATCATAAATTTGAATATTTTGATGGTCCTTATAAAATTCCTGGCTCTTATATTTCTTTAGATCTGCAAACATAGTTCCGTCCTTCATATTATGGCCGAATATTACTAAATTACCATCTCCAGGTTCAGGAGAATCTTCTTGTATGAAAAGACTGCCGCTGGGGTTTTCAGTGCCAAAAAAAGTGTGGTTTAAATAGTAGCCAGGATATCGGTTTCTTACCACCGGATAATTAATAGACGTTCCCGGAATGGAGATCCATAATAAATAATCTGGATTGATTTCTTTGAGAGACTCTTCTGCTGTTTTGGTTTTAACTTTAGAGCTGAGCATATTGAACTGATTATTCCAAATGCCTTTTTCTAAATTTGTGTATTCTTGTCTGGCGTCTTTGTATGTAATTACACGCTGGATCAGCTTTGTGGCAAACACCAAAAACATAGTGAGCCATAGAGTGAACATGCAGACTTTGAACAGATTTATTGACTTTACAAAGAGCAAAGGTGAAGGCAAGGGCTTTCTACTGCGCTTTATATGCTTTATATACTTTTGATTCATAGAGTGAAATATTAAAATAGTCCACCTCACTTCCTTATTGTTTTTCTGTTACTATAATTTATTTTCAAGAGCTTTGAAGGGCTATGTTCCCATAAGGGAACATAGCATTGTTTGTATGGCAGTCTTTTAATAAACCACCTGCT
>DLJZ01000026.1:0-124 GCA_002478865.1 Hungatella sp. UBA7603
GGTGCTTCCAGCGGGTCCAGTCGGACCGGTGCTTCCAGCGGGTCCAGTCGGGCCGGTATCTCCAGTGGGTCCAATAGGACCAGTGCTTCCAGCGGGTCCCTGAGCACCAGTAGCGCCGGTAGGC
>DLJZ01000026.1:377-15383 GCA_002478865.1 Hungatella sp. UBA7603
TGAGCACCAGTAGCACCGGTAGGCCCAGTCGGCCCAGTCGGTCCAGTCGGTCCAGTCGGTCCTACACAACGACAGCATTTGCACCGACAAGGTTCACAATTTATACATCCATGATTGCAACATCTATCTGATGAACACTTTTTTGCTCCACCACAATCGCATATATTTATTTCCTCTAATTCCTCAGGCCTCATAAAACTTCCTCCTATAAATTATTTAACAGCGTTATTTGACGCCTAATATATAATATTCAAAAATAACTAAACTGAGATACATATAATTTTATGATGTGATACACAGGGAAAAGAGCGTTTGAAATGGCAAGACCGAAAAAAGCAGAAGGTGAGAAATACATAAGGCAGGATATAAGCGTGAACCCAGAGCAGTTTAAGAGGTTGTTGGATCATTACCAGAAGGAAGACCGCTCCATTTCCTGGGTGATCCGCAAGGCGTTGGAAGCGTACCTGTAATAGAGTTTCTTCTGTAATAATGCGTAACGCTACACAGTAAAACTGATATTTTCTTAGCTAGGAATATAATTAGAAAATAGATAAAAGAAATCATTTATATAAAAAAGAAATGTAAAACGCATCAGCCGTTTCTGGACTGATGCGTTTTAAAATCTTTGACTATTAATCTTCTCTTACTTAAGTATGTCATCTTTCTTCTCAACAATAGCCACTGCAGATGCACAAGCTGGGCAATCGCAATATTTAGCTCCATCAGATTTGATTTTCTTTGCATGTGAAGCAATATTATTAGCAAGTTCTAATCCAAACATTTGAATACCAGTATCAGATTCTGCAAAACCAATTAAATTTTCAATTGGCATAATATCAGCTTCTAGCTCATCAATATAATTTTTTGTAATTATAGCTTCGTTTTCAGTTCCAATGGCATCTAACCAGTTCTGAGCTGCTGCCTTTGCCTCACTGCTGCATGAAGAAGCGCCTATTAATTCGTGAGTTTTACTAACGGTAAAATCAAATATTTCCTTGTTCATATTGAATGCCCTCTCTTTATTGGATTTTAATTGCATCTTACCATAATTATTTTGAAGTTGCAAATTAAAGATAGTGACTATATATGGTATTGTAATAAATAAAGGCTTAAAGAAAATATTGTTCCTGGATAATTGAATAATGATTTATAGAGGAGTATAATCATTTTATAAATTTATAGAGATTAGAAATAATTAAGTTTATAAATATTTACTTATGGGAGCGTTTCATCTGAGAAGGGATATTATGAAGTCAATGATTAAAATAGGTGTAATAGGTGATTACGATGGACGTCCATCCCACATTGCGACTAATGAAGCCATAAAACATTGTGCTACCTACTTAGGCCTACAACAGGAAACACAATGGATTCCCACCGATTCTATAGAAAATGATTGCGAGCAGAGCTTAGAAAGCTTCGATGGTTTATGGTGCGCACCGGGCAGCCCTTATAAAAGTGCGGAAGGGGCAATGAATGGGATTCAATTTGCAAGGGAACATAACTACCCTTTTATTGGAACTTGTGGAGGTTTTCAACATGTAGTGTTAGAATTTGCCCGTGATATTCTTGATTTACCGGAAATTAAAAAGGTGAATTTTGATCCGTATACACCGAATCTATTTATCACAGCACTTAGCTGTTCATTGATTGAAAAATCAAGAGATATTTTATTAACAAAAGGCACAAGTGTCGCACAAGTGTATGGAGTAAAAAAATCAGAAGAGAGATATCATTGTAATTTCGGATTAAACGACCAATTTAAAGACCAATTAATAAGTCATGGTTTCATAGTTTCAGGAACAGATGAAATGGGCGACACGAGAATACTTGAATTACCTCAGAAGAAATTTTTTATTGCTACTCTTTTTCAGCCACAATTAAGTTCAACCGGGGAAAATCCTCATAAACTTATTCTTGCGTATTTAAAAAGTGCAGAGGAATTTAGCAAGGGAAAAATATAACTTTGGTAATCTACTATTTTACCAATGATACTAGATGGATAGGGAGAACGTTTCTATTAAACAGATAGCAATGACTCATATTTCATTTTTTGAATTAGAGGTGATTTAATGCGAGAGTTTTTCATGAAAACAGAACGGATTGGCTTTTCTAAATGGAACGAGGAAGACATAGACTTAGCCATTCATTTATGGGGAGACAAAGAAGTTACTCAGTTTATTTGTGCTACTGGTGTGTTCACAAATGAAGATGTCCATCAACGATTAAAAACAGAGATTGATAATGATAAAAGCTTACATATACAATACTGGCCTATTTTTGAACGATCCACAGAGGAATTGATCGGTTGTTGCGGTATTCGTCCTTCTCAATCTGAAATACAGTCCTATGAACTTGGATTTCATCTCTGCAAAAAATTCTGGGGAATGGGTTATGCATCTGAAGCTGCGAAAGCTGTCATTGACTATAGCTTTGAAACTTTAAAAGCAAAAAAACTGTTTGCCGGACACCATCCACAAAATAAGGCTTCAGAAAAATTATTAACCAAGCTTGGTTTCGTGTATATAGGAGAAAACTATTATAAACCAACAGGGCTATGTCATCTATCGTATGAATTGGTAAATAATAAGGAAACTAATATAGAAGCAAAAGAAATTACTATCTCTGCAGAAACCCCATTTTCTACTGAGGCCATATCCTTATTGAATGAGCTTTCAGAATGCCTTGAAGATATAACCGGAGATAATGGAAATAACTCGTTTGACGCCAATGACGTCTGTAACGACAGAGCTATATTTGTAATTGCCAAGAATCAAAGTGGCAAGGCAATTGGCTGTGGTGCCTTTAGGCCTATGAATGAAATCACAGCCGAGGTAAAAAGAATGTACGCAAAAGAAAAAGGCATGGGAATCGGGAACAAAATTCTTTCCTATCTTGAATGCCAGGCGATTGACATGGGGTACAAATCTCTACGCCTGGAAACCCGCATCGTTAACACGAAAGCCGTTTTATTTTACAGAAAAAATGGATATAAGGAAATACCAAACTATGGTAAATATGAAAACAATATCAATGCCATTTGCTTTGAAAAAGATCTATCCTCTTAAACTATAGGCTACCAACATAAAGTAAGGTCAACAAAATGGATATATAAGATAACGGCTAACAAGGAGTATTAAGGTGGTAGATTTTATTAAAATAAGATAGGTGAACTGAAATCTAATGAATAAGGTATCAGAAACATTATGATCATAGTTAGTAGTGTTTGGTGTAACCATAATCTAAAAATCAAAATTATGGAGAAAATAAATATGTTTGATGAATTATTAAAGAAAAATTGTTTTTCAACTGATAAAAAAGAGAAGCAAGATGCCGCTAATCAATTAGAACAGCTCTATGGTTGCCAAATCAGTGCAATAGAAATGGATGAAAGCGTTTTATTTGCACATCATGCAAGAGGCTGTACGATTGTTGCCGCAAAAATTTGCGAAAATGCAGTCATTTATCAAAATGTCACCATTGGCTCAAACTTAAGATATAATAAGCGAACAGAAACATGGGAAAATGTTGGGAACCCAGTTATTGGCAAAAATGTCATCGTCTCCGATGGTGCGAAAATTTTAGGTCCTGTAATAATAGGTGACGGCTCTGTTATTGGTGCTGGGGCGATTATTACAAAAAACATACCTGAAGATAGTGTTGCGTATGGCGTGAACCAATATAAACCCAAGGATCCAGACTACGATTTGGTTTTTTACAAAAATATGATTGAGCCTGAACAGATCGTTGCAGCATGTAATGATTTGATTGTAAAATACAATGAATCAAAGGGCTGTGATTAAACATTTACAATAAATGAAATTGAACTACTAACTTTTTAATATTGAGTTGGTAGTTTTTTTATGCAACCGAACTTAGATTAGTCCGGGCCTCGGCGCCTACTAGCAAATTCGGGTTTAATTAAGTAGTATACATTGAAAATCTAATATTGATAGTTAGAAGATTTCCTTGTATTATTAAAAAAAAGCAATAGATATTCTATGTGGAGGCTATTATGGTGGGAAAGTATAAGGTAATAACTTTGTGTGGAAGTACGAGGTTTAAAGATGAGTTTTAGAAGTACAAAAGGTGAAATAGAATATGCTATAAAAGCCGGAAAAAAGATTAACTATTTAGAGTACCATAATGCTTAATTTGTTTTAGATTATTCTTGAAAGATAAATTAAGGAAGGTCAAACTGACTCTTAAAAAAATCATTTACTTTCCACATTATCTTAAAACATCTCGTATTTTTAATAAGGGAGTATTCCAAAGTTTCTGTAACCCTCAAACTGATGTAATAAAATTACTTAGTAAAGAGGTTTTATTTTATGGCAAAATGGAAAAGGAAACTTGGGTATTCCAAGTACCATTTCCGAGACAAAGAAACAGATAACAGCCTGTTAAAAATGTTATACCTGGCAGCTATGGATATCAAAAAAAACAGACTTATAATACAAGCATGAGCAAGAACCAATTAAAAATGGCCTTGCCCATAAAATACAATTAAATTATTATATAAGTTATTCAAGTTAACACGGACTTTAAATGGTCTCGTATCCCATTCTGGCCTTCGCTCTTTACAGGATAATGTCGTTTTACTTATTTTAAACTTTTGAAACAGAAATTCGTCCTTTTTTCGATTGCTTTTTACTATTATTGTAAGCCTGTTCTACCCCTTGAGAAGATAGTGTGAATTTTTTGTCTATATGAATTTTTAGTTCTTTCATTTTAATCCAATTTACAATTTTTTCGAAGTCCGAGTGGTTTGGCTTAGATTGGAAAAAGTATGCCTTGATGTTTCGTTCCATGGGATAACTATTGATTCCAAAAGAAACAATTGATACATATTTTCCACCGTCTCTAATAACTGAAAGGCTCTTTTCCCCAACCTTACCTAAAGCACCATTATTTTCAATAATAGATGTCTCCATAACAGTGTCAATTATCAAGTCAACTTTTTCATGGATTATATCTGCAATATCAAATTCAGTGTAATCGTATACTTCATCTGCCCCTAAGGCTTTTACAAAATCATGTTTATCTTTTCTTGCAGTCGTTATAACATAAGCACCATGTTTTTTCGCTAATTGTACAGCCACATGACCAACGCCCCCGGCACCCCCCTGTATTAAAACTCTTTGACCTTTTATAAGGTTTCCATGATCAAATAATGCTTGCTTCGCAGTTAACGTAATTGTAGGAGCTGCACCAGCGATATCAAATGGTATATCTTCTGAAATCTTTGCAAGATGATCCTCATCAACTGCAACGAAATCTTGATATGCTCCTGAATGGATCGTTAATCCCATAACACGATCACCGACTTTAAACCGAGTAACCTTTTTTCCAACAGCTTTTACGACACCAGCAACATCACTTCCGAGAACGATTGGTAATTTCTTGGACCATTGACCTCCAACAGAGCTGTTAAATATTTCTCCCGTACGTAAAGGTTCATCGCCTGGATTAATTGAAGAAGCCTTCACTTCGATAAGTACTTGGACTTCACTTAAATCTGGTAAATTAACTTCTATTTCTTCAAATGTACCGGGGGTACCGAAACTTGTCAAACCGATTGCTTTCATATTTTATCTCCTTTTAAATATTCCTTATTTAACGTGTGTTGAATAATTGTATATTATCAGCTACATATAGGTGATTCAATAAGTAATAGTATGGAGATTGTTGAGAAATCAACAATTACTTTCAATATGTTAATTATTAAGATGGATAGACAAATTTTAAGATTTAAACAGATAATTATAGTTGGTTTAATGACACTTGCTATATAAAAAGAGCTGGAAAATATTACGATTTATGAAATCGAAGAAAAAGCTAACGTAAATCGAGGAACAATTTACCTCCATTTCATTGATACGTATGATTTGAGACAAGTATTTGGACTATTATTAAACGCAATTAAGAAATACATATACCCATCACCCTAACGAAGAAAAATCAACATCTAAGTCATCACGAATCAAGTTTACGAAGATTTTTGTATTCTCTTATTTTTGCTAAAAAAGACTATCGATACTACAATATTAATAACAGATATAATGCTGACCAGCCACACGGAAATCAATGCTATATCATAAGAAGTGTCAGAAAGAGCTGACCAATCTTTTATCCTCACCAAACAACTGATATAAAAAAGTTGTGAGCATATTGAGAATGCGCAACATATGAAGCTTAAGGCTGTAATAATAGCATACTTGAAGTTGTTGATATTGTTACATTGAGCAAGTATCAACAAAGGTAGCAACAATGCAACAAACCCTAAAATAATACTTATTAAGTTAGTCGCTTCTATCATAATTTTCCTCCTTCTCAAAACAAAAAAACTTATTGTTATTATAACTTATACTTATTACACTGTCATTATATAAATAGGGCCCTCTCCTATGCATCAAAGGGCGAGACAATATACCCCGGGGAATTTATGGATACTGGAACAATTGCAGATTGCAGCGGCTTGGAAAATGGACATTTACTGAAGTACGGTGATACCATTCGATTGGAGCTTGACCATATTGGCTTTGTTGAAAATGTGGTAAAACGCCAGATATGGTGAATTTACGCCAAATATTTGAGATTTAGTGGAGCGGGCAACTAGGATCCTATATGGTAAATAATCAATCCCTTCTTATAATAAGGAATAAATGATGAAAGGACGAAACAATGGAAAACTATATAATAGAAACAGAGCAACTTGCACTAAGAGAACTTACCATGGACGATCTTCATAATTGGCATCAAATATTATCTGACCAAGAAACAATGCAATATTATCCAAATACATATGATATAGATAAAACAAGAAGTTGGATTGACTGGAATCTTGATAACTATAGTAAATATGGCTTCGGATTATGGGCGATTATCTTAAAGGAAACAAATCAGTTTATTGGAGATTGCGGAATTACCATGCAAAACATTTATGGTGATGGCAATTTGTTCCCTGAAACTGGTTACCATATTAATAAGAATTTTTGGCGCAAAGGATATGCTTCGCAGGCAGCCAAGGCATGTTTGAGGTATTCTTTTGAGAACCTGGCTTTCGATGAAATATTCTCGTATCAAAAGTGGACAAATGTTCCTTCACGAAAAGTAGCTGAAAAAATCGGGATGTCACTGCGCAAGGAATATGCTGACGAAAAAAATACAAAGACGAGCGTATACTCTATTACAAGAGCGGAATTTTATAACAAATCATAAAATATAGAAATTACAACTTTACCAATAGTAAGATATGAACTTATGTAATCAAAGAATTTGTTTTTATATTATGTAATACAGATCTATCATAAATTAATATATTTATTTACAATTGGAATTTAATATTTTTAGAAGATAATAAAAAAATCATATTAGTATTTGACAAATTACTGGACGTTGGAGACTTAACATTGATAGTTGGTAAAATTAATAGTATCCTATTTGTATAGATTAATGAAGGAGCATTGAATGTGAATAGAATAGAAAAAGTTAGAGAATATGTAGATGACGTGCTTTTGAATATTTCTGATACCGCAAAAAAAAAGATTTGGCTATTTGCATTTATATGGCGTATCTCAGAACTGTGCAATGATAGCCATGAAAAGGAGTGAAGATGTTGAATTAGCTACAATAGCCGGAATGCTTCATGATATTTATACTTATTCAACAATGGATGGCATAGATCATGCACATAAAGGTGCTGTAGTTGCAAGAGAAATTTTAGATTCCTTACATATTTTTAATTGTAAAGAAATTGATACAATTTGTAGTGCAATATATAATCATAGTGATAAGGATATAAAACATTTGCCTTTTGATGAGGTATTAATAGATGCAGACGTTATGCAACACTGCTTATATAATCCTCTATCTGATGTACATGAGAAAGAAATGGCTAGGTTTGAAAATCTGAAATCAGAATTTGGCTTGCTTTAGAGAATGAGTAAAACGCGGATCTGAATAATTCAATATGTTAAGAAAACTGAAAGTGAAGCAAATAAGCTTTACACGTTGCAGAAACAAATTTATTAATATCTTAATATTGATAGTTAGTAAGTATGGTGATATCCTAATCGTAAAGATGATTATAATATTGAGACTAAAAGGAGTACCCCTATGGAGGTAAATATTTTATTGTTTCCTGATTTTGAAACATTGGATGCATTTGGTCCAGTCGAAGTGTTTGGGAGTATTGAGCAATACAAGCTACGTTATATTTCAGTTTCCGGTGGAATGATCACAAGCAGACAAGGTATCAGCATACTAACCGAGGATATTAAGGATGCTAATCTTTACGGAATTCTATTAATTCCTGGAGGACAAGGCACACGAAAACTAGTAAATGATACTAAGTTTATTGATAAGCTATCTGAAATGGTCATGAAATCGAAATATTGTCTTTCCGTTTGTACAGGTTCTGCATTGCTTGCGAAAACGGGACTTTTGAATAATAAAAAGGCAACATCCAATAAAAAGGCTTTTGAATGGGTCAAATCAATCAATGCAAATGTTTTGTGGATTGAAAAAGCCAGATGGGTTGTGGATCAGAAATATTACACATCTTCCGGGGTATCTGCCGGTATAGATATGGCATTAGGTTTTGTGGCTGAAAGATTTGGCTTGAATGAGACCCAGAAAATTGCGGAAAATATTGAATATATTTGGAATTCTGATCCGAATAATGATCCATTCGCCGTATAAGATTTTTGCGCACTGTTGATTCGAACTACTGTTAATTGTATATCTTGGGGGGTATGAGTCTTGATAACGGTTATCTTATTTGATTTTGATGGAGTTCTAACTATTGATAAAACAGGTTCGGAATCAATCACAAAGTATATTTCAAGTAATGGTAATGTGCCTTTGGACCTTGTAGAAACTTGCTATTATAGATACAATCAGGATTTATTATGTGGTAAAATAACACATCGAGATATGTGGAAAAGCTTTTGCGATGAGATTGGACAAACATTGGATTATAATGTTTTAATAGACTCATTTAAAAATACTAAGCTAGATAGCGATATGATTACCTTAGTCAAAGAACTAAAACAGAAATTCACGATCGGTATGGTAACAGATAATAAAGTTGATAGAATCGAAACTATTTTAGAATTTAACAATCTAAATAAATATTTCGACGTGGTATCAATATCAGCAAGATTACATTCAGGAAAAGAAGCAAACCACATATTTAATGATACATTAAAAAAACTCAACGTTCTTCCTGAGCAGTGCATTTTTATTGATAATACTGAAAACAACTTAGTAATACCTAAACAAATGGGATTTCGTACTCTTCTATTCGATGATGAAAATAGAAACTTTAAGATATTTAAGGATCAATTACAAGACTCGCTTAAATAAGAGATGTTCGATTAGCAATAAATATTTCAGATTATAAATTCTTTAAACTATCAATTATCAGTATTAAGTAGGTAGTTTTTTACGTGTAGCAGAATAAGCTAATTCAAAAATAAGCTTTCATTAAAAAACGGTTATAAAGAAAATATGGCGGTTAGTAAGACTTTAGCCAACCACCATATACTTTATTATTACTCATCTTTCGTTCTGCATTTTGCAATTCTATATCTTGAACTCAGTATCATTTTACGCCAGAATATATCTTGTCTGTAGAAAAACAAATTATTATAGTGGGTTGATTTATATGGGGTTTTGAAGTGACTTTGACATGTTAATAGGGATATTATTGAATTGAATAATTGTAACATAATTAGAAGCTGTTTTCATAAATAAACGGCATAACCTCTTCACGGTTGATTTTCAACACATATGCAAATTCCTCGCAAAGTGTTTTTTCAGCACCTTTGAGAAAATCTTCATCAGAAATCTGTAGCTTATTATTTTTATTAACTTCCTTTAACTCTTGTTTGTGGCATTTCAGAGTTTTTATCATATTAATAAGTTCAGTATGGTTACCATCAGCAAGAATCTGGCTATATAATTCTTTGCGCTTACGATTATCCTTATTCCAAATGAAATTTTTACCAGACATTTTCTTAACTAGAGAAAAAATTTCATCGGTAGATAAAAGCTTCCGAATTTCAGTTTTCTTACTATCACTTGCAGCTGAGACATATACTGTCGCACCCGTATTATAAACAGGTTTGAGTACATAATATGGACGCATTGTTTCATCCATACACATTTCCTGTAATCCGGCAACCTTACAGATACCATGTTTCCCGTATATGATGACATCTCCAATGTTCATAATATTCACCTCTTTCTATTAAAAAACATGTGGTTTACTAAAACCGGACCTACGTCCCTGTAAAGCAAACTACATGTTTAATATTTATATTATAGCACAAATGAGGCTGATACGTATACGGTAATTTTCTCCAAACTTACGACTATATTGCAGAATAATCTGTCTAGTATTTATTGGTATGACAGTAGATAGAAAAATCCAATCATCTTACAAATGGAATAAGAACATAAGGGGCCAACGCTTATGAGTAGCAACAAAAAAATCAGGTGGTTTAGAGGCAAAAGGGAAATGCATCATTCTGCTACATAAAGCTGAAATCTATTGCATCAAGCATTGGAATTTAATATTGATAGTTAGTAGACATTACTGTATCCTAAATGTATAACTAGGATTATTCTTAGCTTATGAGCATTGGAGGCTAATATGAGTATAATTGAAAAAGAAGCTGTTATTAAAGAGTATTTTGATATGTGGGTATTACGTGACTTTAAAAATATTTATAATATTTTTGATTGTGATATCTATTATAGCGAATGTTATGGGCCAGAGTATCAGGGTATCTCTGAAATACATCAATGGATCGACAAAATGTTAAAAGAGCAAGAAGTAATTGAATGGACGATTAAACGATTCATTCATCAAGCCAATACATTTGTTGTAGAATGGTTTTTCAAAGATAAAGTGCAAGATAAGATAAGTGGGTTTGACGGCGTTTCAATTATTGAATTTGCAGAAAACGGGACAATCAGCTCAATTAAAGAATTTAGTTCGGTGGCATTACATTCAACACCATTTAGATAGTTTTTTGATTTCTAAATTAGCATTTAGCGTGTTAGCGTATAATGTACATTTAATATTGATAGTCAGTAGGTTTGGTGGTATCCTGTTCATATAGATGAATAGATATAGCTGAATAAGAAATCATATTATAGTTAAAAATGGAACAGAAATCGGAGATGAGTTTATGGAGTATACACAGATAAGAAAGAACTTTGAGCGTCATGGATTTACAACACAAGCTTTTTCTACAAAGGAAGCTGCTTGTTGTTACCTTACCGATATTTTACAAAATCAAACGATCGGATTTGGGGGAAGTGAAACTTTGAAGGAAATGGGATTGTTTGAGGCTCTACAACAAAAAAATGCTGTTGTATGGCACAATAAGGTTCCAGGCATGGCAGTGCGAAAACTTGCAAATTGTGCAGACATCTATATATCCAGTGCAAACGCAATCACGGAGACTGGAGAGATAGTAAATATTGACGCAACAGGAAATCGTGTTTCAATGACTGCTTTTGGACCTCAATCCTGTTATTATATTATAGGCAGAAATAAAATTACAGCTAATATTAGCGAAGCTTATTCTCGGTGTAAAAATATAGCTGCCCCCTTGAATGCGAAACGATTGGGAGTAAAAACTCCATGTGCAGTTAAGGGGGATAAGTGTTATGATTGTAACAGTCCTAGCCGGATTTGTCGTATTGTTTCAATCATTGAACGTGTTCCATTGGGTATGAAGTGTGAAATTATCTTTGTGGATGAGGAATTGGGGTATTAATCTAACTGGTTATAAGGATAATGCCAGCCTGTTAAATGTAAATACAAAAGCAAAACTACGAACTATCAGTATTGAACTGGTAGTTTTTTGTTACCTAAAATCATTTAAGCTAAAATTTGGTTGATTTTGAAACATTTAGAACTTAATATTAAATTTTTATATTTTTTTGTAGTAAATCCAACCATTAAAAGTTTACCAATATACTCATTAACAGTGCATATGAAACACTTATTGAAGTGTAAAAAATAATAAGATATAATATAGAAAAGTGACGTTTTTTACATACTATGGAAAACTCATACCATCCAGTCAAAGTATCATCCCCTATCAGACCCCAATTAGTAGAATTCAAAGAAAGGAGAAATTATAAAGATCAGCTAATACCTGAATTTATAATTGCTTTCATATGCGTAAAGTACCAGCCTATATGGCAGTTCACGATTTAATAAAAAAAAGAATACAGGATGGAACCTATCCTGTTTTAGAGCTTCTTCCAACGGAGCCTGAACTTGAAAAAATATATAAGGTAAGCCGCACTACCATAAGGAGTGCCATGGAGCTATTAAAAGAAGAAGGCTTCGTAGAAGTCAAACAAGGCAGAGGCACCATGGTTCTGGATCATAGAACCATTCAGGACCTGAATAAGGTAACCTCTGTAACCGAGTCCTTAAGAAGAAAGGGATATGATGTCCGCACCAAAAGTATGTACATCGATATCATACCTGCAAACGATAAGCTTTTAAAAGAACTGAACCTAAGTACCGATGATTCCATCACCCGCGTGCAGAGAATCCAGCTCATTGATGAGAACCCTATTGCAATTATGAGAAATTACATTCCTACTTCTCTCGTTCCTGGACTTATGCAGTTTACCAATAAATTCTCTGGTCTTTATCAGTTTTTGGAAGAACATTATGACCTGCAGATTGATTCTGCCCACGATAAGATATTTGCAAAATCCGCTGATTTTGCAGAATCTGAGATGCTTAATGTCCCACCAGGTACTGCTCTTCTTTGCATCCGTCGCATTTGTTATAAGAACGGAAACCCTGTCTGCGTGGATGATGTGTGCATCATCGGAGACCAATATGAGCTAGCCATTTCCACCAATGGTCGATATAAATAAAAATAGGGGGATACGATACCATGAATCATATTTCTATGGAAGCTTTATCGAAATGGATTGATATTAGCTGTGTGAAATCCACTGATACAACAAAGGATGTGGACCAGATGATCACCGCGGCCAAAAGCTATGGATTTATCTGCGCCTTTGCTCTTCCCTCCATGACCCCCTATCTCATTCAGAATCTAAAAGGTACCTGTGGTACTCTTATTGGGGGAACTGTAGGCTTTCCTTCTGGCTGTGATACTACAGACAGCAAAGTCTTTCAAGCCAGAGAACTGCTAGCTATGGGATGCCAGGAAATTGATATGGTGATTAATATCGGACAACTGAAATCCAATCAATTAGACCTTGTCTTCCAGGACATAAAAGCAGTGGCCGATATCTGTGGGACAATTCCATTAAAAACAATTCTTGAAGTGACTCTTTTGACGAATGAGGAAATTATAAAAGCCAGCAAGCTGGCAGAATCTGCTGGAGCCTCTTACATAAAAACAGGAACCGGCTGGTGCAAAGATCCTACCATGCCAGAACACATCCATATAATCCGTTCTAGCATCCATCCCAATACTAAAATCAAAGCGGCTGGTGGTATTCGAGACCTTAATACTCTACTTGAGATGAAGCAGGCAGGCTGTGACCGCTTTGGCATCTCCACTGCTTCCGCACTCACTATCATGAATGAAGCAGCGGCATTGAAAAATTAACTGGAAACATATTCTCATCATTCTAAACGCATCCATTAATCATTATTATTTTAATCCTGAATTTATCTCATTTGTACATAACATTTAAATCTCCTTATATTCATTATTAAATTAAATACGAAATACGAATTGACCCCTCAAACATAATGATGTATAATATCCATAGATTCATTCGTTAAATATATAACAATAAATGATAACAAAGGAGATGTTCTTATGAAGGGTTTTGCAATGCTGGGGATTGGTAAGACAGGATGGATTAATAAAGAGCGGCCACAATGTGGTCCACTTGATGCGATATGCAGACCTATCGTATTAGCTCCTTGTACCTCTGATATTCACACGGTATGGGAAGGTGCTATTGGAGAACGCACGGATATGATTCTTGGACATGAATCCGTAGCTGAGGTTGTAGAGGTAGGAAGCTGTGTCAAATATTTCAAACCTGGGGACAGAGTAATTGTACCTGCCATTACACCGGACTGGAATTCTTTGGAAGCACAGGGTGGCTATCAGATGCATTCTGGTGGTATGCTTGCTGGTTGGAAATTTTCTAATTTCAAAGATGGCGTATTTGGTGAATTCTTTCATGTGAATGATGCAGATGGAAACCTTGCAATCTTACCAGAAGGCATGGATCCAGTTGCCGCCTGTATGCTGGCTGATATGGTACCTACTGGTTTTCATGGAATTGAACTTGCTGATGTTCAGTTTGGAGACACCGTAGCCGTTATTGGTATTGGTCCGGTTGGACTTATGTCAGTTGCAGGAGCTGCTCTTAGGGGTGCTTCCCATATCTATGCCGTAGGCTCCCGTCCCAACTGCGTTCAGCTTGCCAAAGAATATGGTGCAACGGATATCATCAACTACAAAGAAGGCGATATCGTAGAACAGATTATGGAAAAGACAGGGGACAAGGGTGTTGACAAAGTGATTGTTGCCGGTGGAGACAACGATACCTTTGCTGAGGCCATTACCATATTAAAACCAGGCGGAAAAATCGGCAATGTAAATTATCTTGGAGAAGGTGATTACATAAAGATTCCCCGCATCGAATGGGGCTGTGGTATGGGCCATAAAATAATTGCTGGCGGACTTATGCCCGGAGGCAGATTGAGAATGGAAAAACTGGCCTCTCTCATTGCAACCAAACGATTGGATCCAGGGAAACTGGTTACTCATCGCTTTGAAGGCCTTGAAGGCATTGAACCAGCTCTCATGTTAATGAAGGAAAAACCTAAAGAATTAATTAAACCAGTGGTTGTGATTAACTGGTAAGACCCGTCAGAATTTATCTGTTTCCATTGAAAACATTACATAATAATAAGCCTAGAAATAGGGACGAACATCCTCAGATGGATTTTGATGTGACCCCAAT
>DLJZ01000020.1 GCA_002478865.1 Hungatella sp. UBA7603
ATGGGCAAGAACCAATGAAAATGGCCTTGCCCATAAGATACTATTAAAATTTTATATCAGTTTTTCGAGTTTACACGGACTTTGAAACGGTCTCTTTTGATTTTAGACCTTCCAAGACAACACTTCTTATAATTCTTGCCGCTGCCCCGCGGATAGGGTTCATTCTGTCCGATTTTCAAACTTGCACCCATATTCCAGCATAACTTGGGGCAAAACTAATACCAGAGGGACAAGGAAAGCGAACCATTCCAATGATTAAATCATAATGTCATTGGAGAAGGGGGAGAAGCCGTATGATTGGAAAAAGGTTAAAAAACCTCCACCTACTCTATAGTAATCTTTTTTTACTAGTAATCTTTTTTCACGCCATATTTTGGGGCAATTCCGTCTAGTATGGAAAATATATTATTCGATTTTACATAAATACTTGCTTTTCCTTCTAATGTTTCATCGTAATTGAAAGCAACCGAGCAGGCCACTTTAAAATTCTTTTTCAAAAAGTCAGTCAATGTTTCCATATGTATTTATCCTCTTCTCATGAATTTAATTGTACCATTCTTTATAACGCTTACAATTTAATTTTGGCTATCTTCTAATATCTCTTGCAATTATAGAATTTCAAGACTTCTAACTATTATTTTCAGTAACTCTTATAACTCCTTTAATTATATTATTGTTCCATCCTCTAACACTGATTCCAAATGAGGGACTGTTTTTATTCTGATTAAATAGCAATTATTTTTTGCTACTGGTATATGTTTATGACCTGCCTATACATGAAGCATCTCCCCCTCATTTAAATGGACATGTTCACCATCCAAATCATTTTCACTAAATTATCCTTACTATATGCTCGGATATTCTTGGATACTTTTCAATAACAGACACATCATGACTGGGTAAAGGAATAATGCCCTCATTATGTACCTGCTTAATAAATTCTCGATTTTTCTCTAAACTATACACATTTCCATTTGGAATCTGCCTCTCAAAGTTATCAAGTAAATATGTCTCATCTCCGGAGATGACAAACTTTTCTTCTCCTTCATTAAAATAAATTACAGAAGACCCTTTCGTATGTCCACCGATTACCTTAAAACAAAATGAACCTTGAACTTCAAACACATCTTTAACAATCTGAATTTTTGATGTTAGCATTAGTTGACTTGTAACCTTTGGATATGCCTTTTGCATTTCCTCCCATGCATCTTTTGCAACTACTATTTCTGCTCCTTGGTACAATTCCAGATTTTCAACATGATCAAAATGTTCATGCGTTATAAAGATAATATCTGCTCTCCCCCCTGTTAAAGCAAACACTTCCTCTTTCACATCAAGCAAATGCGTATCAAATCCCTTTGCTGTTTCCTCACTTCGAAAACCAGTATCAAACAAAACCACCTGTTCTCCTATCTTTGCAACATAGTACAAAAACACAAACCCAGGAACCAACCCTGTTCGCTCATCATTGTGATAAATAGTACGATAATCTGCGTATTTAAATTCGTTTGCATAGTGCACTGCGTAAAGTTCCATCTTACCTCACTCCTTTCTATATAATTTAAAAAAATCTATGGTATATCTGATCAGCAAGTCACTTATACTGCTTACAATTTAGATATTAGTCTTTAGGTTTTCATAAAGCAATTCTCCAATATCTATGTAAATAGTTAATCCCCTATATTTTCCCACTAGAAAAGAGGACGTGAAAGTTTTCACTATCATGTCCTCTTTTCTAGTGGATTCCTATTACTTATATCCCATAATTTAGCTATTTTTCTTTAGCAACAGGATTACGAGCTCAACGTGCATAGAGGACAAGATTAGGATACGCGAAGGACATAATTTATCCTTGACAGTAGAGTATCTTTTTAAATCAACAGCTTATATATATCACTTTAGATCCTCTTACTGACTCAACTTCAATATATTGATTACTCTAAATACCATTCTAAATGCTAACCCTAATTATCCTATTTCACTGACAGGCGATGAATATTTCGTCAAAATGTGATTCCTTAAACTCTCATTTTCCTGAGCAAGCTGTGCCAGAATGCTTCGCAGCTCAGTTTCCGGGATTTTACTAATTAATTCTGCCAATTCCTGCTCTGATTCCAAAAAAACTTCCTGCCATGTCTTCTCCCCTGCTTTTATTTCGCTGACATTCTCTTCAATCTTGAATAATAATTCAGCCCGCGTTCTGAATGTGAGGTCTGAATAAGCCCTTCCAATTCTCCATATGTTTTTATGCATGTAAGTCCAAGACTTTCCCATCATACGGTTCCCCATGCTTAACATAGTACTTGAACGAAGTGCATGGTATAGAAAGACGAAAAATGGCTTCCATATGCTCCTGCCAGATGACAACTTTACAAAATTGCCTTGTTGTAATAGAAAAAACAACAGCATTAAAATTGGGGGTTCTAATGATCAAGCAAACTTTTTTCCAAGCCCATTAATATTAACTAGTTCATGTACTCAACGCTATTATCAATCTCCTTCAACATCATGAATTCAGCGGCGATGCTTCAACGGCAAATAGATTTGTTGCTGAGCGATACCGAGTGCCTTATCAAAGGTACCATCGGGATTTGGCATATTGCACATTCCGCTTTTTGGAAAATCCCCATATTCAAAAACGTCACTATTTTCTATCCATTTCATCATACAATTGACAGTTTCATTTAAATCATTGCTATCATTTTCATCACCTGTAGCAATTAAAAACAGACCACCGGGGAATTCGATGATTTCATAAGGGGCAACATCTGCCTGAATAATATCATCCTTTACAGCATGAATTAAGACATTTTGCCCCCATCCCCAAGTTTTCTTATCTCCCTCGTGCCACAAAAATCCAGTTGGTTCGTAAGGATGTTTTTGGATGAGTTGAGAATGGCTTTCCACCCATTCGGAAAAACCACCCTTACCAAAAAGCTCGTCTAATGTTTTTAGTCCTGACGAAACTGCTCGAAATTTAGGAATTTCAATTCCACGCATATTTTGAAGCTTACTCATTATTTAAATTCCTCCACGATTGTTTATTTACAGAGTTCTTTATTAACCCCACACTTTACTTCTCTTTCATAAAAAATCCATAACAGTTCTCTCTGCCGTTTTGTTATGATTATTGCACTTGAATTAACGTCAAAGTCAAGCCTTTCAAAAGCCCGTTTAAATTATCACCTGAATGCCTCTTAACGAAAGCAAATTCTTGAATCTGCTTTCTGTGCAAAGGAAGCCTATATATGCCTGTTACCCTAATCTTTAATTTGTTGCTTTGGTATAGTACAATGGATTTTCCGGTACCGACATTAAAATATCCTGCAGTCACTCCATGATACTGTGATTCTGTAGCCAAACGAACGATAATCTCAGCAACCTTTTTCGGATCTCCTATATGCAGCGTTTCCAATATTTTAATAAGAACAGAAGAAAACCTTAATTCTCGACCAAGACCTGTCACAATAAAGCCGGGGTTCAAGGCACTGTCGGTCACTCCCGGCTGTTTCTGATTTCTGTAATCATTAAATTGTTACAATTATATTCAACAATGCACGCTACAGGCCTTGAGTAGACAATCGTGATGATGCCATAAACTGGTCATTCCTTGTCGGCAGATTATGCATATGTTAGGGTCACGATTTTACTATGACCCAGGTTATCAATCCATATTGCATATTCTTATTCATAGTTATATACAGCAATTAAACCTCGCAAAATGGATTCGAAATCAACATTCCAGATGTCCACTCTATCTTACCGTTGTTTCGTAAGTAGGGCTTAAGCTTCCGTTGCAAGGATGTATCCTCTGGCAATTCTTCTATTGGAATATTTCTGCTTCCATATATCCAATCCATAAAACCCAAACTATCAACTTCCATATTTCCAATATCAAATGATTTTTGAAATTGTAAAATTTTAGAGTTTTCAGGTAAAACATTTTTTAATGATGGTGCAAGTAACCATGAACTGCAAACCATATCAGCTCCAATAAAATCTGGATAGTACTTCTTAAAAAAATCTATCGCTTCTAAATAGGAATTACGTAGTTTGCTTATTGTCATATCAGTATCTGCCGGAATATGTATATCAATCAAATGCTTACAGTTTTCTATTCTCATCTCATATTCAAGCTCTCCAATTCGAAATTCCACCATGGAAATCTGACGAACTACCCACCAAGCCCAGACATAACGATAGCTTCCATGTCTATCTTTATGGTCTTGCAGAAATCTCGGAAAAAATTTCATGGTAGCAATAAATATTTCTTCTGATATACCAAGTTTCTCGTATCTACCATAAGTATCACATACACACTGCAACTGACAGGTTAAAATTTTCATTCCATCCTCATCAGATCCAAGCAAGCTTTTCATACGCTCAAGCGCACCCTCCCAACATTCTAGGTGCTTCATTTGCTCCATTTCCTGTTCCACACCTTTAAAATCAATATATTTCTCGCAATCCATTAACTTTTCCTGCACTTCATTTTGTATCTCTAGCATGTTACAAAGCTCAATTAATTTCATTCACTTTTCCTCCAATTTCTTTATATAATGCATAAAAACTATTTGATACGCATCTTCAAAATTCATTTGATTATCTGTGTATAGAAAACTTTATAAATTTTAAGCATATTCAAATTTCATTTGGGGATTTGCGTAAAGAGAACTTTTAAAAATTTAAACTTTCTGATAATCATTTCCTAATCCTGTTAATTGCTATGACTGCCTGGCGGTTATTCGGATTGGAGATAACAATCCATCACTCTTCCTTCAACGTCATATACTGTGATGTTGCTTGTAAGAAAGGTCCTATTTTTCTAATATAGGCTTGTATTGGTCGCTGCGAAGATCTATTCTTGGTTCAATATCAAAATCGTTGAGCAACGTATGAAAAATGCCATTTATCATAAATCCTTTTGCCATACGAATCATTTCATCGGCAGAAAATACACCTGTATCTGCCCATTGAATAAACATCTCGACTAAAGCAGATAAAGTCATATCAATGGCTAGATTTGTCTTGGAATCATCTACTTTTGGACGAAATACATTAGGAAATTGATCTTTCAACTTTTTTTTATATTTCATTGCAAAGACCGGCTGTTTATTTTCAACAACAAGATAATGGATATATTCTCCATTATCTTCAAAGATTTTCAAAAGTGCTTTCGCATAGTTGTTCAAATCATTCGATGTCTCAAAGTATTCCATTTTTACTTGATTCAGTGAGTTTATCAAAATATCTTCTATTTCCTCTAAAACAGCATAAACATCCTGATAATGCAAATAAAAAGTTGCCCGGTGTATTTGACATTCATCAGTAATACTTTTTACCGTGATTTTTTCAATCGATTTCGTTTTATATTGTGACCAGAATGCATCAATGATTTTTTTTCTGGTTTTCATCCTTGCGTTATCATAAGTCTGCATAACAACCACCTCAAAATACGACATTTTGCTTTATATTGTAAATTGCTTTTACATGTAGATAAAATTATACTATTAGCAAGATATACGACACAGTGTCTATCTTTTAATGTTAGCTAACATCCCATATAATGTCAAGAAAAATAACAGAAATGAGGTAAATAATATGAGAAAAAATTTAATGACTAATCATGGTTTTCCAATGTCAGTTAATGCTTTAGATGATCTTAAAGCGGTACCAGAAGCACTGATCGATTCATGGTATATCAAAACTGAATTTGAAGCTGACGGTAAACAACTGGGTTTTACATGGCATCATATGGTACAGCCATATGATAATGAAATAAAAGTCAGTGTAGAAAGCCTTTTTATGGATGCAACAGATGATATTTGGTTGAATAATAAGATTCTTTCTTCTGTGAATGAAGAAAATGGTATTGCTACCGATCGTATGCATTGCTTCTCATACTGGGGTGATTTCAGTGGTGATATGAAACATATGTCTCTGGATTTGAAGATTGGGGAGAATGAAATCCACATGAATTTCATTCCCAATGGAGAAATTCTTTACAATGGCGGGACCGGCCTAATTACTTTTGGTAACACTGGGTCCTATCAGTATTCATTCCCCAATATGAAAATGGAAGGGACTTTTATTCTCCAAGGACACGAATATAAAGTAAAAAATGCTTATGCATGGTTCGACAGACAGTACGGTATTGCACAAACCCGAACTAAAGAATATTCATTTGGTCCAGGAAAAAGTAGTTGGCTTTGGATTGGTCTGTCCTCTCTACAAAATGGCCGCGGCGCCGTATCACTTTGGGACGTATATCTTCCAACACAAAGACATGCTTTTGCAACATTTCTACTCCAGGACGGTGTCATGAAAAATGCATCGGCAGACATTACCTATGATGATATCTGGACAAGCGAAGGATCCGGACATTCTTATCCAAATACTATCAATATCCGCATCCCAGCAGAAGACTTTGATGTGAAGCTTACTAGTCTTGCTACCGGTCCAGATGCTGAGTTTGTCCATGAAGTAAAGTTATTATCCGGCTGTCAGTGCTTGTATCACATTTCAGGTACGTATAAAGGTGAAAAAATAGATAGCTCTGTTGATGTGGAAATGATTGGAGACGTGTGCGGCGAAATCTGAGCTTTTCGAATTTGAAGGTTTATTGGTAATTTGAGCAATATAATATCCCCACCAAATATAATTATATTTGGTGGGGATATTATTGTATGGCAGTCTTTTAACAAACCACCTGCTATGC
>DLJZ01000027.1 GCA_002478865.1 Hungatella sp. UBA7603
CTAAAGATCAGCCCTCCCCCTAAATAGCAGGGGGTTTATTTTTTACTGTCACACAATGATATAGGAGCATGAACCTTCTACTGGTTCATGCTCCTATTTTTTTAATTACTTCCTATTAAGAAAATGATACAGCGCTCCTCTTAAATTGGAATCATTATAAAATTCACATGCTGTGATTTTTGGTTTTTTTACTGCCATACCATAAGCTGCACTGGGATGGGCTTCGAAGAGATAATCCATCTCTTTTCTGATTTCTTCTAATAATATAGGCTGCTGGCTGATCCCCCCGCCTATAGCGATGACCTCCAAATCCAAAAGTGTCTGGAAATTATAGATGCTTCCAGCAAGCTTTTTCACATAATTACGAAGAACCTTGCAGGCAGTTTCCTCTCCCTGATTAATTAGTTCAAACATCCTGACTCCATCTATTTCGGACGGATCAATTCCCGTTTCTTTTGCATAGGTACGACCAAGTGCCAAAGAAGAGCCGGTAACTGCCATATAACTTTCAGAATGCTTTGGGTTGTCCAGATCCAGATTAATAAAGCTGATCTCACCTGCTGTATAATTAGATCCACGGTATAATTTGCCATCGATAATAAGGCCCATTCCAACGCCGGTGCCAAGTACAATGACTGCTCCGTTTCTTACTCCCTTAAGGCTTCCGTTCCACTGCTCTGCCATGGCGGCACATTTTGCATCATTGTCTACAGAAGAGGGCAATCCATATCGTTTCTGTATTTCTTCACACAGGTTAAGACCCATGAGGTAAACAAGTCCCCCTGCTGTATGTAAGAAGCCTGTATCAACATCCACCTGTCCGGGAGTGCTAAATGCAATCCCACCTATGTCATGTCTTCTAGGCAGAACAATCTGATCTAAAACGTTAAAATAATCTTCTGCTGTTTTTTTCTTATCGGGTGTTGGTTCTTTGCCTTTTTCCAAAATAGTACCAAGATCGTTCATCACAGCATATTTGATAAAAGTTCCTCCATTATCAATTGCCAAGTATTTCATCCTTCTCCTCCTGTCATGCTTATGTGTAAAATCATGCTAAAAAGCTAATATCAGGACATCCAACCCCTCCCAGATTCCCCTGACAACCTAAGCTATGTCTTATCTTATTATTTTGTGAAATAAAAGGCAATATGTTTTTATACTATTTTTTAGTTTTTTGATACTTCATAGAGTTTTGCATAGGGACCGCCTTGTGCGATCAACTCATCGTGAGTCCCTGTTTGTGCAATTCCTGTTCCATCTAATACCACAATCTGGTCTGCGTGACGAATGGTAGAAAGCCTGTGGGCGATTACCAGTGTGGTGCGTTCCTTTGATACTTCATCAAGGGCTTCCTGAATCTCTGCTTCCGTCTTTGCATCGAGTGCAGAGGTGGCTTCATCTAGAATTAAGATTGGAGAATTTCGTAAAATGGCTCTGGCGATGGAAAGTCTCTGTTTTTGTCCCCCTGACAGTCGGATGCCTCGCTCCCCAATTTGTGTTTCATATCCTTGTTCTAATGCTTCGATAAAGGTATGAGCATTGGCGGCTTCTGCTGCTGCAATTACCTGTTCTCTTGTTGCTTCCTTCCAGCCATAAGCAATATTTTCATATACCGTTCCATGAAATAGGAAGGTATCTTGAAGCACCATGGAAATATTATCTCTTAGACTTTCTAAGGAAACCTCACGGATATTGACACCATCTACTAATACCGCGCCCTTTTGAGGATCATAAAACCGGTTTACTAGATTGGCAATGGTACTCTTTCCCACTCCCGTTGTCCCTACTAAAGCTACGGTATGACCTGCTTTTATGGTAAGGTTCACGTTTTCGAGAACGGGAATCTCTTCATTGTAGGAAAAGGATAAGTTCTGAAGCTTTATTTCTCCACGTACACGAGGCAGCACAGTTGCATGCTCCGCTTCCTTTACATCTGAAATCTCATCTATGACCTCAAACACACGGCGACATCCTGCCGATGCCTCTCCTGCACGCTCTACAAGGCCGGAGAAACTTTTCACCGGGCCGTAAAACATAGAAAGGTACATGACAAAACCTACAATATCAGCGATGGAAACACTGCCCACGCTAACCAGGTGACCTCCGTACACTATTACAAGCACAGTACCAAGTGCCGTTACAAATGCCAACAAAGGATACGTTGTTTCAAAAAAGAAGCTGGCACGAAGGTAAGCCATGCTGTGTCTCTTTGATAAGTCAGTTACTTTCAGTTCTTCTTGCTTTTGCTGATTAAATATCTGAATCTCTTTAATTCCGGAAAGATTATCTTGTACCGTTCCAGCCAGCTCTCCCCTCACCTTGGAATTTTCTTTCCAGACTGGTGAAACATGTTTGCTTTGCCAAATGGTAATCCACACAAGGATGGGGATCGTTATCAGGCTCATAAATGCCAATCTCCAGTTGATGGTAAAAAGAAGTGCTCCCACGCCAATAAAGGTGAGGATATTGGAAGCGAAATCTGGAATCACATGAGCGAGAAGCACCTCTGCATCCAGTGAGTCGCTTACCACACGGCCCGTCAAATCACCCGTACGGCTTTTGTGAAAATACTTTAGGCTCATACGCTGAAGCTTACTGTAGAGTCTTGTTCTTAAATCTGCCACATAATTAAGAGCGGCATAATGATTTAGATAACCAGATGCGGAACTACCAGCTGCTTGTAACGCGGTGGTAAACAATAAAAAAAGACCGATGCGCAGAGCCTCTTTTCCAAAATCAGCAGATCCTTCCGTAGCAAGTCCCGTAAGTTCACGAAGTGCCCACGGCATGTAAAATCCGGCTGCAGTTGAAATAATTAAAGAAAGCAGACCAGCAATAAGAAAAATCCAGTATTTTCTTGCCTCTTTAAATATTCGAATGGCTGTCTCCATAAACCTACACCTCCTTTCCAGATATAGGGTCAGCGGCTAAAAGATTGTAGGTAAGACAAACTGGCCGACCAGTTTTTGGCTCATGAACAACCTGTGCATCAATAAAGAAGGCTTCCTTAAGTACCTCAGGCGTCATGACTTCTTCCGGGGTTCCATGTTTTATGACTTTGCCAGAGCGGATTGCAATCATATAATCAGAAAAACGAGCAGCCAGGTTTAAATCATGAAGTACCATGGCAATGGTGCAACCTTGTCTGCGGTTTAGATCGTATAACAGTTCCAACACTTCTAACTGATGGGCAAGATCTAAATAAGTGGTTGGCTCATCAAGAAGAATTAAATCGGTCTGCTGCGCCAGGGCCATGGATATCCAGACACGCTGTCTTTGTCCTCCGGAAAGTGTGTCTACCTCCCGGTTCTCAAATTCTGTCAGCTTTGTGACAGAAAGGGCCCATTGAATGATTTTTTTATCTTCTGAAGTCAGCTTTCCAAATCCTTTCTGATGAGGAAACCTGCCATAAGCTACTAATTCACTGACGGTTAAGCCACTTGGAGCTGATGGTGACTGAGGAAGAATCGCCATTTTCTTAGCGATTTCCTTGGTCGAAAGCGTTCTGATATCATCTCCATTTAAATACACCATACCATTTTTCGGCTTTAGGATACGCCCCACGGCTTTTAATACGGTGGATTTACCACAGCCGTTAGGCCCAATGATGGTCGTTACCTTTCCGTGTGGTATGTTAATGTCCAATGATTCTACAATCAGGTCATCGTCGTATGCAATATCTAATTTTTCCGTTGTAATGCTGTTCATAAATCCTCCTTTTCTAAGAATATAAGCTACCCGTTTGATTTCCCTAACAAATACAAGAAGTAAGGGGTGCTTAAAACTGTGATGACAATTCCTGTGGGTACATCAGTTCCTAGACTGATAGAACGAGTAATGGTGTCGGCAAACAGTATAAGAATTGCTCCCGTTAGGCAGGAGGCTGGTAAGAGAAACTTATGGTTTGGTCCAACGATCTTCCTCGCCATATGGGGAGAAATCATTCCCACAAAGAAGAAATTTCCGCCAAGGGCAACACCACCGGAAGCCAGGGCCACTGCCGCAATGGACAACCCCAGAAATTCTGGTTTTACGGCAACACCAAGGCCAGTGGCTGTTTCATTTCCAAGATGGAGTGTATTTAAAATCCGGGATTTATAAATCACGTAAAGGATTAAAATAAGAGTCCAGGGAGCCAGCACGGCCAGGTACCTCCAATCATCTCCCCAGAGACTTCCAGCGCCCCAACGCTGCATAAAGTCCATCTGATTTTGATCCAGCTTTAAGGTAAGAAGGGTCGTAAGGGCACCGTATCCGCTGGATAAGGCGATTCCTGTTAATATCAGACCGGTCGGGGATATATCTCTTCCCCTCCGATAGGAAAGAACAAAGATAAGTCCTGCGGCTGTCATACCTCCCACAAAAGCGAGAAGAGGTAAAACAAAAGCGGAGGAGGTTCCTTTTGAAGCAAACATCACTACAAAGATTAAGACAAATAGTCCGGAGCCTGAGCTGATTCCCAGGGTACCAGGACTTGCCATATCATTTCTAAGAAGGCTTTGCATGATGCAACCTGAGGCGCCCATACCAATACCAACTAAAACTGCTAAAACAATGCGGGGCAGACGAAATTCGAATATTATGAGATTTTGTTTATCCGTTCCTTTTCCAAGGATTACCTGAAACACCTCAGATATTGATAGGCTCATCTTGCCAGAATTGATACTGATTACTGCAATCGCCACCATAATAAACACTAGAAGAGCAAGAATCATCACTCCCCGTCCCAGAGTGAACCGTTTCTTTTTCATTCAAATTCCCTCCTTTGTTTTTTTGCAAGATAAAGGAAGTAAGGGACACCAATTACTGCAAAGATGATACCAAGAGGAGTCTCATAAGGTTTATTGATCAGTCTTCCCGTAAGATCAGCAAATACCGTTAAAAGAGCGCCGTAAAGTCCGGAAGCTGGTATGATATAGCGATAATCCACCCCTATGAGATAACGCACGATATGGGGCGTAATTAAGCCTACAAATCCGACTGGTCCTACTACAACGACTGAAAGACCAGTGAGGACCAGCACCACTACTGTTGAAATTCCTTTTAAGATGTTTGTATTCATTCCAAGTCCAATTGCCACATCTTCTCCTAAACTCATGACAGTAACGGATGGAGATATGGCAATCGCCACAAGCACACCTCCAATAAAAAAGGGAGCAACAATGGCAAGCTCACTCCATTTAGCTCCGGCCGTCCCACCTGCAGTCCAGTAAGCAAGGGCCTGTCCCAGGTGGTATCTAATAGAAATATACTGACTGAATGCACCAAATAACATAGAAATGGAGATTCCAGCCAGCACCAGTCTTTGGGGCGTCATTCCCCGCTTTCCCAAAGATGCAATATAATAAGTCATTCCGGTTGCTACTGCTGCCCCCAGAAAGGCAAAAGCCATGGTCTGTCCATAGGTGCGGCTTGGGAAAAATGCCATAGCGATGGCAATAGCGAACGTAGCACCACTGCTAATTCCCATAAGGCCAGAGTCTGCCAATGGGTTTCTGGTGGTTCCCTGCATCAGTGCACCGCAGACTGCAAGGCTACATCCCACCAAAATATCGGCAACGGTTCTTGGAAACCGCAGGGCGTGTATGATCTGATGTTCTGTCAATGTGGGATCAAAATTAAAAACGGCGCCCCAGGCGGTGGACAAACGCATATCGGCAGCTCCAAAAGAGATGGAGGCTGCCGATACCAATATTAGTAGTCCAACCCCAAGAACGATATAGAGAGAAAAGCGGGCCGCGCCTTTCCACTTGTTGGGGAGATTTTGCATGTTATGTTCCTTTCCAGATTATTTAGCTATGGAATTGATGGCATCTACGAGATAATCCATCTGTGCTGTTAAGCTTAACACATCAGAATAATAAAAGAGGCCAGCCTTACTGCTTGGTATACTAACCACCTGATTATTTATGACTGCTGGAAGACTGCTCCATATGGCAGACTTTTCGTATTCACTTGGCTCTCCTTCGGCAGAGTCATAGGTATGAAACCAGAGCATGTAATCTCCGAAGTAATCGGCTGCCACTTCATAACTTAAGCCTTCCCGGTTTTCTCCTTTTTCCTTAATGAGCTGCTCCAGCTTTTCCGGTTTCTTCAAGCCAAGATAATTATAAAGAAGAGTGCCTCCTCTTGACTGTGTTTCATAATAAATGCCGTAGGAACCAGAGCCCCAATCCTCATTGATGCTAAATGTCTTGTCCTTAAACTTATCACCATGAAGCGTTTCTTTTGCAGCAGCAAGTTTAGTCTGGAAGGTATCAACAGCGGTCTGGGCCTTTTCTTCTCGGCCCGTCGATTTGCCTAAGAACAATATTCTATCGATGGGATTTAACTCCCCTTCTGGAACGACAATTACAGGTGCAATGCTTTTAAACTTTTCATAATCATCTTTACTATAAGTGATAATAAGATCTGGATCCAAGGTCATGACCTCTTCCCGTTCCCAATTTTTAATTCCTGTTGTCTTCATCATTTTATCATAATAAGGCATTCCCTCATGAGACCAGCCAAAATATCCCACTACATTCAAATCAAGTGCAAGTACATCACCGACATACCAGTTTACAACAACTTTCTTTGGATCTGTTGGTACTTCAATCTCTCCCATAACCGTTTGTACCTTGCGGGTTTCACTTGCCTGGGTTTTAGTAACCGGCAAAGTCTCGTTTGTTGCATCTTGTTTCTTGCTCTGGCAGCCAGTCACCGCCATTATAATTGTCATACCTAAAATAGCAGAAAGAAATCGTTTGCTGCATTTTCTCATAATAATATCTCCTTTGATTGCTCTCCTTTGAATGGCGGGCATTATGTATACCGAACCACAGTTAGATAAAACTAACTCACCGCGATATTCTAACATGTTCCATCTCTTCTGTCAATCCAAAAAGGCCAATCTAAGAAGAGGTGAATTGCAATAGTTTTTCATGTATAACGTCCATTTTATATGGACATTTTAACGTCTAATTCTGTTTTAATTATGTTGTTTCGGATTGCTCCTATCACATTTTGGATTATCTTTGCTTGAAAGTGTAAGGGAAAGCATGATATACTCTATCTATGTAAACAAGGAGGACAGACATGGAATATACCGATGAATACAACCTGGGATGGGGAGCTTTTGCCAGACATTTTGGCTTTGATACAACGTGGCATGGCAACTATGTCATGCATACTCTCCCCGGCACCTGGAAAAACGGCTGGATCTCTGAGACGAATCCGGCTAAAGGTCTGCATGTTTCCAGTGCCTGGTTTCAATCCGATGAGGAAATCGATTATAAGATGAATATTGAAACGCCATATCTTCTTATTCTTTGTATTGACACTGGTGATATGACTGTTACGCAAAAAGGAAAACAAGCTAAAAAGTTAAGTCCTTTCACACATCTCATTATTAGCAGTCAAACACCTGTCCGCCTTACGATTCCAGCAGGAATGCACATGTGTTTTACCAGTGTTTTGATCTTTGACTCCTGTATTGAGAATTTTTTAACTGCTACCGGTTATACCTATCCCATACGGGTTTCGGATGCAAAGAAGTGGAAACCACAACACATAGACGCTCCAAATGTCATGATGGTTATGGAGCAGCTTCGTTGGGGCGTCCGCGGAGACAGGCTTCCTCCTCCTGCATACTTGTGCAAAACCATTGAACTTCTGTGCCTTTTTGCCCATAACAAAGATAAAGAGGCTCTAAAAAACGAACGCCGCAATTATGTTACCTGGAGCGATGAGATGAAGCTTTACCGGGTCAAGGAAGTCATTGACGAATCTCCTCTTTCCCTTCCCTCCAACGAAGAACTCTGCCGCATTGCTCAAATGAGTGAAAGCAAACTGCGTATCTCCTTTAAAAGTCTTTATGGCAAAACACTTTATGCTTATATAAGGGAATCAATTATGAAACGAGCCATGCAGATGTTGGCTGATGATGACTTAAACATTAAGAATATTGCTAATTTATGTGGATATGAAAATGCCGCAAAATTCACTGCGGCATTTAAAGAGATTCACGGCATCACTCCAAGTGAGTTCCGTAAGGGATTTGGGTTGTAAGTAAATCCGGGTTATTTATCAATTAGCGCCTTCATTAAGTAATCTAGCTGTACGCTAGAAGAATATAGGTCAATGTCGTAGAAAAGGTCGTGATTAATCTGAATCACATTGCCGGCTTTCACGGCTGGAATGGAGTTCCAGACAGGATTATCTGCAAGACTTCCCAGTTCACCGCTGAATATAATGTAATCACCGGCATATTCCTGAACAGATTCCATAGAAAGTTCCCGGTACTGTTCCTTTGCTATGATTTCCTTCTGGATGATATCAGGTGCCTTTAGACCTAACTGGCTGTAAAGCAGATCTCCTCCCCGTCCCCATTTGTCACCATAAACCCATATGCTACCATTGCTGCTGGCGTCAAATATGCTAAAGGTCTGGGAATCAATGCCTTTTTGATTGAGAGTTTCCTTTGCTTTGGCAATTTTTTCTTTAAAGTCGGCCAGCGCTTTCTTTGCCTCTTCCTTCTTATTAAGAATTTCACCTAAGTACGTTATCCGTTCTTCCATGGAAAGCTGAGTAAATGGAATCAGGATGGTAGGTGCAATTTTTGAAACCTCATCATATTGTTCCTGATTGACCACCAAAATCAGATCTGGGTCAAAAGCCATAATTTCCTCAGCCTCAAATTGATTCCATACCGGCAAATCTGCCACCTCTTTTTCATAGGCTGTTCCATTTGTTTGATATGTGGCAACTGGTTTCACACCAAGTGCAAGTAAATCTCCCATCCCATATGTTGCAATCACTCGCTTGGGCGTTTCAGGAACTTTTACATCACCAAAAGATGTTTGAATCGTTCTATCTCCGCCCGTTTGGCCACTTTCTAACTCCACTGATGAACTAAGGGATTGACTGCCTGCATCGGTTGTTGAGGTCTTACTGCAACCGGAAATAAGCAAGGAAAGGGACATTACGGTTAGTAAAACCGTTGTAATTTCTTTTGTTTTATGCATGATATATACTCCTTTTCTATGAGTTCGTTATAACTAACTCATAGGAGTATATCATATAAAGACACAGAAGTACACCTGGGGTGAGGTTTTGTTCACATTCTAGTCATATTTTTTTTACAACATGGTCAAACTCTCTTCATATTTCGGCGATATACTAAATTCATCAGATAAAGATGTTGCCAACATACTTTAAGAAATTTTTTTCATAATTGCCGGTATTCAAAAATTGAATACCGGCTCCTCCCTTTTATAGGGCTTTTTTTATATCTGCTTCTTTACGATAGAGTATTCATTTCCAAATCTAATATATGGACAACTCTTGGATGAATTGCTTATGAAGCGCATATATTCATCTTCGTCCAGGTTCATTTCACATTCATAGTACTCATATTCTTCGTTATAAGTATAATACATGCAGTCTTCACAACCAATTTTCTCTGCCATGTCTAATTCTCCTTTTTACTTCCTTTTACCCTTAAGAGCATTTACTCCCATTTTAAGCAGCTTTACCACAGTTTCATCCACAAGAACAGCTATTGTCAGGGAGATTGCGAAGGTAAGCGCTGTTTCAAACAGTATTCTGGGCACATAATAATGACGCAACATTGTTTTCTCTGCTATTCCTTTGACCACCTGTCCAAGAATTAAGTAATGAATCAAATATACCGAATAGCTGTACCGGCTAATAAAACTTGCCGCTTTTATTAAAAATGGGATCTGTATGTCGCCATAATGATAACAAAATAAAAACATGGATACTGCCATGGCTATCATAGGATAGGCCATATCATGAATCCCCGGAGTAAAAGCAGGTATCAGATATTTTTGAAGTAAGGTTATAAAAAAACCGGCTACTCCAAGAATGGCAAATGGCAGATAAGGGGTATTCCGGTACAAACGAATCCCTATATATCCCAAAACAAAGTAGATCAGCCAGCCTTTAAAAATCATATAAGTGATGGCTGGTTCGATATTAATACCAAGTGAAGGTAAATAGGTAGAAAGTCCCTGAACCAGAAGTATGATGATTAAAAAAATCTTGAGTTCACCATCAGTCATAGCATGAAACATTCGGGCGAGAAACGGGGTGCATACATAAAGTGCCATTAAAACATACATAAACCACAAATGAGGCGCAGAGGGTATAGTCTGAGTAACCAGCTCAAAGAGAAAGGCTCGCCCATGCTCGTACCAAGTCTGTGATTCCGTTGCCAGGTACACGTTATAATACCAATAATATATCCCACAGTAGACAGCAAAGGGAATACAAATTCCCAAAAACCGTCTCCAGTAAAATTCTTTCATCTCTTGTTTATGGGACTGTAGTAGAAATAGCCCACTCAGCATAAAAAAGATACCTACAAAGGCCAGAAGTACAGGGGTAAGAGCCGCAGAAAACAACCATTGCGCTTTGTTTGCCGCTTCTAGAGGAATGGCATGAACCATAATTACGGCTAGTACTGCGAAGGTTCTTAAATAGTCGTATTTGATTTCACGTTTCTTCGTTTCCATGATGTAATCCTCCTCTCTTTCTAGGAGAAAGTATAACATAAAATGTTCGTTATTGACACTTTTTTTATTTGTTTTAAAAAAAGTGTAGACAAATGAAAAAACCTATGGTATTATTATGAAGCTGTCAGCAAGGACAGAGAAAAACGGCCTATTGGTCAAGCGGTTAAGACACCGCCCTCTCACGGCGGAATCCCGGGTTCGATTCCCGGATAGGTCATAAAACCTGATTTTCCTTTTTTGGAAAATTAGGTTTTTTGTTATATCATGAAGTTTTTATATTGTTGTGATTCTGATTTTCTAGGATTGTTACCCAAATTTTAATATAGAAGGATTTAAGCAGATTAATTCACTATTACTATGTCAGTAAATATGTTAAATGTTAAAATAATAAAAAAATCCGGATGAAAATGACAACAATCATTCCCATTCGGATCCTTTTTCATCTATGATATTATGCAAGTGCCTTTCCAAGCTCCACGCACTGTGCTTCTCCATCTTCATCAGGCTCATTGTTGCAAATCACGCACTCATGTACAAGAACTGCTCCATCCTTTTTACAGGTTTCTTCCCAGTTTCTCATCCATTCGCCATCTCCCCAACCATAGGAACCAAATAAAGCTATATTCTTTCCTGTCAGTTTAGGTTCGCAACCTTTAAACATAGGCTCAAACTCACCATCTTCTAATTCTTCGCCTCCCATGGAAGGACAACCAAAGGCAACTGCATCGAATTCATCTACCTGTTCTGGCTGGAAATCAGATGCGGTAAATACGGAAACCTCTGCACCTGCTTCCTTCGCTCCTTCAGCTACCTTCTTTGCCATAACCTCTGTATTTCCTGTGCCGCTCCAAAAAACAACTGCTACTTTACTCATCTTATCCTACCTCTTCTTTCCTCTTTATTTGTTCAGGCAGCTACTGTTAACTGCCAGACCGTTCTTCCATTTTTCCACAAACGCGAGTATACTGCCCTGCACTTTCGGTACTTTGCAAATTTCTTGACAGCCTCGCATTCGTTGCAATAAACCTTCCAACAACCCATACATTTGCAGTTTTTTCCTGCATTGTTAATAAATCCGATCACGTCACCCAATGGATATCCAAGAAATAGACCTATCTCATGAGGAAAGGATCCGGATTCTTTCAGCCGCTCTTTTAGCAAGCCTAGGGCATATTCCACTTCCATATGCTCATAACCGTATTTCGTAAGAAACCTGCGTACACCGGGACGATTTAGATCCGCTTCTAAATGAGATTTTCGGTAAACATAGATCAGCGCCTTGTTATTACGACGATATAATTCCATGAGAGAAATCCCTTTTTCACCTAACTGACTGTTTAAGTGAGTCAACTGATTTTGAAGCTCTTCTTCCGATGCAAAGGAATGATTAAATAGACTAGCTGTCTTAATGGAAGCCAGCGTTGGGGAACAATATTCGATTAGATGCCTTTCCAATAACATTTGCGTACCTCCACAGTCAAATTTTTGTTTCCCATTAATCCTTTTTTTGCAGTAATTGGTTAGTTTTGGCTAACTATAATATAAATATCATATTTTAAGTCAACATTCAACAACGATTTGGCTTAATGGGAAATTTTCTACTATATCATATTATCTGCAACCCACGCTTGTATACTTTTCCAATTTTTTACAGAAAAACTTCATTAATTTTATGCTTTCTTTAGGACCAGGACAAAATTTCTTCACAAATTTGCGATATGATATTAATACGAACATAGAAAAAACCCAAAGCAGTCAGAGCGCTTACATACATATGTTTTTCTAAGTCGGCGGAGTGGTTTAAAATGACTTCTTTGCCGGCTCAACCTAATAATTAAGACTGGTCTCCATAGCTAATACACCGGAGTACGAGTCTTTTATATAGAGAAAGAAGAAGCCTCGGCTTCTTCTTTTTTATTTGATAATATTACATTTTCTCATGATGTTATTAAGGAAAGGGCCAGGGATGCGCTTTTTTCCAGTTGGTCTACTGTGGTGTACTCCTTTGTGGTATGAACTTCATTCATGCCGCAGGCAACAACGATTCCTCGAATGCCGTTGCGAACAAAATGGTTGTTGTCGCTTCCTCCAAGAGTATATTGGGTCACTGTATTGAAACCGAGTCCTTCGCTGGCTTTTCTAAATCGCCTTACTACCTCTTCCTCTTCCCCTATCTCATAGGCTTCAATCTGTTTTTCATAAAGAAATTCGATGCTTCCCTCATAACTGGCTGCCGTTTGTTCAAAGATTTCTTTTAATTTGTTAAGTTCTTTTATGGCCTGGTCATCCTTTAAGCTTCTTATCTCTCCCAGTACGATGCACTCATCTGGAACAATGTTGGTTTGTTTTCCACCACTGATCTTACCAATGTTGACCGTAGTTACCTCATCCACCCAGCCTTGCTTTAGCTGAGAGATGGCATGGGCTCCAATTTCAATGGCATTGATTCCAAGTTCAGGACAAAAGCCTGCATGGGCATTCTTTCCCTGGATTCTTATTTCAAAGGATATGAGGGTAGGTGCAGCAGTTGCAGCCAGACCAATCTCTCCGCTAAGGTCGAAGACATAAGCAAGCTTTGATTGGATCTTAGAATAGTCGATCAACTGACTTCCTTTTCCATAGTTTTCTTCTGCCACAGGGAAAAGCACTTCAATATCTGGATGAGGGATGTTTTCTTCTTTTATCACCCGTACTGCTTCTAAAATAGCGGCGACTCCGGAAAGGTCATCTGCTCCTAAAATGGTATCGCCTTCTGATGTTATAACTCCGTTTTCATCCTGGACTGCACGTTTTCCAATTCCTGGCCTCACGGTATCCATATGAGCGGACAAAAGAATGGAAGGAGTCTCTGTATTTCCTTTTAACAGACCATAGAGATTGCCGGTTGGCGCCTGACTGCCATATCCGGTAATGCGCTCTTTCAGCTGTATTCCGGCATCGTCCTCCCAGATCTCAAAGCCCAGCTCTTTTAATTCAACGGTCAGATAGTCTGCCAGCTCTCTTTCATGATAGGTTTCTGAATCAAACTCCACCATTGTTTTAAATTGGCTTACAAGCCTTTTTGTATTAATCATAGTATCACCTGCCTAGGTTATTCATTTCCTTTTCCATGGCGTTTAAACTTTTCTTCTGGAGTCTTGCTTAATTCCTTCCGGTTTTGAGGGGCCGACCAGATGCCTTCGTAATCGATTTGATTTACAAAGCGGGAATTAAAGTCCTGGAAAAAGGATTTATTTTCTGACTGAGGCGCCGCAATATCACGAAAATATGTATGATTGCGGAACGCTGGAATCACATATAAGTCTCTTAAGTATGCCCAGATATTCTTATAATCCACCACACGGTGTTTGATCGGGCCTAAATTGCGATAATAATGCGTATCAAATCTAGCCAAGGTTACAAAAAGCCTTATGTCACTGTCTGTCACATAATCTCCAAATAGAAAACGTTTCTTTGATAATCTCTCTTCGATCTGATCCAAAGCCTGGTAGAAATCTTCAAACGCTTCCTCATATGCCTCAATGGACTGGGCAAACATCATGCGGTAGGTTCCATTGTTTACATTGGGAAACAGCCAGTCATTGTATTCGTCAATTTCCTGTCTTAATTCTTCTGGGTAAAGATCTGGTGCATCAAGAGCCTGGAAAGGACGAAATGCCACTTCAAAATAGTTGGTTAATCTGTGATAGTCATTATTTACCACTTTTTTCGTAGTAACATCTACAAGTGCCGGCACCGTACACCGTCCATTGTAATCTGGATCCGCATTGTAATATAACTCACTTAAGAACTGAGACCCAAGTACTGGATCTTTTCTGTCCTCATTATACACGAATTCCCAACCAAATGCACGGTTTTCCTGGCTGTGTCCGGCAAGATTGATGCCAACAGCATCGGTCAAACCTAACAGATCTAAAGCAATGGAGGAACGATTGGACCAGTGACAGCCTTTGGCCCATATTAAGCGATATCTTCCACTTTCTGCTTTTAACTCATTTTCTCCATCACCAAAGGGTGTTGTAAAATGGTTGGGCTGTCGGATGAAGGCACCTCTTTCATCTATTTCTTTCTCGATTTCTTTTGGACGTACTTTCTGTCCGATGCTACAGCTTGACATATGATATCCTCCTATTTGTTAATGATTTTTACGATCTATGATGGTATCCGGGACATAATTAATTTTTAGAACTCATGTTTAACGTTACTTGTATTGCTGTTACTTGTATTGCCCTTACTATTTTAATTTCTTTCCTTATAATTGATTTCATCTCTTCCATGAGGTTCCTTCCAGCCAGCCAGGTCCGGGCCTTTTGGTAATAATCCATAAGGATTGTTGGATACCGCACACAAGTGATAATGCTTTTTGATGGCATCAAAATCTGTGGTGTCTCCAAATCCTGGCTGAGAATATAAATCTCTTACATATCCCCAAAGATTTGGAAACTCAGAGATTCGATTTCGATTCAGATTAAAACCGTTATAATATGCGATGTCAAAACGGGCTAGTGTCACATATAACCGTACATCTGATTCCGTTATCTTATCTCCCAACAGATATCGGCTGTGGCTTAATCGTTCTTCCAACCAGTCCAGACGGTTGAATACAAGGTCATAAGCTTCTTCATAAGCCTCCTGACTTCTGGCAAAACCTGCTTTGTAAACGCCATTGTTAATCTCGTGGAAAATGATGTTGTTTAATTCATCAATTTCCTTACTTAATTCCACCGGATAGAGATCTGGGGCACCTGGCTTATGAAATTTACTCCACTCTACTTCCCAGTATTTGGTCAAGTTAAAGTAATCGTTGTTTACCACGTTTCCTGTGGTCAGATCTACAACTGCAGGCACCGTAAATCTTCCTTTGTAATCCGGATCTGCTTTGAGATATGCCTCACTGATATAATGGATCTTTAATACGGGATCCACATCATTCTCATCTAAGGTAAAGGCCCAGTCCGTCCGCTCCACATCAGGTCGTATGGGATCTAGTGTGCCAAGGCTAATGGCGTCTTCAAGTCCTAAGAGACTTCGTACAATGACAGATCTGTGCGCCCATGGGCAGGCAGGGGACCATAATAGACGGTATCTTCCTGACTCTACGGGAAGTTGCTCTTCTTCTATTCCAAAGGGGGTTATAAAACGATTTTCCTGTCTTACAAACTTCCCATCTTTTTCTACTTCATTGGTTATAAATCTTTTTGACATGGTTTTTTCCTCTTTTCTTCTAGAGCTTATGATCGCTTCATATCTTCTCTTCCGTATTCATCCACAAAGCGGTATTTTTCTGGAAGCAAGAACCCCTCTCGTTCCATAAAGGATCTGGATTCTTCCGATCCATTGTAGATACACATGGCAGTTTTGCTTCTTCGAAATCCCATTTTCTCATAGAGAGCCACGGTTCTTGGGTGGGTATAGAGGATTACATTCTGACCTTTTACCTGATCAAGCAGGAGATTGATCAGCTTTTTTCCAGTTCCATTTCCCTGAAATTTTTCCTCAAGGGCGATGTTATAAATAGCTGCCTGACAAACTCCGTCCGATAAGGCCCTTCCGACCCCTACTAAGGTTTCTTTGTGGTAAACAAATACAACCGCATAGCTGTTAGTAAAAATAGTCTCCTGCTCTTTCGCCGTATGGTCTGAAAGCCCTGACCGCCTCAATATATCGGAAACTTGCTGCCAGTCGATGTTTTCTTTTGTAATCTTGTAAGTGATATCGTTCATTGTAGACCTCCAACGCTTTTACTTTCCCTTTAAATTGTGAAATCTGGACTCTCCAGCATATGGATCTTTACCAGGAATTCCTTTAGGCGTTCATTCTTCGGATTATCAAATATTTCCTTTGGTGTTCCGTCCGCAACAATCCTTCCATTTTCTAAAAATAGGATTCGGTTTGCTACGTTTTTAACAAAGTTCATTTCGTGAGTCACTAATAAGATGGTGTTGCCCTCTTTAGCTGCATTTCGTATGGTAGTAAGTACCTCGCTTACTAGTTCCGGGTCTAGAGCGGAGGTGGGTTCATCCATGAGTAGGAGTCTCGGATCCATGGCAAGCGCTCTGGCTATGGCAACCCTCTGCTGCTGTCCACCGGATAAATGCCTTGGGTAGTGGAACAACCGATCTCCCATTCCAACCTTTTGTAAATGCTTGATTGCCAGCTCTCTTGCTTCGTTCTTTTTTAAATTCTTTACTACCACAAGGCCTTCCATGACATTTTCAAGTGCGGTACGGTTCCTAAAAAGATTAAACTGTTGGAATACCATTTCTGTATATCTTCGAAGTTCCAGTTTTTCTTTGGAGGATTTTGTGGTGAGACTAATCTCTCGGTTATTGATGATCACGCTGCCTTCTTCTGGTTTTTCAAGGAGGTTGATGGAACGCAAAAGGGTTGATTTTCCGGTTCCGGAAGGACCAATGATGGCTACTACATCTCCTTTGTTGATGGTTAGATCCACTTTATCCAGAACTATATTTTCTCCGTACTTCTTACTTAGTCCACGAATTTCAATTGCGCTCATTCTCCGCCCCTCCTTTTAAAACTGCGACTTGCTCTGGCACGCTCATCTTCTTCTCTATGTATGCAAACAACCGTTCCACAAATATGGTCAGCACCCAATAGATCAAAGCAAGAGAACAGTAGATTTCAAAATACCGGTAGCTGCTTCCTGCAAGGATCTTACCTTGAGCCGTTATTTCCACTACGGAGCAGGTAAATGCAAGAGAAGTACCTTTTACCAGGCCAATGAGTGAGTTTCCAAGAGACGGGATTGCAACTGTAACCGCCTGGGGAAACAGCACTCTTCGAAATATCTGGAAGCCGTTCATCCCTAAGGATTTGGCGGCTTCCACCTGGCCTTTTTCTACGGACTGTATGGCAGCCCGTATGGTCTCAGAATCAAAAGCTGATTGATTCAGTCCTAATGCCACGATGGCAAAAATAATTGGCGGTACCCCGTTGACGTTAAAATTGGTTCCATTGTAGAAGTTATAGTATTTTAAGGCGATGGGAATCCCAAAGTAGGTTAGGTAGAGCTGAACGATAATGGGAGTTCCTCTCACGATGGATACGAATAAACTACAAATTTGCCGTAAAACCGGAATGTTGCGGATTTTTACAAATGCGATCAAAAGCCCTACCACCCAGCCAATTACCAGGGCGATTACCGTCAGATTCAGGGTCACGGGCAAATATTTTAATAATGCGGGGATTTCTGTAAATACTAGCTGCCAATCAAATATTTTGCTCATCTTGTTCCTCCAGCTTTCCTTCTTTATTTATAAGAAGGAGAATAATCGTTACCAAACCATTTTAAGTTGATTTCCTTTGAGGTTCCATCTTCAATCACTTCTTTTAAGGCCTTATTCAAATCTTCTACCAGCTTCTCATTTCCTTTGCTTACAATTAAGTAACTGTATGGCTCTCCCATTAAGTCCTTTGAGATATCATTATTGATGGTGACACCTGTTACGTTGAAATTAAACTCTTTTTGGTAATATTCAAACATTGGTTTATCCATTAAGACGAAATCGTATTTACCAGCCTCAACATCCTGGATCTGAAGAACTAAGTCTTCTTCGCTGTATTCAATCTTAATTGGATTTTGAGGATTGGCAGCGTTATAATTTTCAAGAGCTGTCGTAATGTTAATTCCTGCCTGAGAAATGGTTTTTAGGCCTGCGAGATCATTCCATGATCCAATATTTGCTGCCTTGTTATTGTCTTTTGCAAAGATAGCAACGTATTCGTTGGCGAAAATTGGATCTGTAAATAAGTACTTCTCTTTTCTTTTTTCATTCTTTGCGAAGTTGTTTACACCAATCTGGTAACGGTCAGAATCAAGTCCTGCGAAAATAGATGGGAAATCAGTCACTTCAATTTCAAGCTTATACTGAGGGAGCTTTTCAAAAACAGCATTGATTAAATCAATGTTATGTCCGGTTAATTTATTATCGGTACCTACAAATGTAAATGGCTTTGGAGAACCACCGGTAGCTGCGTAAATGATGACAGGCTCTGAACTATTTTGTGCTTCCTTGCTGGTTTCTGCCGTATTACTGGTTTCTGCTGCCTTACTGGTTTCTTCTGTTTTATTGGTTTCGGAAGCAGCCGTTTTCTTCTCTGTTCCGGCACAGCCAGCCAATGCTCCAATCACGGTTACTGCTGCAAGCAATCCTAATACTGTCTTTTTTGTGAAATTTTTCTTCATAACTTTTCTCCTCTTTTTTACTGATTAGTAATTAATTTTTCTAGTTCCAAATTTCTCGTCTCTATTATGTGCTTCCTTCCATATTGAAATGTCTGGGCCCAAAGGAAGGATATTGTATGGATTATGTGCATGGTTTCCAAGAAGATATCCCTTCTTAATGGAGTCAAAATCCGTTGCTTCTTTAAATGCTGGAATGGAATATAAATCTTTTGCGTAATTCCATAGATTATCAAAATCGGTCAGCCGATTTCTATTGGTCTTAAAGCAGAAATAATAAGCTGCGTCAAATCTGGAAAGAGTCACATAAAGGCGAATATCGGAGTCTGTAATCTGGTCTCCAAATAAGTATCTGCTTTTTGAAAGCCGTTCTTCTAACCAATCAAGTCTTTCAAATAAGACATCATATGCCTTTTCATATTCCTCCTGGGACTGAGCAAAACCTGCCTTATAAACTCCGTTGTTTACATCGTGAAATATAATAGCGTTTAGTGCATCAATTTCCGTTCTTAATTCTTCTGGGTATAGATCAGGGGCTCCTTCTTTGTGAAATGGCTTCCACACGGTCTCCCAGTAATTGGTCAAATGGTGGTAATCATTATTGACTACCTTTCTGGTTTTTACATCAACAATGGTTGGGACTGTAGCTCTTCCTTCATATTCCGGTGCCGTCTCAGCGTAGATTTCAGGAAGATAACGAATCTTTAGTACTGGATCAACCCCTCCTTCATCTAAGGCAAATTCCCACCCTTTATCCGTTCTTATCGGGCTTACCGTTCCAATACTGACCACATCTTCTAAGCCTAACAGCTTTAATGCTATGACCTGCCTTGTGGCCCAGGGGCAAAGGGGAGTCCAGATTAAACGATATCTTCCAGCTTCTACTAAAAGTTCTCCCTCCCCGTCTCCAAATGGGGTGATGAAATAATTATCCTGCCTTACAAACGCACCTGTCTTTGATACTTCATGAGCATCTTCTGAAGTTACTACCTTACCAAATTTCTCTTCTATGGCCATATTTTTGCCTTCTTTCCTGTATTTTGGGTACAAAAAAAGCAGATGCCGTCCGACACCTGCTCATCTAAGCATACATGCTAAGGGGATCAGGTTTCAAAACGCATTGGACTCACTTCTTTGTGATTCATGCGGCTCATGCAACATCTGCACATGATGGTGAAATCTGTGTTGAAATTCATTTTACATTCCTTCATTTTGAACTCCCTTCCCTGCGTCTTTCTTCTATGTTAATCATACCATTCCTGTAGGTTTCTGTATAATATATAAAAAATACAGCTGGTAATAAGATTTTCTTATAACCAGCTGTAGATACCCACCAGTCACCTTGTACGTCAGATCTCTTTAGCCAAATAATGGGGTGGACAGATAGCGGTCACCGGAATCAGGTAAGATGACAACAATGGTCTTTCCCTTATTCTCAGGTTTCTCTGCTAATATTTTTGCTGCCTTTAATGCAGCTCCAGATGAAATTCCCACTAAGATTCCCTCAGATGTAGCAAATGTTTTTCCTTCTGCGAAGGAATCTTCATTTTCAACCGTGATAACTTCATCATAAATCTTAGTATCCAATACGTCAGGAACGAATCCTGCACCGATTCCCTGAATCTTATGAGGACCAGGGTTACCACCGGAAAGAATTGGGCTGCTTGCCGGTTCAACCGCTACGATCTTAATATCGGGGTTCTTTTCTTTTAAGAAAGCACCAACACCTGTAATAGTTCCACCAGTGCCTACGCCAGCAACAAAGATGTCAACCACTCCATCTGTTTGTTCCCAGATTTCAGGTCCAGTGGTAGCTTTGTGTACCTTTGGATTTGCGGGATTCACAAACTGACCAAGAATGACAGAACCAGGAATGGATTCCTTTAACTCTTCTGCCTTTGCGATGGCGCCTTTCATGCCCTTAGCGCCTTCTGTAAGTACAAGTTCTGCTCCATAAGCCTTTAATAAGTTTCTTCTTTCCACACTCATAGTATCTGGAAGAGTAAGTATTGTCTTATAGCCTTTCGCTGCTGCAACTGCTGCAAGGCCGATTCCTGTGTTACCAGAGGTTGGTTCAATGATGGTAGCACCTGGTGTTAACACACCGCTTGCTTCTGCATCTTCAATCATGGCAAGTGCAATACGATCTTTTACGGAACCAGCTGGGTTTAAATATTCCAGCTTTGCAAGTATGGTGACATCCTTAATTCCTTCTTTTGCGCTGTAACGGTTTAATTTAAGTAATGGTGTTCCTCCAATTAATTCTAATGCACTTTCTTTGATTGCTCCCATGATGTAATCCTCCATTTTTTATTATTATAATTATGAAAAAAAGCAGATGCCGCCATGGCACCTGCTCTTGGTATTCATGAAATATACTGCTATTTCATATCCATAAGCTGTCAGGCAACGCGGTGGCATTACAATGAAACTGTATTACACTCCATATATACAGCCTGACAACAACATTTATTATTTAAAAAGATCTGATTATTTAAAACACTATAATTGTTTTTCATATTCGGTCACCTCTTCTATTACATACATGTTTAATATGTTTATATGTTATAATTATATTAATACATATGGAGGTGTGTGTCAATGTTTTTTTATATTTTTTTAAAGATTTGTGATGGCATCTCTTAATTTATCAAGAGCTATGGTTAAGGTGGACCTTGGACATGCAATATTGATCCGCTCAAATCCCTCTCCTGCCGCTCCAAAGATAGCCCCGCTGTCCAACCAAAGACCTGCCTTTTTTACAATTAAATCTTCTCGTTCTACCTCTGTAAGTCCAAGTTCCCGAAAATCCAACCAGACCAGATAAGTACCTTCTGGCTCCAACAACTTGATATTTGGCAGATTATCTTTTAAATACTCCCGTACATAAGAAAGGTTCCCTTTTAAATACTCCATCAGCTCCTTATGCCACTCTCCTCCGTGGCGATAAGCCGCCTCACAGGCGGTAAGCCCTAAGGTGTTCAGCTGGCTGTAACCGGCTGCTGCCACCTCTTTTTTAAACCATTTTCTAATGTCTGGGTTTGAGATAAATAAGTTAGATACCTGTAGTCCAGCAAGATTAAAGGTTTTGCTGGGAGACGTGCAGGTGATTGTCCTGTTTTTCAACTCCTCATTAATGGCTGCAAAGACCTGATGCTTTCCCTGATATACAAAATCGTGATGAATCTCATCGCTGATAACTAAGATGTCGTGTCGAATGCAGATTTCACCCAGCTGCTCTAACTCTTCCCTGGAATATACTCTTCCCACTGGATTATGGGGATTGCATAACAGAAATAATTTAACCTGGTTTTCTACTGCCTTTTTCTCAAAGTCCTCCAAGTCCATTCTGTAAATGCCGTCTTCTCCGAGAACCAGGGTGTTGTCCACGATTTTCCTGTCATTATCTTCAATGACCTCACTAAAGGGATAATACACTGGCTGCTGAATCATGACTCCATCTCCAGGTTTCGTAAAAGCTTTTACTGCCATTGCCAAAGCAAAGACTACGCCAGGGGTCTTAACAAGCCATCTTCTCTCAACAGTCCAATCATGTTTCTTTTCCATCCAGTCCTTCACGGCTAGGAAATAATCGTCTTGCACTTCGCTGTAGCCAAAGATTCCATGTTGAACCCGTTCTGTAATGGCATCTAGCACCGCCTGTGAGACTTTGAAATCCATATCGGCAACCCATAAAGGAAGAATATCCTCCGGTTTTCCTCTACGGACAGCAAAATCGTATTTCAGGCAGTTGGTGTTTCTTCTCTCTATTAATTCATCAAAATCGTGATTTCCCTTATTCATGAAATACCTGCTCCAATTCTTTGATTAAATCTTCTACGTCCTCGATCCCAACGGATAACCGAAGAATGCGGTCCGTTACTCCATTGGCTGCCAGAACTTCTTTTGGTACATCTGCATGGGTTTGGGTGATTGGATAAGTGATCAGTGTCTCTACCCCACCAAGGCTTTCTGCAAAACGGATCAATCTAACATCTTTTAAAATCTTATGAGCCAGCTCTTTTGATTCCACTTCAAAGGTGACCATACAACCAAATCCTCTTGATTGCTTTTTACAGACTTCATGTCCCGGATGATCAACCAGACCTGGATAACACACTTTCGTTACCTTCTTCTCCTGACAAAGCCAGGAAACCAGTTTTTCTGCATTTTTCTCTCCACGTTCCATTCTCAGAGCAAGGGTTTTAATTCCTCTTAAAATCAACCAGCTATCAAAAGGCGCAAGACCGGAACCTACTGTCTTGATTAAGAAACGCAGTTTTTCAGAAAGCTCATTGGTGGAGGTGACCAGAAATCCTGCTATGGTATCGTTATGCCCGCCCAGATACTTCGTTCCACTATGAACCACAACATCTGCTCCCAGTTTTAAAGGGTTCTGGAAATAAGGAGACATAAACGTATTATCTACAATTAGAAGAAGCCCGTGCCTTTTTGATATTTCAGCCAGCTTTTCAATGTCAATTACATTCATCATGGGATTGGTGGGGGTCTCAATAAAGATGGCTTTTGTATTCTCCCCTACTAACTTCTCAAACTCTTCTGGGGCGCATTTGGCGCAGTCGACAGAGCTAAATAAAATACCATTTTTCTTGCTCACATTATCAAAGAGACGAATGCTTCCTCCATATAAATCACAGTCTGTAATAATATGGTCACCGGGATGGAATAATTCCATCAGCGCCGTAATGGCTGCCATTCCGCTGGAAAATGCCAATGCATCCACACCGCTCTCCAAAGCTGCAACCACCTTTTCCAGTTGCTCTCTGGTTGGGTTTTGCAAACGGCTGTAATCGTATCCAGTGCTTTCACCCACACCTCTATGTGCAAATGTAGCTGTCTGATAAATAGGGAAGCTGATTGCCCCTGAACGATCTACCGTTTCCTCTGTTCCATTGCCGTATAAACACTTTGTTGAAATTCCATATTCCATACTTATTCACCGCTTTCTATTTTTCTAGTTTCTCCTATAAGTATACTCATATGGTAGGTTGAACCGCTAATACGAAAAAACAATAGCCTGTTATAGTTTCTTTCTATGGTTATTGAATCTATTACAATAGCTGCGCTTCATACTTCTTAAGCTCATCAATGTATTTCTTTCCCAGTATGCTTAAAGGCATCTTTTTCTTTTTAATATACCCAATTCTCATCTTATCCGTAGTGTCCAGTGGAATGGCTCTATATTCCCCTCCATTAAGATCCTCACAGATAATACCACAGCACAGAGTATAACCATTTAATCCTACCATAAGATTTAATAAAGTCGCCCTGTCATCTGCTTTTATAATCTGCTTGTATTCATAGGTGCTAAATACTTCTTCCGCTAAGTAAAATGAATTGTTATTTCCCTGTTCAAAGGAAAGGCATGGATAATTTTTAAGATCCTCAAATCCAATTTTCTCCTGACCCGCAAGAGGATTCCCTTTCCAAAGGTATACATAGATTCCGCAATGGAACAAATCGATAAACTCCAAATCATTATCCAAAAGTAGCTTTTCCATGGCTTTTTGGTTAAACTCATTTAAATAAAGAATTCCCACTTCACTCTTTTGGTTTTTAACATTTAATATGACTTCATAGGTTTTCGTTTCATGGACAGCAAATTCATAATCATCCATCCCAAATTCCTTTGCCATATGGATGAAGGCTTGAACTGCAAAGGTATAATGTTGCATGGATACACTAAATTTCTTTTTTGATTTTTCTTTTTTTACAAACCGCTCTTCCATCTGCCTGTATTGCTCTAGCATCTGCCTTGCATACCCTAAGAATTCTTCTCCTTCTGAGGTAATGACGATTCCCCGGTTGGAACGAATAAATATGGTCAGACCGATCTCCTCCTCCAAATCTCTTATGGTACTGGACAGACTTGGCTGAGTAATGAACAATTCAGCAGCGGCTTTGTTCATGGACTTCTGGCTTGCAATGCATACTGCATACCGCAATTGCTGTAACGTCATAGTTCCTCCTTTCCTAACACGCGCTCAACAGGCTGCCATATGGAAATGGCAGCCTGCGTACGGTTATGTAATCTTATTCCACTGCTTTAAAAGCTTCTGCTAAATCTTCAATGATATCCTCTGCATGCTCCGTACCAATGGAAAGACGAATGGTATTTGGCTTGATTCCAGATCCCAAAAGTTCCTCTTCTGTCATCTGAGAATGTGTGGTGGAAGCCGGGTGAATAACCAGAGACTTCACATCAGCTACATTTGCCAAAAGGGAAAACAGCTCCAACTGGTCGATGAAGTCTTTCGCTTTCTTATCATCCCCCTTGATTTCGAAGGTAAAGATAGAACCACCTCCATTAGGGAAATACTTACGGTAAAGTTCCTGCTGCTCCTGATCCTCTGAGATAGATGGGTGATGCACGGTTTCCACCTGAGGATGACCTTTTAAGAAATCTACTACTTTAATGGTATTCTCCACATGCCGCTCTACTCTTAATGATAAGGTCTCAAGTCCCTGTAAGAATATGAAGGAATGGATTGGGGAAATGGAAGCCCCTGTATCACGAAGTAAAATAGCGCGAATCTTTGTAATGTATGCTGCCGCTCCTGCTGCCTTTGTAAAGCATATTCCATGATAGCTTGGATTAGGCTCTGTGAGGGTTGCGAACTTACCGGATGCTTCCCAGTCAAATTTTCCGCTGTCAATGATCACACCGCCAATGGAAGTTCCGTGACCGCCAATGAATTTGGTTGCAGAATGAACTACTACATCAGCACCGTATTCAATCGGCCTTACGAGATAAGGGGTTGCAAATGTATTATCCACGATTAATGGGATTTTATGTGCATGGGCGATATGAGCGATTTTCTCTATATCTACTACATCAGAGTTGGGGTTTCCCAGTGTCTCAATGAAAATAAGCTTGGTATTTTCCAAAACCGCATTGTCTAATGCTTCATAATCAAAAGGATCTACAAATGACGTCTCAATTCCGTACTCTGGAAGTGTGTGGGCCAATAGATTATAGGTGCCACCGTAAATGTTCTTAGCCGCTACGATATGATCTCCATTTTTCGCTATATTCTCAACGGAATATGCAACGGCTGCTGCTCCAGATGCAACGGCAAGTGCTGCTGCTCCGCCTTCCAGTGCCGCAATTCTGCGTTCGAATACATCCTGAGTTGGATTGGTAAGTCTTCCGTAGATATTGCCTGCGTCTGTTAAATTAAATCTTGCTGCTGCATGTTCACTGTTATGGAATACATAAGAGGATGTCTGGTAAATAGGGACTGCTCTGGCATCAGTAACAGAATCTGCCTGTTCCTGACCAACGTGTAACTGTAACGTCTCAAACTTAAATTCTCTATCTGCTCTATTCTTCTTTGCCATGGAAATTCCTCCTGTTTTTTATCTTCTCTGATTTAAATTTCTTTCTTGATCGTATTATACCTTGTTTGAGGCTTACGGTATAATATGTATTACTACTATCTGGTTATAAGTAAAACCTATAACAAACTACGGAATCTGGTTTTTCATCCCCTCTTATTTCTTTATTATACAATACTCTCTACCGGCTTACACTATTTTTTTCTTCCCTTGCTTATCCATCATATATAAAGCATATTTGAATATACATATACAAAAATGCAAAAGGATAACAGCCCATGAACGAACATTACCCATTTGTGAATCCTCCGCTTCCATACGCCTATGACGCTCTGGAGCCTTATATTGACACACAAACCATGTATCTTCATCATGATAGGCATTTACAGCGGTATGTGGTTGAGCTCAACACAATTTTAAGAGATCAACCGGAGCTGCAGAATTTATCACTGCCAGAGCTGATATCTGACCCGGAAAGCCTTCCAGAAGACGTACGCCAGGGCATTATCAATTATGGAGGAGGCGTTTACAATCATATCCTCTATTTTAACGGCATGACTAATTCGCAGACCCGTGCTGAAGCTGAAGCTCTCTTTCCTGCCATCGTACGGGATTTTGGATCTCTAGAAGAATTCTTTAATGAATATAAAAGAAAAGCCTTGTCCGTATTCGGATCTGGATTTGCTTGGCTCGTGTTGGCTCCCGATGGAACACTTGAAATCGTTACCACCCGGAACCAAGATACCCCTATCGCGGATGGATTCTGCATTGTGACTGGCATGGATGTCTGGGAGCATGCATACTATTTGAAACGCTTTAATGACCGTGCTGCATACATAGAGGATTGGTTTCATGTCGTCAACTGGGAAGTAGCAAACGAGCTTTATAAACAGTGTATGAATAATCTTGAAAGTCAACGGGAAAACGCCCCCTCTACACCTCCAAACACATTAGGCGCTCCAACCGCAGAACAGGAACCCGTCCCCGCACCAGAGACTTATACCGGGCCTGGTTCAGGACTTGATGAACTCCCTTAAATGGCAAACAATCATTCGTTCCACTGTTTTATCCTTTTGCATATTGGTAAGAAATACGGAGCCGGTTCCACGGTTCCTTTTCTTTTTTTATAGCGATGAAACAATTTTATAACAAAAAATGTATGAATATATATCTTGTTTTTGCTCCATAATTTTACTGGATTGTATTACTTATCAATTGATTTTATGATAGAATTAGATATTATAATTGGAAGGGAGATACTATGAATAATTTTATTAACAACGAATGGAGCCCTCTTGAAAAGAAGCTCATGATATCTACTTTTTTCTTGTTAGGAGTGGTAATTGGTTTTGGATTTTCTCCCATTAAAAAAGGGATTTACTGCGGTAATAACAATGGAGCGACTAGATTTATAAAAAAAGAGGAAAAAGATCAATAGTATGAGGGTTACTTTATGAAAGGATCTTCTCTAATGAAATATAGATTCATTGGAGAAGATCCTTTTGTTTGTTATAATAGTATTCTTTCATCAACATAAGATCATTCCGATATTTCTCAACCTCCATGGCACATACCCTAGACCATAAAAGCCGATCTATTGAAATGATAAATACTTCATCTTCTTCCATTGCCGTGCCCCCAATTAAGATGGGTTTCACAGAAAAATGTAATTTACTTTCATATAAGCTTTCTTGAAATCTTGTTATAACCTCATTCATAGACAATTCCCCCGTTTCATAAATGAATTTGAGACTTAAATCCTTATAACTTGGTAGAATTAATTATATATCAAACAGTTACAGGAAGCTATAAGGATGATTAGTTTATTAATTTATAAAAATGCCTTTTCCATTTTATGCTCTTCCATCATAAATATTTTATGATATTGTAAATACATCTTACTCAAACAAAAACTGCATCAGCCGTTAAAAGTTAATGCACTATGCAATAATATACTGTATACTACGTTTAAAAGATGTTGATACACTTGCAAAGGAGACTAAAAGAGTTAATCCTGCGTAGGTATCTGGTCAAGAAGTTACAATGTTCAATGATGATTCCATTCTTAAAATGGAACATAATCGCTGCAATATTGATAAAAGATTAAAATAGCCTATGGCTTATTAATATAAAAACGAAAGAAAGAAGGAATTAGTATGGCTTTTGGGATGAAAAATATTTTACAAGGCGGTTTTGCTGGAAACTACAGTGAAGTATCTGTTGAAGAACTAAACAAAGAATTTGGTATGTATTTAATGGACGGCGAATCTATTACTATGGGATTTAAACTTGTTCGTGATGCTCTTATTTTTACAGATAAAAGATTAATTATGACCGATAAACAAGGTGCTACCGGAACAAAAATGAGTGTTACATCTATAAATTTATTTACAATTATAGATGTAAGAATGGAGACATCTGGCTTTGGGTTTGATGATAGCGAATTAACATTTACATATATTAGGACGCCTGAACTTAAAGGTCACCATGTGGAATACGCTTCACATAAATTGGAATTTCCTAAGAAATATAATGTTCAGTCTTTGTATAAAATTCTACAAGAGTTGGCTTATGAAAATTGTCTCAAAATAAATAATTGATAATAAAATAAAACTAATTTACGTAAAGAGAGGAGCCACAAATGTGGACTCCTCTTTTCTCTACATAATAGCTTTATTCCTTATAAAATAAAGGTTTTTTCTTAGAACTTTCCTGCGTTAGCACTTTCCTCGATCCCTACTGCTACGGCCACGGTGGCTCCAACCATAGGGTTGTTACCCATACCAATCAGACCCATCATTTCAACGTGAGCTGGTACGGAAGAAGAACCTGCGAACTGAGCGTCAGAGTGCATACGTCCCATAGTATCTGTCATACCATAAGAAGCTGGGCCTGCACCCATGTTATCTGGGTGAAGAGTACGTCCTGTACCACCACCGGAAGCTACGGAGAAGTACTTTTTACCCTTCTCGTTGCATTCCTTTTTATAGGTACCTGCTACTGGATGCTGGAATCTGGTTGGGTTTGTAGAGTTACCTGTAATAGAAACGTCTACACCCTCTTTCCACATGATTGCAACACCTTCGGTTACATCATTTGCTCCATAGCAGTTTACTTTTGCTCTTAAGCCTTCGGAATAAGATTTTTTGAAAAGTTCTTTTACTTCGCCCGTGTAATAATCCATCTCTGTTTCAACATAAGTAAATCCGTTGATTCTGGAGATGATCTGAGCAGCATCTTTACCTAAACCATTTAAGATAACTCTTAATGGTTTCTGACGAACTTTGTTTGCCTTTTCAGCGATACCGATTGCACCCTCTGCTGCTGCAAAGGATTCATGACCTGCAAGGAAACAGAAACAATCAGTTCCTTCTTCTAAAAGCATCTTTCCTAAGTTACCATGTCCGATACCAACATTACGCTGATCGGCTACAGAACCTGGGATACAGAAAGCCTGAAGACCTTCACCGATGGCTGCTGATGCGTCTGCTGCTTTTCTACAACCTTTTTTAATTGCAATTGCAGCACCAACTATGTATGCCCAGCACGCATTTTCAAAACAAATCGGCTGAATTTTCTTTACCTGCTCATATACATCAAGACCTGCATCTTTTGTGATCTTCTCTGCTTCTTCAATAGATGCAATTCCGTAGCTATTTAATACAGAATTGATTTTGTCAATTCTTCTCTCATATGATTCAAATAATGCCATTACCTTGTCCTCCTTATTATTGGCTAATGTCTACCTTCTAACCAGCCGATTATTCATGTCTTGGGTCAATGATCTTAACAGCATCTGCAACACGGCCATACTGTCCTTTTGATTTTTCCCAAGCTGTATTCGGATCGTCACCCTTTTTAATGAAATCTGTCATCTTACCAAGGCTTACGAACTGATAGCCAATAATCTGATTCTCCTCATCAAGAGCAATACCAGTTACATAACCTTCTGCCATCTCTAAATAACGAGGACCTTTCTTTAAGGTTCCGTACATCGTTCCGACCTGTGAACGAAGTCCTTTTCCTAAGTCTTCCAAGCCCGCACCTATTGGAAGACCGTCTTCTGAAAATGCACTCTGAGTTCTTCCATAAGCAATCTGTAAGAATAACTCTCTCATGGCTGTGTTGATTGCATCACAAACAAGATCTGTATTTAATGCTTCTAAAACAGTTAAACCTGGCAGAATCTCTGCTGCCATAGCAGCGGAATGAGTCATGCCGGTACAACCGATAGTTTCTACTAATGCTTCCTGAACAATTCCTTCTTTTACGTTAAGTGTCAACTTGCATGCACCCTGCTGAGGAGCACACCAGCCAACGCCATGTGTTAAACCGGAGATATCTTTAACTTCTTTAGATTTTACCCATTTTGCTTCTTCTGGGATTGGAGCCGCGCCGTGGTGAACGCCCTGTGCTACTACGCACATCTCTTCTACTTCCTGTGAATAAATCATGTTAAAACTCCTTTCAAATAAGTAATAATTGTGAAAAGTACTTTGTTAAATATATCACATCATACTTGATTACATTTTCTCATATTCTGTCGAATTCCGCAAGTGTTTTTTAATTTATACAAAAGAAGGAAGGCCAAAATCCTAAGATTTCAACCTTCCAGCTCTTTACTACTTATGTAAATTATACAATTCGTCTTACGGATAAAATGGTGCGGTAAGTAGCCGTACCTACCTTAATTCCCGTCCTTGGAGAACTTGCATGAACAATTTGTCCATTACCAATATAAATAGCAATATGGCCTGCATAACAGATCAAATCTCCTGGCTGGGCATCCGCATAGGATACCTCGCGACCAGCAGAACGCTGCTCCGTAGAACTTCTTGGCAAGGAGTACCCAAACTTTCGATAAACTTGCTGGGTGAACCCAGAGCAGTCAGCTCCATTCGTTAAGCTTGTACCACCAAAAACATATGGATTTCCAAGAAATTGAAGACCATAATCGGCTACAGATCGACCCTGGGCGCTACCGCCGCTGCTTTTCGCTGCAGTGGGACCAGAATAGGAATTATTAACGTTTGAAGACTTGCCAGTTGTACTTTTCGCAGCGCTCTTTTTTGCTGCTTCCTGCGCTTTCTTCTTAGCTTCCTCTGCCACCCGCTTTCTGGTTTCTTCTTCTTTGGCTTTTCGGATCTCTTCATTCTTCTTTTCAATGGTCTTAGCATAAGTAGCTGCTTCCTGCTTCGCTAAGGCAAGCTGGCCATCAAAGTTTGAAACTTCCTTTTTCTTTTTGCTGATCAAAGTTTCAAGCTGTCCCTGCTGATCCTTGTATTCCAGCTTCATACCTTCCATCTCAGCCTTATCTTCTTCTAAGTCTTCCTTATAATCTGCAACCTTTTGCTTTGTTTCATGAAACGTCTCAAGCATCTTTCGATCATAATTATAAATGCCTTCTACATACTCAGCCTTATTAAGAAGGTCTGACATATTCTTTACTTGAAGAAATATATCCAAATACTCCGTATCACCCTTTTCATACATATACTGGATTCTCTTTTTCATTGCGGAGTACTGCTTTTCTTCCTCTTTCTTCGCCTCCTGATAATCAATTTCGGCCTGTTTAATCTCGGCTTCTTTGTTTGTCATATCATTTTCCAGCACTTTAATATCAGATAAAAGTTCTATAAGGTTAGAAGTAAGTTTTGAGACCTGGCTCTGCGCGGCACTTTTCTTTCCTTCCGCATCTTTGGCTTTTTGTTTGGCCTCTTCCATATTCTTTTGTGCTTCCTGCTTTTCTTTTTCTGCCTTAGTAAGGGCGAAAGCCGGAACTGTCTGGCTCAAAACCAAGATACCTATGAGTGTACTTAAACAATACTTACGAAGTACTTTGGCACTTTTTTCACTGAAATTAATGAGTTTTTTTCGTTTCATCATCCGTTCCCTTTTACCATATTTTCTATTATATATGTTAACTTAAAACAGGGGTAAAATTCAAGTGCAAAATTATTAATTTTTTAATTTATTGTGATAAATCTTTATCATTTTACTTTTTTAATCTTTTGGAAGCTTTTTTGCAACCAGAAGAAAGCAGATAAAGAACAATATTCCTTTCATTATAGAGGAGATGGAGAACGCCCACCAGATTCCATTTAACCCTAGGGATGTACCACTTAAAATGATAGCAAGTGGTATTCTTGCTGAGGTAAATATGATACTGATCATGGAGCATAAAAGAGTTTTTCCAAGTCCAGAAAGAGCACCAATTGTGGTTAATTCAATGCACATAAACATCTGGGACAGACCAAGTATGACCAAATAATTGACTCCAATTGGGATCACATCTGGCTCATGAATGAACACTCCAAATATCTGAGAAGGTAAAAAGATGAGAAGTGCGGTACAAAACATTCCCCATAAGGCCATTAAACCAATGGCTGTTGAATACCCTTTCTTCACTCTCTTAAACTGTCTGGCACCATAATTTTGTCCGATAAAGGAATTGATAGCGGCAGCGAATCCATCGGCTGTCATCCAAGAGATTGACTCTATCTGGCCTCCGACTCTTAAAACTGCGACCGCAGTATCCCCAAAACCAGCTACAAACCGGGTTAGAATCATGGATATACTGGTATAAATTAAATTTTGTATCGAGGTAGGAAATCCTATTTTAAGAATTTCCTTTCTGTAATCCCACGGAACCTTTTGTAATATCTTAACTTTATCAAAAATTAAGTGATCCTTTCGGATCGCTCTTATAAACATAAGAGAAACAATAAATTGTGCCAGTACCGTTGCTGACGCTGAACCAGCCACTCCAAAACCTTTCATAGGTCCAAATCCAAAGATCAAAAGGGGATTTAAAACAATATTCAAAACAAGACCTACAAGGTTTGCATATAACGGTGTTTTGCTATCACCCATTGCGGTCATAATTCCGGTAATAATCGCATTAAAAAAGGAGAAAAAAATAAGCCCGCAGGTAATCTTTAGATATACCTGGGCATTTTGGATAATGGATTCATGCTTCAATCCAAAAAATCCGATTAACTGACTGGCTCCAAAATATGAAATCATTCCAAATAAAATTGCAAATATCATTCCCATCTGTAGCGCTGCGGTAACGTATTTTGCAGCTTCCTCTGGCTTTTTGCTGCCTAAGGAATGGGCTATCTTTACCTGTCCGCCCATTTTGGCCATGGCAACAACTCCCTGTGACAGCCATACATACATTCCGGCAGCACCTACTGCTGCAACTGCTTCAGACCCAACAAAGCCCAGCCACGCCATGTCAGTCAGATTATAAGCCATCTGAAGCAATGCGGTCCCCATAATGGGAAGGGCTAAGCTTGTTAAGGAGGTAAATATTTTTCCGTTTAATAAATCAACTTTTCTGTTCATACATAAATTACTCCGTCTCAAAAGGGCTGCCACACGGCAGCCCTTCTCTATCTACGGATCATTCCTTAGCAGAAAGAAATTCGTGAATTCCCTTTGCACCAGCACGTCCGGCTTCCATAGCCAATATAACGGTTGCAGCTCCTGTCACTGCATCTCCGCCGGCATAGACACCTTCTTTGCTGGTCTTTCCAGTCGATTCCTCCGCAATGATACATCTGCGTTTGTTGATATCTAATCCCTCGGTGGTATTGGATATCAAAGGATTTGGTGAGGTTCCAAGAGACATAATAACAGTATCTACGTCAATGACAAATTCAGAATTCTCTACCTCTACTGGTTTTCTTCTGCCGGATGCATCCGCTTCTCCAAGTTCCATCTTAATACATTTCAAGCCTTTTACCCAGCCTTTTTCATCGGTTAAGACCTCAGTTGGGTTGGAGAGAAGGTCAAAGATAATACCTTCTTCTTTTGCATGATGAACTTCTTCTGCTCTGGCAGGAAGTTCTGCTTCACTTCTTCTATATACAACATGTACTTCCGCGCCAAGACGAAGAGCCGTTCTTGCCGCATCCATAGCAACGTTTCCGCCGCCTACAACTGCTACTATTTTGCCTGCTGCAATTGGTGTGTCATAATCATCACGGAACGCTTTCATTAAATTGCTTCTAGTTAAGTATTCATTGGCTGAAAATACGCCGTTGGCATTCTCTCCAGGAATTCCCATAAACATAGGAAGTCCAGCACCAGAACCAATGAATACAGCCTGAAAGCCTTCTTCATCAAAAAGCTGGTCAATGGTTACGGATTTACCAATGATAACATTGGTTTCAATCACTACGCCAAGTTTTCTTACGTTATCAATCTCTGGCTGTACTACGCCTTCTTTTGGAAGACGAAATTCTGGAATACCATAGGTTAAAACACCACCTGGCTCATGAAGGGCTTCAAAGATGGTCACTTCGTAACCAAGCTTAGCAAGATCTCCTGCACAAGTAAGACCAGAAGGGCCAGAACCTATGACAGCAACCTTAATTCCGTTGGTTGTCTCTGGAGCCTGTGGCACAATGCCGTGTTCTCTTGCCCAGTCTGCCACGAAACGCTCAAGCTTTCCGATGGAAACAGGTTCTCCTTTGATTCCACGGATACATACGCCCTCACACTGACTTTCCTGAGGACATACACGTCCGCATACAGCTGGAAGGGCAGAAGACAACGCAATCACCTTTGACGCTTCTTCTATATTTCCGTTTTCTACTTCTTTGATAAATCCTGGTATATTTATGGAAACAGGACAGCCACCCACGCATTTAGGATTCTTGCATTTGATGCAGCGTGTTGCTTCCTCTCTTGCTTCTTCTTCGTTATATCCAAGGCAGACTTCTTCAAAATTCCTTGCTCTTACCTTTGGATCTTGTTCTCTAACTGGTACTTTCTTTAAAACGTCCATTATTCGTCACCTCCACACTGTCCGCATCCACCGTGATGGGTATCGCCTTCGCTTTCCTTTAAGACCGCACGTCCCTCTTCTGACTTATACATCATTTGACGTTTCATAGCTTCCTCAAAGTTTACCAGATGTCCGTCAAACTCCGGTCCATCTACGCAAGCAAATTTCACTTCACCACCAACTGTAATACGGCAGGCACCGCACATGCCAGTTCCGTCTACCATGACAGGGTTTAAGCTTACAATGGTTGGAATCTCCAGTTCTTTTGTCAAAAGGCAAACGAACTTCATCATGATCATAGGACCGATGGCTATACACTCATCGTATTTCTTTCCCTGGTTCTGTACCAGGTCCTTGATCACTTCCGTAACCATTCCTTTTCTTTCATAAGAACCGTCATCCGTAGTCACATAAAGATTACCAGCCTGTTCTCTCATGGCATCTTCAAGAATCAGCAGACTCTTAGATTTTGATCCAATGATTACATCCACATCAATGCCGTGCTCTCTCATCCATTTAACCTGAGGATAAACCGGTGCTGTACCCACACCGCCGGCCACGAACAAAAACTTTTTCTTCTTTAATTCCTCGATATCTTCATGAACGAATTCAGACGGATTTCCTAATGGTCCTACCACATCCTCAAAGCTGTCTCCAGCTTTTAAGACGGCCATCTTCTCGGTACTTGCGCCAACGGTCTGAAAAACAATGGTAACCGAACCTTTTTCCCGATTATAGTCACAAATGGTGAGCGGAATCCTCTCCCCTTTGTCATCCATCTTAACAATAATAAATTCTCCTGGTTGACAGGCTTTGGCAATCCGGGGTGCTTCCACATCCATCAGATAGATCTTGTCGGCCAACAACTCTACGTTTAGAATCCTATACATCTTTATCCTCCTAATGTCTTCGTGAATATACCTGTGCACCGTTCCTGAAATCGACAAAAACCTTCAGGAGAATGCCACCTGTACCATCTTACCACCTTTAAAGGACGATGACAATATATATAGAAAATATCAATAAATTTTTAACAATGTTTTTCCAGAAGCTTTATTTTATGTTTTTTCGTTGATACAATCGGTAGGTATAGCATAAATTGAAATAGGTCTGCTCATCGCTTTCTACCATCATCACCCATTCTGGATCCTTATCCAGATTTGGAAAATGAGTATCAGCGCTGTATAAATAGTCGATATAAGTCACATGTGCGACATTACAGTATGGTAAGAACTGTTCGTACATGCTTTGTCCTCCGATGATAAAACAATCGTTTTCCTCGTACTTTTCCAGTTCTTCCATTACTTCTTGAAAGCTATGGCAGACGATGGCCCCCTTTACCTTATAATCAGGATTTTTTGTAAGCACTATATTCACGCGTCCGTATAAGGGCTGCTTACCTGGAAGGCTCTCCAGTGTCTTCCTGCCCATAACAATTACCTTTCCCAAGGTTTCTTCCCGAAAAAGTCTTTTATCCTCGGGAATGGATACGAGAAGCTGGCCCTGATTCCCGATGGACCAGTTTTTATCCACTGCAACAATTAAATTCATATTTTATTTTTCCTTTTCCTATCTTATTCTTCTGCAAGAATCAGTTCCTTCGCATAAGGAAGTTCTTCCACCCATCGACAGAATGTGTGCCATTCGATTAGCTTATGATTCTTTCTGGCAAAATACATATTGATCAATGATTCATAATTTAGAGTACATGTCCGCATCTGGTTGTAGCTGGAAGGCAGAAGCTGAATCATATCATACCAGTCATCTTTATTCTTATTCTCCATATAACGAAGTCGGATTTTCTCAAGCTCTGCTACCACTATTTCCATAAAATCAAGTGTCTGCTCTGACATATGGTCATGGCTGAAGTCATTTATGCTAAATGGCTTACTGTGGATCTTATGCATGGTGCTGGTGGAATTGGCCACTGTGGAAACCTTATAGGTATCGTATTCTTTCCACCAATAAATTGGAGCTGTAATGTCCACAGAAACAAAAATCTGACGAATGTATTTACGGTGATCATTTCCTGCTTTTCTCAATCTTTTTGCAAGTCCAAGGTCATTGGGTCCTAATATGTATTCCCCGTCTTCGTCGTAACTACTGTCCATCCGGTCCCAGCTATTCATTGGATTTCTTGCGCCACGAATGGCATTCTCTATATTCATTACACTGGTTCTCTCACATATTAACATGGTTTTAATCCTTTCTAACATCGGGCTTTTCTTTTGAGTCACCCCATATTATAGAACATATTATTTGTTTCGTCCATTTCTTTGTCATCGCTTTCATTCTTCCAATCGATAAAAGGCATTCAGCAAAAACCTTAGAAATCAATGGTTCTCTCTTGATTCATCTGCAATCCTCTCTTATAATTGACTTCTGGAAACAAAATTTCCAATACTTGGAAAAGGAGGCTGATTGCAATTGAATCTAAAATTTATACCAGAAAGATTGACTCTTTTACGCACACAAACGGGCGTTTCGGCGAAAGATATGAGCCTTTCTCTTGGACAGAGAGATACCTTTATTGAGGAGATCGAAGAGAAACGTCTCACCCCTTGCATGGAAGATTTTCTGTCCATCTGTGAATTTTTCAAAATTACCCCGGGAGAGTTTTTTGATGAAAAGAATCTAAATCCAACACTTTTAAATCAGCTCTTACAAAAACTGATTCCTCTAAGCGGGAATGCTCTGGAAGACCTTCTCTCCCGCTTATCGGAAGTTCGGGACAGCATCAAAAAAGAAAACGAAGGCTCTTATTGACTAAACTTAAGTCTCAAAAGAAAAGCGATCTAAGTCCCAGCGAATCTTGCTGCCTTTTTCGCTTTTTTCTACCAGAAGCTTTTTGCCGATCTGCTCTTTTAATTCTGTCACATGAGAGATAATGCCGATGAGTCGTCGCTCCCCTGCCAGTTCTTTTAAGATGCGAACTGCCTTCATTCTGGAATCTTCATCAAGAGAACCAAAGCCCTCGTCTATAAAAAGGGCATCCATGGACACATTCCCTGCGGTGCTCTGTATGATATCTGACATACCAAGAGCCATGGAAAGTGCCGCCATAAAGGATTCTCCGCCGGAAAGAGTTTTTACATCTCGTACCTTTCCGGCAATCATACTGTACACATCAAGGTCCAGACCCACCTCTCCTTGCTTTCCAAGGGAATCTAGCTCTCTGCACTTAAGAAGAAACTGGCCGCCTGTCATATCATTTAACCGCTTATTGGCTGCCTGGATCATCTGATTAAAATACTGACGCTGCACATACGTTTGAAAATCAAGACTGACGGACAGCTTTCCATTGGCTGTTTGGAAAAGGTCATGATAAAGCCGGTATTCCTCCTCCAGCTCTTCTTTTTCTTTCCAAAGGCGATTTAGGGTCTCATAGGATTGCATCATTCTGCTTAAGATTCCGGAAGCCTTTCCTTCCTCTTTTTGAAGCTCCCTCTGCTTCTCAGAAAGCTCTCTTGCCTTTTGTGTCCAGGGCAGCAGATCAATTCTTTCTCTTCCCTTCGTCTGATCGATGTATTGGTTGTAAATGGTACGAAACCTTAATACTTCTTTTTCATACCCATCTATATCCTTCTCCCATTTTTCCATGAGTTCAAGGGGCTGTTTTGCCTGAAGATACGCTTCCTCAGATTCAAATCCCATTGTTTTTAATCCTTCATAAAAATCAATGGATGCCTGTTTTGATGCCTTATTTCTGGATTCTAGATTTTCCATCTCAGAAGTATAACGGCCTTTCTTTTCTTTTTCTTCTTCTGAAATGCTTCGAAACCTTGCATTCATATTCTCTAACAATTCTGTCTGATGATTTATCCGGTTACGAAGTGTCACCTTGTGTTCTTCTGCTATATTTTCATCTGGATACGGGAGCCGTTCCTCTAACTGCTTGATCTTTTCCATGAAAGAAGAGGCTTTTAACTGATTCTCTTGCAGGCTGATTCTCGCTTCTTCTCTCGCAGGCTCTAATTCCTCAAGCATTTTCCGGTCCGCTTTAATGTTGTCTATCAGTTCTTTTAAACTCTTTTCTGCTTCTTTTGCCTCACTTACTTGTTTTCTGATCTGAGTAAGCTGTACTTGCCCCTTATCTATTTCTTCATCAATGCAACCTTTTAGCTGGTCGAGAGAAAGAGAAGCCTGGAACCACGTTTCTATTTCCATCTCCATCTGCTCTTTTTGATGCTTACAGCTTTCTGTCGCCTTAATGCTTTCCTCTGTTGCCCGGGAAAGTAACGTTTCGGTCTGAATGCGATCTAATTTTGCCCGCTCCACCATCTCCTGGGTAACCGCGTCAGGGGAGAGTTTTGCCTTTAATGGGTGAATAGATGAGCCACATACAGGACAGGGATCTCCCTCGATCAGATTATCCGCTAAAATGCCGGCTTGATGTGCCAGAAATTGATCATATCGTTCATTGTAAATATAATCAGCCTCCCTGTAATTCTTTCGGGCCAACATGGTTTTTTCCTGACTCCGCTCCATATGAGCCTGCTGCGTTTGGAAAAGGAATAATGTTTTTTTAAGATGCTCCAATCCCTTTTGCCGCTCCTCCTGCTCCTTATTCTCCTGCGTCCAGGCTGAAAGATGCTCCGCTTTCTCTTCTAGTCCTTTCTGCTTCTCTTCATGGAGTGCAATTCTGTTCTTTCTATTTATAATATCTAAGTCAATTTCCCCTAATTTAGCTTCATGATCTCGCTCCAATGCTTTGATCTCTTTGAAAGCCTTTGTCTCCTCTGTCCACCTGGTATAGAGGGGCATTGCCTCATTAAGCCGGCTAAGTTCGTTTTGAAAGCGGGGAAGTTCTTTCTCCGAGTTTTTCTTTTCTTCTTCTAATGCTTTTTCCGCCACGATTAGTGTTTGACTCAAATAATCAAGTTCCTTTTTAAGCTTTTCCGTCCGACTAAATGTTTCTTCCTGTTCTCGTATCTTTTCGGTAAGCTGTCTTGCGACTCCTCCTAATTTTTCAGCAAGCCCAGCTCTTTTTAATTGCTCCCTTTTTTCGTTCCATAATGCTTCTTCCTCTTTCAGCTGCTTCAAACGAGTCTTTGCTCCATGAAGGCCATCAAAAAGCCGATTGACCTCTTCTGCCAGACTTAGTTGGTTTTTGGTCTCTAAAAACATAGTCCCTAATGTTTCCTGCTGCACACGGAAATTCTCCGTTTTCTCCTGAACCTCATTCAATGCCAGACTTAACATGTTTCTGATGTCATCGGTCTTAGTCTCTTTAAATTCCAAAAGCTCCTGCCAAGCTGATCTATGGCTGCTATCCTCTAAAAATTCCATGTGACTTAATTCATGAAAGCAAAGCTTTCGGTTATCCTCTAATTTTCCGAAGAAAAGGTTATTCTTTTCCTTTAACTTCAACTGAATCCGACTAAAGATTCCCGTGTTAAAGATTCTTGAAAATATCTCTTTTCGTTCTTTTGAAGAGGCATGAAGAAGCTTTAAATAATCTCCCTGCGCAATCATAGCAATCTGGGAAAACTGGTTCTGATCAACTCCAATGATTTCTTGGATCTTTAAGTTTATGTCTCGTAAATTACCAGGATATTCAGATCCGTCAGGAAGAAATAAGGATGCCTTTGCCGGTACCTGCACGCCAGTATATTCCCCACTTTTATTCTTCCTTTTGCTCATCCTCAGATAAGTTGGGCTTCTTCTTACCTCATAAATTTCTCCGCGTTCTAAAAAGCTTAAGGCAACATAAGTTTCCTCATCCTCCGGAGCATATTGGCTCCTCATCATGGAGGGCTCTCGCTTTTGACCGCTTGTTTCTCCAAAAAGAGCAAAGGATACTGCATCAAATATAGTGGTCTTTCCTGCTCCCGTATCTCCGGTGATTAGAAAAATCCCATGTCCCACTCGTTCAAAATCCACGGTCTGCGTGCTTCCATAAGAACCAAATGCTGACAGGGTTAAAGTAAGAGGTTTCATAATCCTTCTTCCTCCTTTGCTTCCTGAATGATTTTTTCCATGATAGTTTGGGCTCTTTGTGTCATATCATCATTTCTCACCGCTCTGTAAAACTGAAAGAACGCTTCCATGGGATTTAAGACAGGTACTGGATCTCCTTGGTCTAAAAGCATATTCCTGGTTCTGTCATTGTCCACTCGAAGTTCTAACAGATGATCAAAAACTTCCTCCAAACGCTCCCGAATTCGATAAGGCTCTTCCTCATCTGTCAAGGTCACACTGACAAAATCATGGCGATTTTCTTCCGTCGCTCTGGAAAGAATCTCAGACAAACTTCCTCGTTCCCGTCTTACATCTTGAACGCCTAAAAGAGGAAGAAATATAAGTTCTATTGCATCTCCTTTGGCATTTAAGGTCACATATGTAATGGATTTTTTATGATGCTCCTCACTGACGGAATACTTATATGGAGTTCCACAGTAACGAATCGTATCCTTTAAAACCTTTTGAGGACCATGAATATGGCCTAAAGCCGCATAATCAAAGGAAGAAAGCACCGAAGCATCCACACGGTCTAACCCTCCTGACATAATGACTGCCTGCTCCGATTCACATGTTTCCGGATCTTTTCCACCACCTGCATAAAACTGATGGGATAAGATGACGTTACGTTCATCTTCGTCTATCGTTTCCCTCTGGAGCACAGCTCTAACTGCTTCCTGATATCCTTCTGGCAGGTGATCTATGAAGAGTTGCCGGACATATCCTGGCTTAAAAAAGGGCATAAGATAAAAATTCACAGGTCCCCACTCATCTTGTAGCACTACCTTTTTTAAGTATTCGTCCTGATGCCTTGGCGGAAATACAGATAAATGAATGTGATGTTTTTCTAAGAAAGAACCGGCATAGGAAAGACGTTCTGGTGAATCGTGATTTCCTGCTATGATAAGTACGGTGATCTTTGGACTTATCTCAGAAAGAGCACCAAGAAAATCGCCAAACATGGTATACGCCTCTCCAGATGGAACTGTTTTATCATAAATATCACCGCAGATTAAAACAGCATCTGGATGCAGTGTTTTGGCGTATTCCACGATCTGCTTTAACACTGCTTCCTGATTCTCCTTTAAACTTTGGCCATTTAGCTGCTTTCCAATATGTAGATCTGATAAATGAAAAAACTTCATAGTTCCTTCCTTTCTTTTTTATCCATATTAGCATGGTTGTCTCCTATTTGAATAGGGACAAGAAATAAAATATGTAACTATTTCAATTAGTAAGAACAGATACTCACTGCTCTTACTAACTGAAATGGAATTATTTCTGAATGTCAATGATTCTAGCCAGATAATCTTCCAAGCCGGGAGTAAAACTAATTCTTACTATCTCTTCAAGATTTCGTGCTTTCTCCATATCTTCTGGTGATAATTTGGTTATTGTCACTCCTTTTTGTTCCAATTCTTCATATATCCTTGCTTCTTCTTCCTGTATGGCGGATCGGTTCCAGGCAGATGCCCTTCGTCCCGCTTCTATAAGAATGTTTTTATCCTCATCACTTAATTCATTCCATTTTTCTTCTGCCATTAAGACAATTCCTGGACTAAAGACATGTTCACTCATCAGATAATAAGGTGCTATTTCATATAATTCATTGGACAAATAAGCTGTCACAGGGTTTTCCCCACCTTCAACGACACCATTCTTTATTGCCTCAAAAACGTCTCCATAGGGCAAAGGAATGGGCCGTGCCTGAAGTGCTGAAAAAGTATCCATCATTAAAACGGATTCTGGCACACGCATTTTCATTCCTTTTATGTCTTTTAAATTACGGATTCTTTTCGTAGAAAAAATGTTTCTTGCTCCTTCATCGGTATAAAAAAGCCCGACCATATTGGCACCTACCTGCGTGCCCTCAGATAAAAAAGCCTGTCCTAGCTCTTGATCATCCAGGACCTTCCAAAGTCCTTCCCGATTCTCAAATATATAGGGAAGCCCAAACAGACTGAGTTTTTTAAATCCATATCCAGTTAAAGCATTTGTATTTCCACGGTACATATCAATATTTCTGCCACCTCTTCGAAGGTCTCTTAAAGAAGTCCTTTCATCTCCTAGCTCATGATTTGGATATATTTCTATCTTTATTCTTCCATTTGATAATTCGTCCACATATTCTGCAAACTTATGTCCAGTCTGCGTAACGATATTATTTTCCCCGTTTACTTCTCCATAACGAAATACGTATTGGGGAGTGTTAGACGGAGTCGCTGCCTGACCAGTTGCCTGGGCTGCCTGAGCTTCATCTGTTTCCTCAGATGCTTCTGCTGCTTTTGTACCGCTTGAGCCAAAATTATAACTACACCCTGTTAGACTTACTGTTATGGAAGTCACAAGCACTAAAATCAGCGAATGTTTCATGATCGATCCTCCTGTATGGTAATACAGGTAGTCTTTCCATGTATCCACTCATTTATTTGTGTTTTCCATGATTTTATTCATTAAATACGGCTAAAAACCGACTTCCGTATTTATCTACTTTAAACTCACCAACACCGGAGACACTTAACATCGCTTCTTTTGTCTTTGGTTTTACCATCGCCATGTGGGTAAGAGTCTTATCAGAAAACACAATATACGGAGGAACTTTTTCTTCCTTGGCAATCAAAAGACGCAGAGTTCTCAGCTCTTCAAATACAACTTCATCTTCACTGGTGAGCTGAGCTACTGCACTTGATTTTTTAATCTTTTTTGCAGACTTTTCTTTGGATGATGATTCTTGTCCCTTGGCCATTTTCATGGTTATCATCTGATTTTCTTCTAATACACTTTTAGACTTTTCTGTTAGCTTTACAATGGCGTACTCATCGTTAGTCACTGCCAGATAATCATTTAAAAATAAATAATTCATTACTTGCCGAAGTTTATATGTGGGCGTTTTTGAAAGGGTACTGTAATGAGGATTTTCATCCATACGGTAATTTCTTATTTTAATCGTACTGGCGCCATGTACGGTATCAAGGATTACCGTTGTGCCGTAGCGCTGTCTGCTTGTTCCTACACAACCAATGAGATGTTTTGAAATATCTGTCACATCCACTGTTTCAAACTGGGTAAGGCAATTGGAACAGTTGCCACAGTAATTATCTCCATATTCCCCAAAATACCGCAGTATGTAGTCTCTCAGACATTCATTGGTGTAAGAATAAAAGGTCATCTTTTTAAGTCTGTCCCGATCACGCTCTATCACAAGGTTCTTGGTCAATGGGTCCAGTTCCTGATTATCTTGATTGTTTTCCACAAACATCTGGTTGGTGATCACATCTTGACCACTGTATAAAAGAATACACTCTCCTGGTTCACCGTCTCTTGAACAACGGCCAATTTCCTGATAATAGGATTCCACATTTTTTGGCATATTATAATGAATTACATATCTTACATTGGATTTATCTATCCCCATACCAAATGCATTGGTTGCTACCATGATTGTATTCTTATCATATATAAAATCGTCCTGATTATTCCTACGCTCTGCATCGCTTAATCCTGCATGATACCTGGTTACAGAAAATCCGTCTCCTTTTAGCTTGTCACTGACCTCTTCCACCAACTTTCTGGTCAAGCAGTATATAATTCCGCACTGCTCTTTGTGGCATTCCACATAGTTTTTAAGCGTTCCGTACTTATCCTTTGGAGCTTGTACTCCCAGATAGAGATTTGGCCTATCATAGCCCGTAGACACGATCACAGGCTCTTGAAGCATAAGAATGTCTATGACATCTTCACGTACTTCATTCGTAGCCGTTGCTGTAAATGCGCTGATTACCGGCCTATTTGGAAGCTTTTCTATAAAATCTACGATTTTTAAATAGCTTGGTCTAAAATCCTGTCCCCATTGGGAAACGCAGTGTGCTTCATCCACAGCTATCATGGATATCTTGGTGTGAAGTGCGAAATCTAAAAATTCTTCTGTTGAAAGTCGTTCGGGTGCTACATATATAATGGGGTATCGCCCTTCCCGTGCATAGGCCAGGGCCTTATAATACTGACTGGCAGTCAGAGAACTGTTAAGATATGCGGCGTGAATTCCTGCCTGATTAAGTGTTGATACCTGATCTTTCATTAAAGATATTAAAGGGGATATGACCAATGTGATTCCTTCCATCATAAGCGCTGGAATCTGAAAGCAGAGGGATTTACCAGAACCGGTAGGCATGATACCAAGGGCATCTCTTCCCTTAAGAATCCCATCCATCAGAGGCTCCTGACCTTCCCTGAAGCTGTCATAGCCAAAATAATGCTTTAGTACCTGATATTTATCCATATTAAGTTGTTTTTGCTCCTTATCATTTGCTGGTTCTATTATAGCATCTGAAAGAAGTTTTTTCTACCAGTGTTCCTGACTCTATTTATGAAAATATTATATAAAGAGTCTGACTTGTCAGACTCTGGCGCTGACGCGCTGTCACTTTAGTGACATCTTCCTCTTAAGCGTCATGTGCATCCTGCAGGTCGTGCTTTTTATTTTATAGGGAAGCTCGTAGAACTCCCCTATAAAATAAAAACCCCTGCCAGACTTCTTTTTAAAGAAATTCTGGCAGGGCGTAATCAAACCCCATGGCAATATTTTATTTAAACATTGGTTGATCAAAATGCACGGTCAGGTCCGCATCATCCGCATTAAGAAGTGTTCCTTCTCTTGGACCATCCTTTTCTAACAGATAGACCTGGAATCCACTCTTTTTCGATTTCCCACTCTTAATCCGGTATTTGTTTCCATCAGAAAACTCTGGCGTAGTCCCGCTGGTTTTTACCTTCCCGTTGCCGTCTATAACGAACAATCCGGTTCCTTTTATACCCGCAAGATCTGGAATATAGACCAGTTCATATTCATAATTATCATCTGCCTTAACGCAGAGACCCTTGTAGTAGAGTTTTCCGTCATATATCCCGGTCACTCCCTGCCCCAGAGAGTATCCGTCCTCATTTTTCTTAGAAAAATAGTACTCGTAATCAATTCCAGCCTCTTCCTTCTTTGCTTTTCCAGTTCTTCTGGCTCCTTCCGCACCAAAATCGTAATAACCTTCTTTTAATGGATTTTTGCCTTCGTTATTATAGGCATACAAAAGGCCATCCACCATTTTACCCTTGTCATCAAACAGATAATATTTATCGTTTAACTGTTTCAGCAAAACTTTTAGTAAATCTCCTGAGCCTCCATTGACCTGGTATTCTCCAGTGGTATTAACTTTTCTAATTTCAATCACACGACTTGCTTGAGATGGTGTGGCTTCTGACGGCGTTGCTTCTGAAGGTGTGGCTATTGACTTTGAATCGGGCATTGTCATAAGTCCCTTTTTGTTAAAATAATACCATTTGTTATCTTCGTCCGGATCTCCTTCTTTTCCAGGAGGAACGACTTTCAGCCAGATATTTTTCTGAACAGCTCCCACACCCTCTTCGCCGCAATAATAGTATCTGCTGGCATCATCATTGTACTCGTTTATGGCTTCTGTATTTTCGTCCACTTTCACAAAGGAATTATCCGATGTCTTATAAGCCCAGCCATCAATCATTTTGCCTTGTGTGTCAAAGCAAAATTCATAATCTCCCACCTTGTTCTTTTTATTTCTCCTGATTTTACCATTTCCTTCGAAATTATACCAATCAATATCACCCTTATTATCTTCATCAACCGGTGGTGCCAGTTCAAGCCAGCCGCTGGCTCTTTCTCCATTTTCCAGACAATAATAGGTATTGTCAATGCTGATATCATCTGTGAGATTCTCCGCAACGTCATTGGTAAAGGTGACCCACCCTGTCAGCATCTTCCCCTCCTCAGAGAAGAAATACTTTTTATCCTTTATCTTCTGTTTTCCGGTAAGCATTTCCCCATTTGCGTTAAAATAATACCAGTATTCGGTGCTGTCTTCGGCATCATCCCAGGATTTTGTGTTAATCCACTGATTTTTCACTCGTAATCCTTCCGAATCCACATAATACTTTTTATCTCCGTCAGCAACCCAGGAATCTGTAAGCAATTTACCGGTTTCGCCCAGATAATAATAACCTTTATCAGCTTTTTTCCAGACAGATTTCAGATAATCCCCATTATCTTCAAAATACCATCCATCTTGCTTTTCTGTCCAGCCAGCCGCTCTTGCTATCATACTGGTATCCATTACCATGATTGCTGATAGCATAACGATTCCTAATTTCTTTTTCCAGTCCCTTCTCATGTTAGTGACCCCCTGTTTCCCCATATTTTATGATTCATACAAGAGCCATGCAAAATCCCCATGATTTGCACTCTCTTCCCCATTTGATGATGCATACATCCCCATGGTACAGCCCACAAAACCACCAGCTCTTTCAGTTGTGTAAGGAAGTAAATCCACCTCTTTGACCACCTGGGTACGGATATCCCCCTCCGTTATCCAAATGTCTGCCTGTTGTGAATTCGCCCTTATATTGATTTCTACTAATCCAAAAGGCTCAAGCCCCGTTTCAGCAATGATTTGCTTGGTTCCGTGTATATTTGCTGTGACACAAAATGACCGTCCGTTACCCCGTTTGGTAATTTCCATGAGCAGGTGATTTTCATGGTTTTGATACAGGACCAATCCTGCTGTCTCACCTTCTTGTAACGGATTAAATTCCACACCTGTTGACAACCGGAAATGATAACTTTTTTGACGAATGCCCATATAAGAGGCAGCAGTTTTATCACTGATTTTCTCTTTTCTCGTGTACAGCCGTAAAAATCCCGGTCGTTCTGTAAGGGAATGCATGTTTTCCCCACATCTTTGAATACCCACAAATCTTTCATCCAGCTTTTTTCCATAAAAATGAAAGCTGTCATGCTCTGAGACCTCTTTCCCAAAGCGGTATGGGGTAAGAGGAAGCTCTACCTTGGATTCCAGTTTGCCAATTCCTGCATTGATGACAGGCCAACCATTTTCCCAGGTCATTTTCGCCAGGAATGTCTCCCGTCCCATACTGCTGTGGCCCTTACATAATCTTGATGCTAGCATAATAACATACCAGCCCCCATTGCCATCATCAATCAAATCCCCATGTCCTGTATACACGATCGGATAATTCATCCCAAGGTTGCGGTGAGAGAAAACAGGATTACGTGGACACCCCTCAAACCATTTCCACAAATTCCTGCTCCTTGCCACACTGATTGCGTGATCTGGCCCGGTTCCTCCCTCCGCGTGAATCAGATAGTAATATTCTCCGATCTTGTAGATATGCGGTCCTTCCGGCCATATGGCATCCTTTAAGGCACCTTTCCAGATTGCCATACTTTTGCCCACCAGTTTCATTTCCGTGAGACTGAGTTCCTGAATCCATATCTCCCAGTCACCATTATGGCGGACTCCCTCTGGATTCGGCCTTGTTCCTACATAATAACATTTCCCATCCTCGTCAAAAAAAAGACTGGGATCAATTCCCTGTGCCTCCCTTCCTAAATAATATGGTGCCGACCATGGTCCTTCCGGCTTTTTTGCAGTTACAATGAAGTTACCGCCATGGTTAACATTGGTGGTGATCATATAAAACACGCCATTATGATGACGGATTGTGGGTGCAAAAATCCCTTGGGATATCTCGCTGTTTTCCAGGGGAAGCTGTTCCTCCCGGTCCAGGATGTTGCCAATCTGTTCCCAATGGGCCAAATCCCGGCTATGAAATATGGGTACACCTGGAAAATAGGCAAAACTTGAATTTACCAGATAAAAATCCTGCCCCACACGACAAATGGAGGGATCCGGATAAAAACCGGATAAAATCGGGTTGTTTGCTGTTACCATATTGTTCTCCTTGTAGTGAATTATAAGTGTCTGATGTTATCAAATACCTAATTTACATATCCAAACCCCAGTGTGGTGAATTTTTTAGTTTCATCGCCCTGGGCCATGTTAACTTGCAAGATGTGTTCCTGTGAATGCTTTTCATTACAAACAAGGACTGGATTACAGTGCACCCAGCCGGTCTTTCTGGGATCGGCTGTCAGAACCTTTTTGCCATCTAAAAACACATCTGCCTTCCCTACATCATTGGACCCTGAATCCTTGTAGATCAGAAGCAAAGCGCGGCAATTTATCTTCAGCTCAAAGGAAGGGTCCCCTAAGCTTTTTGTACCATCGTACATCCAGTTATATGGAAACTGGGGGGTGCCAAAGAGATCTTCATCCATCTCGGTCCGCTGCAGCTCTGTATCTGTCTCAATAAAACCTCCGCATTGAATCTCAGCAATCTGATAATTATCTTTTTTATCCAACAGCTTTACATGGACAAAGTCATCACCAATTGCCGGCTTTTTTAAGAGCAGTTCTGCTGTGTGGTCTATTGTTTCTTCCTGTCGCTCTGTTTGTTCAAGCAAATAAGTAATGCAGTCCGCCATTATGGTATGACCTGCATTGGTTGGATGAAAAATATCATAAAAAAACTGATTTTTTGAAATAACCCTTCCAGTTTCTTTTGTCAACGGAAACTGAGGAGATACGGCATCTAAGGCACTTACCATGGGAAGTTCATAAAGCCTTCCTACCGGTGAAAGACGTTCCTGTAAGTTCCAATCATTGGCAAATACTGCAAACAGCAGGATCACTGCCGGTTGATTGGGCAGCATGAGAATTTTCTTTACCAGGCTCTCATAACAGTTTCCCTTTGTTTCATCCCCCTCGTCATTGACTCCAAACTCGATCACAACCACATCTGGATAACTTCCATCACGCAATACATCACGGTCAAACCGCAACATTCCAAGCTCAGAAGGGGTTCCACCTACTCCAGCTTTGATGAAATGCACATTGTTTCCATTGCCATAGCGATCTGCAAAGGCACGGTATGACTTATAAGCATAGCATCCCGTATTAATGGGTGTGGCCCCGGCTCCCTGGGTAATGGAACCTCCAATATAGGCAAGGGTCACATCCTTTCCTTCTTTGGCACGTTTGATTGCTTCTGCTAGTCTTTTTGAGTTTCCTAACTGCATCAGAGAACGGGCAATCATCCGATGATAAGCTTCCGATGAAACATCCACCTCACTCTCCTCACTGACCTCTGGGACGGAAAAACCTTCGTTTAAATACAAACGCACATTGGCTCTTGCAAGGATTTCAGGGGTATCAAATTCAAAACGGATCTGCCCCGGCTCCTTGTCATCCTCACTCCACTCAACATCACTTAACTTAAGTTTTTCTTCCACCCCGTTTCCAGTCAGAGACAGCTTTAAGTTGGTGCCTCCGCCGTAGATGTCATTATGTCCGTACATCTGAAAGATAAAGTCTACGTTATCTGAGGGTTCCTCCGTCTCAACAGACACACCGATACTATGTACAAGCGTTCGAAATCCCTGTGTTGTTTTTAACTGCTCCAGGATATTTGGATCTGATATATTTCCTGTAATCTGTGCGCTGTTTATCAGTCTCCCATCATTTTCATAGATAAATTGAACCCCTTTTTCATCTTCCTGTTTTGCTCCAAATATTTCTTTATCTCTTATGATATAAAAATATGGGTTCTTCTTTTCCGGATCTTTGGGCGCGGTAGGTCCTTTCATGTTACTCCTCCTCTTTTCCAACCCACTGTAATCTCATTTCTTCTGTCATGTAGTTTCTTAAAATCGGTTCCATAATACGGCTGTATAGATACAGACATATTCCTGGCATAAAGATAATTCCTGCCGGTAACCATACCATTGCTGCAGATGACGCTGCAAAGACTCCTAGAAGTAATATTGTTACTGGCAGATGACGGCTCATGGCAACAAAGGAAAATTGAATCAATTCTCTTCTCCCCATGGAAAATCTGGATAGTGCTGGATAGGTATAGATCCCTGCTGCCATTACAAGTAGCAATAATGCCGCATATAGAAATAGTTGGTTTAAAGCCATGGTGGAATCTCTGGCCTCTAACGTCCGGTATGCGTTATCAATGTTAAAAACCAGAAATCCCTCTACCACCAGATAAAATAAATGAATAACAACAGAATCTTTAAAATTCTTTTTAAATGATTGAATAAATTCTAGGTGTAGAGTTCCCCGCTGCCTTTTTACTACCTTAACTATCGTATAATAAGCCGCAGTCGTGGAAGCCCCTATGGTGACGACCGGCAGACAGCATATAAGCCATATAATACTAATGATACAGATGTCCGATGCCTTTGACAGAAACCGCATCAAACCGCCGTCTAAGCTAAAATACTCTCCCATTGTTTCCTCCACTGAAATAGCCGTAACCTTTTCTTTATTTTCCGTTTGCTGTATCGATATAAGACTGCCAGGTATTTCTGATTGCTTCAGCCTGCTGAGCCGGAGTATTCTCCTTGCTTATTTTCCAGTAAAGATCCTTTCCTGTATCAATACCGTTTACGGCCTGCTCGTATCTTGGAACACCGCTGTTAATCATAAGAGCTATGGTCTGATCTACCGATTCTGTATCACGGAAGGATTTATAATAGCCGTCTTTCCAGGATTCGTAATCTTCATATCCAGGAACTGGATCGGTATAAAGATTGTAAGCAAAAGCCAGCTTCCATGCTTTCTCTTTATCATAGCAAGAAGGAATTACGACAAGAGTATCCTGCGCATAGTTTACATAATGATCCATTTTAGGTCCCATTGGAAAACAGATAAATCCAAAATCATCCTCCATCTTTGACCAGTCACCTGCTTTATAAGACTCTGCGCAGGAAAACGCAGCTTCTCCATTGGCAAATGCCGTGAAGGTATAATCCCATTTGGAATCTTTTGGGTATACCATTTCATATTTGGAAATCATATCAAGAGACCAGTTTAATGCTTCCATGGTTTCATCGGACTCCAGAGTGTTATAGAAACGGCCATCCTCATCTTTTTTAATGAGACCTCCTCCATTGGAAACCATTGCTGCCGGATAGAAGGTACTTGAAAAGTTTGTCATTGCATACTGATCAATAATGCCATCGTTATTGGTATCCTTTTGAACCTGTTTGCATAATTCTTCAAACTTTGCCCAGGTCCACTCCTTATTTGCCTGCATCTCATAGAGGGAATCCGGTTTGATTCCTGCTTCCTCCAGTAATCTTTTATTGAAGAAAATACCTGCGGTGGCCTGATGAGGATTGCCTCTCATTCCATAGACTGAATTTCCTTTTTTCATTAATTCCATAACGGAAGGAACCCATTTGGAATCCGAAAAATTCAGGCAATCCAAGGTGGATAGATCATACATGAGACCGCTGTTCACAGCAGAACTCAGAGCGGTTCCCTGATACAGGGTAAAAAGGTAGTTTTCACTTCCGCCTGTTGTAGCATAGTTTACATAATCCTCCGGAGAGTCTCCCCAGGTCGTAATAGCCTTTTGATTGATCTTAAAATTGTAGGTTTCCTGGATCCAGTCAATATACTCCTGCCGTGCCTCTTCATAAGCACTTGCCGGCTTATCTTCCTCGCCGGAAGAATACCAGTCTGCGATTGTTATTTCCATGCCTCCCAGATCATAAGGCTTTCCGTTTTCATCCTTAAGTACAGTATCCGCTTCAGCCTTTTCGGAGGCCTCTGACTCATTTTTTTCTTCTCCGCCGGAAGCTTTGACCTCTGTGCTATCCGATACTTTTACATCTGCGGCTTTTCCGGCCCCCCCACAAGCGGTTAATCCGCTTACCATTGCAGATGCCATTATCAGAGCCATTGCTCTTTTCCATTTTTTCATGCTCCTTCTTCTCCTCTTTTCCCTTATTTTATTTTTTTACATTTTAATACCGGAACTACTCAAGCTTTCCACGAAGCCCTTCTGCGCAAACAGATAAAGCAAAAGGAGCGGAAATATTACCATTAGAGTGCCTGTGGATACGATACATTGGGTATATCCCACGGAGGCACCTGTTGCCTGATTTAAGGTATGGATCATGTAGTTGCCAAGCCTTTCACCAATCTGTTGCAACTGAACAGAAAGTAGCTTTATATTTCCTAAAAACATCTTGGAATAAAATCCGTCCGTCCACTGCCACACAAAGGCAAATAAAAAGCAGGACGTAAGTATTGGCTTTGCCCCCGGCAGCATGATCTGGACAAAGGTTTTAAAGGTTCCGCAGCCATCCACATAGGCCGCCTCCTCTGTCTCCTTTGGAACATTTCGAAAGAACTGACGGATCATATAGATATATAATCCATTTTTAAGTCCCATACAGCCGGCACTCATCAGATAATAAGGCAATGCAGAGCCTCTTAAATTGATGGTGTTTCCAGTAAGCATTTTAGCGATACCAAACAAGTCAAAGAATCTAAAATGTAGATGCAGGGAAGTGGATATGGTCTGGGGCGGAATGATGATTACTAACATCACACAGGCAAACCAGAACTTTTTAAGAGGAAACTCAAATCTGGCAAAGCCATACCCTACTATGGTACAGACAGCAATTTGTAAAATTGCAATCGTAAGCGACACAAATACTGTATTTGCCATGGTCTTCCAGTAATCCATAAACTGACCCGCCAATTGGTAATTCGCCGTAGTAAAATGCTCCGGAACCGTGATAACCATCGCATTATACAAATCTTCCTCTGCCATGATACTAATGGATATCTTGTTAAAGATCGGTTGTAGAATCAAAAAGCACATTCCAAAAAGCATCAAAAAACGGATGATGCGATAAACAAAATTCTTGGCACTCTTTTTCAGAAGATATCCGCCAGATTTTAAGTTTCTCCCCCAGTAGTTATCCCATCTTCTATTTGCCTTTGTCTTATTCATAATAATAAACCCCCTTGGATATAATGAACGAGCTTAAGGCTATCATGACGATTACAATTCCAAAATAAACCCATGCCATGGAAGAAGCAAACCCATAATTCAAATCTACTATCATCGTCTTACTGATTTTTTCCATCACCTTATTATCTGTTCTCATACAAAAATCAACGATGGTATAAATCCAGTTTACTAAAAACAGAGGACTGATCATAGGAAACGTAATCTTCCAGAGACTTTCCCAACGGGTGCAACCTTCAATTGAGGCCGCTTCGTACATATTACTGGAGATGGTCTGTAATCCGGATAAAAAGATGATAATCTGGATCCCTGATGCGATTGCTACATCATAGACTCCATCCACTATTTTAAAAACAAGTTGAAATACTCTGCTTCCTATTCCGTTTATTGTGAGTATTTTCTGGATGGCAGTCGTAATGGAGGTACCTCCTGCCGATTGCTGGATGGCATCTTGCATCCCAGACAGCAGCGTATTGTTATACTCGATTCCTAAAATAACACCGGAGGATAAAATGACTGGCAGAAAGAAGATCGCTCTTACCAGCGCACGTCCTTTAAACTCCTGATTCAGTATCATTGCTGCAAAGAAACTAAATACCATGATTGCCACAGAGTTATATGACATTCGAGTGATTTCTGTTGTTAGGAGCTTGTTGTATTCAATATCAACGGTAAAGGCTCTTAAATAATTTACAAATCCGCCAAATATGAGTTCAAATCCGTTGCTGCCAACCTTTACGTTACAGAAACTCATATAAAGAGACTGAAAGAATGGCTTTACCATAAACACCAGAAAGCCGATTATGAAAGGCATAATAAACAGATATCCTGATATTGCTTTTCTTTTTTGAAGACCTTTATATTTCTTACGCTTCATCATATATCTATTTTCCTTTCCTAATGAACTACCAGATAGTCTCTGGCCGGCAATAATGTTCCATCTTGCGTGGTATAGTCCTCATAATTATAGTTGACATATACTTTAGTTCCGTCTTCATAAGCAGTAAGGGTGACACCCTTGTCTAATCTGGCATGGTCTGTGATTCGCTGATTGAAAGTAGAGCCTAAGCTTTTTTCATATCTTTGGTAGATTGCAAGCATGGTGTCCTTCCACGCTTCGTATCCTGCTCCGAAATACTGGGTATAGTATGTATTCTGCAGTTTTTTAGAATCTGCCGCCATAAATGTGAAGGAAAGACCGGCTCCATATTCTGCGGATTGAAGCAATTCCTCCTTATAATCTCTGGCCAGATTCAGCGCTTCTCCCGTATAGTTGACATAACCGTGAACTGCAATCTGATAAAAGGGAATGGTTTCATCAATAATTGTATAACGGGAGCCAGCCAAATTCATGTTGGTAATGAAGTCCGTTACTCCCAGCGTATAATCATTTCCCATATTGGTCATGATTCCCATTCCAGACTCATGGATGGCATTTAAGATGTCCATCTGCTGTTCTTTTGCTCCTTGGCGGGTGACAAACCGTCTGGGGTTATAATCTGCGGACAACTGATATCCCACATCTTGAAAGGATACTCCAGATGCGTTGTAGGTTTTTGCAGCTTCCCATAAATTTCCCATTGTCTTAGTGATTGCTTTTACGTTTAACAAGTAATATGGATCCCGAAAATCCTGCTCTCCATAATAGACAGGATCATAGGAATAAAGTTTTGCTATCACTTTGCTGGCCATTGTTGCTGCGTCCCGGGACAGAAGAAATTGATCGTTTTTTTTGTTGTATGCATAATTTGTCACGCCATCTAAGTACAGCTTCATTCCCTTTTCAGACGCATAGGAAGTTAGAGCCTTTAAATCTTTTTTACTGCCAAGCTTTTTGACTAGATCAGGCTTTAATAACATGGTCTGCTTCATTCCCCCGTTCATCCAGCCACAGAGCTTTACCGACAGATTTTTCACTTCGTTTTCATTTAACTCCTCTAAAATATTCCTTGCCTCCTGGAAAGTGGTAAGGGAAAGGGGTCTTGAGACAGGTACCCCCATCACCTGTTCCATCTTATCCACGGCTCCAATAAAGCTTACTAAAACTGGTACCGCCGAATCATTATTTGCCGTAAAACCATTCCCATAGGTCTCTCCCAGATAGTCGTGATAGGAATTTGCCATCTCCACATAACTGCCGGAGTCCACAAAACGGTATCGTTCTACCAGCTTTTCTTTTGGTATGCTATCTTCATACACAAACATGGCGCCATTATACTTATCCGCTACATCACATTGTTCCCTGTGCAAGATATTAAAACTTGCACTTGCATAATTATAGCTGTTGCTTCTTCCGCTGATATCCGCACCGACGGAGGCATATGCTGCCCCGTCTTCCAGCATGCAGAGAAAGGAGCTATCCCCTTTCGAGATCCCAAACACCCCAAAATAGGTACGTGTTTCATGTACTAAAGATTCTCTGCCCTGTGCCATATCCCAACCGTATACGTTGGAATAATAGCTGCTTTGGGCTGTCTTTCCATTATTAAAGTTAATGATAGAGCCGCCGCCCTCCGGTACGAATAAATATCCTTCCTCCAAAGAAGTTCCTGCTCCAAAATACGGCAGTACATTTAAGGTCAGGATCGGATATTTTTTCTTGTATTCAATTTCCTCCATGGGAACTTCAACCTTTAAGTCGTTTCCCTCCAGCCGATAAATTACGCTGACATTGAACACTGGTTTATCCGTAGAATTATCTGCCGTATATAACTCTTTCTCCTTTGTATAGTCCAAAAGGGTATAGCCGGCTTCCTTGAAATAATCCTCAAACTTGGTTTTAATATTGTTTTTCACTCCATCACGCAGGACATAAATCACTTCATCTGCAAGGATTGGATATTTGGCCAGCAGGGCTTCTTTGTCTTCCTTTTTTCCCATATGGTTGATGTCATACAACTTGTAGTATTGTTTCACCATGCTGGCACTTGATTTGCTCATCTGGGAAATAAGTTTCTCAAACTGGTCTTTTAATATGACGTTAGGAACAATAAATTCCTTTTCCACCTCTCCAATGGAGTAATTTACCTTAATGGAATCTTTGGTTGCCTCTATATCATAGATTTTACTGGCTATACTGTATTTGTAATTATTATAAAGAGTGTCTACCCCGTTGATGGTGCTGTAGGTCAAAAGAAGGGTAGACTTCAGATTTTCAATGTCTGTCGAAAGTGCTACTTTATCCTCATCTGCATCCTGTGGATTGGAGTACCACACGTTACCTGTGGACTTTACCTTGACCATAAACTGTGTGGTCGCTGAATCCATGGTCAGCTTTAACTTATCATTTTCCAGTATGATTTCCTGCTCTTTTCCCTCAAACGCATTTACCTTGATAATCTCTTCCTGTTCCGGTTCCTTTTTTAAGAGTATCAATACCAAAGTTCCTGAAAGGATTACCAATAAGAGCAGAGCAGGAGCCAGGAGATTTCTTAAATTATCTTTTATCATTCTCATTTATCCTCCTCCCCCCTTACATTCGGAACATGATTTCTTTCACAATGGAAACAAAATACGAGATTCCCTGGCTGATCATGCTAAAAAATAGCAATAAGATAAATATCATGACCAGCATAGCAAAGATCGATGCAACCATAAACACGATGGTTTTAGTCATGCTGTATTCATGGATTTCCATCATGGCACAGATCATTAATACTGCTATCCAGCCCATCATAAACACCAGTGCAAAGTTGTAAAATGCGCCTTCCTCTACCGTAATAAGATTGCTCAATATAATCATCGGAAACTGAATGAGTGGATATGGTGCAAGTGCATAACCGGCCCCCATACAGATTTGGGACAGTTTTCCTTTTCCGTCAAACAAGGTAGTCAGTCCCCAATTTCCCACACAGAACAAAGCCAGAGGAAAGATGATACTGGCAATGTAGACAAAGATATTAATCCCTTCCCGGTAAACCTGCAAAAACTGGAAACTTGTATATTGCAGCGACATAATTCTCGCAAGCAAAGTCAGTAATAAAATTGTATTTGCTGCCGCAAGGGACCCCCTTTTTTCATGAGTTAAATCCCAGAAGCCATCTAGTGGATGGGTAATCACATACAATGAATATTTTAATGTTGAAACATAACGATTGGCCGTCATACCTTCCTCCGTTTCTGAATTACTCTTTAAAAATCTCTGCAGTATCGATTTGGTACTTGATTTTCTTTCCTCTTTCTATGAGTGTCGGGAGAACAAATAAGATTATGACTCCTGCAAATAGTAAGCCTATGTGTTCTTCCACCCACTCCTTCCGATACTGCTTAAATGCCTTGGAGTAATTTTTTGTATCCCATTTTAATTCAAAGTATTTCATAGCTTCTTTATACTTTTCCTGGCTCATGAGTGAGGTTCCGATTCCCACATATGCCAAATCATAATTTCCATTTTGCGCCTTTACCTTTTCCCATGTTTTCCCAGAAGACTTATAATCTCCCGCATCGTACTCTGTTATGGCCTGATAAATTAAATTTCCATATTCCGTTGGGGTAAATACGGTAAGGCTGGCATCCTGAGAGTCCAGAACAAGAAGATCATTTCCCATATGATCAATGGCAGATGGAAGCTTAAAGCTGCCGTTTATGTTGCCATTTCCGCCAAAGGCATATAGCATATGGCCTTGTTTGTCATAACCAAAGATTCTTCCTCTGACCTTGTCAATGGCAAAATAGATCCCATGATCAAGTGCCGTCATATCGGTAATTAAGGACGGGCCCTTGTAGCCTCCGCCAAGTCCCCAATAGAGATCACCCATAACACGATAATTTCCATTTTGAATGAGAATGTTCTGCCCCATTAGATTCAATCTTCGAATGGGCACATCGGAACCAGTATCCATGCCCTTTTCGCTTACATTGGTGGTGCATGCAAAGATAAAGCCTTCGGTATCCATATAAATATTGTCATACTCCGTGGGCACAAAGGATTCCATAGCTGCTCTCTGCGCCTTTGTTGCAAACTTTTTCCAGATATAGTCTGAAAAAGTGTAGGTCACCTGGCTGGCACCGTAAAAACCAGTAAAGGTTCCGTCTGCATCGTATTTTATCATTCCTTTGTTGATATTGTCCGCAATGCAATATACCCTCCCTGCAGCATCCACTTCCAGCTTACCAGGCAGAAATTCAGCCGATTGGTCAAAGACCACATTATCCGGCTTTTCAAACATCATTACAAAGTTTAAGTCATGATCCAGTTTTAAAATGCGGTTATTTCCTTTATCACAGATGTAGAGATATCCATCCTTTGTCACACAAATATCCGTAGGATTTAAAAGCGTCTTTACCTCCACATCTCCTTTTATTTCATCAATGATACGGATTTGTTTAAAATCGTTCTTGTTTTCTCGTTTCAACTGTACGATCCGGTTGTTTCCGGTATCGCAGATATAAACATCATCTCCCTGGACATACAATCCTGCCGGCGCGTTAAAGCCTTTATTTAACCCCAGTTCCGGTGCGGTATAAACGTCTACGGTGCTATAGGCATCAGGGGAATACTGTACGTCACCCCAATAATCATAATTATAGGTATATCCCCTTTCCGAGCCGTCATCTGCATAGGCCGCAACTGTGGAACCAGCCAGGAGATTTACCGAAAAAACCAATGCTGCAAGACAATTCATACTCCTCTTCATATCCTGTTTTCCTCCATCTCCTTACTTCACAGACCCTTTCGTATCATTCCTTCAGCCCGGAACTTGCCATGGTCTCAAGGATACGGCTTTCCGACAGAATGAAAATAGTAATTGGAACAATCATAACAACCACCGTTACCGCCGCAGCCTGACCGGTTCTTGCAATTCCACCGCTTTGTATCTGCTGCAGTGCATAGACCAGTGTCTTCTTTTCTTCGGAATAAATGAAGGTTGCTGCTTTGTTATTCCATAGGCTTTGTACGGAGAAGATGATTAAGGTCAGCCACGCTGGCTTTACATTAGGCATTACAATTTGAAAGAATATCTTTCCAAGTCCGGCTCCGTCTATCATAGCTGCTTCGATTAGTGACATGGGAATTCCTTCCATAAACTGCTTCATCAGGAATAGTCCCATAGGTGCTGCAAATGCCGGTATAACAACAGCCCAGTAAGTATCAATCCAGCCCAGCTTGCTGATAATCAGGTAATTGGGGATTGCCGTTACATATCCATTGAACATCAATGCCGTTACAACGATGGTAAAGAACAGCTTACTGCCCGGAAACTCATATTTTGAGAGCACAAAGGCTCCAAGAGAGGCAATGATTAAATGTCCTGCCGTACCTGCTGCGGTAATAAACACGGTATTAAATATGTATCTGGAAAAGGTAACCCAGGATTTTCCCATGGTAACAAATAAATCCTGGAAGTTATCCAGCGTCGGATTCTGTGCAAATACCTTAGGGGGAAACAAAAACAATTCATCAAGGGGTTTTAGTGAACTGCTGACAGCAAATACAAGGGGAAATACCATAGCAATTGCAACCAAAAACAGCATGAAATATATCAGGAAGTCTCCAGTTCTGGAACGGTTTGGTTTTCTTTTTTTTATTTTAAATAATTTACGATGTGTTGCATTTCCATCTTTTATTTTTCTGCTCATATCAGGTCCCTACTCTTCTTAACAGACTCTGGATTGCCTTGTTACATAAGATCATGATTAAAAACAGCAAGGTAGCAATCGCCGATGCATACCCCATCTCAAATCTTGAAAAACCATAATCAAACAAATGGGTCACAACGGTTCGTGCTGCATAATCCGTACTTGGATACCCACAAAGTGCCATGGTAACATCACAAACCCCAAATGCTTGTGTAATCGACATGACCGCACCAAACATCAGCATTGGCTTCATGTTAGGAAGGGTAATATACCATAACTCCTGCCACCGATTCTTCACTCCGTCCATATATCCTGCTTCAAACTGAGACCGGTCCACTCCCTGTAGACCTGCTACAAAGGAAAGGAATCCGGTTCCCAGACTCATCCAGAGGATAACCAGCATACATACCGTTAGCATATATTTTGGATTGGTCAGCCACAGGATGGGGGCATCGATCAAACCTATATTCATTAAAAATGCATTGACATAACCAAAGGAATCCCCTCTAAAAAAGATGGAAAAAATAACAAATACATTACCAGCTATGGAGGGCGCGTAAAATATGATAACTGCAATGGTCCGAATCCACCTTGGCAGCTCATTGATGAGCCATGCAAAAAGGAAAGACATGATATATCCCAATGGCCCGGTAATTACGGCAATCATAAACGTATTTTTAACTGCTTTTAAAAAGATATCATCTTGTAAAATCAGACTGATATAATTTTGCAATCCGATAAACTTGGGAGGCTCCAGTATGTTGTAATAGGTAAAGCTGAAAAAAATGGAGGAACATACCGGCAGAATGTAAAACATAGTAAATAAAATTGCATAGGGTGCAAGAAACAGGTAGCACGCTTTGCTTTTCTTTGCTTTCTTCACCATGATTTCAAACTCATGGCGGCGCAGCGTAACATATTTTTTTATATACTCTCTCATCCCATCCTCCTGCTATTCGTTTGGAAGCCCAAATTCAATTCGTTTCTTCTTTAACTCCTCATTAATTGTCATTGAATACTCCAGAACCGTTTCTCTTGGATCTTCTCCATTATTGATTACCTTTCGAACTGCGTTGGTGATATGTCTTGTGGTATAGTAGCCTCCTGCAACCTCCTGAAATCCAACTGTTGACTTCCACTGTTCTCCCAGCACTTCTACATTATCCGCACTCCATGCCAGTTGACGAAACGCATCTTTGTTCGCTGTTGCATATCTTGCAGAAGATCCAAGAAGTGCCTCTAACTCACGTCCGAATCTCACCTGAGTGTCTGTCTCGGCCCACCATTTCATAAACTGCCATGCATTCTGCTTCACTTTTTCATCCTTTGTTTTTATCATCATGGTACAGATTCCTGAGGAAAAATCAGAACGATCGATGATCTTGTTCCCGGCTGTATCCTTTTTCTCCGTACCTGGAATCAAAGTAAAATCCCATAATCCCCTGATTTCCGGTGCTGACACCATTAAGGTATTGTAGCTGCTGTAGTTTGCAATTCCAATGGGCATCTGACCGGACCTAAAACGGCTGACAAAATCATAATCTTTCGGCATTCCATAATCCGTAAAAAAACTGGTGTATGTGTTAAATGCTTTTACCCCAGCCTCATTGTCTATGATGGTTTTTAAGCCGTTCTTATCATACACATCGCTGCCATTTTGGTACAACAAGGTATAAAAGACCGACAAGTCCGGCGTGGTCGTACTTGCAGTGGTTGGAATTCCTACCTCCATATTATTTCCCTGAATCGTGGGCAACATATGAATCAGTTCCTCCCAGGTATCCGGCACCTGAAGATTTAATTCCTTCATAATATCTTTTCTGTAAAACATTACATTATAGGTCTGGGTTTCAGGAATTGCATACAGGCCGTTGTTAAACTCATAAGCTCTGTAGGCACTTTTATAAAACGATTTCAGGACTTCTTGATGGTCCCCAAACTGAGTTAAATCCTCAACTGCATTTCTAAGCGCGTAATTAACCGGTTGATCAGCCCCTACGGACAGCACCACATTCGGACCACGCCCTGCTACCACTGCATTTAAAAGTGCTCCAGCTTCTACGATTTCTACGTTGACCTTGATTCCGCTTTCTAAGGTAAAGGTATCATCCACCATAGTTTTTAAAATCGTTCCCTGATCACGTCCGGTCGCGATCCATACTTTTACCACCGAGTCCTTATCTTCATCCTTACCGTAAACGTTTCCCACGGCATTATAATCCACAAAGAAAGAGGCAGTAAACGATTTTAATTCATGCCAGACTTTGTCAAACATATTTGCTTTATCCGGGGATTTTTCAACATCCGCACTGCTGACTAGGAAGTAATCCACATCCAGTTTTGTATCCCTCATGTTTAGGATTGCAGTTCCTAATGAAGTAATATTATTTTTAAAATCAATAAAATTCACTGTTATCTTATCTGGTCGTTCTTCAAACATCTCCAGCTGCTGAGCCAGTGTCTGTGCTGTCGCAATCTTTTCTGCCTTTTGCCCGGTATATGCCACTACTTCATCGATGATTTTGTAAAGCCTTTTTGACTCTAAGCCCATAGCTTTGATCACTTCCGGATATAACTGTCCCAGATTATAATCGCGGTACTTATCAGGAGCCGCACCGGTATACACTAAAACCTTTCGATAAATCTGATTGAGACGATAGGTAGACTCCTCTAACTCTTTTAAGATATCACCCATGCCTCCAAGTGTCGCTTCCAGACGAATGGTATGGCTGCCCGCTTTTAAGTAAAACTCATAGGGGTTTCCTTCCTGATCGGATAACGTCTTCACATCCCAGTCATTCCCATAATGAAAGGAGATGGTCTGAACTTCCTTAAATGGAATTTCCCCATCAATCAAAAGGCTTCTGCTGGAGATGCTGCCTCTGGAATAATTCTGCCGTCCTTTGACCGTAATATGATAATATCCGTCCTCCGGTACCTCAAAGTTCCACTCAATCCATTGTCCCGCCTTATTCCATGCCTCTCCGCCAGTGTAGTTAAGCACGGTGTTTGTTACACTGTTTGGTTCTGTCGTAGGAGAAGACCGGTCATATTTTGCATAGAGGGATGGCTCCGATCTCATGGAAGAGTCTTCACCCTGAATTTTCAAATCAAAGCCAGTGAGAGGTTTTGAGGTTTCAGGCTGCTCCTTCCTGTAATCTATGTAGGTCGTCTTCTCCTTTACTGGTGTAAGAGCCAGTTTACGAAGCACCATTGGTTCGTTTACTGCGGTAAGGGTAAGAGTATTATTTCCTTTCTTAAAATAAAATCGATACGGCTCCTGCATGTACCCCATATCATCTTTGCAATAGGAGCTCTGCCATTTGTAAACTTCCATCTGAGAAGGACGAATCTGATTCCCCTGATTATCTGTAATGACATTTCCATCATCCGTCCATTGTCTCTTAAAGGTCAAATTGGCCGCATTCGTAAAAGGACTCTCTCCATTGATGTAAATGGCCCGTTCTGCAGCGACACCTCTGGATTTTACGGTCATATATTCCAGATACACATTGTAAAAGCCCGCCTCAGGAACTTTGGCGTTCCATGTCACCGTTGATCCATCTCCAGTATAAAGGGCTTCTGCCTCGCCTTCATAATTCTGATAAACGGAAATATTTTTGCCTGATGCATAGCTGCATACATTGATATCCACGTCTGATGCAGGATATCTGGCTTCAGAGTAACTGGCTATGTACTGAGTATAGGTTCCTTCGCGGTCAAGCCCATCGACCTCTGCCAAAAGATCCACGCCTGCATACTTATCTGCATAACTCTCAACTCCGGTCATTCGATTCTTTAAATAAATCAGAAGCACGAATACTAAAATCCCTCCCAATATCATACCTATTTTTTTAGCAGTGTTTTTCATAGTTCCTCCATCCCCATGCCTGACATCTATCTTAGTTTATTATTATCAATTTCAGCGACAAACGCCTATCAGTTATTGCTAGTTACCATTCACATATTGCCTAGTTTTCTCTTTTTATTTTCAATTTCATTGTGCAATATTTACCTTTTTGTCGTATCGTGATAGAATTGTTTTAGTAAGTATGTTAAACTAATTTTAATTTAATATGAGTACAAGGAATAATTGTGAATGGAGGAGTCATGATAGGAGATCAGATTAAATGTTCTTATTTAGACTTTTACACTCAGAACAGCGATTGGAAAGAACGTACCGTCGATAATAATTATGAGACAATTAACTTCCAAAATGGATCTACCATCCGGATCTGGTATAACTGTCAAGCGAGTAATTTCGCCCCTCACTGGCATACAGCTCTTGAGATCATCATGCCAGTGGAAAATTATTATGATGCAGTATCTTCGAACAAAAAGTATCATATTCTTCCAGGTGAGGTTCTCATCCTGCCTCCTGGTGAGATTCATTACTTGATTGCTCCCGATTCCGGGAAGCGCTTTATTTTTCAATTTGATATTTCAAATATTACCAAATTAAAAGGATTTTCCGGACTTCAATCCCTGCTTAACAGCTCCTTACATATTACGAAGACCAATTATCCCCAGATTTATGAGGATGTTCTGCAGTTGCTCATGCAGATGCGTAACGAATATTTTGGCACCAATGAATATCGGGAATTGGTGATTTATTCTCTTTTAATCAATCTTTTCGTTACCCTTGGACGAAACCGATTAAACAACATAAATCTTTTTCCAAACGTCCGCATCTACAAGCAAAAGGAATACATGCAAAAATTCAATACAGTGCTCAATTATATCGACGCTCATTACAGGGAAGAGCTTTCCTTAGATGACGTGGCAGCCTTTAGCGGTTTTTCCAAGTATCATTTTACCCGGTTGTTCAAGCAGTACACGGAATCAACCTTTTATGATTATCTGAGTTTTAAACGAATTAAAGCTGCGGAAACTCTTTTGGCTCAGCCAAATCTGTCGATTACAGAAATTGCTTTGTCCACCGGTTTTTCCAGTATCTCCACGTTCAACCGTATTTTTAAACAGCAAAAAAACTGTACCCCAAGCGAGTACAGATCCTTTTGCAATCATATTCTATCTACCTAGTTAATTTTCGTTCTCCTGCATCATCAGCTGGGCTTTGACCAGACTGTAATAGATGCCTTTCATTTCTATCAGTTCCCCATGGGTGCCGGATTCTGCAATCCGGTGCCCGTCAATGACAATCAATCTGTCTGCATCCTTTAATGTGGAAAGCCTGTGTGCAATTGCAAATGTGGTTCTGCCACTAGTCAGCCTTTGCAGAGCCTTTTGAATGAGATATTCGCTCTCCGTATCCAGGCTTGCCGTCGCCTCATCTAAAATTAGAATCCTCGGATCATTTAAAATAGCCCTTGCAATTGCCACCCTCTGCCTCTCTCCTCCGGAAAGATTGTGACCTTTTTCTCCCACATACGTTTGATAACCATCGGGAAGACGGCAGATAAAATCGTGGGCATTTGCCATTTTGGCTGCCCGGATGATTTCTTCATAGGAAGCCTCTGGTCTGGCAAACCGGATATTGCTTAAAATGGTGCCGGAAAAAAGAAAGGTCTCCTGCAAAACAACTCCAATCTGAGAATGGTAATCGGAAAGGCGGATGTCCATAATATTTTCCCCATCCACTCGTATCTCCCCGTCGTCCACCTCATACAGATGCATGACTAGATTGATGAGTGTGGATTTTCCGGCACCAGAGGCCCCTACGATTCCGATCATCTCTCCCGGCTTTACCTTGAAATTAATTTGTTCAATCACGGGTTCATATGATTTATAACCAAATGTTGCATGATCAAATTCTACATTCCCCTGTATTTTGTGATATTTGGCTTTTTCACGGTCAAAGATCTGCGGCTCCTGTTTCAACACATCCCCGATACGTTCCATACTTGTAACCATATTCATGAGCATACGCGGCATATTGGTCAACCAGCCTATGTACTGATACAGGAGCGCGGTGTAAACGATAAATTGAAACAGCCTTCCTGGGGTCATTCTTCCATTTAATACGGATACTCCACCAAAATAAATGACTAGGTAGACACCTGCTTCAAGCACAAACCCAATGAAGGGATAAACAACTGCAAAAAACACCTCATTGTTTCTTTGCACCTTAGCATATTCTTCTGTATTTCGATCAAAAATTTCTGATTCCCGTTCCTCTTGCCCATAAGACTTCACCACTGACATTCCAGAAATCGCATCCTGGAGCCCACTGTTAACTTTGTCCGCCTTCTCTCCCTGCATATGAAATATTTTTCTGATATATTTTCGCAAAGACGTGGAAAGGAACACAGCAACCGGAGCAAATATAAATGCCAGCAAAGCCAGTTTCCAGTCCAGGATCAGCATCAGAAGAGCATCTGCTGCAAAAAGAATAATGATTGTGAACATATTACAGAAAGTTTCCCCCATAAACTCTCTAACTCTTCCTGTATCGTAAAGGATTCGGTTCATCAGCTCTCCCGGGCTTCTTTCATTGATAAAGGACAGAGACAAAAGCTGGATTTTAACGTAAAGCTCTTTTCGAAGTCCAGCACTGATTCTTGAGCCAAGCTTTGAACAAAGATATGATTTTCCTGCATTGGCAAACACGATACCAAGGCTCATAACAAACATGAGGCCTAAGCAAAGGACCGCCGTTTGTACATTGCCTTTGTTTCCAATCAAGACATCATCCATCAGATGCTGCTGAATGGCTGGATTAGCCAGTGTGACTGCCGTTGCGGTTAACATGAGCAGCAAAATAACGCAAAGGAGTTTCCATTGGGGCTTTATAAGTGTTAGAAATACAGATACCAGTCCTTCCTTTTTCCCAGTACACTTAGGGCATTCTTTAGTTCCCGGTAACGCTCTCCCGCAGATCAGACAGGCCGTCTCGTATTCGCTGCTGATAACCCGTTCCTTTTCTCCACGCTGCAAAAGCAAACACCCTCTCATGATGTAAGAATATCGGGTCAGATGCTTTGCGGAATACCTCCCAAGGATTTCCTCCTTTCCATTCGTTACCACATAGAGAATGCCACTTGAAATCTGAGGCTCGCTTACTACCTTCTCAAGCTCCGAAAGCCGGTATGCTTTTGTACAGGATCCCTCCTCTAAAAGAAGAATCCTTTGATCGGTCACTACTGTATAAGAATTATCTCTAAAATTTCCTTCCCGGTCTAAATCCAGAGGAAAACAGTAACAAATTTTTTCTCCTTGCGCCAAGGTAAGAAGTTCTATGTTTTTATCTGTTAATTGATACAAAAGTTCCAAGGTGGCCTCCTCTATAAAAACAAATCCAGTTTTCTCCGCTCTGCCGGTGTAAGTTGCCCTACGTCCGGAATTTCAAAGCGGTTCTCATCAATATCTGAGAGAAGAATTCGTTCTTCCGTCAGATGAACCACTGCATTTCCTCCCATATGTATTGTGAATCTGCACTCTCCATGATCCGTAATTACGTCCCAGTAGGCAAATCCATATTCTTCCTTAACCGATCGAATTTTAGTAATAACCGGCGTAAAATACCGCAGGTTTAGCTGCTCCGTTAATAGCTGTACCGTTTCTTTTTCCATATCCTTTAAATCTTCTATAATTCCTATTTCTTTTGACTTATCTCCTACGGAACGGACGGATATAAATCGGTCCTTTTCCATAAATGGAAACATTCGTATCACCTGGATTCTTGAATAAGATTCCTCTCCCACAGAAAGACTCACAAAGCCTCCCTCTGTTCGTTTAAAAACAGTATTATGTTTTGTCAAGTAACGGATCTTTAACATCTCTTCTGTTTCCCGTTCCATCTGACTTAAATTAAACTCTTCTGTCATCTCTTTTTCATCCCTCCGGGCATGGCAAGTGTTCCATTGCCAATGCCTTTGTTTGTAACTCCAACAGTTTATAATAGGTCCCATGCAGTCTAAATAGTTCGTCTCTGGTTCCCTGCTCCGTAATTTTGCCCTGTTCAATCACCACCAGATAATCGGCATCCCGCAGTGTGGAAAGCCGGTGAGCAATTGAAATCGTGGTTCTGTCCTTTACCAGATAGTTGATGGATTTTTGAATCAGGCGTTCTGTTTCTGTATCAACAGAAGCAGTGGCCTCATCAAGAATTAATATCTTCGGATTTACAAGAATTGCTCTTGCAATGGAAATTCGCTGCCGTTCCCCGCCGGAAAGTTCCCGCCCGGAAGCGCCGATTCTCGTATCATAAGCATCCGGCATCCCCATGATGAACTCATGAGCTCCAGCCAGTTTTGCCGCTCGAAAGATCTCCATACGTCCTGCCTCTGGTTTTCCATATGCAATGTTATCTGCTACGGTTCCCATAAAGATATAGGTTTCCTGGGATACCATGGCTACATTTTTGCGCAGGTCGTGAAAACAGATTTTTTTGATATCAATTCCGTCAATGGTGATCTGCCCCTCCACAGGATCATAAAGTCTGGAAATCAGGTTTACAATGGTAGTTTTACCAGCTCCGGAGCGTCCCACAATTCCCAGCATACTTCCTGCAGGAATCTTTAGCGTGATATCCTTTAATACGGTATTATTTTCCGTATACCCAAACGTGACATGTTCCAGGGAAATCTCCCCCTTTGGTTTCTCCATCCGCAGGGCATCCGGAGCCTCTTTTACCTCCGGTATTGCATCCATGATCTCAAACATTCTCTTTGCGCTGTTCATACTGTCTGCCCATTGGTTATACACTCTTGCAAAAAATCCCATGGGCCCGTTAAGCTGTCCCACGTAGCCTGTAAATGTAATCAGCGTTCCCAGATTCATATTTTTACCGCTCATCAGGAAGTATACTCCAAGCCCCCAGACAGCAAAGGAGGCAATCTCCTGAGCTCCGCCATAGAGGATATGAAACGCATTTTGCTGACGGGAAATCGAAATCTCTGCTTCTAAAAGCCGCTTATTGGGCTCCTGAAAGCGTTCTGCTTCCAGTCGCTCCTGACCAAAGGATTTAATGACTCTTGCCCCTGTTAAATTATCATTTACCGTACTGTTTACCGAGCGCTCTGCCCGATGTCTTTTGCCAAACAGAACCCAGATTCGGGGCCTTAGATACAAACTGATAGCAACAAGGACGGGAAAGATAAGAATCGTCACAATGGTCATCTGCCAGTTAATCCGAGCCATAACAATAACGGAAGAAAGGATGATCAAACCATTGATGAGAATATATGGTGCACAGTCGAAATAAAATCCGGTGACACGATCCGCATCACTCATGACACGAGTCATCAGCCCGCCTGTCTGCCTGTTTTTATAAAAGCTGATGGAGAGCCTTCCCATGACACGGAAGATATCTTTTTCCATATTTCGCACTACTGCTGTTACTATCTGTGCCGTAAAAATCCCCTGAATTATCCGTAGTAGCAAAAGAGTTACTTTTACGGCAAGCATCATAATGACGGCAAGAAACAGTGCCGTTACAAAATCCCCATTTTCAATTCCAAGACGGATTAAAAAGTCCTGGTTTTTTGCAAGTATCCGGTCATATAAAATCATTCCGGTTAAATAAGGCCATAACAAGTTCAGCCCAGCACCTGCCAAAATACAGATTAACATAAGAATCAGCTTAGATTGATATGGTTTAAAATACTTTGCGGAACGAATGAAAACGGTCTTCCGATTGGTACATCTGGGGCATACCCTGCTGGTAGAATCCGGATACATTCTTCCGCATTTCGAACAGTAGATTTCCTCTTCCACCTCAAAAGGGCGCCCCTCCCACGTCGTAATCATCCGGTGCATCTGATGTTTACATAAATTTGAAAAAGCAGCAACACAGGTATCGATTCCCCGATACCGTATTGTCAATGTACTGCATGCCACCTGAGGCTCTATGAGCATGTTTTCTATATTTATTACTTCATACCGCCTGACCGTCCACTCTTTTTCCCAATCACTGTATATTTCCCTGGAGGATCCATAACCTTTAAAATAATGAACATGCTCTGCTTCTTTCGTCTCTTGAAAAGAAATAAAGAATCTGCTCCGTAAGAATCACAACTCCATCCCGGTAGCTTCCTTCCGGATTCATATCCGTGTCAGCTACATATAGAATTTCGCTCTCTGTGATTCCTTCCCCTGAAAGTATTTCGTTAATTTTTTTTGGAATTCTACGTTGCTTCATTGCTGTTCTCCAATATGATATTTGAAATTATGAAATACGGCAGTTCCACCGATATTGCTTGTGGAATATAGAAACAATCCGTATCGGCAGCCTGTAAAATGGTCCAGTTTAAAGACCAGTTGTTGATTTCCAACAGGTATCCATTGGTTCTTTTGCTTATAATAAAATTCAGCCATATCTTTCATTTCCCGAAAATCTGCTTTTATTTTTAAGGTAACTGACTCTCCCTCAATAGGAACTCGGTAACATTCCATTCCCGGCATGCAATCAATAGAAAGATCGCTGAGTGATGTATCCTCTATTTTTCTGCTCCACATCACCAGATAATAGCATCCTGTTTCCCTGGTAACTCCCACAAAACTATAGCACCCCTGTAGTGCACATAGTCCGGCATAATCCCCATTCTGTAATTCGCTCACATCCAAGGTTACTTCTGCACTGCTGACAGGATACATCGTCCTTTGAGTCAGGGTATTGACCGCTTGCGTGAGATTAATACTGATTTTCCCTGTTTTTATTGCTAACCCGTTGTTATCAGTCCTCCACCACAGGCTGTCATTGGGTTCGTGGTTCCACTGCCACACTTTTAAAAGTTCAGGCTTTCCGTCCTCATCTTTTTTTCCGGTAAAAAATTTGGAAGCATACAAAGGCTCATACTTATGATCAGGCCTCGTACTTTCGATTGCAAACTGCTGAGGCATCTTTTTTTTGTCTCCCAAAACAGGTCTGTCATCCTTCCAGGTAACAGGGACCAGAACCGGAATTCTACCCACAGCCCCATGATCCTGAAACAGTACCGCAAACCATTCCCCTTTTGGTGTATCTACAATTCCTCCCTGTGCAACCCCTTGGTTATAAAAACCAATGTCATCGTCAAAAATATCTCCACCTGTGAATTCTCCCTCCAAATGATCCGATAGAAAGCAGGCCTGAGTTCTGCGTGCCATTCCATATTTCGGCCAGTGTATTGTAAAAAGATAATATTTGTCATGAATCCGATAAAAATGAGAACCCTCATATCCCAGGTAAACATCTGCTTGCTCCTCAATCAGGATTCTGCACAATCCGTTTTTTTTAGGGGCTGTCAACTCTTCATTCATCTCCGTCATATGGATCTGGTTCATCCCCCATATGATATAAGTTTTTCCACGATCAAAAAACAACGAACCGTGATGGTAAACTCCCTGTACATCATGCCTCTCCCAAGGCCCCTCTGCTTGATCGGCCGTATAAAGGTAAGTCCTTCCTGTGTCATAGGCCGAAAAACAGATATAAAATCTACCTTCGTGGAAACGAAGACTTGCTGCCCACATCCCTCTCCCATAAATATTCTGCTCTCCCTCTAACCGCTGTGCTGGTGTACTGTCTAATCGCCGAAAAACGTATGTAAGGATTTCCCAATGCACAAGATCATAAGATCTTAAAATCACTCCACCGGGGAAAAAATGCATGGTCGTACTAACCATATAATAGGTATGCCCCACTCTGATTACATCTGGGTCTGGGTAATCCATTTTTATAATAGGATTTATTTGGTCCATAAATTCTCCCTTTATCAATTACTTCTGGGCGATTACATGGATCAGCTTTCCACAACAATCTCCGCCAGCCCATGGTGTATGAATGCGAACCCCTCCATACATCAATTCTTCACCCGTGTAGGAACGCGTGTCGCCCTCAATCTCATAGTTTCTATCCGGATGCAGACCTTTTAGTCGAATCGTGTGTACTAATTCTCCGGGATGAAGCAATACATGCACAAAAGAGACAAGTGCTTCCTCTTTTTCTTTTGACACTACCATGTAACAATCATAGACACCATTCGCAGCATAGGAAGCGATGCGGTAATAATCTCCCTGTCGCACCAGATCATTGTATTTATGATACATAGCAATCTGCTCCGGAATCTGGAGGCGTTCCTCTCTAGAGAGCTTTGTCACATCTAACTCATACCCAAAGGTGCCTGCAAGTGCTACCTGCCCTCTTGTTTTAAATGGTACCACTCTCCCGGTCACGTGATTGGGACAGTCACTGACATGAGCACCCATACAAGACAAAGGATACAACAATGCAGTTCCCTCCTGAATCATCAGGCGTTCCAGGGCATCCGTATCATCGGAAGTCCATATTTGTGGCCCATAATACAGCATTCCTGGATCAAATCGACCACCGCCACTGGAACAGTTTTCAAGAAGTAAAGATGGAAATTGATTTAAAAGCCGATCCTGCAGTTGATAGACTCCGAGAACGTAACGATGCAACACCTCCCCTTGCCGATCAGGGGGCAGCCCATAGCTTCCAATATCTGCCAGCGCCCGATTCATATCCCATTTTACATATTCGATAGGAGCGCTGTGAAGTACGCTTGCAATCATATGATAAACAGCGTCAACGACTTCCTGTCTTGATAAATCCAGCACATACTGGCTTCTTCGAAGGGACGGTTTTCTTCCCGGCACAGCAATGGCCCAGTCCGGATGGGCACGGTATAATTCTGAATTTTGTGACACCATCTCTGGTTCCATCCAGATCCCAAATTTCATGCCCAGTGCATGAACCTCATGTACCAGATGAGATAATCCTCCCGGCAGTTTTTTTTCATTAACAAACCAGTCACCCAGGGAACTGCTATCATCATTGCGCACTCCAAACCAGCCGTCGTCTACTACCAGCATCTCTATCCCGTCTGCAGCCGCTTCTTTTGCAATGGCTAGGAGTTTCTCCGTATTGAAATTAAAATAAGTTGCTTCCCAATTATTTAGAAGTATCGGTCTCTTTTTATCCCGATACTCCCCCCGAATCAGGTGTTTGCGATATAAGTCATGAAACGTACGGGTCATGCCTCCGATTCCTTCTATGCTGTAGACAAGCACTGCCTCCGGTGCCTGAAATTCCTCCTTAGGGTTAAGCTTCCACAAAAAATCCTGGGGATGAATTCCCATTACAAAGCGCAGTCCTCCAGAAGGCTCCAGGGAAGCCTGGGCTAAAAAATTGCCTGAGTATACAAAATTCATAGCATAAACTTCACCCTGATCTTCCCCTGTCCCGTGTGCTGCAAGAGCCATAAAGGGCTGTGACTGATGCCCTGTCTTCCCACAAATGGAATGCACCAGGTGGGTTCCCATGGTAAGAGGATACCGATTGATTCTGCACTCTCTCGCCCAATCTCCATGAAGTGTTATGAGGTCGAAATCCTTGTTATCCATATCCATCGATGCGCTGAGCACCTTGGTTAAGTAGATTTCCTCCTTCCCCATATTTACAATCCGAACACTCCTGGTCATTGCAGCCACATCCTCAAATACTGTGTATAGCAATATGACTCTCAGTCCCAAAAACAAGTCCTCACACTCCAGCTCCAGAGTAACACATTCATCCTTTGCGCCAAAGGATGCAGGAAGACCGCTTAGCTCTGGCTTTCCCGAATAAATCCGGTGTTTTGTATAGGAGAGCTTTAGAGCTGTATGCCCGCTCTTTGTTCGTATTCCAACTGCCGATTCCCGATAATCACCAATTCCGCCAGTAGGATATTCCTTTGGAAATCCTCCTAGAAAGTTTAGTCGGTCTGCGGCCATTTCGTCTGCTACATAAGCAGGCTCTCCTAACCCCATTAAATAAACCAGTCTATGGCTTTTCATCTTTCTTCCATAATAGATGTGAGTCACAAACTTCTCTTCCCCAATGATACCAATCATATAGCTGGTATTTGAAGTATCCAGTTTAAATACCTGTTCCTCCTCAAAATACTCAATTGCCACTTTTTGACCTCCTCACTCATTCAAATCCCCATTTGTTATCCATTACATTCATAGTGAAATTTCATGAAATCAGCCATCCCTCTGGTTTCTCTAGTAGAATAATAAAATAGTCCAAACCGGCATCCCGTAAAATGATCCAATTGAAAAATAAGCTTGTGGGGAATTCCGATAAGAACCCATACTCCCTCTTCTTCATAAAAAAATAAAGCCTTATCTTTTTCATCTCTATAATCCACTTGGCATTTTAAGGTTACAAGTGGCTCTTTGACCGGAACCTTCTGTTGAATCACTTCTTCCTGAACTTTATGTAGCATTATAATAAAATAATTATCCTGTTCTCTGGTAATTGCCACGGCCCCATAATTCCCCTGCAAGGCTGCAATTCCAGCAAAATCTCCATCTTTGATAGCACTGGCATCTATTGTAACGCTGGCTGCGCTGCTGTCCTCCGTCGACCTCTGGGTCAATGTGTTGTAGGACTGGGTAAGACTTTTACATATTTTACCTGATTTGAGGCGTAAAGCTCCTTTTCGCTCGGTTACGGACCACAAATCATTTCTAGGGGTATGATTCCACTGCCATACCAGATTCAGATGAATTTTTCCTTCCTTATCTGGTTCATAGATAAAATCATCTGACACATACAAAGGGTTATACGTATAATCGGACCTGGTGGTTGCTGTCTCCACCTCTGCGGGAACTTTTCCATTTTTTCCGAAAACAGGAGTTTCTCCCCTCCATATAATTGGTACCAAAACAGGAATTCTCCCCACTGCACCTCGGTCCTGAAATAAAACAGCAAACCATTTTCCTTCCGGTGTATCTACAATTCCGCCTTGTGCTACGCCTGAGCTACGAAATCCCATGTCATCGCAAAGCACATCTCCTCCTGTAAATTCTCCCTTAAGAGAATCCGAGAAAAAACATGCCTCTGTTCGAAACCATCGTTCTCTTAAGCTGTGGATTAAAAAAACATAGTAGTTACCGTTTATCTTATAAAAATGACTGCCCTCATATCCTAGTCCAGGGTGGCCTTTATCTTCTACAAGAATACGATTAAGGCCGCCCTTCTTTGGTGCGGTTAATGTTTCATTCAGTTCCGTCAGCCGAATCGTCTTATTTCCATATATAATATAGACTCTGTCATCGTCATCAAAGAACAGAGAGCAGTCATGGTAGAACCCTTCTATCGTCCGCTTTCTCCATGGTCCCTCAATTCGGTCCGACTCATACAGATAGGTCTTGTGGGTTTCATTGCATACAAAGCATACAAAAAACATTCCCTTATGATATCTTAAAGAGGCTGCCCACATGCCCTTACCATATATATTCAAGTCTCCCTCAAGCGTCTGCTCTGGCGTATCATCAAGGGTTTCATATACGTAACCCACCATCTCCCAGTGAATCAGATCATAAGAACGCAGAATTGCACCACCAGGCATAAAATGCATGGTGGTGCTGATCATATAATAGGTGTCTTCTACTCGAATTACGTCAGGATCTGGGTAATCCTGTCTTAATAATGGATTCTGTCCTCTTACCGGATTATTTGCCATCTTCTTTCCCCCGCAAGTATATAACAAAAGCTATTTTTTTGATTCCTATACAACCATTCCAAGCTACTTATATCATCCTAATGGGAATTAACTTCCTTTTCAAGCTACTTTCTGCTATGTTCTATTCATTTATTGCTCAATTCACTGGTTTAACGTTACCACTTTATAGATTACTGCTGTTCTTGTTCTGCTCTGCATATTGTTATATTCCAATGTAAACAACGGTTCCACATGGACCTTGCTATATTAATATTAGAAAACGAATCATCTGATCGCTCTCTGTACTGCTGTATCTCTGTGTTTTGATACTTTTGATTTGACAATCTAATTAAATTATACAATCAACCGAGTTAGTAAACCAGATAATATCAACTACATTTAACGCACAATTCGACATCTCATAAACATGCTTACTTAGGTAAATTTTAGAATCATCATAATCCCAGCATCAAATCATAAGTGATTCGATCCACAGATGCCACTGGTTCTGCTACTCCAGAGAGATAGGCTGTGCTTAATTCCTCTCTTGTTTTTACTGATACTTTTGATATTATCTCAATTTTTCCTTTATGGTGTTCGGGCATTTCAAGTGCTAATTTGTTATAGTCCATATTCTTCCCCTTTCCTTTCACATCATTTGTAATGGCCTCATAGTATCACGGATCTTAATCGGTTGAAATCTTGTGTATTTTTAAATACTTCTATAAGAAAAAATGTAGCAATTATAAACTTTATCCACTACAATAGGTCAATAGGGAGGCGCTGTCATGAAAAAAAGTCTTTGAAACACAGATTTATGGATCAACAGTAATTGTTTCCCCTGGAGGTGTTAAGCAGAGGGATTCAGGAAAAAACTCTAAGGTTGGGCATGAAGCGGGGATTCAGAACTTAGATTTACATTATTTGGAGGATTGGAAAGGACAGATTTGATGATGAAAAAATATATATTTGCAGTAATTGGAATCTCTTGGATCGTAACTGGAATCATATTTTTAAACCCAGAGACAGCTTTAAATAACTTCTCTGTTATTATGCTGATCCCGCTTCTTATTACTATGATTTTTCAAAAAGTAGATCAAAAGAAATCAGAACATGAGATTTCTATATTAAGGAGGCCATTTAATGTAAAGTCAGTGGTATTCGCCTGCCTTTATCCGGTTTGCTTTATTTTAACATGTAGTTTTCTCATTATGTTTTTTAAGCAAGGAGTGATCCATTTGCCTGCAAAGCCAGTCACCTGGATAATTACTATACTTGTAACTGTTTTTATTGGACTATTTTCAGCTTTAGGCGAAGAATATGGCTGGCGGGGATACTTATTGCCAAACTTGACGAAGCAATACGGGAAACGGAGAGCAGTTACTATGACTGGATTGGTTTGGGCTCTTTACCACGTACCTACCGTATATCTTTTGGCAAGGTTGACTGGACTGGATAATCCGCTCCTTGTCTGCGTGGTTCAGGCTGCTGTTGTATTTTTTGCTAACTTTGCATTTTCATACTGTTACTACTTATCAGGGAGCGTTATTCCAGTGATTCTTTACCATTCTATATGGAATACCTTCAATACGGCTGTGTTAGGCAATATTTATACTGGTAGAGCGGGGATTATAAATGGGAAGATCTTTTTGATAAATGGGGAAGGGGTATTAGGGCTAATACTGGCAATACTGGCGCTGGTATTCTTTTGGGGTAAATTATAATAGCAAAAAACCTAGAACACAAACGTATAAAATTTGATGTGTTCTAGGTTTTATATCTTATTTGCTACATTACCATATTCCGCCACGGATCTTATAAGTGTTATAAAAAGTCTTACCCTCAGGATAATCCACGGTGGTGACTAAATTTCCTGTACCATCATCCTCTACCCGTACCGTAACTGTTAACTCCTTGCTATCATAGTTCATATACTGAACAGGATTAGAAGGTTTTATTTCCCGGACCTGATACGTATGCTCACCTGGTTCAGTGTAGGATACAAAAAAACTAACAATGCCATCTGCCCGGTTCTCAGACTTTAGTATGTCACCGCTTTCCATGTCCTTTAGTTCAAATTCAAAGAGTCCAGTGGTGAGCTGCATTCCAGTCAAGACCGTTTTCATTTCAATGGCTGCCGATTCCGGCTGGTAAGAAAAACGATTCTTAAAAACCTGATCAGGCCAATAGGAGGCTTCTGCCTTTAACTTTCCGCCAATATCCGTTACCAGAACCTTTGCTGTGATGGTTTTTAAATCATATGTAATATTGGGATCGGCGGGAATGGGGACGGACTCCCGAATCAAATAAGTATAGGTACCTTCCTTCGTAAATGTCAATGGTGAAAAATTGATTTTTCCGGAGCCATCATTTGACACCGTCTCCACGCCTTCGTTGTTACCGTTTAGAAGACGGAACTGGAACATTCCTTTCTTTAGTTTGCTTCCCGAAAGCTTTTTAACCGCCTCCAGACTGAGGGATACCGGCTGGGGTTCATAACGGTTCACAAAGGAAACATCCAATGGATAGCGAATCTGAGCCTTCAATTCATCCCCTGACCTTATCACCTCAACCTCTACCGGAATCGTCTTGGTATCGTATACCATACCAGATACCATTACCTTGGGAATCATCTCCTTTACATGGTAGAGAAACACTCCTGGTCTACGAAAGATAACCGGCGAAAATGCAATATTGCCTTCTGCATCATTGAATGCTGTGGCAACAGGAATCTCGTTTCCATTAAAAATCCGGCTGATTTCAAACTGAAAATCTCCGGCTTTCAGTGCCTTTCCTGTCAAAAGCTTCTTTAATCGGATTTCTGCCTGGACTGCCTCCGGTTCAATAACCTGGACCACAGGCTGGTTGTAATTGTATTCAACCGTACCGCTTTTCCCATAGGAATACATAAGTTTTGCTTCTGAATTGGAGAAAAATCCTGGTCTCCCCGAGCTGGTAGTGTTTCCCGGATAATCGGTACCAGAATCGCCTGTATGGGGATAGCTCTGGTTCAAGTCATAATAATCCAGTGCCTGATTGCTGGAACGAACATTAAAAGACACGACATACCGGCTGTCCGGTATGGTACCAGTTAACAGCTTCACATTGATTCCTCTATTTTCAGATCCCAACGTATAATCCTGGCCTGCCCTCAGAGATACGGGCTCTGCACTTCCGGTCTGACGCATCACCTTTAAGTCCCCCATATAATCGACATACTCAGAAAGCTGATCCTTTATTGTCACATCGTAAAGGGAATTGCTGATTTGAGATACAAACCGGTTAAATGCATTGTCAATTTGTTCAGCACTGGCCGCTTGAACCATGTATTTTTCAATATTTGCACCTACCATCTGGGTAATGGTCTGAAGTGTAGAAGCTCCCCCGGCACTGCTTCCCATAAAGATGGAATAAAACCTGTCTATACCCTGAATCCGTCTTGCTGCATCAACAGCATACACAGTTCCTACCTCAGTATAAACGGAATAACCAAGTGCCTGCGCAGCAGGCTCAGCCGCCGTGGGCTGCCCGTCTGTAAGGAAAAATACAACCTGCTCGGCTCCCGGTGAGGAAAGCCCCCCAATCAGCTCAGATGCCTGGCTCATGGCCTGATAATAATTTGTTCCACCTTTCGCGCCACCCGGAAGTGTGAGAGAGTTTATTGTCTGAAGCAAACCGTTTCGGTCTGTGCTTCCTGAAACAATCATTTGGGAATTTGTTCCGAAGGTGATAATGGAAAAGCGGTTATTGGGATTTTCTGCAAGAATGGATACCGCATTGTACACAGTATTTTTCATGACCTGGAACCTGCTTGCGCCTCCCATGGATTCCTCCATGGAATTACTGACATCCAATAAAAAAATAATATCCGACTTCCTTGCCTCCTCTTCCCTGCTGGTCGTTAAGTCCAGGTAAAGCCGGTAATCATTAACGCCTTGAACCTCCGTATCCGGATTCTTAATACCATCACCCAGATAATCAATTACCTTTTTATGATCCGGCTCCGGCACTTCTTCCGGCGGGGCTTCGTCAATATCAGGATTATACCTAAAATGCAGAGTGACTCTGGCTTTGCTTGCATTGCCGCCAATGGAAACCCAGTTATAAGCTTTGGTTTTATATGGGTTGGAGGCGCTCCCGTTTCCATTATAAGTATAGGCGCTTACGTTTTCTCCATAATCCACGGAAACAAGGCTTAAATGAGAATCCGTATAACCATTGGCTCCAAACCAAACTGTATTGCAATTTGTACTAGAAGATTTGCTATTAAACGCGAGTGTCGAGGTGACGCCGTTTTTCACAGAAAATACTACTGTTTCATATCCGGATGGATAATATGCCGGATAGGTATTGGATTTTGACATCTGGTATATCCGTTTTGCATCATATCTCGAATTTATCTGACCGGTCTGCCCTGGATATTCACCTGCATTGTCAATTACAGTCGTTACATAAACCGTCAAGGGCTGGACAGGAGCTGCCAGTGCATCTGCAGAGCAAAAAAACAGATTCACAAGCGCCAGTAGCATGACAGGAAGCCCTTTTTTTATTATTTTAATCATTATTCTTACCTCCACGCATTACTCCTTTGACTGTTCCTGCAGCTTGTTCATCCATTCTGCCAAAAAACCTTCCGGATCCGTTACTTTTCCTGAGAATATCAAATCCAATTCCTCTTCACATATCTTTCTTTCATTTTGAGACATAGTTTGAAAAAAGGAATCATACACTTCCTTTTTCCCGCTTAACAAATCGTATGCCTGCCTGACCTCTTTATCCTCCGGTTTCAGTCCTCTCACAGACGGAAGCATTCCAAACTCTTTCGAAAATGCCAATTGATTCTCCTTGGTAAGTAAATAGGAAAGGAACCGTTTTGCTTCCTCCACTGTTTTCCCCTTTTTGGCTGCCCCAAACATATGATTCGCCTTCCATACTCCTGCTTTGGTATCATCTTTTCCAGGCAGCAGGAACCAGTCAAAAGAAGAAGGCATCAGCTCTTTTAGCACAGCTACGTCCTCTGTGGTGCCACAGATCATGGCGTATTTGTTCTGTGCAAAATCTTCCAGCAAATTCTGGTGCCCTTTCACGCAAAGTTCCTTATCCAGGGACAATTCCATTGCAATTCCAAGCAGATCATAATAACCGGTATTCTTATCAAGCATCTTTTTAAAGTCTTGTTTTTCTTCTTTCTCGTTACCAAGGCTCTTTCCGTTAGCCAATATCACAGTTGCAAAATCAAAGGCATTAAACAGTCCCTCCTCTGACAGGGACATGGCGAACGGCTGGAAAGAGGATTGTTTTAATATAACACAATTTGTCACAAAATCCGAAAGTGTCTCAGGAACCACCAAATGATTTTGTTCATAAATATCTTTATTATAAAAAATCACCGGAAGACTTCCAGCCGCAGGAAGAACGTAAACCGTATCTTCCTCCGATTCGTTTAAAAGCAGTTTATCTTTATGGTCTTCCGGAAAGAGGTCAGCATAAGTCAGAGCCTCAAGTGTTCCACTATTTACAAATTGATCCAGGCTCTCCGGAGGGATGGCAAACACATCCGCAGTCTGTCCGTTTTCAACTGCCTTAAGCCACTCCTGTGTATAAGTTTCATAGGGAACAACATTGATTTTTATTTTCACTCCCTCATGCTCCCTTGCGTAATCCGTTGCTATTTTTTTATAAAATTCCTGATGCCAAGCATCCCAATGCCAGAATGTGAGTGTATTATCCTCCACTGGACTCTTTTTAAACATAAAACCGTTCTCGTTGCATGCAACAAGAAAACAAGCCGCTGTAAACAAAAAAACGGCAATTACAGAAAACTTCTTTTGCATTTATTTCACCTCATATTTCATCCACTACCACTCAGACGGCATATCCGCGCTGTCGTAATCGCAGCCTCCTCCCGACCTGCTGGTATAAGAACCATTGTAGCTGGAAACCGGAGAAGAGGGATGCCAAATCACATCCGAAAGTCCTTCTCCGTACGTTTCCCCTCCGTCAAAATAAACAGTAATGGTAGTCGTGTCAGCTCCAAAAATTCTTAAAAATGTATAAGAGTATTCTTCGCTGAGCTGCGTCCGTATCCGATAATACCGGTAATTGGACTCCGGGGGAACTTCCTTAAAATAAACCTTAACCGTTCCATCAAAATGGTTCCTCTTCATTGCGTCTTCTATCATCATAAAGCTGTCTCGCCCAGGATTGTTGGAATAACGGATTGAATCCTGAAAGGTAAACCGATCCTCCTTTACAAGCTGGCACAAGTTCATCAACGCATTGCGCTTTAAATAAATAAGCCCCAAATCCATTGATATCCCAACAAAAAAAATCAAGACAGTCAGGGTTCCGGCGAAAAGCAACAGAATGTTTCCATTTTCCCTTCTGAAACAGGTAAAATTCTTAATCCACCTGGCTTTTAAGTTCATGCTCTCCTCCCTTATTTCTGTTATCCAAAACTACTCAGATCTGTGCTGAGTGGCTGCAATCCGGTTGCAGCTTAACTTTTTTTCTTTTATCACCCGGTCACCAAACACCTGCCGCCCCAAAAAAGTAAGAGGATAGATATCATAGGACAGAGTGGCTTCCAGTTTCATATATCGGGTCCGACTGATTGCCGTTACGGTGTCACCCGGTGCTCTGCCCGGTACAAAGAAGGTATTATCTTCCTCGTTGTGCATCTCCGCCTGAGCATTGCTGACGGTTAAATTTTCCGGTATAAACCCCCAGAAGCTGGCCTCTTTTAATTTTTCCACGAAAGGCTCTGAAACCGCATTTCCGCTGTAAACAGCACGGGACGGGCAGGAATCCAGCGGATCGAAATCTCCAAGGTCTGACGCTCCAATTGTCCAGCTTGAATACTGATAGCTTTGATCGAAAACAGTCTGCTGGTATGTCATCCATCCTGCTTCTATAATAAAAAGAATGATGGTGATAAAAATCGGAAAGACCAGTGCGAATTCTACCATTCCCTGACCACTATCCCGTTGTAAAGCCAAAAACCATTTCATAAATCCTCCTCCGTCTGTCCGTTCTATGGAGTATTGCCGCTGATATAAATATTACGGGAATACACAGGTGTTTTTACTTCATACGTATTCCCGAGAAACAATGCTCCCCAAAAAGTTACAGACGTCCGTTCATAGGAGAGCTGCAGTTGTACATCTGTAAACTGATAACTACCGGGACGCACTTCAAACTGGCTCTCAAAATCAGATGAATTGGCTAAATCACTGGAGTAAACATAATAGCTGTAATCGTTCTTATTCCTGCTTCCTGCGTTCAGTTCCGTAATTTGTACCTTTCCCGGGTCCAGCCGCTCCGTAAAGTTCTGCGCAACGACCTCCTTCACCTTATTACTCCCTGTTCCTGAGGAAATATCAGAATAATCCAAACGGCTGATACAATCACCGGCTGCGCTGCTTAAGGTCATTTGTGTATTCATGTAAAGAAAGAAATCCACAGGAAGGGTAAGTAGCAATACCAAAATCGGAAGAATCAGGGCAAATTCTATTACTGACTGCCCGCTTTCATTCTTACCGTTTAAGTCAGCCAATGTTCTTTACCTCCTTCGTCTTGTCGGCATTTTCTCCTTCCATCACAGAAAATAATCCTCTGGCTTTTTGCATGGCTTTGTCGCAAGCATAAAGTTCTGGATCGGCAGACTCTCTTTCTGAACCTTGGGAAGGCTGCTTATCCGGCAGTACTGCCGATTTTTCCCGTTCCATGGGCAAGGGGATTTTTTTCTGCTGTTCCAGGCCTTTTTCCAGATGTAGATTCTGGGATTTGAGATTCTCAATCTGAACCAGCAGCTCTCTTTGTATGTCCAGCAGTTCCACATTCTGAAGCTTCAGCGATGCCTGTTCTCCAATGACTTTTTTAATGGTATCCCGCTCCTGAGTCGTGCGCTCTATGTACAGGTTCATGCTTTCTGACTGAGTTTCCATCTGCTCTATGATTAGCCGGATTGTTTCTTTTAACGAGTCTATGGTATCTTTTAATTTCTGATTTTCCCGACTTGTCAATATGGCTCCCTGCTCCTGCTCCTGGTAATGTTTTAAAAGCAGTTCCTTTTCTTCGATCACCTGATCCTGCTTTTTTATTCTGGATGAGTTTTCTGCATAATTCTTGTATAGGACATCTACCTTTTCTTCCAGCTCTTTTTTATGGTCTTCCTGTTCCTCATACTGCTTTTTCAGGACATCAAGCTGCTTCTCCAATTTTCCCTTTTCAGCCATCAGTACCTGCTGGTCTCCTGCTTCCTTTCGATCAGCTCGTTCTTTCTCTAAGTCAATGGTGTTTTCCTCTAATTTTATAAGAAGCCTTTTATATTTTTGCTCAGACTCTTCCTTCTGCTGGCGCAATTCTTCTATTTCCCGCTTCTTTTGTTGCAATTCTTCTATTTCCTTTTGAGAAAATCCCACGGAAGCCTTTTCTACCGCTTTCTCCATATCCTTCATTTTTGTCTGCAACGATTCATAGGCCCGCTGATAGTTTGAAAGTTGTTCATTCAGCCGGGAAATATCATGTTCTTTTCTGGAAATTTCATCTTCATACTGCTCTTTCTGCTGCATCATCTCTTCATAACCGGAATATTGACTCTCCCATTCTTGTATTTTTTCTGCGGACAGACGGACCTCCTGTTTCGCCCTTTCTTTTTGTGCGATTGCGTCGGAAAGCTTTTCCTCTGCTGTGTTTAACTGCTCCCGAAGAACCTGGCATTCCTGATACACACTGACTTTTTCAGCCGTCAGCTCACGGATCTGCTGCTCTAACTGCATTTTGATCAGCATTAGATTGTTTTTCATTTCCAGTGCATATTCTTCCACGCTCTTTTTGGTGTACCCTCCGACAACAGTCGTCTGGAGCTTAGCGGCAAGCTCGGTCTGTATGTTCTTACCTGTAAGACCTTCCATACCGTCAGAAAGCATCCCCCCCATCTGCCCGGCGTTTCCTGACTCTTGTCTAAACTCATTTCCCTGATTATAATTCATATTGCGACCTCCTTTCTTCTACAAAGCTGATAAACAACTGTTTCCCTACCTGAATCCTTTTTGCACCGCCTTCGTTTAATTCCAATATTCTTCCTGCTCCCTTTACAAAACTCCCTATCCGCCAGGGATGAACTGTTTCCTTTTTTAACACCGTATTATCCCTGTCCAGATATACCACATCAATAGGAAAACCCATGAACCATGTATGAATACTGGAGCATGGTACTAAAAGCAGGGCATTGCCCGAAGGCAGTCCTTTACGAAGCATCAGCCCAAGAAACCTTTTTAAAAAAGTATCGGCAAGCTCCACGTCCGCCTCAAAACCGTTTTCCCCTTCTATCAGAAGCCTCATCATTACATCCCTCCAAACATTTCCATAATAGACATGACAGCCGGTCCCATCAATACAATAAAGATGACCGGGAAAATAAAGAGCACCATGGGGAGCAGGATCTTAACCGACAGTTTCTGCGCCTTTTCCTCTACATTCTGTTTATGGGTCTGACGGATGGTAGACGCCTGGATTGACAGGATATTCTGCATGGAGGCTCCCATTTCATCGGCTTGGATGACGGCAGTAACAAATGTCCGTATCTCCATATTTTCACACCGGTCTGCCAATCCGATCAAGGCCTCCTTCCGTCGGCGTCCAAGGGTGATTTCTCGCTGAGTCATATCCAGTTCATCAATCAGTGCCCCTTTAAATTTCCCTACCACATAACCCAGGGCCTGGTCAAAGCCCAGTCCTGCCGATACACTGACACTTAATAAATCCATCACCTCCGGAAGCTGATGATAGATTTCTGCTTTCCGCTTTTTAATTTTGCTCTTTAAGTGAAAGCGGCTTACCGCCACTCCGGAATAAACCCCAAGAGCACCATAAAAAACAGCCTGGAAAAATCCTCCTTTCCTTCCGTAAAAAACACCAAAACCAATGCACACAACCGTGAAAAGAGTGACTGCCGCACTGTAGCTTTGAGATTTCATATGTATGCCTGCCTGTTTGAGCTGCTGCTCCATTCTCTTTAAGGCTGTCGGATTTTTAGGCACAAATACGGAAATTACGGTCAGGATTCGGTTAAAAACTGGTTTCAGGATGCGCTCTATCATTGGAACATCCAGTTCCCCTGTATCTTCCTGCCGTTTTCCTATTTCTTCTACAGATTTTAAGCGATCATTCAAGGCAAGTGCTTTTGAAAAAAGTGCCAAAAGGCATGAATCTATAAAAAAATAAGTAAACACTGCGCCGGCTATGGCTGTCAGAAATATCATCTTTTTTTCTCCTGTTTTAATTTTAGACGGGTTTATCAAAACTTGATATTTACAATCTTATTTATCATTAAGAAGCCAAGCAGCTCCATTCCCCCACCCATCATCAGCAAAAGGCGTCCCTGGAAAGACGCAAACAGCGGTGAAATATACCCTGGATTGATAAACGAGAGAGCCAAAAGCAGTAAAATTGGAAGTACTCCAATTACCTGACCGGAGATTCTTCCTTGAGCGGTCAAAGTCTTAATAGAACGCTTGATTGCCAGTCTGTCACGAATGGTCTGGGAAATAATATCCAGTATTTCTGCCAGATTTCCACCTACTTTCTGCTGTATGATGACTGCAGTGGTGAGCAGCCTTAAATCATCGCTTTTCATCCGCTCTGCCACAATCAAAAACGATTGCTCTAGTTCCGCCCCCAGCTTCAGCTCCCTGACAATTGCATTCAGTTCACTGCCAATGGGATCGGATAAGTCCCCGGAAACATTCTCAAGCGCCTGCTCAAAAGAAAAACCGGCTCTCAATCCATTGGAAAGCACCATCAGCGCATCTCCCAACTGAGCCTCAAACAGGGAACGCTGTTTTGCAGCCGCTAGTTTCAAAAAGAATGGGGGCATAACCAGTCCTAAAAGGAAAAGCCCCATACACTGAACCAAATTTGGTGCAAATGCAAATAAAAGCATAGCCGGAGCAAAAATAAAAAGAAACCAGATCATGACAAACTCCTGGGGACGAAGCTTTACTCCCGATAAACTTACTTCGTCCTTCATTTTTTTTGACACATGTATAAAACGCAAAAGCTGTCTGTCCTTTTTTTCTATTCCATTCGCCAATGCCGCTGTTTCTTTTTTTACTTGGTTTAAATCACTTAACCGCTGTTTGACCTGTAGCTGATTTTTTAATAAAAAACCCAGAAGCATTTCCATGGCACAATAGCAAAATACCGCTGCAGAGACCAGACAAACCATCTTCATTTTTACGACCTTTCCGGATGAAACCAGTCATCCCTGCAATAGCCTCCATTATCCCTGATCTTATCAATCACCTTGGGGTGAATTCCCGTTGGTTCAAACTTACCCGCAATTTTTCCGTTCCCGTCCGTACCGCTCTGTCGGTAACTGAAAATATCCTGCATCGTAACGGTATCACCTTCCATTCCGACCACCTCGGATATGTTGACGATTTTTCTGCTTCCATCCCTGAAGCGGGACTGATGGATAATTAAATCAATGGCAGAGGTGATCTGCTCCCTGATGGCTTTTGCGGGCAGCTCCATACCTGACATCATAACCATTGTCTCCAAACGGGAAATTACATCTCTGGATGTATTTGCGTGCACTGTGGTCAGAGAACCGTCATGGCCTGTATTCATAGCCTGCAGCATATCCAACGTCTCTCCGGATCGTACCTCTCCTACAATGATCCGGTCCGGACGCATTCTCAATGCATTCTTCACCAGATCTCGAATGGAAACAATCCCTTTTCCTTCGATGTTGCTTGGACGCCCCTCCAGTGTCACCACATGATCCTGTTTTAGCTGGAGCTCTGCCGCATCCTCTATGGTCACGATTCTTTCACTGTCTGGAATAAAACCAGATAACACATTGAGCAGTGTGGTCTTTCCCGAGCCAGTTCCCCCGGAAACAATAACATTGCAGCGTCCCCTTACAGCCGCTTCCAAAAAAGCTGCCATCTGGGAAGATAAGGATCCATATCCAATCAAATCTCCGATTTTAAGAGGTGTGGAAGAAAACTTTCTGATTGTAATTGAGGGACCTTTTAAGGCAATGGGCGGAATCACGGCATTCACACGGGAACCATCCGCCAGACGGGCATCCACCATGGGAGTGGCTTCATCACAACGCCTTCCTACCGATGAGACTATCCGGTTGATTACCTTCAGCACATGGGCATCATCACGAAAACTGGCTGCTGTCTGCAGAAGTTTGCCTCCCCGTTCAATGTAAATCTGCCTTGCACTGTTTACCATGATCTCGGAAATAGAATCATCCCGCAAAAGCGGTTCTAAGGGACCCAGTCCCATGACATCGTCGAATATTTCCTGAGCCAGCTTTGATTCTTCCATACGGGTTAGATTCTCTTCCTGTCTGGCAATGGTCTGATGAACAATATCCATGACATCAATAAACTTACCATTGGCTCCGTCGGAGAAACGGTCATTGTATTCCTGTATTACCTCCTGGTGTACTACCAGCTTTAATTTATCATAATTTTTATCCGTTCTGATTCCCTGCTCGGCATCTGGAACATGAAATGCCTTTGCCGCAGTATAATCTGTTTCCTTTGCCTGCCCCAAGCGAGAGACCCACTCCATGGTTTATCCTGTCTCCTTTCCTCTTTGAAAAAATGAAATCCGTTTCTTTTTTCTGCTTTTTACAATTTTTGAATCTGTGCTCATTCCTTCAAGCTGCTCTGCTAAATTGGAAATTTCTTTACAGATTTTACTTTTCGGATTTACCAATACAAGCGGCTGCCCCTGATTTGCTGCTGCTACCGCTGATTTCTCGTCCCAGGGAATCGCTCCCCACACCGGCATGCCCAGTACACGGGAAACATCATTGCTTGTAATTTCATTTCCATAGCTTTTTCCAATAATCAGTTTGATCTTATGTTTATCCGTCAGCTCTGCCAGCACCTGCATACTTTTTTTTGCATTCTGAAGGGCAGGAACGTCTTTTCCCGTTACAAATAAAATAGAAGAGGCACAATCAATACAGACTGCTGATGTATCATCAAACCCTGAAACTGCGTCAATAATTACGTAGTCATAATAAACCCTCAATGCTGCTATGATGCTTTCGATCTGTCTGGCAGTAATGGAAGCCCCATATTCTGGACTGTGGGGATTGGGGAGAAAGCTGACTCCAGAAAGATGAAGAGACAAAAACTGCCTGATCGTATCCACATTGGGATTACTCTGTTCCTGGATCAATTCCAGAATCGTATTTCTCGGATTCATGCCAAGCAGGATTCCTACATCACCGGACTGAAGGTCACAATCCAGAAGGACTACCTTGTTGTTTTTCTGAGCCAGCTTGATTGCCATATTTACAGCCAGAGTGGTCTTTCCGACTCCATCTTTTGGACCGAACACCATGATCACCTTTGATTTAGAAGATTTGACCCCTGTATTTTCCAGTGCAAGAATACGGTTTGATTCATTGCTGTAGATTCCCTTTAGTTCTGCAATCAGATTAATGGGTTCTATATTTTCAGGCAGAATGTAATGGACTCCTGACTGCAGGATCTTATGCATCCGCTTGCTGTCTTCTAAGTCAGAAATCACAATCGGAACAGAGCGTGGGCGTAGCAGATAAATCTGCTGGCAGGATCTAAGGGACATGGATGAGGTATCTGTAATAAGAATTAAATCCGGCGAGGTCCGGTTTATCTCATTTAACACCTGATTTTCATCCACCACATATCCAACAACCGTGATTTCTTCGTCTTTTAGCTGCGTTTTAATCTGTGAACATTTCTCCGGTATTCCCAGGAGCAGAATTTTAATTTTCACAACCTGTTTCCCCTTTCCCAAAGAAAACTATTTTTCTTCATAATTCTTAAGTACAGATCCACGGGGTTCATTTGCAACACCATTGTCCTCCTGGGGTCTGAGAGCCAGTTGAATCTTTCCTCCCCCGCTCTTCATAAGGGCAATTTGTGCTGCCTGGGAAGGAGTTACTTCTAATGTAACGCTAGCGTATTCCAGGTTTTTATAGTCCACCGTACTGTCAAAGTAAAAAGAACTTCCAAGTGCTGCAACTTTAACATCCTGAAGTGCAATAACAGAAAATTCATTTCCCATAGAATCATTTAGAATCTGGGCATTTGATGGATTCTGGGGTCCCATGATCCGCTCCATTGACAGGCCTGCTGGTATCTCTCCTTCGCTTCCCGGTACTGATGTATTTAGGGTTCCTGTAAAAATAACATCCACATGGTTACCCACCCTTAAATTATTGGAGACTCCCTGTTCTATATCTGCCTGTATGGTTACCGCTCGTTTTCCTTCCTCCAGCCTTGAAGCAAGCCCGAGAACCTCAGCATTATCTTCTTGAAGTCTTCGGTCTGTCAGTACCTCTTCCTGAAAGATATTTGACACGCAAACCTTTCCAACTACATCCTCTGTCTTTATGTAATAGCCCTTTGTTTCTTCATCAAACGGCACCTTTTTCAGCTTTATCATGTCCTTTGTCACTGTTGTGTAGGGACCAATATCCTGCGCAGCAACCACAACTTCAATTCTTTGGCCATCAGCCAGGGTTTTAGACTGATTGCTATCTCTCATAGTAAGCATCCGGTATCCGACTATGAATACGAGAAAAGCAGCTAATAATGCGATCAAACGAATTTTCTTCACCTTAACTCCTCACTGGTATAACAGCTTTACCTTTTTAATTTTTACAATTTAAGACGAGGCCCGCAGATATTTTCTGATGATTCGCCCCGTCTTTTCTATAAGCAACAACCGATTTGATTCTTAAATTACCTGATTATTTTTATGGCATTGCACCATTAATACTATCAAATGTACCCTTAACCTTACCACCTAACGCCTGCAATACAGCAATAACCACAACAGCGATCAGTGCGAGAATTAATCCATATTCAACCATTCCCTGTCCACTTTCCTCAGAAACAAATTTATTCCAAAGCTTCTTCATTTCTTTCACCTCCCTATCTTTTGTATATTTAGAATCAACAAAAAACTTACTATGCTGGTTTCCATGTTTCAACTTAAAGTTTTTATATATTTAGAATCAAATCGGTTGGTTACTACAAACATCAGGGAAACGCAGGGATCAAAATGGTGTGAATCTCATCATAAATTTTAACCGCTGCGCCTGACATATTTCCAAAAGCAATTGCGGCCACGATGACGACTGCTGCAAACAAAGCCGCAAATTCAACCATAGCCTGTCCCTTTTCAGATTTTAAACGTCTCATGTTTTCCTCATTTTACAAAATATTAATTAATATGTAGGGCCAAAGCAGTGCGGTCAAAAAGCCTGCCATTATATGCCCGCACATCGGAAAGGTACTATCGCGAACCAGAAAACCACATTTTATGCCAGCCAGACAATAAATCCCAACGGCACATGCCATGCCAGTCAGGAAGTAAAACACTCCGGGCCAGCCGACTGTTACTGCAATGACCATAGCGAGCTTAACATCTCCCATTCCAACTCCGGCAGTTCCCTTCCTGGCATAGGTAAACAACATTGTCATACTGAAAACAACGATGACCAGAAGTAAGGCCCCGGCTGATCCCCAAAGTGCTCTAAGGCCATCTGAATATATCCGGTATGTCAGGCCTGCTGCAAGAATTACCCACAGCATTTCATTGGCGATAATTCTTATTAAGCGGTCCATACAAATACCAAAAACAGCAACGTAACAGATGAACACTGCAAATATGGTCTGATCAGACGGCATCAGGAAGCATATCATTCCTGTAACGCTGGCAGTAAAAAGTGCGCTTAAGCCTCTCCACTGGAGACTGGGTCTTATCTGTGGCCCCGGGTATCCCTTCTGTTTGCTCTTATAACAGGCAAAGGAATGTGAGAAATCCGGTATTGAGTAACCGATCAGACAACTCATGCCAGTTAAAATGACACTTCCTATTAATCCATTCATTTTCTCCCTTTCATACCCCTTATCTTATGTGGCTTATCTGTTTCAACAGCCGTTTTATCAGCAGTTACAACAGAATACCTCTTTTGTTGTAAAAACAGGCAAATATAACAAGAGGTGAGCCTTTGATCAAAAAAAAAAGGACACCGCAAACAGGCTGGAAAAATTTTCACAACTCCAGCCTGTTTGCGCTATCCAAATTTGATAAATTTGTACATTTGAAACAGTTTTTAAAATAATTGTAGACTTTTCAATATTTATGTAGTATATTAAGTAACAGATCCGACAAGTTTTTACAACAAAAGAGGTATTCCGTTGTATTGTGTGACTAATAAGTCTAATTGTTCTAATATTTTCAAGTGTGCATGACCACTTTCTCTTGTGTAGATACGGGTAGTATTCACATCGCTGTGTCCCAATATATCTGCTAGCCTTGATAGATCCTTCTCCATCGTGTAAAAGGTTCTGGCAAATAAATGACGAAGGTTATGTGGAAATATCTTTTCCTCATTAACTCCGGCTAATCTTCCCAGTGCTTTCATCTCCCTCCATATATTGCTTCTGTCCATCGCCTTTCCGTTACGGGTAATAAATATCATACCGGATATTATATTCCGTCTCTTTGCGTACCTTATCAATAAATCGCATAATTGACCAGTCAGAATGACTAATCGGATCCTTCCTTTGCATTCAACCTCTGCCACACCACTCCTGGCTGCTTCCACCGTAATAAATGGGAGCTCAGAAACACGGATTCCGCTGGAGCAGATCGTCTGAAGGACCATTGCTAGACGTTCTTGATTGTTTTCTTGTGCTACTTTGACCAGTCTTTTATATTCTTCTTTTTTTAGTTCCTTTTGTTCTGTACAAAACACATTACTGCTGACCTTGAAAAATTTCACTCTACAATCTGACCACCCACTGTATTTAAAAAATCCATTGACTGCTGCCAATGCTCCATTGGCCGTAACAGGAGAAAACCTTTTCCGCAGTGCAGTCTTCCATAAAATCACCAGCTCTTTGCTTACACTCTTTCCATCAAGATACCATTTGAATTGCTCGAGATAATACCGGTATTTTTGTATAGTAACCTGACTTTTTTCCTGGCAATATAGCCATTTGCAATAGTCATCTATTACGTCTTCTGTGATGGTTCTCACTTGTCTCAGACTCTTTTTCATAGTTCCCTCCATATTTTGCTATTGGCATAATTCAGATTTAAATTGCTGACTTTCTGTCAGTATCTGAAGATTATAGCACTTATATACAATATCGAATATTCTTTGTAATTTAGATAGCTGATAAGTCTGATTTTACAAAGAAAAAGCGTTATCTAAAATAGTCATGGGGGTATGCGATATTGCTATGTTTATGGCAGTATATATCCAATTTGAGATTTTAAAAACCATTGTGGATATCTAGCCATAAGGCATGTTGTGCTAGTAAGATTTTTTTACTTTGGTGTTATGTCTTTTGTTTACCTGGAGGATTCTAGATAGCATTTAAACAAGGTATTTAGACAAGTAAGAAAGGCGCAAACATTTTTATGTTTACGCCTTTCTTACTGTTTTTATTATATATAATTTTTCTCATTTAATACAATTAGGGATATCCCTTGTTTCAGAGAACTGTTTAACTTCCATAGGCTTGTTTTGTATAACAACTACCTTTAACTTTTTATTTTCGCAATTTACCATCACTGTGGTATAGTTTTCCTTATGTAAGTCAATCTCTACATAAAGCAGATTTCCTCTTCTCTGCAATTCGCTCACTTCTGATTTTATTTCCAACTGAATATTCCCAGTTAGCCCTTTGTCGCAAAATATAGCCCCTTTGAGACCTTTAAAACCAATAGTGGAATGTATGCCATTCAGACAATAAAAAGCCTTATCGGGCAAATATAATAAAGAAAGGATTTTACCTTTTCCCTGATAGATATTTGAGTTGCTGTTGCCACCTATTCATCTTTCTGCTAATTTATCTATGGCTGTTTTTTATATGGCTCAAGTCGCATACTTGCAGCTATTTATAAATCTGGTTGCGGAATATTTCCACTCTTTTCCTCCTCTAAAACAGGGGTGAACCATGGTAATAAAAATGATGCAATAGAGTAGCGAAATAATTGCTAACAATAAACCCATAACCAGTGTATCAAGTCAAGAAGCAATCCTATAACCAGTTTAAACTCTTTGCCTAAATCACCTATTTTTAGTAGTTTCTGATATCTACTTCGTTATGCTATTCTTGAATCATTTGTATTTGAATACAAAAAAGAAAAGCATTATGGCTAGGCAATTTTACTTGATGTGTTTAATTTGACACGTATCAACATATCCCGAAAATAGTAAATACCTATAAAAAATTATAACTTAAATGCACCACGATATCTAACATTATCGCGGTGCATTTAAGTATCTAGTCAAGAATTATAGAATCTTCTCTTCTGGTACTTTTATTTTACCTTAACGTTCTACCATATTTTCTATATCTGATAAGTCATCATTGTCAAGTTCTCCTTCCATATATTTTTTGTATTTTTCAATATATTCTTTTAACGCATGTTTAAACCCTAGCTTATATAATAAAAGCCATGAATGATGAAATACTGCATTATCATCTCTATTACGGTCTGTATAGAAATTGATTAATTCTATTATCTTGTCTTTCCACTTTTTTTTACTTAAGTGATTCAAGGCAATTCCTGCCCACCCAGCACACTCCTCATGTCCAGTTATTGCGATTTCAACAACCTCTTCTAGAACTAATTCAATCGAATCTGTAAAGATATAACCCTCTCCCATCATTCGTACTACTGATAATTGACTAAGTAAATCTGTCTCTTCTAATGCTTTTCTTAAATCATTTTTCTTTTTATTTTCCTCTACATTATTATTGTAATAGAAAGATGTACTTTCAAATTCTGCTTTTTTTCTATGAATTCTATCCAATCTCGTGAATAATTCATTTCCATATTTACCTCACTATCTCTTCTTTTCTCCTTTTTCCCATGGCATAGATTGGTATAATCCATTAAATTCATCAACGGTCATATCTCTTGTAGGGTATATCGTGGAATGACCTATTGCGTGTCCTCCTGGCACCTTATCTTTACCATCATATACTATGATAAACCTTCCGGTAGTTTTGTTCCCCCCGAAACCTTATATATAGTGCCTGTTAATGGTGTATCATATGGATCTGCACAAACTGATTTTCCTTTAGGTAATGGTGGAGATTGAGCACTAACCACATCACTCCCACTTTCTACTCCAAAATCTTTACCGGATCTCGCATCGCCTGGCTTAGTTGCATTTCCAAATACATAGGTATCAGTTGGAACAGTATTATTATCGCCCGAACCCTTAGGTGGAGTACTGAGATATACGGAAGGGAGTGAAAATTCATATTCGTTTAAAAAAAGTATAGCACATCTTCGTGCTATTTTTAGGAAGATATTACTGTTCTTCTTCTGGTATTGGTTCTCGGTATTCTGTCTTATTTTTCATCATTCCGTACACAATGTTCACTAATCAGCGCATGATACATACCAGTGCCTGAGACTTTGTCTTTCCTTCACCGATTTTTCGCATATAATAGTCATAAAATACCGGATGATTGGGCGTTCCGTTTTTTGGTCTGGATACCATGGTTACTGCCAGGAAATAAAACAGTCCATGCAACTGGCAGTTTCCCTGTCTGGAGCTTTGTTCCTTACCTTTTCCGGCAGAACTGAACTTTACAGGAGCCAATCCCGCGAATCTTGCCAGCTTATCAGCATTGGGAAATCTTCGGATATCTCCGATTCCTGCGATCAACTTACTGGCAATAGACGTCCCATCCCCGGCATACTGGTCAGTTTATAGTCAAAACTAAGCAAGATTTTCTCGATTTCTTTATCTAGCCCTGCCAATTCTTCTTTTTGATGTTCCAAATCCCGTACCAGACTTGTTGTGATAAAGTCTCTGGATTCCTGATATTCCCGTATGGTATTTCCATCATTCTGAACACAATCCAGAATCATCTCTGCTTTATCCTTTCTGATGATAGGAGATAGTTCTTTTAATTCGATCGTTAATTCTTCTGCCGTCTTTCCCCGCAAATGGACAGGGGACGGGTAGGTCTTCCAGAAATACATAGCGCATTTCCCATCTATTTCACTGAAGAACTTACTGTAATTGGGATATGCCATGGATATCTACTCATGGAGTCCGTTCTTAAAACGGATTCCGTCTTTCACCAGTAAATCTCTCCGAATTACTAATTGAGCCAGTGTCCATTCGTTATCTTTTGGCTTCGCATCAGGTAATGTATGTAACTGGTTAATTAGAACCGTTGCCACACAATACGCATCGTGCTCATCATTTTTTCGGAGCATGGGTGTGCTTTTTCTGTGGTCATAAGCCAGAGCAGGATTAATGTCTTTTACAATGTAACCATTTTCAATCAACCAGACAGCTAAACTTCTGCCGTAGCCGTATGCATTCTCCAATCCGTAAATAGGCTCAATACCAAGATGATTGGATTTTCTGTTTATATTTTCTGCCAGCTTTTTAAATTCACTGGGCTTGTTTTCTATAACGACTACCTCTAACTTTTCATTCCAGCAGTTTACCCTCACTGCGGTATGAGTTTCCTTATGCAGGTCAATCCCCACATAAAGCAGATTTTCTCTTCTCTGCAATTCTCTCCCTCCTGATCTTGTTTCCAACCAATCAGTTCCCGTACCGGCAACCTCAGATGACAGCGTTAACTCGATTCGCATATCTTTATGCGCCAAGTCCGCAAGGGTTTGACTGCCTATCTACAACAAAACAATGGGTGAAAGGACAAGTTATTTCTTTTATTGGTTGTTGATGTTAACTCTGTATGGAATGGATTGCAAGTCATTTCTGGATTTATTTTCAGGAGATAGAACAACAGAAAAAAAGAATGGTAATGGGAGCTACAAAAGAAGTATTTTCACCCCCTGTAACCCCCGGCAGCCCCATTTTACCATAGAACCAATTTCCTGTAAATCCCATGGTTCTCCATGAACCATGGGGGGAGGCAGTTATCTTTAAATCAATGGCAAAGCAGAATGGAGGTCCCATTCCCTTTTGGCCCTGTGTCGAAAATATAGACCCTGTATGACCTTTGAAACCGATGATGGAACACGTATGCCATTCAGGCAAAAAAAGCCTTGTTGGGCAAATTTGTAGAAAAAAGGGGAGTATCCTTTTCCCTGATAAATGTTTGAATTGCTGTTGCCACCTGTTCTTCTTTCTGCTACTTTAAAAGGAGTCGAATCTATGGCTGTTTTTTTATATGGCTTCAAGTCGCATACTTGCTGCTATTTAAAAATCTGGTTGAGGAATATTTCCGCTCATTTCCTGCGCTAAAACAGGGGAGAACTATGGGGTCGAAAATGATTCAGTTTAAAAAGCCGGGGGCAAAAAACTCCCCTACTCGGATTACATCAGCCCGCAATGCGGACTGGAAGGACTTTTTTTATCGGCGTCGGATTTTTATCATTGGGGTCGTAACCGGGGTTACCTTACAAGGATAGACCGCTTATGCGAAATAGTTACGGGGTTATGAACGACTCCTTTAAAACCATAACCAGTAAATCGATACAATAAGCATTTCGTGAATTAATTTCATCCATTTACCCAATTCAAAGCATCTATTTTTAGTAGTTTCTGGTATGGACTTCCTGACACTATTTCGGTATCGTATGTTCTCAGAGGAGGGAAGCATTATGACCGATCAGGAATTACTGGATATGTTTATTCAGGAACGAATCAACATGATAATTGATGTATTTCATAAAAACCAACCCGATAAATCTGAACAGGAAGAAGAAAGGATTCTTCAAGCCGAGATTTTTATTGAAAGTTTGCCAGGCAAAGAGAAACAGCTGGTTGAAAATTACATTGACTCGCTTATAAGCCAACTTGTTTTAGAAGAAGCTTTTCTGCATCGGCATGGATTAACAGATGTGTTAAAGGTTTTTAAATACATTGTCAAATCGTAATTACTAGACTATAGAAAAACTAGAGGAGCACATCATCAAAAATACATTGTGCCCCTCTAAAAAACTTCTAATAGCTTTTAATATCCATTTTGGACTCAGCATGGATAAATCTTTTTTTTCTTTTCCCTCTGACCAATACATTTTATTGATTTTCTTTTAACTCTTGTATATAATCTTCATACTCATAAAAAGCCTCATCGTTATTCTCTAATAGGCAAATTACGCAATACGATATTATAGCTGTCCACTTTCTTATTAAATTTACCTGTTCTTCAGATAAAATTCCATCTAGCATACCATCTTTTTCAGTCCACATATTAGAATAATGTATTATGCCATTCACATCGGCTATCAACTCTCTATTTATTTCCGTTTTCTGAAACTCATCTTTCAACACATTTAGACATTCCATTATTTCAATAAAATTTTCTACAGATATTTTTCCTCTATATGGTCTTAATATGCCTAAATATCCATTTCTCCATCTGTCATTATCAATATCTGGATTTCTTCCTGAATGGTAACTAAGTATACTACGCGCATCCTCTTTTTTCACAGATATCATCTCCATTCTTAACTTATTTTTTATATCCTATAATTGCTTCTGGTGGTATATTGCCTTTAATCAAAACTTCTTGATCTGCCGCTGCTGCATTCTGAGTAAACGGTGTTTTAAGAGTCCCTTTGGCCTTGTCAGTTGTTGAAACATCAACAATATTTGTTGGATCTATTTTGTTTAAATCTATCGTTACAACTGGATTGGATTTATTTAATGACATTCCATCCCCATCATGAGAAGCATAATAATTGGCTGTATCACTACTCCTTGTTGTTGACGTATATGGATCCCTAGAATGCTGTGTTCCACCAACATGCTGTGTTGGCGTGGTTTTATGGGCTGGTGTTGGTTTTTGCATTCCATTACCTGCTTCAATTGAAGCCGATTCAGCAGGTGTAATACCTCTTTGAACAATATTATCTGGTAATGTATCCGCTCCAGTATTTTTAGTAGGTTTTATTTCGGGTTTCTTGTTCCCAACACTATCTTGCTCCGACCCCTTAGTAGTAGCCTCAACATCATCTTTACACGTTTGAGTCTTTTTGTTATACCCACTAGGATCATAATAATTCACCGGATTGTTCCCGCAATAAGCATAAAGATTTAGCCCATCCCCCCGGTAAACATCCTCTTGGAAGAAACGCCCTACAACCGGATTATAAAATCTAGCCCTAAGATAATACTGCCCTGTTTCCTGATCATATTGTTGACCTGTATACAGGATCCGATTCTTAATCTCTTCAGACTTCCTTCGTATGGCACCAAAGGCATCATATTCATAGAAGCTTTCAATTTCTCCACGAGCCCCTGTTACATACGAGGTACTGTTTTGTTCATCCAGATGGTATGCATGTACACCTGCAACATCATTTCTCTCAATTCCTGCAACACCATACCCAAAAATATACCTTTTACTTACAGACTCCGCCTCATCTGTCTCGGCTTGAAGTTCTCCATTATAGTAAATAAAGCGAGAAACCTTCTTGTTGACACTTGTCCCAGCTCTTAAGAACTCTCCATCGTAAAAATTCTCTAAATGGAAATCTTCTCCAATCACTTCCGTCTGCTGACCAAACGGATTATATCCATACCTCCTTTTATCTCCATCTCCCAGTTCTTCCAGAAGATTTCCCTGCTTATCATATTCGTAAGTCCAACCTTTTCCTTGTATCTTTCTTTTAGTTAGCTGATTTCTTCTATTATAGCAGTACGTTTCTTTCCCTGCAACAGACTCCTTCTCCATACGGTTGCCGCAGAGATCATATTCATAAAAAGTATCTTCTCCATCATAACTTTCTCTAGTTAATCGGTTCAGGGCATCATATGCATAACCAATTCTAGTTTCGCTTGCAACCTCCTTTATTCCAGAACCTTCATTTATTCCAGCAACATCTTTTGTTCCCGCACCTTCTGCTAAAGTGCCTGGGACCATCCGAATACCGCCTTTTGCAATCCGGTTTCCATTTAAATCATATTCATACCTGAAATCAAACAGTGGCTGGCTTTGGGTAACAAAAGTTGCTAATCGGTTGATATTTCCATCTGTATCATATTCATAAATGGTTTTCATTCCATTCTGATGGTGAATGGATTTTAATTTTCCATCTGGCCAGTGGTCGTATTCTACAATATTAGCATTGCCTTCCTCACGGATACGACTTAAATTCCCTCTCCAGTCATATCCATAGTGCAATGTTTTGCCAGTGATATCTGTTAGAGTTTTTAACGCACCATTCTTGTCATAAGTACAAGAAAGAAGAGGACGCCCGGAGGAAGATTTTTTTAGAAGCTTTCCATCAGGTCGGTATTCATACGAATAACGAAATCCGCCTGAAACTGCTTTTTTCTTCATGCCAAAGGTATCATACTCCCAACTTCTGGTTACTAGCTTTTCCCCCTTCTTATCACAACCAGTTTCGTATACAGGGTTTCCATCTACATTATAGGCAGTTTTTACCAGATTTCCATTCCGGTCGGTGTGTTGCACTCTTCTGCCTTCCCTGTCATATCGGAAGGTCTCGCTGTTTCCATCTTGGTCAATGATTTCGCAAACCTTGCCTTGACTGTTATATCGGTAGGTGATGACTCCGCCATTGGCATCTGTTGTAGTTGTTACCAGACCGCTGCTGTTGTAAGTGTATTTCTCACTACCACCATCTCCATTTTGTATGCCGCAGATTCTTCCCCAGCCATCAATATCATAGCCAGTGATATTCTGGTTACCATCTAGCACACCAATGATCCGGCCGTTTGAATCATAAGTATAAGCCTGGGAAGATTTTCCTTGCTTTTTACTCCTTTTGGTATAGATTTCGGTTTCCAATCCATGAATTCCATACTGATAGAAGAACTCATTTCCACCTGCCATCTGTTTATTAGAAATATTTCCATCTAAGTAGTACTGATTTTCTTCCAGAACAGTTCCTGCTCCATTGGTTTTCGATAGCAGATTTCCATAAGGATCATAGGAATAGAGGAAGCTATTTTCTAACTCAGATGTTTCCACTCCGTTTGGAAGAATCTCTTTTTCCAGGCGGTCGTTCTTGTCATATTCATAGAGGAAGACTGGTCCTAAACAATCCTTTGCATTGACAATACGATCCTTTAAATCATAATCATAGGTTACTTCCCAGATTTCTCCGCCTTTTCCCTGCCTGGAAATTCTGGTTATATTTCCGGATTGATCGTAGGTAACAGCACTTGAGCGGTCTATCCCATTTTGACCATCGAAGATCCGCTCTAAGCATAGACGATCGCAGGAATCATACTCTCGGAATATTTCGTATCCTTCTGGCGTTTTTATGTAGATACTGTTTCCATTTTCATCGTAGGCATAGCTGGTAATCGCGTACTTCGCTTCTCCCGCTTGTGGAGCTAACCCACTGTCTAACTCTTCCTTTGCCTCTATAAGTCTTCCTGCTTTGTCATATTTATAGTGTATGATCTGATGGATTCCATCTGAAATAACCTTTTCTTCATATATCTTCTTTCCTTGTACATCATAGGAAAATCGAATTACAGCTCCCAGTCCATCTTCCACAGAAATCAAACGGTCTCTTTTATCGTAAGAATATTTTAATCGAAGTTCACTGCCTCCGTCTTCCTTTTGCTGACCGTCAAGACTCCAATACCCACCTCTGCGGTATTCGCTGATTTTATTTCCATTGGCATCATAATCATAGGTAGTTCTTTGATATAATACCTCTTGTTCCTCTTCCTTTGCAGGCCGCAGGGTTTCTAGAAGTTGTCCCTTAAGATCGTAAGAATACCAGGTAGTACGTCCCATAGAATCTGTCATTCTTGTGGGGTTTCCCAAAAGGTCATAGGTGTATTCTGCCTGTACACTGCCATCTGGGCCAGTAACTCGCTCTAGGTGTTCTGCATCGTCATATATATAGTGCCAGCCGGCACCATCATCTTTTACAGGATCATAGGATTCTGGAAGAATGTGTTTGGTCCGGTTCCCATTAGCATCATAGAAGAACCGCTCACAACCTCCATCTGGATAACGAATCCGAATTTGATTTGAGTCACTGTCATACTCATAAGAGATGCCTTCCCCATTGTCAGCATGCATTTTGTAAGAATTCGGATGTATCTTCTTTAAAATATTTCCCTCTCCATCAAGAATCTGTCTGTCATGGCTCCCATCTGGGCGCCTAGTATCAGTCCTTCGATCCAGGAAATCATACTGGTAGGTATATTCTCCCTTTTGTTCTTTCCAGGCTTTTGGGGGGTACATTGCTAATAGCCGTCCCATTCCGTCATACAGATAACGGGATTCATTCCCTTCCCCATCTCTTACCACCGTCCGGTGATTCTTTGCATTGTAGCCATATTCCCTTCTGCCGCATCCATCTTCTTCTGCCATAAGGCGTCCCATGGCGTCGTATTCAAAACGGACTTCTTCTCCGTCAGGGAATACTAAGGTAGAAGGCTTTCCACAATGATCTTTGTAAGTATATCTGGTAATTTTTCCTAAGGGATCCGTTTCCTCTAAAAGTCTTCCCATCCGGTCATGTAGATAGGAATGAGTTATCCAGCCTTCATTCTCTGAATGCCATTCTTTTTCTGTTATGAGGTTATGATTTCTATCGTATTCGTAGGAAAATTTACGTCTGGCATTATCACTTTTTTTCACCAGGTCACCAGCTTCGTCGTATTGATAGACAACGTTTAGCCAGCCTGGTTTATTTTCCTGAGTCATGCGACCTTCTTCGTCATAAGACCACTCTGTTTTATGACCCAGGCGGTCAGTTTCACTGATTCGATTGCCATTTTCATTGTACTGGTAAAGAGTCTCTGTTCCATCTTCATAAGCTACGGAAAGAATTTGCATTTCTTTTCCATAAAGATAGGTGACGGTTTGGTTTCCAACGCTGCTGTAGGTAATAACCGTTCGTTCCTCTTCTATATACTCAGCCTTATAAAAATCTCCATTTGCCAGGGTCTGATGTATCATCCTGCCAGCATCATCATATCGGTTCTCCAGATACATTAACTTTGCCTGATCGATTGCTTTTGTTAAATATCCATTCCCATCGTATTCGTAATGGGTGACTCCATAATCCATATGTACCACATCAGACAATCGTCCGTCTTCATACCGGTACTGCATGGTTCTGCCTAAGGTATCGGTTAACTGTATCAACCGTCCTTCTCTTAATGTTACGTTTATCTGGTAATTAAGAGCGGTTGTGATTGTTTCCAGACTTTCGCCATGGTAGGAAAAGGTTAGAGCCTGTCCATTTTTATCAGTTATGGACTGAAGAAGACCGTTTGGTAAGTAGCGGTAGCTCTGATGCTTCTTTTTATCCCTGACGATCCATTCCTCATGATCTTTTATCAGTTCAAACCAACTGCATCCAATGGTGGCATTTCGTGCTTTCTCCCCATCCCACTCAAAGATAAGATTCTGACCATTCTCTAATATAACATGGCGTTTGTTTCCGTCCTGATAGAGCTTGCCTTCATACGCAAAAGTCCAGCCTGGTCCCATGATTCCTTCCTGTTTCACAGTGGAATTATATCTACGCTCCAGTCTGATTGCCTCTTGAATATCTGGAATGATAAAATCCGAAGCTGTAATGAGAAATGCGCCGGAAACAACATCAACCGGTTCACCAAAGAGCTGACCAAGACCGCTTGTTATTAAGTTTTCTTTTAACGATCTAAGGACATCTACCTTTCTATCTGGCAAGGTAGCATCCACCGCAACATCTACCGCCGTTCCATAGAAAGTCTGCACTCCTACACCAACCACCTTTTTTACAACGGGATTTTTGGCAAAGCTCTGAGCCTTCCCCATTATGGCATTGCCCGTACCTCCTTTAAACATGCCAAGGGCTGCATTAAAGGCCATGCCTTTTACATCCACCCTGCCAGAGACCTGATATTCTTTAATAGCCCCAAATAAGACAGAACCTCCCATTTGAGTGACCAGATTGGCTACCTGGGATTTGGGACACATTAGCTTACTGAAATTTCCCAATTTGGCAACATTTTTAAGAGCCTTCCCACTGACCACATCGAATACGATATCTGTTACTGTAGAGGCAAAATTATAGGCATCTTCATTTCCCATAAATATCGTATCTCGTATGAAGTTGGAAGGCCTTGAAGCATCTAAGTTATTGACCTTACTATAACCATCTAGTCCTTCTGCCATGTCTGAAACTGCAAATGCCGCTTTGACACCTGCTGCCACCAATAATGGTGCGGTAGCACCACCAGTACATACAGTTAAGGCGGTAAGACCTACTACGGTAGCAATACTCAAAACACCACTTAAGAACTTCTGTTTGCTTTTCTGCTTATTTTCAATCAAAGTATTGGTCAGTTCTGCATTTTGTGCATCACGATTCGCAGCATCGTCTTTTGTCAGCTCTGCTTCTATTTCAGAAGCTGATGGAACTGCTTGTGGGTGAGAATCAGCTTTATGGGTGATAAGGGTTGATTTTACATCGGTTTTCTCCTCCATGGTAATTATATCATCACCACCGTCACCTACCTGAAGAACCACCTTATTTTCTCCTGAAATCATCAGATTCCGAACCGGTGTGTCTCCTCCGGCCATCAATCCCTTCTGGGTTTTGATATTAATATCCTTTCCTGTTAAGGACATAAACCCAGCCCTATTTAAGCTTAGCAAAATACTACCGCTGGAATCAGGCGCATAACTAAGATAATCCTTGGTCATGTCCATGGCACTTCCGCTTGGATCTGAGAATTGTTTGTTCTCCGGGTTTTTGCTTGCACCACCACCTGAGCCGCTTCCAATGGCATGAACTGCAATGGCACTCTGCTCGTCATGTTCTGGAAAATAAATATGTACCTGGCTTCCTTCTACTGGCATACAGTAAAAGCTGCTGCTTTCGATGGCATAAGTAAAGTATTTCATATTAGCCGCTAGCTCATAAACTGGATCAATATCAAAATGTACCCGAATCCTGTTTCCGCTTCGTTCTTTTACCGTTGCAGGTATACTCATACCATATATCCGGGGATTTTTTTCTTTTTCTCTTTTTAACCCTTCTCTTCTGGAAAGGGTATATTCATAAACCAGCTCTCCTTTTAGAGTATAAAGGTCCATTCCAATTACAATAGCTGAGATCTTGTTTAAGGTAACCGTTTCTCCCATGGGAAGAAACTTTCGTGTTTGGATGCACCACTGGGAGGCCTCTTGGGAGAGAACGCTTTGGGGCCGCAATACTTTAGTGTAATGGGCCATGTTTTTATTTAACACATAATCATCTTTGCGAAGCGTTGTCCCAACATTAATATCTGGAATACCAAAGTAGACTTTTCCGCAGTCACTTTTGGCATCTACCATCAGATACGTCCCAAAATGACTGGCAAGCCTGCGAAGAAACACCCAGTCACTTTCCTCATACTGTAACAACAATTCAGGAATGACACCATCACAACCAGCCTCTGACTTAATGTCAAATCTTTGATAATCTTTTAGTACCTTTCTTGCGACTTCCATATACGTCATACTGCCGTCTAAGAAGCTCCTGCTTTTTTCTTTTCGATCCCAGTCTTTTGTATAGGAGCACGCCTCAAGATAAAGATAAGGCAAACCCTGCTCAACCTTGGTATAAACAGTTTCAATCTTACCTTGAAATACTGTTTGTCCTCCTGAATGCTCTTTTTCCCTGACGACCACAGGTACAACCGAAGCCATGTTTACGAATTGTTCTGCCATTTCACCATTTACCAGCATTTTCATCGTAAGAATTACATGGCTGTTTAATTCCTGAGTGAGCCGGAATGTCTCTACCTGGATGATGCCTTCCAGTGAGAGTTCTATTTCCAATTCCTTATAAGCCAATATCATATCTCATTCCCCCTTTTTATGAGGTAACCGTTCATTTGTATCGTATATTCCTGCTACCAATCTATTCTTAGCTCCCAGCCTCCGGCTGTCCCGATTCAACAATCTCGATTTCTCCCCCATACATGCAATAGAGTCTAGCTCCACCCATCAAAGGGCGCTGGCTCTCGGTTTCTACTCCCTCTTGTCCGTGATCCCACTCCTGGGCGATAATGTTGGGAGTGCAGACTCCAATTACTTGAGGTGTCTCAGCACTTTTGGGCTCCTCTTCCTTCTTTTTCTTCTTACCTCCGGTAAAAAAGTTCATAACCTTGTCCGTAAATGTTTCAGGGCAGGCCTCATCTACCGCTTTTTGTACCTTTTCAGCCTCTTCCTTTGTACTCGGATTCTCCATGCTGTAACAGCCGCCAAAGCAGATTACATTGGCGCCTCCAAGACAGTCTTTGATTGTCATCTGCGCTTGTCCCCGCAAAAAAACTCCATGAGTCTCAGGAAGAACCACATTGCTGGGTCTCATGCCCATGGTACAGGTGGAACAAGCTCCATGTACGACAAAAGTATCGTTTAATTCTGCCATGGTCCCACCTCCACTTCCTTCCAGACAATCCCCATTACATTTCTTCGCATTAAGCTCTCTGCCACTTCAAGGCTAATCAAGGGATTTGGGAAACGCTTATCATTTAACAAGAACACTTTGTGTTCTCCGATTTTTACCGGATCAAGAACGAGACGCTTTATACTTCCATTGGTATAAAACTCCGTCTCTTCTGAAAATGCATCAAATCGTTCCAAAAGCAGATGATGATAAATCCAAATGGTTTTTCTTTCCTTATGTGTGATGGTAACCGTCTTAAACACCATGTCATCTTCATAAACATCAAACACCTTTTTCACCTTATCTGACACCAGATAGACCGGACTTTGTATAAAATCTGGGGCAGCCTCTCCGCTGTCCTTTTCCAGATACATCATGGTAGATTCCTGAAGATTTTCCCCATCCTCTTTATAAAAAATATGTCTGGGACCACAGATATCAAAATCCCGAAAACGGATCTGGTCTTGCAAGCTTTTATCTTGTTCTATGGTAAAAAATCTCATCCATTTGCCCTCCTGTCGATCAAGATAGTCTGTAGCTGCTCTGGTTCTATATGTAAAAAAGGAATGTCCTTTTCTAAGAAAATGGAGTTGGATAAGTCTGCTCCTGTAAAATCATTGTCCTCCCACCTGCAGTTAACAAAGTCTGCCTGACGGATTATAGAATTTTGAAAGCTGCAACCTTTAATGACACAGTCCTTGAAGCGGGTTCCGGAAAGGTTGGTGTTATCAAAACATATCTGCGTTAATGTACAATTTTCAAATTGATTGAACAATAGCAATTGATTGCTGCATTCTGAATCAAGAATCTCCATTTCATACCAATACTTGGAAATAAGAACTTCTTCTTGTTCTCTGGAAAGACGAAGTGCTCGCTCCCAGTCTGTTTGACTCTTTTTTTCTCTATCCACAAAGGCAATCAGATCACTGGAATCCCGATATTCTCCCCAATAGATTCCCCAGGTCTTCAGCTTTGGTATCTCTATAAAATCCGTATTCTCTTCGATATCACGGAATAAAAAGCGAAGTTCTCCTGCAAGAATTCGATTCCACTCCATGGCGTTATCCTGCAATATCTCAGTGATGTCATACTGGTTTACCTTACCCATATATTTTCCAGCATCAAGAGTCAGCTTTTCTTTCATATCCTCCGTGATGGAAAAAAGAAATTCCAGGGAAAACCCGGTTTCTGCCGGTTCTGTATCCATATACCATCTTGCATCCATAGCCTGAACCAGAAAACGATATTTCCCACTAAGTAAATCCATACGCAAAAGAGAAAAATGAAAAAACATGATTTTCTCTTTATCTAGCCTTAAGGTAACCTCTTTCAGTTCTTTGACTGCTCCCCGTATTACTTTGGCAAGCTCATCTGAATGCTCCTGAATTCCTTTATAAAACTCAAGCTTTTTTTCTTCCAGATACTCTTTTTCTTCTTCGAAAAATCGCTCGCGCGCTTTTTGTCTTGTCATAGTTCCCCTCCTAATTCACCTTTACTTCCGTCCCCTGAATAAGCAGCTTTCCGTCTGATATCATCTTAACTGCACCGCCCTTTACACAGGTTACAACCGCAGTTTCAAGAGCTTCCAATGAGATGGCCTCTTCCGCAGATATTTCCAGGTTATTTTGTGCTTCGATTTTAATGGTTCCCTTGGCACTTAAGGTGACATCTCCTCCATTACCAATCTTTACACTGGCTGCCCCTTTGCTGCTGGAGAGATAAATTCCGTCTGCTGCCAGCTTCATCTCCTGACCGTGGGGATTGCTTAAATATTTGGTGGAAGAGCTGCCCATTCGGTCTGGGACACCCCCACTTTTCCCGTCATAGGAGCTAACTGCACTGACTGCAATGACATCCTTTGTATGTTTGGAAGGAAAATAGATTCTTACGTTATCCCCTTTTTCCGGCATGTAGTACCAGCCACTGCCATCAGGAGAAGCAGACAACGTAGAAAACGGAAACCAATAGACATCTTTTCCATTTCCCTTATCCATATCCAAATGAACTTTTATCTTGGTTCCTGAGATCTCTAACACTTTTCCATTTAGCGCTACACCAATGATGTGCATGGGAAACCTGGATCTTTGGAGAATTCCTTCCTTCTTTTGAAGCTCCAGGCGGCTGTGTATCAGTCCTTTTTTTAATTCACTAAATAACCGTCTGATAACAAAGTTTTTTCCTTCCACGGATACCTGTTCAAAAATCTCGGGTACATGGTATGTCTCTGCATCAAGTATCAGGAAATCATTGTCACTGACGGCTCCCCCTTCCATGGACCAGAAGGAATATTCTCCCATCTCTTTTCGATATCCAGTCTTTTCATACTCCCACTTCCCAAACGGTATATTGGGTATTCCTCCGTATAGACTGATGTTATTTGATACGGAACGGCATATAAGGACGCCATTTAACATTGACAGCATCCTCTTAATAAACTGCCAATCCGTTTCCTCATACTGAATGGCGATCTCTCCTAGTGGTTTATCCGAAATAGAGAGTTTCATTTCACTGCCTGGATAGTCTGCCAAGATGGTTTGAAATAACTGATTATAGGTGATGGAAACATCCTGAAATGACCGGGACTTCTTCTTTTGGTCTAAAAGAATGCTTTTGCTTTTTGCCTCCGCTTCGATTCGAATGCCACCGCCTTCTTCTTTCAAACTTACACTGGTGAGTATTCCAGAAAACAAGGTTCCTCCTTCTTTTACTGAAATAGTAATAGAGTCATTTTCAGTAAATTCAAAAAGAGCTTCCTCTCCTTTATCCGATGCCACATATCCGCTTATGTTTAAGCAACTATGCTCCCCTGGCACGCAGCTTATGGTAAGTCCGTTTAAATGTTCCACCGGAATTCCTGTTATCACAATCTGTTCCGCTGTAAATGCCATGTAAACACCTCCTAATTTTCGTGAATCTCATCTCCGTGAAAGTCTACCGTTCCTTTTTTTATCTCAATGTCTGCTCCAGACTTGCTTGCCACCTTGACTGAGATCTGGGACTTAATTGTCAAATCGTTTTTAGCTGTTATGTTTAAGTTTTCTGCTGCCAAAACCTTAATGTCTTTGAGAGCATCTAACACAATTTCTCCCGACTTCTTTAATAAGATGCTTCCATGACCATCTCCTGCGGCAATCAAGACTCCTTCCTCCGTCATCTTCACTTGGTTTCCCTGAGCTGTCTGGATATTCCGATGATTGGGATTTCCCATGGAATCTGATGGGCCTCCACTTGGCTTTTGCCCCTTTGTGTGTGTTACCACATAAGCTTCTTTTTCGTCTGCTACTGGGAAATATACCCGGATGCTTTCTCCTTTTTCCGGCATACAATACCAACCGCTGCCGTCTGATGAGGCCGCCACTGTGGAAAATGGAAACCAGTACTTATCCCCACTGCCGGCTTCTATGTCCATATTTACCTGTACCTGACTTCTCTTAATAGATGCAATGGTTCCCTCCAAAGAAACACCTGTAATTCTTCCGTTGAAATAGGGAAGCCGCTTAAGACTTTCCTTCTGACGCAACCGATAGTCGTTTATGAGAAGCCCTTCTTTCAGGGTTCGCTTAGCCGATTCTACAAACCAGGGGCTGCCCTTATATGTAATCTGACTTCCAATGGATACAATGTCATAAGACACTATTTCATAAACGGTATTTTGGGACCGGGTCAGGTCATTGCAGCCATTTTCCTTCATTGCTCCAAGAAATACAAAGTCCTGGGACAGAGTAAAAGGAAGCTTATTAAAGTCCCTGCTCTCTGGCTTTGGAGAAAGCCCAGCTTCAAAACGGATGTCTGGAAAGGCTGGGTCTGAATATATATGTTCCTTGTACTTTGATAAGAAACGCTTTAAAAACTCCCAATCCGTTTCCTCATACTGAACCACAAGCTGTCCAATTGGAACATCTGGAATATGGGCAACATGGTCAGAGCCTGAATAGGAGCTCATCACCTGACGAATCAGTTCATGAACACCCATTTGAGGATTTTGAAATAGTCTCTTTTTGCGTTCCACATCCATTTGAGACGTTCCGTCCAACGCTTGAATTCTTACTACCAGCTCATCTCCATCCCGGTCCATGGCTATGTGCTTTAAAACTCCATAAAATAGCACCTTATCTTTGTTGTTTTTCCTACAAACCAGGGAGATGGTATCCTCAATTTCATGAAATGCATTCTCACTGGTATCACTGTTTAAGACTGCTTCCACAAAAAGGCTGGCATGCTCTCCTGGTGTTTCTATGATCTCAATCTTACGAAAATAAGCGATCCCTATAGCCCCTAAATATAGGTCCTTGTAGGTAATCGCTCCATTGTCATTTTCCTTGTTCTTCCCCATGTTCTTCTCCAAAGAGTACGCCCCTTTCTCCGTCTGTAAACCACTGATCAAGTGCCATCACCATTGCTTCCAAAATGATCCCGTAGGTATCCTTATCTTCTTTCAGGCAATTATAATTTCCTGAAATCGTCTGTCCCTTTCCCTTTTTTCGAAATATCACATTATAAAGCCAGCCTTCTCCCGTAGGCACCTCAAAGCAGAGATATTCCAGAGAGTTAAGTTGATTCTTCTTTTCCACTTTGGCATGAAGACCGCTAGAAGCCATGCCGTTTACAAGCTGGTTATCCCACTGAGAAAAAGGAACCGGCTTTACAAACTTTTTAGGCCAGGAGAGAACCTGGCTTAAATTCTTATCATGATTGACGTAAATTACACCTTCCTCGTCCTCTTTAGAAGCCTGAAAAAAGTTTTTAAACACAATCATAGGAACCGATTGATCCGTATATAACCGAGGCTCAAATTCCAGATGCTCCCCGTCAGGCAGGGATAGCTGGCCTTCTAAGATTCCTTTTAAAGCCTCCTCTAACTCAATCTTATGTTCCTTTTCTTCTTTCCCCTTTTTCTCTTCTTGTTCCCGATCCATCTTTTCCTTTTGCCTTCTGGCTCGTTCCATTAGGGCAATTTTTTCATCCAGATACATGGTCGTCCTCCTTTTATAAAAGCATCATGCCTCGTTTCCCTTGATTACCTTGTGTTCTCTTTATTTCACCATTTCTTCTCGTTCTTAATACTTCTGAAAGTCCACTGTAAATTTCTTTATTGCTTTTTTTAGAGTAATCCTCTTCTAGCCTTGCTAAGAGATATTCCTGTAAAATCTCTGGAGCCACCTGCCCATGATTTGCCAGTGCTACCGTGGAAAAGCTTATATCAAAAGGATCTAACGTGCCGCTTCTTAAGACTTCTTTTGAGAACTGCCTGATGATACAAGGGTTTAACGTAGTTCCCCCAGGTGCCCCGTAAGGCTGGCTGATGATGTTTAACGTATCAAACGCCGTGGAATAATCCTGGAAATTTTCGTGGTTGTCACGAAGTCTGGCTCCCTCCTGAAGCCGGAATCTGCACAGCTCCATCTCACAGGAAGGATCTGGCTTTTTATCTTCCAAAAAAATCCTGGTGTTGGCAGTAATCCTTCCAGCCTCTCTGATTTCCGCCATGAATTGCACCTTTAAATAACGGACTTTATCTTCTGCCTTGCAATCTATTACAAAAGGCTGTTCCATAAAATAAAGATTCTTTTTCCAATAGATCATGCCAGAATCTATGGTTAGCCTTTCGTTATCCCAGGTGATTTTGCAGCCACAAACCACACCGTCGCCGTATTCCTTAAGTGACAAATCCAGATAATTCTTTGGGTAATCTCTCAGTTTATCAAGCATCTCCACTCTTAGCAGGCGTTTCTTTTCAAATTGGGGATAATCGTATTGAAACATTCCCTCTTCCTCCGTCAGCACAAAATAATTTCATCCATGGACATGGTTTCTTCTAAGCCCATGATTCCAAAATGATATTCATAATAAATTTCCACGTGATATGGCAGCTCCACAAACATCTTAATTAAAAATCTCATTTTATCAGCCAGGGACTTGTCCTTTTTCCGTCCGATATAAACTAAAATTTCAAAGGAGTTCTGATTGCTGTGATACACAATGTTGTTCGGGATTAGCGCTTCCATCATGTCCTTGAAGATATCCAAGGAACTTCCGGTCTCATATTGCTTTAACAACCCACTTAATATAAACTCCCTTTCATCTCGTCCAAACAAAGCAATTGCCTCTCTGGCATCGGATCCAAAGGCATCTTCCATAAAGTCCTCATACAATAGCTTTTTGTAATATTCCTCTCTTGTCATTCCAGAAAGAGCATCATTTTGAGCCAGCATATGAAAAATTAGGTGAAAGAGATTTTCTCTAAGTTTTGGAAACTCCTCCAGATCCGGCCTGAAAAAGTCCTTAAAGATATTATAAAACCGGTAATAAGGATTTACTTCTATACCAGAATTCTCCTCTATGGACTCCTGATTTAAATAGGGCATGGACAACTCCATATAGGCGCTGAAATCATGTGGCATCTGGTAGCGAACCGTACGCTCTGACAATCCCTGCTCTCTCAGCTTAAGCATGACTTCCCATAAATAATTCATACTAGCTTTCCTCCGCATTCGTATTCCGGGTATAATTCCTGTACTTCAGAGGTGACAAAGCTTGCCAGATCTCTTAAGAGCCACCGCTCCTTCCCCTTTGGCTTGAAATAAATCAAAAGCCGCTTTTTCCCTTTTCGGTCTCTGATTTCATCTTCCATAAAAAAATTCATGGGGTAAGTCTCCTGCTGTTCCCCCTTATCCTCTTCCAGGACACAATCTTGATACTCCACGTAATCTTCAAGGCCAAATCCCCGGATAAACCGTTCCAGCTCCCCTTTTGTCTTTACCATCTGTCCTGCCTTCCCCTGAAAACGCTCTGCAAATCCATCTTTCCTCAAATTCTCCATAACCGGATAGGTATAGCGGTCAATCTTGTTATCTGAGCCACCCCGAATCATATACACATCCCACTTCTTGGCACTTTCCACTTTGCCCGTGACCAGAAGTTTTTCCCCACTTTGTCTTACGCTGCGGATTCCGGCCTTTTCTTCCACCAGATAGGCATGTCCGCTGCCATAATCCCGAATGGAAATCACATGCTCATAGTTTTCATGGTCTCTGCATGCAACTGGGAAGCCTACACTTTCCAGTTTTAAATGCCATACATTCCAGATAGGAATCATATCGTAATGAACGAACCGGTTGTATTCCCCAAAATCTCCCCCAAAATTAGTGACAGGTTCATCGTCTGCTGCCTCATCTGGTATTCCGGTAATGCAGATATCCGCCATCTTAAATAAATAAGGTGCATTGATGGTCTTCCATGGAATTCCATTCTTCATAAAGAGATGATATAAATGCTCCAGCTTATCAAGATAACACTTGCTGGGTTCCAGACGTATTTCTACCGGATACTCTTTTCCTGCTTTCAAAATCCCGGTATAACCTTCCTGGTTTTTAAAGATCTCTCTCACTTCCAATGCATCACACTGAAGAAATACCGTGGCTACCCGGAATTTACCTTCTTCTTTTAGTTTTTTTCTTATATCAGAAACCTCATAGACCGCGCTGTCCATATCTTCCCCGCACATGGGAGACATCAGGTGGTGGGACTGATCCATATAAGACCGCTCCACAAGCCCCGTGCGGATTAGATAACGATTGATATCATACGCAAGATCATTCATGACCCGTTCTTCTAACATCTGATACATTCGAATATTTGTTTCATATAGCTCCAGGAAAACTCCCTCCATCAGATTTTTAAACGTGATCCGTTCTTTTAGATCACTGATGGATTGAATCTCCTCCCGGATCATTGCTTTCATTTCTTCCATCTGATCCATTTAAGCTACTTCCTCCCATCAAAAAAGTTTTCTTCCCAGGTGTCATCCTCAAAATCAAAAAATGTTTCTTTTCCCTTATATAGAACTTCATTTTCACGAAGAACCGGTAACACCAAAAAGCCCCAGCGTTTTCTTGATACCCAGACAAAGAACTTCATCTCACCTTCTAAAATGGTGTCTGTTTCCTCCTGGATTACACTTTTTTCATACTCTCGTTCAATCTCCTCCTGAGTCGTTCTGACAAAGGTCTCGGTATCGTATTCAAAGTAATAGGCTTTCAGTCGTTTTCCTTTTTCATCGCTTAAATAAAGATCCAATTGTTTTCCTACCATAAACCGGGAGATACAGCCAATCTGATCTTCTTCATCTAAACTCCGAATTAGAATTTTCTCCTGATTTTCATGGGTATAAGCCATAATTTCATAAGGTAAGGTCCGCACCTGATAATCTTGATTCACCTTCATATATCCACGCTTGCAGTCCATAAAGTATGAGAGGGCACCTTCCAGACAGCACATCTTTAGTCCGGCATCGTCTCCTTCTCGTTTTGTGTTCTGGATCAGCTTACCTGGTACATATTGCTTTAAGGCTTCCGTAAAAAGCCTGGATTTACAAGACTGTCCTGTCAGCTTAAGCATCTCATATTCCTGAAGCTCTCCTTGCTCAAACTTCTGGTCCAAAAAACGTTCCATCACATGATAAATATCTGGCTGAAGCAATGACTCAATCTCATTTAAGTAAAGAGGAAAACGGATATCCTGATCTATATGGGTGAGTCCTGTCTTATCACGAATGGAAAGTTTCCATTTGTCTAAAAACATCTCCTTCTTTATCTGATTTTTCTCCGTGTTAATAAAAAGCTCATACTGAAAGCTGGCCTGAAAAAAGGATTTTTTCACTTCCTCAGCCAATTGAAACAGATAGTAGTAATTATTTTTCACTCTAAAATAATGATTCCGGCTTTTTTCCTCATATTTCTTAAAACGGGTAGGCAAAATTGCCTCTGCCCTCTCGTATTGATCATTAATCTGCTTCAATCCATCTTCATCACGAGATTGTTCGCCCCATTCCTCACCCGCGATGGAAAGAGCCCTGGCAATCTTAATTTTCAGCATCTGCAGAATGCGGAAGGTTAAGTTATTGCCGCCGAAATTGGTGTCTCCATTCTCATACCGAGTCTCTAAATTAATGGTATAGGAAATACGGCTGTTTTCAATGGAGAAGCGTCCGGAAGTTAAGTCTGTGGTTCCTCCTCCACAATCAATAATTAACGCCTGATACCAACGTCCTCTTTCATACTGATTGTTTCGAATCATTCCATGAATGGTGTTAAAAAGTACTGCCATTCCCTCATCTAGTTCACAGTTTACGTTGTATCCGGGAAGTAGTTCTTTAAACAAATCCTGAAACTTTTCCTTTTGACGAATGGGAGCTAAAAACTGTATGTTTTTAAACCGGCACTTAAACTGCTGTTTTGCCAGATTCATCAGATACTCTAAGAAGGCGCTTAGCATATCCCTTCTGGAAATCTGATATTTAAACCCACTCTTTAAAATCACACCTTCCAAACGGGCAGAATCGCTTACCCAACGCTTGATATCAAAAAATACAGGAACATCCTCATCCTGGTAATTCTGTTTTTCCAGCGCCAGTGCTTCATATCCAAATAAAAATCCGTGTTTGCCCTCTTCTGTTTCCTCTACGCCAATCACGCTTGGTATGATATTGCCATTTCCTGCTCTGGCTATTTTAGTCGTTCCATCTGGCAGGCAGATTCCCATGGTGGTATTGGAGCTTCCAAAGTCTATGACAAGGGGAAGATCCGTTTCTGTGACTTCCTTGACTTCAATATTAAGCAGGGGAATGCGGACTGCTTCTATCCGTCCGGGAACATTCTTAACGTTTCCCTGATAACAGTCGTAAAGAAACTCGGAATCCCTTTCATTAGGAAAATAAAGAATGGAGTACTGATGTTTTAAAAGAGGTTTTATTGGCATACCCGCCCCCTGAAACAGATTCCAGGTATCTTCTATTTCCTTTAAATAAAAACAGGTGTAGATTTGAAGATTTTCATCAACTAACAGTAAATTCCCTTCATACAATGCGATATCTGATTTAACCTTGTACTGATCCAGCTCGTTTAATCCAGTTCCCTCATAAAGAATAATAGTTCCAGGTATGATGACATCCTGACTGGAGTTGATATCCATGTGATTCTGGTCGAGAAAATTTTGAAGGCGCAAAAGACCGCCTTCCAACGCCTCAGCAATATGCCGATAATCCTTCTGTCCCCGAAACCTCATGATCAGACGCATCAGACCTTCCCGGTCCATGTAATTTCCGGAAGACATTACTAGTTTTTCTTTCCGGCAAATTTCGCTGAGCTGAAACGTCGTCATCTTCTCCAGTTTGCTTCTTTTGTAGGTGCCCTTTTCTGGCTCCGTCGTTCCCGGATGTAAGGTATAGGTATATCGGCTCATGTGCATTTCCTCGCTTTGTTATTTATCGGACTTTTTTGTGCCCAGTCCTGGGCCATATTCCCCAGTCGTCTCATCTTCAGTAGTTTCTTGTTTTTCTTCCTTTATGGCGGTTTTTGATGCCTTAATCTTTCCATTGATTCCATCTGCAAGCTCTGTCAGCTCCAGACGATTGTATATGGATTGTGCCGTCTTATAATACGTAATTGCACTTTCATATTTTCCTTCTGCAAAAAGCTCATTGGCTTTATTCTCCAGATCAATGGCATTTTTCTGGTCATTGATCTTTTGTTGGTTTTCTAACTCCCGTTGTTCCTCTTCCTCTTTTTTTGTCTTATCTTCTTCCGATTGCTTGGATTCTTCTTCCTTATCCTTTGCCGCCTGAGATTCTTCCTTCGCTGATGCAGCTGATGCAGCCGTCTTTTGGCTGTCTTTATTAAGTTTTTCTTCCAGGGCTGACTGCTTTTTTATGGCCTCTTCTTTTCCATCGGTAAAATAAAGAGCAGCAGCCTTATCTCTCGCCTTACGGTACGATAGAACGGCTCCATCTATGTCTCCATATCCTTCCTTTTGCTGTCCTTCTTCAATGAGGTCGAATACATCAATATAATCTCTGGTCTGTTTTAACTGATCTTCAATGTATTTCTTTCCGGTATTTCCTGCTTCTTTTGACAATTGCCTGGCGGTTAAATAAAGATCCTGGGCCTTTTTATAATCGCCTGCACTCATGGCTGCGTCAGAAAGTATGATCTGTTCTGCAAGCTTTTCATAACGGTCCGCTTCCTTTGACAAATCCTTTTTCTTTAAGCTGCCTGCCAGTTTCTTTGCCTCTTTATAATCCTCAGAAGCCTTCTGGTAATTGTCATATCTTAAATATTCCAGTCCACTGGTCAGATGATGCTCCAGACTTTCTTCTTTTTGTTTCACACTGCGATTCTTAAGATAAAAGCCAAGACTGACTCCACCAATCACAAGAACTGCCGGAATTGCCACCATAAGGACTTTCTTTGCTGTAATTTTCTTTTTGGGAGATTGGTAAATCTTGTCTACAAAGGTGACTGCTAGGCTGTAATTATCTACTTCCTCCGTCTCCTGTCTGCCAAGAATCAGATCTTCTGATTTTTCCAGTATCTCCTCTGGTTCCTTGGCATCTTTAAATGATTCTAAGAATTCCTCTTCCCCTAATTTTTCCCACGCTCCTCTGGTTAAGAGGGCAAAGCTGTCTCCATTTTCCAGGGCGATCTTCTTGGATACAAGAATTTCCGGTTGATTTCTATCTCCCAAAAAGGAATAGAGGTTATTACGTTCCTCATGAGCAGCCGCCTTATCCAAGGTAATGATCTCTTCTTTTAGCAGGTTCTGAGTTAAGGACTGATCGGTTGATTTTAAAAGCACTCTGGCGTTACGGATGAGATAAAAACGGCTATTACCTGCGTAACAATAACAAAGCTTCTTATAATCGGTAACAACCATGGTGACAGAAGCCTTTAAATACATTCCGCCTCGTTGCTTTAATAGTTCCTTATGAGCCTGATTCATGTAATGCTTAAGCTTTGTAGCTTTCATGGAAGGGCCTTCTACAAAACTGCGAATCAGACTCTCAACCACAAATCTGGCGCTGTTTGTCTGAAGTTCTCCATCTAGACTGTCAGCCAATATGTAACAAGCATAATCATCCATCTCCACAAAACCAAAGTAATCTCGGTTTGCCAGCTTTTGCCCCTCTTCGGATAGATACCGAGTTCGGAACTCAGAATTAATTTTTCTCATAAGGTACCTCCGCCTTTAAAAGCAAAACGCTTCCATTCTCTTTCTCAAGGCTCTTTCTTCTTTCTGCTTCCATTACTATGAGGTCAGCCTTTTCTTTCATCGTAAGATTCTTTAAAAGAATATCCTCAATATCTGCCCAGGACAGAGCTTCGTAAATTCCTTTGGAAAGGAGTAAAATTACATCTTCCGGCTTTAAACGGATTGGGGGCTCACAGACTTCAATTTCATGAAATCCATCTAACCCAAGATAATTCCAAATTCTGGTTTCTTCCATAGTCCAGACCGCCTCGGATTTTGTAAGAACTCCTTCTTCAAATGCATTTAACGCTAGGACATCAAGAGTGTGTCCTTTGCTTATGGGAATCAACTCCTGATTCCGAAAAAGAGCTACACGGATATTCCCAGCCAAACCGTAATGTAAGGTTCTTCCATTGACAAAAACTGCGGCTACGCAGGCTCCTCCCCTTCTATCTCCAATGGTCTTCTGGATTCTGGTATGAGCCTCACGAAAGGAAGTCTTAAAAAAGTATTCTGGATTTTGCAAGACCTCATAAGACCTATAAGCGTCAAGAAGGGTATCCGCCGCAATTCTTGCGCACACCTTTCCCGTATTGGCTTTGCCCATTCCATCAGATAAAATGGCTAGGGTTCCTGCCGGACTTTTCATGATTTCAGAAACATCTGCCTGAATCTCCTGGTCTCCGGTGGTTTGGCTTACCGCTTCCCCTCCCATTACTTTATGCTTTTTTGCTTCCTGGTTTAAATGTTCTCTGGCAAACAAAATTATCCTTCCCAAAAGGGAAATGGACAACAACGCTCCCATACCGCTCATTATCGTCATCATCATTTCTGATCATTCCATTCAAAGTTTTCTCCACATAAGGGAACAAATAGGAATCGGCTTTTCCCAAGCTCAATTACATCGTAAGGTCTTAATTCTGTGGGTACATAAACGGCTTCTTCATTCAAATAAGCAAGTCCTGCTGCATCGCCTGGCAGTATGACCGTATTTCTCTTTTTCTGGTCATAGACGATGATTGTATGATTCTTCCGGTTGATGTCATTGTCTCCCAGAATCTGGATATCCATATCGTCTCCCCTGCCCACAAAGTTCTTTCCGCTGTGAATTTTGTAGTCCATTCCCACTCTTGCGCCGGATATACACACCAGCCAGCCACAAACTGGAAGGATGTCTTCCTCCAAAAGCTCCATGGTAGGCTCAAATCCCAAAGGCTTCTTCTCTTCTGTTTCCTCTTTTAATTTCATCTGGCAGTATGGACAGGTATTCCCGTAACGCCTTGCGTTAAAAACATGTCCATTGGGACATCTTACTAAGCTCATGCTTTTATCTCCAATCTTTGTTCTTATGTTAGTAAGAGGCGGGTATTTGCAACATAAATCACATCCCCCGCCGAAACTTTACACGGCCGGTTGGTCACCTTATAACAGCCGCCATCCTCCACCTTTTTGATCTTAATCCCATTTTTTGAACCTAAGTCTTCTATATACCAGGAATCCAAACAGTAATTAAGAACCCCGTGCAGTTCATCGATGAAGGTACTATATTCGCATTCCGTCAAGTCCACATCAACATCTTCGGTCTCATTCTTCTTTCCAATGATGAGAGCAGTTCTCCCCGCTAAATCCCATGACTTAAGGGGTTTGTCACGTTCATCTAAAAGCACCAATTGGTCTGTCTTTAAAGAATCAGAACCTGGGGACAGTTGAAATTCTTTTACAGAGTTCCTGGCGCCAAGTAAAGCGATGAGATCAGCTGCTGAAAAAAGACCAAAGATTATAATTATGACCTGCGCCCACAAGGGAGGATTGCCCTGGTATATCAGCAGGAAGCTTAAACCCACCACACTGATTAAAATAGCAATATCAAAACCGATTTTTAATGCTCTACTTCGTCTCATATGCAATCCGGCTCCTTTCTTATTTTTTTGTTCCAAAGAAAGCGGCAAACAGATCATCTGGATTTACAGGACCACCTTGTTTCCTGGCTTTTTGACCTTCACCCTGGTATGTCTCCATACCTTTCCCCGGCTGGAATCCAAAAAAGCGTTCAAACTGGCTCATATCAGGAGCAGCCTTTGAAGGCTCATCATTTTTCCTTTGTTCTTTGCTTTGTTCTCTGCCTCGTTCCTTGTTCCCGGCACGGGCTCTGTCATATTGTTTTCTCTTTTCTACGTCACTCAGGAACCCGTAGGCCTCCTGAATTTCGTACATCTTTTTATTTCCTTCCTTATCATCTTTTATGACATCCGGGTGATATTTCTTTGCTAGCTTTCTATAAGCTGCTTTGATATCCTTATCCGTTGCATCCGTCGATACGAAAAGAATCTTGTAATAATCGGGCATATTATATTTCCTTTACAAAAAGGGCTGCCGAAACGGCAGCCCCTGCATGATTACACGCTGTATCCGCCTTCCACAGCGATTTGCGCCATCTTATCCTTCTTCTGCTTGATGATCAGTCGGAATGTTCCTACGCCTTCTGTATCGCCGTAATCTTCCTTATAATCTACAACAAATGCATTTGGATATGTATATTTACGAATCACCTGAGAAGCAGCGATCACTTCGATTGTTACTTTGCGGTAGCAGTCAGATTTCTCTGCTGGTACTAAAGACCAGAGACCAAGCTGTCTGGTCGCATCAAAAGGATCTCCATCCACTGCTGTTAAAATCTTACCAGTAATTTCTACTGTGCTTCCCATATCGGTGGAACGTGCATTAGAATCAAGAGGAATGTCTGTTCTAAACTTAACTCCTGTCATAATTGTGGTTCCAAGGTCGATTGTAGACGGCCCTTCAACTTTTAAAGTAAATCCCATAATTTATCCCTTCCTTTCTATGCGTTTTTGATTATTCTCCGCTGAATCCACCTTCAAACTTTAAGGTGGTCATCTTGTCCTTCTTCTGTTTGATCAGAAGTTTGAATATGCCAGTTCCTGTTTCATCCGTGAAATCTTCTGTGTAATCCACAACAAAAGCATTGGGTACTGTAATCTGTCTTACTACTTGTGATGCATTAACAACATCAATCTGTACGTTGCGGTAGCAATCGGAATTTTCTGCTGGTACCAAAGACCATCTAGCCAGCTTGCTGGTATCGTCTGCTGCTTCTCCACCTACTGCTGCCAAAATCTTTCCTTCAACTAAAACGGTTGAACCAAGATCGGTGGATCTTGCATTGGAATCATGAGGAATATCTGCCCCAAATACCACTTTTACGATACTTGTTTCACGCAAATCAGCGGATTCGCTTCCTGTGATTTTCATTCTAAGTCCCATATTTCTTCCTCCATTCTTAATAAATGTTTGTTTGTAATCTATAAGCAAGTCAATGCCTGCTTTCAGATACCCATATCATGTACCGCCCTGATATCCACTCTAATCTATCTGGATATTGGGGGATCGAAAAGCAGGTATATCACCTTTTACCTGCTTTTCATCTATCAAATAAAGTCACAAAACCTACTCATTTGGGAACAACTCAAAGGCACACGGCCTTAAGCGTTATTCCTCCACCCTGATGCTCCTTTGTTACTGCGGGCATCACGCAGTTGTTACGCGGACTGTCCTTTTCTGGTCAGTTCCACTTTTAAATTTCTAGTAGTGTTACTAAAGGTCAGTAACACATTACAGATTCCATTCTTCTCGTCAATATTAAAGTCTAACTCATCCCCATCTTGTAAAAGAGAATTCACATACTGACGATTGGCATCCCATTTGCTCTTCTGGCTGCTTGGGTTATTGCTAAAGAATTGTAAAATCTTGTCTTGTTTGAAATCACCGCTATAGAAACGAAGCATACGCTCGATGTAAGTAACAACAAGGGTTTTATAGATCGGCTCGTACTCACTTCCGTTGCTTAAGAGATTCCTCGCTTTGTAAACCATGATGTTCTTGACTTCTCGCCCTTTTACTTGAGCATTGTCTGAGGTGAACACAAAGCCAAAACCAGTGTTATTAATGGAATTTTTAATGGTGTTCGTAAATCCTGAGATCTCCTTGGTCATGCTGGTGGTCACTAAAAGTGCATTATCACCTGCTTCTATGTCATAGCGTACGCCTGGATATTCCTTGGTCGTATTGCCAAATCTCTGTTTTAAATACTCTGGACACTGCCATGCGGCAGTAATTCCGGCTGCTCCGTAGGAAGCTCCCACGTATACACCTTCAATCCACATCTTCATGACATCTTCCTTTTCCTCAGAAAGAGCCACTCTGCCATCGTCATCAATAAGCATACGCTTATCAAGGATCAGGCCTGACTTATCTTTTGGAATAATGGTCACATTGGGAATACACGGAACTACAAACTCACTGAAGTCTCTCTTCATAAGAGGTCCGCACTTATCTTTAAAGATGCCGATACCTTCTGTTGCTACATAGCTGAAGGTACTTTCCTCTCCTGTGGCGAAACTGAAAAAGGTAGTGATTTTGTAAGGGTTGATTGCATTCATCAAGGTTGCCAGACTTTCCATGGTGTTGGTTCCTGGCTTTTTCTCCTTCTGATTTCCTGCAAAACGCATTCTCTGAAGCTTTCCGCCCCCTGACTGGTTGAACTCCACATCAGGTACCACACCAAACCACAGTGTGTTTTCAAACTCATTCTTATCGTTGGTCGTATTTAAATAAGTAATCAGTCTTGGCAGATTGCTTGACTTTACCATCATCTCAAGTGGAGTGTTGGTAATGAGAAGCTTCGGCTGCATTCCTTTTTCCTTAACCTGATACTGGTCAAAGAAGGATTTGACTCCTAATATCTTTTCAATTAAAGGCTTCACTGCCTTCACGAAATCGTCCTTGCTCTTTTTGTAAAACTCTAAGTAGGTATTATAGTTTTTAACCTCTACTTCACGGTCTACACTGCTTTCTACGGTAGACGTAAGTGGACAGAAAGTTCTTACGACTAGTTCCCTCACATAATCAGAAGGAGTATCATTCAGTGCGTCGTAATCGTCCTTAAAGGTCTCGATGAGGCTTGTATTAATATGATCGTCCACCAACGCAAGCTGAGTTCCTTCTTCTTGCTTCATCTCAAGAATCTTAAGCTCACCGTCATCTCCCATGCTTAATAGACCTGCTTTAAATTCCTGGCCTCCCTGGGCGGATTCCCCACTTCCTAAGAGGAGTCTAGTCTTAATATCTTCAATGGCAAGTGGGAGCATAGCCAGTACGTTGTTGTAATTGTGACTAGCCTGTTCGAACTGAAAATTAAGCTTATCTCCCATATCCAGCTTCTTCGGGTCTTCCTCGTCAAGCTCCATGTATTTGCCGTAGGTATACTGAACTTCTCTTCGTACCTGACGGATGTCTTCCATGATTTTTTTCGGGGAGATCATGTCTAAAATATTGCTGAATTTAAAGTCCACATTGGCAACTCCCAATGCGCCCTTAGCTCCCTGCAGAGTAATCAGCATGTTTAACAAATCATTTGTTTCATTGAGAGGTATCTCAGTGATGCAGTTGTCTGGTAAATTCTCTGGCTTAATGAGGCTGTACTGGATACTACCAGTGTTGGCATCACACCAGGAATATACAACAGGTGCAAATTTCTCTAAAAAATCCTCAAAGCTGTCTACCAGAAGTACTTCATTGATTTCCTTAATCTTCTCATCATCAAGACTTGTTTTTCCTCTCACATCTCCGATCAGCGTTAGAAGATTCAACTTTTCAGGATTAATTTCGGAAAACAGAATCGTCCGGTTCGTTTGTGTAATCGTTTCCATCGGCGCTCTCCCTCTTTCTTACTTGTTACTTTTATTTATTCGCCCTTATTCCATCAATTGGAAAAGAAGCGTAAACAACATTACTGACAAACATAAACTTATTGGATCATGGAGATATAATGAATCTCCAAATCGTAATCTCCTTCTAACGAAGTAATGGTTATGATATCACCAAAACTTACACTGTACTGGATCTTCTTACAAACAATAGAACTTCCCAACATAATGGCAGAATCGGAAGAATGGTATAAAATCATTCGCCTCTCTTCATCTGCAATAAGGAAAATACGGTCAAGCCCTAATGCCTCCGAAGCCTCGGAGTATTCCTTCATCAGATCTCCAATGCTTACTCGGTTATCCTTAATCTTGTACATCGGGAAGGTAAGGGGCGGAATCTCTTCTTCTCCCTCTGGCTGACCGATAAAGTAGGCATCCATCTTTCCCTGAAAGCGGTTTTGAGCTTTCTTTTCTGTTATCACTTCAAGTTCTGGTCTAGGCTTATGGAATATCCGCCAAATGATTGCTCCAAGTAACAAGACTCCCAGTAAAAACGCCCACCAGTATGCCTTCCACAAAGGAATCACCTGAAAGCTGTATTGAACGGATATTGCTGACTCTCCATCAGAGACCTTAATCACAAGGCTTTCCCTGCCCGACTTTATGGGCTTTACCGTAAGAATCCCTTTATCTAAAGTAACAATAGCAGCATTCTTTGTACTTTCCTCCAGAGAATAGGTAAGAGCATCTCTATCGGAATCATGAAAATAATCATTTAATACAAGCTTCTTTTCCTTGCTTAAGGGATTTAGTCCAAGCTTTTCCGGCAGTTCTCCTGCTGGAGGCGTATTGACCACCTGTAATCTTACCGTTTCAAATACACAGGATTCCATGACATCATCAAGACGGCTGTCTATATAATACGTTCCGGAGCTGCTAAGCTTTGCCTCCCCTACTATGACGCCATCTTTCACCTCTGTATTCAATGTCGTTCTACCATTGGCAGACTGACCGTCTGCATAAAGCTCTATTTTAGGTGTGAAATTCTTATAAAAAGCTTCATCGGTTATGATAGAACCATTCTTATCCTTAAAGTAGATCCGGAAAGGAACTGGCTTGTTCCTGGCTGTATCAACATCGATGTCCAGTACAGGTACCAGGTTGCGGTAGCTGATCAAATAAACTTTTAATCCCTGATCCTTTGAAGTGTTTGTTTGTATGTTCAGTTCCTTAATCTCACGTCTCACATCCGATAACTTTGCTACGGAGTAATGAACTAGATTAACTGGCTGAATTTGCTGATCCCCATAAACAATTGTAGTATCTAAAATTTGCTGTGGAGAAATCATTAGCACATCCATCTCATCTAGGTAAGCATCATCAAGCTTAACCCTTATGCTTTGGCTACCTGCTCCGTAGATACCACCTGTAATCTCCTGAATGCGGTAAGCCATGTTGGAATGGAAGATTCCGTATAAGACATCAATTAATGTCTCCGGCTTTTCAACCGTATAATTATCAGCACTTGTCTGCTTGGCAATTTCCTTTAGGATCTCCTTGTTTCCATCGTATTTTCCAAAAGCTACTGTGTATATGGGAATCCCCTGGGACTGGCAGGCTGCTACCGTGTCTTTTAGATCTGCGTTGGATCGCTCTAAGGTTCTGCCTGTCTTTGAACCTTTTAAGTCGGTCTCTCCATCTGAGATGAGGACAATCATGCGCTTACGTCCAGTTTCCTCACCAGACAAGCCATAAGCATAATTGATGCCCAGACCCGTGTCTGTATTTCCAGAATATCCGGCGGAATCCATCATGCCTTTTAAGGAATCACGTTCCTCCTGAGTCTTTATGGAAACAGGTGCTGCTGATGATACAATCCGGTCATTGTACGCCACAAATCCAATTCTGATGTCTGCGCTGTGAACCGTATCGATAAATGCCTTTACCATTCCCTTTGCCGTTTGATCAGGGTCATTGAATTTCATAGAACCGCTGTAATCCATAACAAATATGACATCGAGACCAATCTGCTCACTGGGTATCTCTTTTGCCATAGCGCTCTGGGATTGGGAGAGAAAAACAAAACAAAACAGCACTAACAAAACCCTTTTTAATCTCTTCATTGATCTTACACACCTTTGTTTATGTTTTTTACTTATTACAATATACTATAAAAAACGACAAAAAAATCACTCACGTATGAAAAAGCACTTTATATGTAAGTTTTGGTCATAATATGTATTTTTTTGTTCTTTTCAAGGTGTTTTTTGAAACGGTTTCCTGTTTTCATAAAAATAGGAGGCAACTAATTTCTCATTGCCTCCCATATACCCTTATTCATTTTTAGGTTCATATATAATTGCTTTTAAGGTAAACAATCCATTTTCACCTTCTGTAATCAAAGCACCGTTATACCGATCAGTTACCTTCTTCATGGAACGGATTCCAAGACCATGGACACCTTCCGTCTTTTTCGTCTTTAACCGTCCCTCCTCGTCTATCTTAAGATCATCAGCAAACTTATTCCTGATGCACAAAAGTAGACAACCTCTCTCATATTTAATGTCTACCCGCATTTTCCGGTCTTCTTCCTCCACAAATTCCAGAGCTTCCACCGCATTGTCAAAACCATTTCCAAGCAGGATACATAAATCCGTATCTTCTATGTTTAGTTCTTTGGGCAAACTGATTCTGGATTCTAAATCGATTCTTTTTGTCTCAGCGACCCGATATAGATGATTGACCAGAGAATCTACAACCAGGTTGCCTGTCCATTCTTCCATATGTTCTTTTTTTGAAGTTTCTCCTATCATCTGATCCAACACGTCCATTAACCGGTCTATCTCTTCCTTCTTGGCCAATTCATGAATGTATATCAGCTTCTGCTTCATATCGTGACGCTTCGTCTGAATCTCAATGGTTTCCTCAGCTTCTAATTGTCTTTGCTCTTTAAATAACTCCAATTGTTTGACGTACATGCGCTCATTTTTCCGGATCCTGGCTTCCTCAACTTGAAGCAGGTAGGCTGGGTAAACAAGGAGATTTAATAAAATCATGCCCGAAGTTCCTATCAGTAACCAAAAAAGCGTGTTACCTCCCCGGAAGACAGAATGCTCTGCAATCATATAGAAAGCAAAATATATTGTCATGAGGGCTGTAAACGGAAGCAAAAAAGAGAACCCGTGAGCCGGTAGATTCCTCTCACTCCCCTTTGCCTTCATATATCTTCGTATCCCAAGGATCAGTGAGAAAAGGCATATCTTAGACAGCCACATGGCAGCCGTAATGCCAACAACTTCTCCTCCTATGAACTTGGTTCCCAACAGAAAAAACATATCCATCAACTCCCACAATGCTGCGAAAAGCGTGGAAAACGTAACCTGGTTCCATAACGCCGAATCATAACCAGTGATTCCTACAAGCCCAATAATTGCAAAGGTTCCAAAAAGGTAGTGTATCGGTAATTCACCAGACAGATAAAATCTTCCATACATCTGCCAGGAAAAGAAAAGCAACCAGCCTGCTGCCTTGCTAAGCCCACTTTTTTTCGACAGAAATGTGTCCAGATACAACTTCATGGTCCATACACTAAAAAGCGAAAAGCACAAACTGGCAGCAAGTCTTATCCCAATGTTCATATGTGACACCAATCCATAGCTTCATATAAATTGACTTCCACTTCTTTTCTCCGGCTTCTGCTAACTGGAAGACAGATTCCATCCATCAATTCCACAATGTCCGCAGAAAATCTGGAAATGTGCCAGTAATTAACCAGATAAGATTTATGTATGCGCACAAAACGCATCTTCTGGCTCCTTAACTCCTCTTCAATGGCCTCTAAGTTCTTATAGAGCCTGTAACGTCCTCCTTCCCAGACAATTTCAGTCATTCTACCCTTGCTTTCAAAATAAACGACTTCCTTTAAAAGAACCTTATAATCCGACCGATCATAGCGGAAACGGTAAAACTGATCCTCTGTTCCAATCATTGTTAAAATATGGTTAAACATATCTGTAAATTCTGACTTATCTAATGGCTTAACTAGAAATCCGATGGGTGTTGCAAGAAATGCTTCCTTCATATAACTTTCATGAGATGTCACAAAAACAAGCTGTACCGTGCGGTCCATCTCTCTGATTCTTTTTGCCGCGCACATACCACTTAAATGCTGCATCTCGATATCCATATAAATAATATCGAAACGCTTTCCTTTCATCACTGCTCTTACAATCTCTCCCCCGTCTGCATATGTATCGACCTCTAAATTTACTCCGGTTTCATATCCAAGTTCCAACAGATACTTTTCCATTTCCCACAGCAGCAGATGGTCATCATCGCAGACTCCTATTTCCAACATCTTCATACCTCCCACTATTCTGTATTGCTATAAAGAACCTTATATCTTTCATATGCAAGTGATTTATTCATTGTTGATTCGTTTTTTATGGATTTTACAAAGGTGCTGACAAGGTGAAGATTTTCAGATTTAATGGACAAGTCTTACTATTATTTGCTTCACTGAACGCTTTGACCGCTTAGTTTTTCGTCAGCATCCGATGGGGTTTTATGTAATTAACGTTACATTATTCAATATTTATGGCTTTTTTAGCATATAATGAAAACCGACATTTTTCAACCCAAGTGCTAAAATTGTACACTTTGACTTCCAAAATTTGCATGTAATCTTTTGTCTTTCTCTCTTAGAAAAAACATAATTGCACCTCCTATCAAAATTATTGTATAATGACTTTTAAGGATATAATGATACCTGTGAACAATCTTTTTTACGGGTTAAAATTGGAGGCAGGAATTGATGAAACTTGACCGCTTACTTGGAATCTTAACGACTCTGCTAAAAAACGACAAAGTCACCGCACCTTATCTGGCAGAAAAATTTGAAGTCTCCAGGCGTACCATCAACCGGGATATTGAAGCCTTGTGCCAGGCAGGAATTCCCGTAATCACGCAACAAGGAAGCGGCGGTGGCATATTTATTGCAGAAGGATACAAGCTTGATAAAAGCCTTTTAACGTCAGATGAGCTATCTGGAATTATTGCCGCCTTAAAAGGGATTGGCACGGTCATGGACAAGTCCTATCTAGAAAAGACACTGGATAAACTATCTGCCCAAAAGGAAGCTACGGTATCTTTACATGAGCCTGTGATCATCGACCTGGCATCACACTACAAAGGAAGCCTTACAGAAAAAATTCAACTGATTAAAACAGCCGTTCATGACACACAACTTGTAGAGTTTGATTATTATTATGAAAAAGGAATGACCCATCGCCGCTTAGAACCATACCTGGTCGTTTTTCAGTGGACCTCTTGGTATCTGTTTGGCTACTGTCCGGAGAAAAAAGACTGGCGGCTTTTTAAGTTAATGCGTTTATGGGATCTTTCTCTTTGTGAAGAAACGTTTGTTCCACGGGAAATACCGGAAGAAAAAAAGAATTTTAACGAATCCCTTCCAGATGACAAGCCTTTGGTTGCCTTATTTGACCCTTCCGTTCGCTATCTACTCATTGAAACTTACGGACCTCACTGCTATACGGAAACAAGGGAGGGACTACTTTGTTTGGAGATCGGATATACCAACAGAGAATATACTATTTCCTGGATTCTGGGCTTTGGGGATAAAGTAAAGATACTCGAGCCTCTTGATATGGCAACGGAGATCAAAGAGATTGCAGCAGAAATTTATAAGAAGTATTCCTAAACAAGACATACAGATGTCATGTTGCTTTTGATAGGATTATAATAAAGGAGGGAATTACATTGATACATGAACAGATTAGAAGTTATTCTGATTTTGTAGAGACCTTATTAGAAGCCGGATTCTCTATGGGGGGAGGAAACAGCGAAGGAATTTACTCCGTAATAAACTGGGGGTGGAATCAAAGCCCCACATACGACACTCCTGTATCCTGGCACACAGGAAACTGGGATACCGATCCCTGGGAATGGAGAATCCGTGTATTAGAAGAGCACGATGATATCGCCTATGCCAAATTATTTTTCAAAAAAAGCGGATTTATCGTAAGAGAATGGATTCCCCTGTTCCTCGCAGTGCGAAGAAGCGGACGAACACTGGAAGAAGATTATATGGACGGACTGATCAGCAACCCGGCAAAACGGATATATGAACTTGTTTTAGAGCACCATACACTGCCTCTTCATACCATTAAGGAACTAGCCGGCTTTGGAAAAGAGGACAAGTCAATCTTCGACCGGGCTCTGGTGGAATTACAGATGAAGATGTATCTCACCATGTGTGGCAGAAAGCAGAAACGTTCCTTAAAAGGAGAAGAATATGGCTGGTCTTCTACTGTTTTTTGTACTACGGAACACTTCTGGGGTACAGAAGTCTTTGACAAAGCCGCAGAAATAAACAAGGATGAGGCAATCGAGCAGATCACAAAGCAGATTCTACTGCTAAATCCAATGGCTGACTCAAAAAAAATTATGAAGTTTATAAAAGGATAATCCTTATAAATTGTATGGAGGCGGAACATGAGTAAAGAATTAATAGAAAAAGCAGAATATCTGATACAGCAGAACACAGTACAATTCGGGCCGGAAGGCTCCTCTCCTTACTGCGTCCTGGCTCTCATTGACAAGGATGGAGTTCCTACAGCCTCAACCATTACTCCAGCCAAATCTCACGGAATCCAGTGGATTAGCTTTTGTACTGGTTTGGGAAGTACCAAAACAAATCGAATTTTGAATAATTCCAACGCCAGCGTATGCTTTAACACTGGAGGTACCTATAACATCACCTTAAAAGGCTGGATTGAAGTTTCAACAAACCCTGAGATGAAGCAAGAGATGTGGTATTCGGGAATGGGGAATCACTTTAGCGGTCCCGATGATCCGGGGTATTGTACTCTGATCTTTCATACCACAAATTACAACTTATGGATTGACTGCGAGGAGGCAGTTGGAACATTAGATAATGTCCACTCCAATGACTCCTCCGCACAGGCAAGATAACACACATTGATCAGAAAGTGCGATATCACCACTTATCTTAACTTTCTTATCCTTTAACATCCAGGGGATCAATACCACCGGAACACATGGCTGGGGAGGTGTCATTCTCGTACATGTGCCAAAAGAAGTAATATTGACCCCTGGTTTATAATCCATGACAGTAGCCTGCCGTTTGCCTTCTTCATCTGTACTGCGGCTGGCGGGAACCTTTAAGCAGCAAGAACAGCTTCCCATGGAGCACGATAAAGCGACCCCATCCACTGTCTCAAGTTTATCTTTCATAACATAATACCTCACTCAAAAAATATTGTATCACCGAACAATTCGTTTTTTAACGACCCCGTTTCGATTCTATTACAATATAAACCATATTCTAAAAAAATGGGGGAACATGTATAAAATAACCCATTTCATGTAATAACAGGTCAGACTTATGGGCTAAACCATAGATAATCTGACAAAACTATGATATCGTGGATAATCTTAAAGGATCAGGAATAAAATATTATCAACTACTCATATAGGAGACTGCCTATGAATACAAACAAAAGAAAGTTAATCATCTTTATTTTAATCCCTCTGGCCGTTGGATTAGTTTCCGGGATCCTTACAAAAAACAGCATGACCATGTACAACACCTTAAATCAGCCGGCCTTATCTCCACCTGGCTGGGTATTCCCTGTGGTCTGGACCATTTTATACATACTGATGGGAGTAAGCTCCTATTTGATTGCCACCTCCCCCTCTCAAAAAAAACAGGAAGCCTTGTTGCTTTACGCGATCCAGTTATTCCTTAACTTCATCTGGAGCCCTATTTTCTTTGGTTTGGGAAATTATTTTCTGGCGTTCCTGGTCCTTGTTCTTTTGTGGTATGTAATTGTTAAGATGATCCGTGCCTTCTTCCGGATTGATCCAACCGCTGCACTTCTTCAGATTCCTTATCTTTTATGGATTACCTTTGCCGGGTACTTAAACCTTGCCATTATTTTTTTAAACTAATAAATCTCACCAAAAAGACCGCATGCCTCGTCTTGGCAAAAGCATAAAGCTTTTGACAGGAATAAGGCATACGGTCTTTCTTATTAATTAAACCAACTGTTAAAAATCTTCTATATCAATATATATTTTAGAACAAATAAGACAGCCAGAACATACATCAGAGGACTGATTTTCTTCTCTTTACTCTTTCCTGTGATAACATTAATAAATACGTAGGAAATAACTCCCATGGAAATACCCTCAGAGATACTATACATAAACGGCATGGCTACGATGGTAATGTAAGCAGGAATCGCCTCTGTAAAGTCATTAAAATCAATCTTAACGATAGAGGTGATCATCAGGAAGCCTACCGCCACAAGAGCTGGTGCTGTAGCAAAAGCAGGTATTGCCAAAAAGATTGGAGATAAAAATAGGGATAGACCAAACAAGATACTTGCTACTACGGCTGTAAGTCCTGTTCTACCGCCTTCTGCCACACCTGCTGCACTTTCAACAAAGGCAACTATGGTGGAGGTTCCAAATACGGCACCTGCTGTAGTCGCAATGGCATCTGAGAGCAGGGAACCTTTCACGTTAGGAAGTCTTCCATCTTTATCAAGCATGTTCGCCTTTGAAGCAACTCCAATGAGGGTTCCCAGTGTATCAAACAAATCTACAAACAGGAATGCAAACATAACCACCAAAAAGTCTAAAGATAATGCTTTGGAAAAATCCATTTTCATAAAGGTAGGAGCCATGCTCTTTATTCCAAATCCAGAACTTAAATCTGGAAAGACGCTAAACATATGAAGTTCAGGGTTTGGCTGATAAAGACCAGTTGCCTCACAGATCATTCCAAGAATCCAGGTAATTAAAATTCCCCATAACATGTTGCCCTTAACATTTTTTACTACAAGCACAAATGTAATGAGAATGCCAATGATTGAGAGTAAAACAGTAATGCCCACGGTATGGAATGTCCCATCTACCAAAGAACCTTTAAATGAATAAAAGGAAACAAGAGTGGAACTATCTACAACGATTTTTGCATTCTGCATTCCAATAAAAGCAATAAACAAACCGATTCCTACAGAAACAGCATGCTTTAAAGTCAATGGAATCGCATTAAAGATTCCTTCTCTAATACTGGTAAGAGAAAGACCGATAAAGATAATACCTTCAATAAATACGGCTGCCAGAGCCATCTGCCAAGTATACCCCATCTTGATTACAACGGTGTAAGCAAAGAAAGCATTTAACCCCATACCTGGAGCCAGTACAAACGGATAGTTTGCAAGCCATGCCATCAAAAGCGTTCCCACCAAGGCAGCTAGCGCAGTGGCTGTAAATACAGCTCCGCTATCCATTCCAGTAGCACTTAAGATGCTGGGGTTCACTGCCAGAATGTAAGCAGTTGTCATAAATGTAGTAACACCAGCTACCACCTCTGTCTTTACATCCGTGTGGTTTTGTGACAAGTGGAATGTCTTATCTAGAAAACTTCCCTTATCTTTTGTTGCCATTGTCGTACCTCCTGATGCCGGAGTCTACTTTTAAAATATCCGGCTTCCTTCTGTAAATTTTCCTTTGATATGTCTGTCATCTGACAGGTAAATAAAACGTTCCAGCCTTTCTTTTAAGGAAAGAGGCTGTGGATGAGGCAAACTGCTGTCATCCAAAATCAGAGCATCAAACTCATAGCCTTTTATAAAGCTTCCAACATTACCAAAGAAGGACCCTCCACCTAATGTACCCATATAAAATGCTTCTTCCATGGTAACTGGTTTTAAGCTTTCATCCACAAGGCGCCATCTTAATTTTGAGACAGAAACAGCATCTGCCATCGCACGGAAAATGGATTCTCCAGTGCCTGCTGCCACATCAGTTCCAAGGCCAATGTTCATCTTCTGATCCAAATAAGCTCTCGTAGGAGCAATTCCAGAAGATAAGTTGGTATTGGACTCAGGACAGTGAGCAATATAAACTCCCTGTTTCTTCATTAAGTCTATCTCTTCGTCGGTAGAGTAAACGCAATGAGCCATAACAGTCTTTGCAGGTTTACCAAACATTCCAAACTGATCGTAGGCATCTCCATAAAACTTTGAGGCAGGACAAAGTTCCTTGACCCATGTTATCTCACTTTTGTTTTCCGATAAATGGGACTGAACGGGTATCTGATATTTCTTTTGTATCCTTGACAACCGTTCCATCAATTCATCCGTGCAAGATGGAATAAACCTAGGTGTGAGTATGGGACTGACATGTTTGTATTTAGACTTTACCTGTTCTAACCACTCAATGGTTTCCCGTTCCGACTCTTTTGGACTTTTCTCGCAATAAAAATCAGGAGAATTCCGGTCCATATTCACTTTTCCCACCATAGTCTTTAATCCGGTTTCTTCCATAAGATCCATTAAGATCTGGGTAGCCGGACGATGAATGGTGGCAAAAATACAGGCTCTTGTCGTAGCACTTCGTTTCATTGTATCGGCAAAAATCTGGTAGGCTTTCTTTGCATAATCCAGATCCATGTACTTAGCTTCCTCCGGAAACGTGTTCGTATTCAGCCAGTCCAAAAGTTCCAGATCCATATTAAGCCCACGGAAGGAGAATTGGGGCGCATGAATATGAAGATCGGTAAGACCAGGGACAATCAGCATATCTCCCCAATCTGTAAGCGGCAGGTTTAAAAACTGCTCGGGCAGTTCTTTATATACACCTTCCGTTTTCCCCTCCAAACAAACCAAATGCCCCTGTTCTACGGTCCGTAACAGATGGATATCCTCACTGTAGCATATGTTTCCCTTAAAGACAAAATTTTTATTATCAGCCATAAAGCCTCCTATCCTGCTATCCATAAATACAATACGGCAGCTTCCATTGCAGCATTTTGTTCCATGCGCAATAAAAAACTACCGTTTCCTCTATCTTCCCGCGCACGCACTACAAATCACAGCCCAAAGGGCTGCGCCGTAATTCATGCGAAAACTTATAGACAACTATTCCGGTAGCTGGTAGAAACACTCAACCAATTATGAGCATATATAAGCTTCATTTATTCTGATACCAAATAAATTTTGTGATCTCTGACAGGTCGACTATAACATATTGTACAACTATTTGTCAATGATATTTTTATTCTTGTGCATTTCGTGTATTATTACTAATTTTTAGTCCATTAATCAGAATTTTCTGTCAATTCCCTTCAGGAATTGCTTTTCATAATAATACTTTGCTCCATGATTCTCTGCCAGATTTTATACTAATTATTCCTAAACCGGAATGCTCTTCCTTATTATATAACTTTGCCTGTTTTTTATGCTTACTGGCAGAGAATCATTCTTTTTAAGGTTCCTTCTCCTACGAACCGATTACCACCACTTCTTTTTGAAGTGCAAAGGAATAAATTACCGCTTCTTTTACCTTTTTCCCGGTCATCTGCTCCAACGCACGTTTATAATAATTTAACTGGATTTGGTACCGGTCAATGAGTACCTGTTCTTCCCCTTTTCTTATGTGGTCTGTCTTATAATCCACCAGAACAAGTCCATCCTCTTCTTCCATATAAGCATCAATAATACCCTGTACTAAAATAAGCTCTGTAGAATCTCCAAGATCCATCTCCCTGGCAGGAATGCCAATGACGAACTGTTGCTCCTTTTTTAGTTTTCCAATACGCTGCGCTAAGGAAAGCCTGTTTCCAAGAGGTGAGGTTAAAAAGTTTAGAAGCAGCGTTTTAGAAATCAGGGAAATACTTTCCTCATCCATACGCTTATTCCTTGAAAAATCAACCAGTGCTTGAGAAATGTCTGCTTCCGTCTGTACCAAACCAAAATCTAAAAGTTCCAAAACCCGGTGATAGGCAGTTCCCCGGTAAGCACCTCTTACCGCATCCCCTTCTCCCTCTTCCTTTAAGAACATGGGAATGGTTGGCAAGAACTCACTTTCCTCTTCATCAAGAAACTGCCCCTGCTTTTTAAGTTCCGATACGGAAAGCTTGGTATGAAGTCCAATCTCTGACTCATAAGGGTATTGGTAGCCAAATGCAGCCGCAAGTTCCGTCTCAAACTCCATGTCATAAATCTCAGTGGTATCTAGGGCTAACAGCCGCTCCTTGGTCAGTTTCTTTCCTGCCTGACGCTCAACTTCCCGTCCCACCAGATCAGACACCGGGAGCTCTCTGACAATCAAACTTCCCGTATCCTGGCCCTCATCCAGAAGAATGGCGGTATCTGAATATTTCCCGGAAAGGCTCATGAGCATCCAGTCTAAATAGGAATCTGCCGTGGATAAAATGGTAAAAGGAATTTCACCCTTCACCCGAAAGACCTCCTGATAACGCTCCATCTTCTTTTCCAGGTAGCGGTCAAGCCCTGTCATTACCAGCTTTTCCTTTGCTCTTGTCATAGCAACATAGAGAACTCTAAGCTCTTCTCCCATGGCCCCAAGCTCTGTTTTACGTCGCAATACATGCTTTTTTAAGGTAGGGGCTTTGATACGCCGTTCTAAGTCCAGGTAGTCCGTTCCAATTCCCAGGTCTGGGTCAATGAGTATCTTGCCATAAGCATCTTGCTTATTAAACTTCTTTCCCATTCCAGCTAAAAATACAACTGGAAACTCAAGTCCCTTACTTTTATGAATACTCATAACCCGAACCGTATTCTCATCTCCGGAAAGAGATGCTTCTCCAAAATCCGTATCATACTTTTTAAGGTTTTCGATGTACCTTATAAAATGAAACAATCCCGTGTAGCTGGTCTTTTCATAAGCAGAGGCCTTTTCCACCAGCATGGCCAGGTTAGCCCTTCTTACTTCTCCGGCAGGCATTGCCGAAACGTAATCGTAATATCCGGTCCCCTCATAGAGATCGTAAAGCAGTTCATGAATGGATAGATAGGCCGCTTTTGTACGATAAGTAGTTAATATCTGAGAAAATCGATTTAGTTTTCTATATAAATCAGGATAATTTTTATCCTCTTCTTCTTCATATTCCTTTAGGTACTGCTGCCATGCCCCGTAGATGCCCCTGTCTTGTTCCTTCTTTGCTTTCTTTTTAAAGAGGGCTGTCATATGGGCCATCTCTTCATCCGTCACCTCACCAACAGGTGATCTGAGCACAGCCGCCAAAGGAATATCCTGCATTGGATTGTCTATGATATTTAACATGGAAAGAACTACTTCCACCTCTATGGCAGTAAAATACCCAGTCTTTCTCTCTGCATAAGCGGGGATTCCTTCGTTCATTAATACATTTACAAAGTCCTCTGCCCAACCACTTAAACTTCTTAAAAGGATGACCATATCCCCATACCTGGCAGTCCGGTAACCGCCTGATTTTCCTAAATTCTTATCAAAAACCAAAAGCCCAGTTTCCGGATGAACAAACTCACGAATCTTTGCTGCAATTGCTTTTGCCTCTAATTCCCGGCTGGTAAACTCCCCACCGTCGTCATCTAACTGCTTTAATAAATTACCCTCTGCATGAATCATCAATAACTCTGGTTTTTCCCCTACACGTCCTTCTCCTTCTGGATAAAACGCGCCTGGGTGGAGAGCTGTATCTTGGGTATAACGGATATTGCCCAGATTCTTCGTCATAATCTGATAAAAAACCTCATTGATGCCTGTCAAAACCTCATCCCTGCTTCTAAAATTCTGATGAAGCTCGATTTTTTGGTATTTGCCCTCTTCTTTGCTATAGGCTTCGTATTTATCTAGAAAAAGCTGAGGCCGTGCCAAGCGAAACTGATAGATACTCTGCTTGACATCTCCTACCATAAAGACATTGGGAGTGCCAAACCGTTCTCTTGATATGCTGCTTATTAAAGCTTCCTGAACATCGTTGCTGTCCTGGTATTCATCCACTAGAATCTCTTCAAATTGCTTGCTCAGTTCATCGGCTGCATCAGAAGGAATTCTTTGATCGTCTTCCTGCTTTAAGAGAATTTCAAGGGCATAATGCTCTAAGTCATTAAAATCCACCAGGTTTTTCTCCTGCTTTTTCTCCTGATACCTTCTGGCATACTCACCAGCCAGATCAAGGAGCATTGCCACCGCTTCTTTGGTTCCCTGGATATCTGACAGGACCTCATCGGGAGACTCAAAGGAATAAAGTTCGGAAAGCTTTGACACAGCCTTTTTCACCCGATCCCTTACTCCAGTAACATAAGCCTTTTTCTCCTGATCAATCTCCTTTTTACGAATGGAGGCAAGACGGTCAAACGCTACCTGTTTTAGTTCTTGATTTAAAGTCTCATAATCTGTGGCTTCTAAAAGTCTATTTAAAAGGCGTAAATCACTGATCATCATGGGAAGGTATGCTTCTGGCCCGTTTTCCTCCTCACAGACTTCTGCCGCCCGCTTGATCTGTTCTGCAAGTTCGGAGATCTGAAGGGCCGCATCAGCCATTAGAAACTTCATCCAGTCCGTTTCCATCATCTGTTCCATATCACTTGCTAAAAGCTCTGCCCGGCAGTGTGAAAGCCATACCTCAGGCCATGGATTGCTTTGGGAAAAGGTATATACCTGCATGATGTAATCTTCTATGCCACGATCTGTCTTACCAGTGGCATAGGTTTCTACAAACTGCTCAAAACGAGGATCTGCCGCCTCATAATAATCTTCCAGCATCTCTTTCATCACGTCCGCCCGCAAGAGAATCAGCTCTCCTTCATCCCCCACTCGAAAGGCAGGATCAATCGTAAGCTTATTGTAATGCTCTCTAATAAGACCAAGGCAAAAGCTATGGATGGTAGTGATTTGGGCATAGGGAATCATGGCCGCTTGTATCTGCAGATGAGTGTTATCGGGATGTTCCATCAGCTTTTCATCTACGGCTTTTAGAATACGTTCCCGCATCTCATCTGCCGCCGCTTTTGTAAAGGTCATAACTAGAAGCTGATCAATTCTTAAAGGCTCTTCTCCCTCTGTAATCATACGGATGATGCGTTCTACCAAAACGGCTGTCTTTCCGCTTCCTGCCGCTGCTGAGACAAGAAGATTTCTATTTCTGCTTTCAATAACCGCTTTTTGCTCATCCGTCCAGCTTATCGCCATCGTCCTTTGCCTCCTTTTCTCCCTCAATTACGGGCCAGATTTCTTCTGATTTTAGTGACTTAAATTTGCGGTAGCCAAACCCTTCGGTCTTAAGGTCAAAGCCGCAGACTGCATGATAGGGGCAGTAATCACAGGCACTTCTGTTTCCCTGCTTATAAGGCTTTACATCAATGATTCCGTCTAATATCTCTTGTCCCTCTGTTTTTAATTTCTCCTGTACAAACTGACGCAGGGCCTTAAACCGTTTTCCGCCTGCGATTGATGATTTGTTTTCCTGAATGATGCCATTTTTCATAGCAATAGGAATTACATCAGACTCTGTCTCGATCTCCCGGTCCATATGTGAAATGGAATTTAGATCTGTGTTAACCAGACCATTCATGCGAAGCTGCTTTAACATTCTGCGGTCTATTTCCTCATCAGACAGGTCCCCGTCCTTGTCCACCACGGGATCGCCAATGTTATAATAGAAGATACCAGCAGGAATTACCTTCTTTTCTGGCCTGTGTCTCTCTTCCATCTCAAGGGCCGCATCCATATATACCACAAGCTGGAGCTGCAAACCGTAGAACAGAGAGGATAAATCAAAAGCCGTACTTCCTGACTTATAATCAATGATTTTTACATAGACAGCATCCTCATCCTCGCACAAATCCAATCGGTCGATTCTACCACGCAAATGAATGGCCTCCTCACCCGATAAAGGGATCCGCATGGCCTTTAAATGATCAGAAGCGGAAAAGGATACCTCAAATCCAACGGGTACAAAATCGCCTTTCTTTAACTGCTCTGTAAGCGCCCACATGGTCCGGTCGGTGATACGCTCTACTTTACCAGCTATGTAGGCATTTCTTGCGGAACTTTTTAAAATCGTATTTCCATATTCTCCAGTGACTAGGGATACACATTCATGGACAAGTGCTTTTCTCTCCTGATCAGATAAGTTTTTAAAATCTTTTTCATCTTCTCTGATCCTTTGAAAGCACATATCAATGGAATCATGAAACAGATTACCAATATCCATTGCCGCCAGCTCATACTCCTGTCGTTCCATTAACTCCAGACCATAATTTAAGAAATGAGCGTAGGCACAAGAAGCATACTGCTCCATTCGGGTCACACTTCCACTTATGACAGAACCATATAAGGCTCTTGCTGCCACCTTTCCAATTCCCTTTTCCTCGTAGGTGTAAAAGGCCGCATCTAAAAGCTTTTTCCCTTCCTCGCTATAACGGTCCGATAAAAGAAATGCTTTAAAAAGACCTAAGAACCGGTTATCCTCACCCGTCATCCGGTATTCTCGCAGACCATGGAGCAGCGAATCCTTTGCTTCTCGCATAGATAAAGGGATCTGGTCTTTGGTCGGAATCAATTCTTTCAGATCAGGAAATAGCTTTTTTAGTTCCCCAATCAGAGTCGATGCGCGCAGACTCTTTCCTGACCCGTCCATAGCAGAATAAGACAGGATAAGTTCCTGCTCTGGTTTCGTCAGCGCAAGATAGAGATAAAATCTCTGTCGAAATCCCTCTTCTTTGCTTGTTGGCGCCAGTTCAATGGCCTGGGTTCCCAAAAATTCCCTTTCCCGGTCGGTAAACAGGCTACTCTTTTCCTTTTTCACCGGAACAATTCCATCGTTGACTCCTACAAAAAAGAGAATCTTTACATGGTCTAACCTGGTTCTGGTAATATCTCCTACCACCACCCGGTCCAAAGAAGCAGGAATAAGACCTACCTTTATCTCTGAAAAACCAGCATCCAGTATCTCCCCATATTCTTTTTTACTGACGTGTTCCTCACCTAATAAACCTGCCAAACGGTCAAACAAATCCATAACCAGACCGTATACCTGACTGTATTCCTTGGCAAGAATCAGTTCTCCCATATCCTTAAATTTAGTTTCATAGGAAAGGAGCTTTTCTTCAATTCCAAGCTCCATCAACAGCTCTGTGACAGCCGCAGTCATGGTTCTTACCGTAGAATCCTCCTTACGAAATGCTTCCCGAAGACCACTTAATGGCGCTATGATCTGTTCCCGAAATTCATTTAATTCCTCCAGATTAAGTTCCTTGGCTCCCCGGTACCAGCCCTCCCAGGTACTATTCCACCTTTTATATCCCCGGATGCCCATGGCAATCACGTAGTTTTCCAGACGGTCTGACTTTTCCTTATCCTCTTCCTTCATAATAAGGGCAGTTCTCAAATAACGGAACATGGATTCGTAGGTGAAATCTTTTTGAATGATCTCAATGGCTGCTCGGATCAGCTCTACCATTGGATTTTTTAATATGCTTTTCTTATCATCCAGGAAAAAGGGGATGTTATTTAGCTGAAACTGATGAATGATCTCATTGGCATAACTTCCTAAGTCTCCCGTAACCACTGCCATATCTCGGTAGCGAAGACCTTTCTGTCGTATCGCCTCCTCCATAGAATGAATCAAAAAAGAGATCTCTTCCGAAGGATTTAATGCTTTTATCAAACGGATGGCTCCAGTATTTTTAGAGACATTCCCTTTATAACGGTATAAATTTTGTTCAAGAAAATCCAGGGAATTATCCTGATTTTCCCCTGACTCTTTGTAGCGAATGGCTGGGTGCTCCATTAAAAGAAGATCTTTATCCCGGATGGCACTTGCTTCCTTCGCCAAATCATTTAACTTCCATATCATCTGGCGGCTCATGTAAAACAGTTCCTGCATTCCTGCCTTTTTACTCATATTTTCTAAGGGATCGATGGTAACAGTTACAATCACCTTTTTACAAAATCTCAGAAAAAGACCAAGAATTCGGTACTGAACCGGAGTAAAACCGGTGTAACCATCTAGGGTAATAACGCTGTCTTTTATAAGTTCAGACTGGGGCAAAATTCGGCAAAATACATCGAGAATCTCCTCTGTGGTGATGTACTTGTCTTTGATATAATCCTTAAACCCCTGATACATCACGGAGATATCAAAAAGCTTCTGCTTTAGCATAGGGCTCATGGTTTTCGGCAGCTCCTCTTTGAGCATGTCCGGTGTAATTCCATATTGATAAAGCTCGGACAACATGGACTTTAACTGAGAGATAAATCCGTTCTTTGATAAATGCTCCTTATAAAGCACCAGCTCCTTTTTCTTATCAGAAGCTACGTTTCTTAAGACCATGGATTTTCCCATATCATCAAGGACCTGGGGATTTTCTATGGCTAGCTCCTCAAAAATCCGGTACGCCAGACGGTTGAAGCTTACAATATCTATATTCATAACACCATGACGGGGATGAAGTGTAACAATCTCCTTTTGCGTCTGCATGGTGAACTGTTCTGGTACAATGGCAATATATCTGGTATCCGCATCTTCCATTGACATCCGAATAAGTTCTGTATAAAGGCGGTAGGTCTTTCCTGACCCTGACCCACCTAAAATAAACTGAAGGGACATAACCTTTTTGTCTCCTTTTTCTAATAATTCCTGCTAAAATAAAACGCATGTTCGTTTATCATCTTAACATAGTTTTCCCCTTACAACAATCAAATCTTAGGCATGAAACCCAAATCAAAATAATACACTATAACAAAACTGTACGGAGGGCTTTTTATATGAGCTCAAAAACAAAAATCGTTGTTTTACGAATGAAAGAAATCATTTACACTGCAATCTTCGTCGGACTTGGAATACTACTTATCACTTTGTTTTTAGTCATGTTCCGCCCGAAAAGGGATTCTGTTCCAACGTCTGGCGACGCCGTGCATTATGTACCAGGGGTATACGCCTCTGCCATAACACTGAATAACCAGAATATCAATGTTCAGGTCACCGTAGATTCCGGAAAAATCACCTCTGTGAACCTGGTTTCCCTAAGCGAAGCTGTTACAACCATGTATCCACTGATGCAGCCTGCAATGGAAAACTTATCGGAACAGATTGTGAAAAACCAGTCTACGAAAAACATCTCTTATCCAACGGAATCCCGCTATACCTCAGGCGTTCTATTAAAGGCTGTGGATGAGGCGCTTTTAAAGGCCACAAAGGAAGAATAAGCAGGGATTGTATTTTTTCATTTATAACAGTATAATGAAAAAACGAGTTACATACTTACATAAACGAGGAAAACTAACATGAATCAAACTACAAAAGCACAAGATGCATTGGGGCATAACGGGATTACAGAGGGAGTGATATGGAAGCAGCTTCTTCTGTTTTTCTTTCCTATTTTATTTGGGACATTTTTTCAACAGCTCTACAATACCATTGATGCCGTCATTGTCGGCAGATTTGTGGGTAAGGAAGCACTTGCTGCAGTAGGAGGTCCTACGGGAACCTTGATCAATTTGCTGATCGGATTCTTCATAGGGCTTTCTTCTGGTGCAACGGTTATCATCTCACAGCATTACGGAGCGAATCAAAAGGATAAGGTAAGTCAGGCAGTCCATACTGCCATCACCTTTTCCATTGTATCAGGAATCATCTTTACCATAATCGGCATTCTTTTTGCCCCCATCGCTCTAAAGGCAATGGGAACTCCAGATGAGATTCTTCATTATGCAGTGGCTTTTATGAGAGTGTATTTTATAGGAATAACCGCCAATTTAATCTATAATATGGGAGCCGGAATCCTCCGGGCCGTTGGAGACTCCAAGCGGCCTCTTTATTTTCTCATTGCCAGTTGTTTTACCAATATCGTTTTGGACATCTTGTTTGTGGTATATCTGCCTTTTGGAGTACAAGGAGCCGCCTTTGCAACGGTTTTATCCCAGCTTTTAAGTGCCGTCTTAGTGGTCTTAGTCCTCATGCACACAAAGGAATCCTACCGTCTGATCCCTCGTAACTTAAAGATTGATACTGGTATGTTAAAAAGAATCATACGCATTGGTTTTCCAGCAGGACTTCAGTCCGTTATGTACTCCTTTTCAAATATCATCATTCAGTCAAGTATCAATACCCTTGGAACCAATACCATCGCCGCCTGGACTGCATATGGAAAGATTGATAGTGTATTTTTTACCATCGTCAGCGCCTTTGGAATTGCAATCACTACCTTTGTAGGGCAAAATTACGGAGCTGGAAAAAAGGACAGGGTGTACAAAGGAATGAAAGTTTGTATGGCTATGTGTTTTACTTCCTCCCTAATACTTAGTTTCCTGTTTTATGCCTTTGGAAATCATATATTTCTTCTTTTTACCACAGACGCCACCGTAATTTCAATTGGGACAAACATTCTCCGTTATCTAGCTCCAGTTTATATCACTTATATCTCCATAGAGATCTGTTCTGGGTCTCTTAGAGGAACTGGGGACTGCTGGATTCCTATGCTGCTTACCTGTATGGGAGTCTGTCTGCTCCGTGTTGTTTGGATCTGGACCGTAGTTCCAAGACACCGTACCATTGAAACCGTAATATTTAGTTACCCAATGACTTGGGTTACTACCTCAGTGCTTTTTCTTATTTATTTCTTCTTTTTCAGCAGGCTCAAATGCTTACGCCTCCCTTTCCGTATAAAAAAATAATTCCTTCTGCCGAGCTCCTATTCCAAAGGAGCCCGGTAAAAGGAACCGTAAAACTGTTCCGTCCGAATGAGATTTACGATGACACGATCGTCAACCTCGTGAATCAAGGAAATAATATCTTCTACCTCGTAAGAGGATACTACAGTATGGAGAAGATACATTTTCTTCTTACTGTAGCCGCCTACCGCATCCACACATGAAATTCCATGATGAAACGTATCCACATATCGTTTGGCAAGCTCAGGCCCCTTTACGGTTGTAATTTGTAACGTGACTCGTTCATACCGGTGATGAAAGGTAGATACTATTTTTGTTCCCACAAACTGGAACAAAATGGAATATCCTGCGTATTTCCAGCCAAATATGGCACCAAATATGCAAAGAAGAATTACGTTACCAGCAAAGACTTGGGTCCAGATGGAATTTCCAGTCTTATTGGATATATAAAGGGCTATAAAATCCGTTCCCCCTGTGGAAGCATTCCCTCTAAGTGCCAGGACAATTGCAAAACCATAAAGAACGCCACCGTAGACCACATTTAGTACTTCGTCGTCGAATAAGGGACTAAAGTGGAATATTCTTAAAAAAATACTGGCTAAAAAAACTTGAATTAGGGAAAACAAAGTAAATCGCTTGCTAATGCTTCTGCTACACGCCCAAGCAACCGGAATATTTAATACGATCATACCAAGGGAAGTGGATATATTAATACCAAATAAGGAAGTGATTCGATCAATCAAAATGGCGATTCCCGTAAATCCCCCAGATAGCAACCCTGATGGCTGAATGAATGCCTGAATCACATAGGTCTGTAAAAGCGCAGATACAACAACAGCTAGTGTTGTCATTACATTTCTTACCCGCTTGTCTTTCCTTAGTTTTCGAAACATAATAATCCTCCTTATCTTTAAATGCTATTATATGTAAGTTTTCAATCTATATCAATCTTTTTATAACAAAAAAGAGGATTGCCTTTCCCCCACAGAAGGCAATCCTCCGTCACGATCCAAAACCGTCACGCCATATCGTTTTTGCTGTTCGGCATCCCCATGCCGATGTCAAGCACACAAGACACCCCTTTGTGCTTATTACATACACGATAATACCATAGTTTGCCAATTAAGTCAATGTTTTTCGTCTATTTTACCTAAAAACCACCCGTCAAAAGGTAATTTAAGGGATATTTTCACACAAACTAGAAATCACATCTTTTCCCACATAGAATATTGAATAAAACATATTTTCCAGAAAATTGCACATACTTTCCTTATTGCCAATTCCCGGCCATTTTATAAGCAAGGAGATAACTACTATGGAATTTTCTACCAGCATTTCCGACAATATGAATTATCTAAACAACAAGCTTGATGTGGATGCGAACTTTGATATCGTTCACCGCTCCTTTTATGTGGGTGATAAACTTGCCTGCCTCTATTGCATCGAAGGCTTCACCAAAAACGATGTTTGGCAAAAACTTATGGAGGATTTCTCTAGCTTAACTCCAGAAGACATGCTTATTGATGTCCAAGAGTTTTCTAAAAAGCACTTTCCTTACACTCAGGTAAGCCTTGTCAAAGATGAATTTACCATGATAAAGAATTTACTTTCCGGACTTTCCTGCCTATTCATCGATGGATATGATAAGTGTCTGGTGGTTGACAGCCGAAATTATCCAACCAGAAGCGTGTCAGAACCAGAAAAAGATAAGGTCTTACGTGGGTCTAGAGATGGATTTGTGGAAACCCTTACCTTTAATACAGCCCTTATCCGTAGGAGAATCAGAGACCCAAAGCTGACCATAGAAATTACAAATGCAGGAGAAAGCTCTCACACAGACATAGCGATTTGCTATTTTAAAGGAAGAGTGGACGAAAAGCTTTTGGAAAAAATCAAGGAACGGATCAAATCGGTAAAAGTAGATGCGCTTACCATGAACCAGGAGAGCCTTGCAGAATGTATTTATCCTCATAAATGGTTCAATCCATTTCCTAAATTCAAGTATTCAGAACGCCCTGACACGACAGCCGCTTCTCTTTTGGAGGGCAACATCGTTATCATGGTGGATAATTCCCCTTCTGCCATGATTCTTCCTTCCTCAGTGTTTGATATCATTGAAGAAGCAGACGATTATTACTTTCCCCCAGTTACAGGAACCTATCTTCGTTTATCTCGGTTCCTGATTTCCATCCTGACCTTGTTTCTGACTCCTACGTGGCTTCTTTTTATGCAAAACTCAGATATGATCCCGTCCTGGCTTCAATTTATTAAGCTATCGGAAGTACCCCAGGTTCCACTACTATTCCAGCTTTTAATCTTTGAATTCGCCATTGACGGATTAAGACTTGCTGCGGTCAATACCCCCAGTATGCTGACCACACCTCTCAGTGTGATTGCCGGTATTGTACTTGGAGAGTACTCCGTAAAATCTGGCTGGTTCAACAGTGAAACCATGCTTTATATGTCCTTTGTCACCGTGGCAAACTACACCCAATCAAGCTTTGAACTTGGGTACGCATTTAAGTTCATGCGAATGATCATGCTCATAACTACGGCCATGTTCAATGTATGGGGATTTGTTGGAGGCGTACTCCTTACGGTATGTGCTGTTGTATTTAATAAGACCATAGCTGGAAAAAGCTATATCTACCCTCTGATTCCATTCCAATTATCAGAATTAAAGAAGCGGTTATTCCGTGGACGTCTTCCTCACAAGGTAAAATAAAAAAGTTATATAAAAAACAGGCGGGGCTGCTTTCGCAAACTCCGCCTGTTAACATTCTTACTGATCGATGCTGTAGTTAGGTGCCTCTTTTGTGATATGGATATCATGAGGATGGCTTTCCTTTAAGGAAGCGGCTGAAATTTTAACAAATCTGCCGTTCTCCTGAAGTTCTTTAACCCCTCGTGCTCCACAATATCCCATACCGGAACGAAGTCCGCCTAACATCTGGAATACGGTATCCTCTACCATTCCTTTATAAGCCACACGGCCTTCCACGCCTTCTGGTACCAGCTTCTTGGCATCAGACTGGAAATAACGATCCTTGCTGCCATTTTCCATAGCTGCAATGGATCCCATTCCACGGTACACTTTGTATTTTCTTCCCTGATATAACTCGAAAGAACCAGGGCTCTCATCACAACCAGCAAACAGGCTGCCCATCATACAAACACTACCACCTGCTGCAACTGCCTTTACTAGGTCACCAGAGTACTTAATACCTCCGTCGGCAATAATTGGTACACCATACTCTTTTGCCACTGCGTAGCAGTCCATAACGGCGGTTACCTGTGGTACACCGATACCAGCTACTACACGTGTGGTACAGATGGAGCCAGGTCCAATTCCTACCTTTACAGCATCTGCGCCAGCTTCAATCAGATCTCTGGTAGCATCTCCAGTTGCAACGTTACCTGCAACTACCTGAAGATCTGGATACGTTTCCTTAATCATCTTCACACAACGAATTACATTTTCTGAATGTCCGTGAGCGGAGTCAAGAACAATAACATCGACTTTAGCATGAACCAGAGCAGCAACTCGCTCCAACACGTTGGCAGTAATTCCAACGCCTGCGCCACATAAAAGTCTTCCCTGCTCATCCTTTGCGGATAATGGATATTTAATTTGTTTTTCAATATCTTTAATGGTGATGAGTCCTTTTAAATTAAAGTCATCATCAACGATTGGAAGTTTTTCTACTCTAGCCTTTGCAAGAATTTTCTTTGCTTCCATAAGAGTGATGCCTTCTTTGGCTGTAACCAGATTCTCAGAAGTCATGCACTCTTTGATCTTTCTGCTAAAATCCTCTACGAATTTTAAATCACGGTTTGTAATAATGCCAACTAGTTTTTTTCCTTCTGTAACCGGCACGCCAGAAATTCGGAATTTGCCCATAAGCTCGTCCGCATCTTTTAATGTATGTTCTGGGGAAAGAAAAAATGGATCCGTTATGACGCCGTTTTCTGATCTCTTAACCTTATCAACCTCATCCGCCTGCTGTTCAATGGTCATGTTCTTATGGATGATGCCGATGCCCCCCTGTCTTGCCATGGCAATCGCCATGCGGTGCTCGGTAACAGTATCCATACCTGCACTCATAAGCGGAATATTCAGCTTTATGGTTTTCGTAAGGTTTGTCGTTAAATCAACCTGATTCGGTATCACCTGTGAATATGCTGGAACTAACAGCACATCATCAAATGTAATGCCTTCGCCAATTATTGTACCCATTAATTTATTCTCTCCTTCTTTCGATTTTGAAAACACAACGCTTTCACGCGATTTGTTTATTTAGTTACATAGTTTAACAAATTTTACATTGGTTGTCAACGGACATTTTATTGTGGTTTTCCGTCTCGGGTGGACAATAAAACAATTCTATTTAAAAAAGGAAAAAAGAACAGGGACAATAAAATCTGTCCCTGCCTTTTTTCCTTTATATCTGAGAAACCACCTTACGGGGAGCTGTCATCTTGATACAGCGAAGCAGCTTGTCGTTAGGCTCAAAAATAACTTTCGTTCTCTCCGAACCCGACTGACTGATCATTGTATAAGTCTTAGCATCTGGAGCCTTGGAAGAAAAATCTAATACCTTCATTTCCTTAGTCTCATGGTCCCTGGCTTCTATGGAGCCTGTTGGGGCGATGATCTGTATCTCTTCCACGGTAGCCTCCCAGGCTTTCTTTCTCTTGCTTTTGCCGTAGATACGGTCAATGGATAATGAGCCAGTCACAAAGAGGTACTCAAATTCCACTTCACTGTTTCTAAATACCAGATATGTGGCTCCACCCACAGCAAAGAGAATAATCACTCCGAAAATCCCTAAAGCCGGAGAGATGGAAAGAAAAAATGCAATTACGCATAAAATCCCCATTACAATCTTAAGCACCATGGTATAGGCCGGAGTCTTGCGCTTCACAAGCCATTCTGCATACATTTCATTCATAATGATACTGGATCCTTTCTTCCCTGCCCATCATACCAGGGCATGAAGACTTACCCGTTGGGTGTTTCTTCTGTAGGATTATGTCTTACATCATATCCATTCCGCCTGGTGAAGGCATTGCAGGTGTTTTATCTTTCATATTAGCAACTACAGACTCAGTTGTCAATAAGGTAGATGCTACACTGGTTGCATTTTGAAGAGCGCTTCTAGTAACTTTAGTAGGATCTAAAATACCAGCTTCCACCATATCTACATACTCTTCTTTATATGCATCAAAGCCGATTCCGACTTTAGCTTCTTTAACTTTATTAATGATGACGCTTCCTTCAAGTCCTGCATTAGCTGCAATGTGGTATAAAGGTGATTCTAAAGCCTTTAAGATGATCTTTCCACCAGTCTTCTCATCGCCTTCTAATTTACTAACTAAGTCCTCGATTTCAGTGATGGCATGAATATAAGCAGAACCGCCGCCTGCGATTACGCCTTCTTCTACTGCTGCTCTTGCTGCAGATAAAGCATCTTCCATACGAAGCTTTGCTTCCTTCATCTCAGTCTCAGTTGCAGCACCTACACGGATTACTGCTACGCCGCCGGATAATTTAGCAAGTCTTTCCTGTAATTTCTCGCGGTCAAAGTCAGAAGTCGTTTCCTCAATCTGTCCTTTGATCTGACCAATTCTTGCAGTAATAGTTTCTTTATCCCCACAGCCGTCTACGATAACGGTGTTCTCTTTTAAAATCTTAACGGATTTAGCACGTCCTAATAAATCAAGAGTTGCACTCTTAAGATCATAACCTAATTCATCAGAAATTACAGTTCCGCCTGTTAATACAGCGATATCCTGAAGCATCTCTTTTCTTCTGTCGCCATAGCCTGGTGCTTTCACACCAACTACATTGAAGGTTCCTCTTAATTTGTTAACGATAAGAGTGGTTAGTGCCTCTCCTTCAATATCTTCTGCGATAATTAAAAGTCTAGCTCCAGACTGAACTACCTGCTCTAATAATGGAAGAATTTCCTGAATGCTTGAAATCTTCTTATCTGTAATAAGGATATATGGATCGTCTAAATTAGCTTCCATCTTCTCCATGTCATTGCACATGTAAGCTGAGATATAACCTCTATCAAACTGCATACCTTCTACAAGGTCAAGCTCTGTCATCATAGTTTTGGATTCTTCAATGGTAATAACACCGTTGTTGGATACCTTCTCCATAGCGTCAGCTACCATCTCTCCTACGATATCGTCTGCTGCAGAAATAGCTGCTACTCTTGCGATGGATGCTTTTCCTTTAATAGGCTCACTCATATTCTTGATTGCCTCTAAAGCGGCTTCTGTTGCCTTCTTCATACCTTTTCTAAGTACAATTGGGTTAGCACCTGCTGCCAGGTTCTTCATGCCTTCATTGATCATTGCCTGAGCAAGAACGGTAGCTGTTGTAGTTCCGTCACCAGCTACATCGTTAGTCTTAGTTGCAACTTCTTTTACTAACTGAGCGCCCATATTTTCAAAAGCATCTTCTAATTCAATTTCTTTTGCAATTGTTACACCATCGTTTGTAATAAGTGGTGCTCCAAATGATTTATCAAGTACAACATTTCTTCCTTTTGGTCCTAATGTTACACGAACGGTATCTGCTAACTGATTTACACCTGATTCAAGTGCTTTTCTTGCATCTACACCATATTTAATCTGCTTTGCCATGATTCATTCCTCCAGTTTTCTTCTAAAATGATAGAAAGTCCTAAGGGCTTTCTGCTTAATTGACGGTCAATACCATCACTTTATTTATTCGATCACTGCTAAAATATCGCTCTGCTTTACAATCACGAATTTCTCGTCATCTTCGCCAGTCTCAATTTCTGTACCTGAATACTTGGAGAAGATTACCTTATCGCCTAATTTAACCTGCATGGTAACTTCCTTGCCGTCTACCAAACCGCCAGGTCCTACTGCGATAACTTCTGCCTGCTGTGGCTTTTCTTTTGCCTGACCCGGCAGAACAATACCGGACTTTGTTGTCTCCTCTGCAACCAACGCTTTTAACACAACTTTGTCAAATAATGGTACTAATTTCATTGCAATTCCTCCTCATAGCTTTTTTCTTATTTTCTTTCTTTTGGCTTCCCGAAAGAAGTTTTTTTATTATTCACATAATAAGTTATATCACTCATTATTAGCACTGTCAATAGTTGAGTGCTAACTTTATATTTTTTTTACATATTTGCCATTATAGACCCTTTTTTTCGCTTTACCTACTTAGTTTATAGAAATTTTCTTATTATATACCTTTCTTTTTTCCAATAGAAGTATTACAATAACAGAGAGAATGAAAGGAGTGTTATTTTATGGCAAAAAAGGGTTATGGTTTTGGGAAATTTGTGGCATTTGCTACAATCGCCGGAGCAGTTGCTGCAGGCATCTCTTATTTTACGAAATACAAATCTTTTCACAAAGAGTTGGAAGAAAATTTTCATGACTTTGAAGATGATGGCAATGACGATATTTCCAAAATTGATAGTACGATGAACCGTAACTATGTCTCCTTAAATGCAAACAAGGACGAGCTTAAGATTGCGGCTTCCGACATGGCAGACGCTGCTAAAGATGCAGCCGTTGCCGCTAAGAATCTGGTTAAGGACGCAGCTAATATCGTAAGCGATACAGCAAAAGAAGCGGCCTCTGCCATGGCATTTACTGCAAAGGACATGTTTGACTCTACATTAGAAAAAGAAGAAACAACAGAAGATACAGAGGATATCACAGAAGACGGAGGGCTTGATTATACCGCAGCCCAATCTCTGCCAGTGGAAGAAGTAGCCATGACAGAACCAAAACATGTGACAGACTCTATAAAAGAGACATCTGACGACGATACAACTACCATCGAAGAAGATGACATCGAATAATTTTATGAATGAACAGGATAAGGAGTTGTTCCCTATGATATAAAATCAATGGGAACAGCTCCTTATTTTCTTTCTATAACTCCTTCGTCAGATTCATGCCTTATGTATGGCTTTGGTTTCAATAACGGTATCATCGAAAGGAGTTTCTTCTATAATAATCTGTTATTTCTGCATAATGTGAATGGCAAAGCCACCAAACTCACCATCTAAATAGACGTTTTTTAATGTACCTTCCTCCGTATAAGCCGCAGTTTCCATATTAAAAGAGAAACCTTTTTCTTTCAATTCCTCTACAGCAGCAGTTAAATCAGGAGTCCGCATAGCAATATGCCCATTGGAGCCAAGAAACGGTGCTTTCATACATTCAAAGTATGGACCAGCAAATTCAGACTTCTGTCCATGACGAGGTTCTATGTTAAACATCATGCCTAAAAGCTGTGCAAGCTTCTCTGCCTCCTCTGCATTTGGTGTATTGATACCAACATGTTCTAATTCAAATTTAGTTTTCACTATGATACCTCTTTCTATCTCTAAGTTTTGTCAGGTTCCTTTTCTATCCTTACATTGGAAACATCAGGAGTGAACCAGCGGTCAAAGCAATCAAACGAATAAAGTATTGGGGAATCGTAAATTTCCAGAATTCCGATATCTTATAATTTCCAACCCCCATAACCATTGCAGGCATACCATCGATAGGAAGGAAATGTCCACACCAGCCAGATATTACGATTGCACATGCGGCAGCAGTAGGATCAAGTCCAAGACTCGTACATGTAGCTATTGCAAGAGGTGTAAATACATAAACGGTTCCAATGGTTGATCCCGTCATTGTTGCCAGCACGCTTGTAAGAATACAGAACGCAAGGATCATAAGGAAAGGATTGATGTTTGTTCCAAGCATACCTGCTACGGTGGAACCAACAAGATTGGTTAATCCAGTACTTCCAAGTGCATCAGCAATCCCGATAACGCCGGCTGACATCAGTATGATAGGCGCACATATTGCATCACGTATTTCTTTAAAATCCATAACTCCAATAACAAGAATTACTGCTACAGACAAACCAGGAATTGCATAACCTGCATCACCAATAAAGCTCTGAAGTATCATTCCGATTACGGCAGCTACGAAAGCAACATATGTTACCTGCTCTTTCCACTTAGGCAGAGTACTAACAGTTTCTCCTTGAGCCTTAGCCGCATCTGTTGCTTTAGCAATGGGATGATCTGGAAGAAACTTGTACTGAATCACACAGTTAAGCAGAAAACCAAGAGACAGTATTAAGTTAATAATTGCAAACTTAACGACTGATACCTGGGCAAGAACACCTGCACTGTTCAGTACAGCAATTACGATTCCATACTGCAACGCAGTGTTAAATGGAAGTAATGGGTGGTTCGCTGCAAATCCAGCCGTCATAATGACTTTTGATGGAGGAAGCTGTTTGTTTTCTGGTAACGTTGAAAGTAAACCAATGGTCAGAACGTAGTATGCAGTGGAACCAGTTCCGAACAAACTGCATCCAATCATAACGATTAAAATTATCATTAAAAACGCTTTAAATTTTCCCTTATTTGCTATGTTAAACATAGAGTTCTTAAAGGCAGTAATAAAACTCGTCTTTTGAAGTGCTGCAATAATTGCCATAAATTCAGCAAGCATAATAATTGTAGAATTTGAAAATCCAGCAAATGCGCCCTTAATATCAGTGATTCCAAAAATGACAAGTAATAGGCATGCTAGTAATGGAGGCGCGCCGAATGGTAGTTTGTCTGTCATAATCAGTATAATCATGAATACAGTGATTGCTAATGCAATGATCATTTGAGGTGTCATTTTATTTTCACCCTAGCCTTTCTTGGTGTCATAGTTCACTCTTAACGCTATGTTGCGCATATTTATGACACATTTCGTTATATTTTGGTGTATGACTTGAGATGTCTCGATTCGTTCCTTCTATAGCAGCAACGATCAGTGGCTCTTAGCAGCTGTGGGGTTATACAGACCAACCTGCTCACGTTTATCCCCAAGAATATCTTTCTCACTGAACGTTATATACTTTACTCCTTTGCGAGTACGTGCTGCATATGCAAGATGTAACATTCCATCTTCACTTTGCATGATATATGGATATTCATACTGCTTATTGTTTGTCTTATTCTCATCTCCCATATATCCTTCCCCTCGCTCCATCCAGCGTACAACAGGAAACGTCTGGCCTCCATCTTCTGATAGGGCTACCGCCACAGGACAACGAAGTCCTGGCCAGGAAGCTTTACCAGGTTCTGGAGATGGGGTACAGGTTGGATTGTATGCGATAGCAATACGTCCACTCTGAAGCTTTATGGCACTTACGCTGGAGTTGTTATTTGGTAAAGGTGTTGGTACCGGCTCACTCCAGGTCTCTCCCCAGTCAAAGGATTCACTTCGATGAATGCGATAAGCTTCTCGGTTTCGCATAAAAGCTACCAAATGTCCTGAATCAAGCTCAACAACATTGGCATGAACATGGCCGTTGCTCTTAGGCATCATAACTGTTTTCCAGGTTTTTCCTTCATCATGTGAGATACGAAAAACAGTTGGATCTCCAGACAGACCTTCTAGAGAATCGGTACAAATCCAGTTTGAAAATATCCAAGTACCATTTGAAAGAACCTGAATTGGCTGGCGGCAAAAAGTGCCTTCCTCTGGGAAATATGTTTCATATGGTCCCCAGGTTTTTCCGCCATCACTGCTTTTCTGGCAGCGAACGACTGCAGTATATTGCATGTTATCTTTCCCCTCTTGACGATCAAGCTGAGCCGTGTACATTGCCCATACCTTATGATCAGGACCATAGAAGAGAGAAGGATTTTGCTCACTACGTGTTGGATCGTTGGATATATCTTCTGGAGGCAGCCATTTTGTGCTTCCTTTTGGAAGTATGGAACAGATAATATGAACATCAGCACTGCCTTCATAGCTGCCAGCGAACCAACAGCAAAGAAGATCACCATTCGGAAGTTCCAACATTGCCGGGGCGTGGGCAGTCGGATAGCCACCACTTGGTAACAAAGCTTCATATACTCCCATTTCTTCATTCTCGTAGATTGTTCCATCCCAGGTGAGACCTGGAAGTTTCGGATATTGCATACGTTTCCTCCTTATTGCTAGTAAATATAAAATGTTTAGCGATTACAGTGTATAGCGTCAGATCGATTATCAAGTAGTTGTAATCACCCTCCCCTCTTCTTCTACTGCCAGTCAGATTGCTGCTTGAGAAGAACTGTTTTATTCTTGATCACATTATGACATATCAGTTGGTAATTTACATCAAAATAAAATCCAAATATGTTGCATTTTAGAACAATATTGATAAGAATCGTGTTTAAAATTGAAATGCTTTTATAATAACATCATAATTTCTTTCTAAAAATTTCATATTTTCATCTGATACGCACAAAAAAAACGGAAACCAGATCATAATCTGTTTCCGTTTTTTAATACTTGTATCAATCTTATAACAATGTATTGCGAATGATGCGTAAGTACATCGTACATCCTTACTTATTTTTTAGCTGGCTGCGTCTTACAAGCTTCATGACTTCCATAATTGGAATGATAGAAACAGCAATTAAAATCGCTACAAAATATTCCGTTAGTGAAATATGCTCAAACTCAAATGCTCTGCTTAAAAATGGTACATAGATGACTGCAGTGGTCAGTACAAACGACGCTAACAGTGACCCAAATAAAAACTTATTTTTGGTCTTTAACCGAAAGATTGACTCATGTCTGGAACGCATATTAAAAGAGTGGAACATCTCAAGAAGGGACAGGGATAAGAATGCCATAGTCATACCGTCAGCGCTTTCTGCTATTTCCCATAATCCGCTTTCCATATAATGACCTACAAAATATGCCAAAAGAGTAAGAGATCCAATGACAGCTCCCTGGAATAATGTTTCACCAGCAACTCCATCTGCAAAGATACCCTCCCCAGCATTTCTTGGATTACGTTTCATGATATCGGCTTCCTGTTCCTCCATGCCAATTCCTATGGCTGGGAAACAGTCTGTAATTAAGTTTATCCATAATAGATGAACTGGTTTCAATATGGTAAAGCCAAGCAAACTGGCAATGAAGACTGCAATGACTTCAGCAAGGTTTGATGATAAGAGAAACTGTATGGCTTTTCTTATATTGTCATAAATACGTCTTCCTTCTGCAACCGCACTTACGATGGTTGCAAAATTATCATCTGCGAGAACCATATCTGCAACATCCTTAGTAACATCGGTTCCAGTGATTCCCATTCCAACGCCGATATCCGCTTCCTTAATGGATGGAGCATCATTAACACCATCTCCAGTCATGGCAGTTACCTTAGATAATCTTTTCCATGTTTTTACAATGCGTACCTTATGCTCTGGCTGCACTCTGGCATACACGGAATAATTTTGTATGCTTTTTTCAAGTTGTTCGTCGGACAGCTTATTTAGTTCGGCCCCAGTGATGGCCATACTTTCATCTTCAAGAATACCAAGCTCTTTTGCAATCGCAACTGCTGTATCCTTATGATCTCCAGTAATCATGATCGCACGAATTCCAGCTTCCTTACATTCAATAATTGCAGATTTCACCTCAGGTCTTACTGGATCAATCATACCGGATAAGCCAAGGTATATTAAATCATGTTCTATTTCAGCAGGTTCAATAGAAGAAGGCAATTTGGACCATTCTTTCATAGAAGCACATAAGACCCGAAGTGCTTTATCTGCCATCTCCTTATTAGATGCAATAATTTCTGTACGGAGTTTATCTGTCATTTCTACTATATTGCCATCAACATAAGCCTTGCTGCATCTCTTTAGCACCTCATCTGGAGCACCCTTGGTAAACTGAATGACAGTACCATCAGACTTTTTATGAAGCGTTGACATCATTTTTCTAACAGAATCAAAAGGTGCCTCGGCAACTCGAACATATTCCTTCGCAAGCTCTGGCTTTGACAAGCCATTCTTAAATGCATCATTGACTAGTGCACATTCTGTAGGCTCTCCGATTGCCTGCGATGTATCTAAATCCATCTCTGCATCAGAGCAAAGGGACATTGCAGTCATAAGAAGCTTATCATCAGAACAGGAATGTTCTATAACGGTCATCTTATTTTGAGTCAAGGTTCCTGTTTTATCAGAACAAATTATTTGAGTACATCCAAGAGTTTCTACAGCAGTAAGTTTTCTTATAATTGCATGTTCTTTTGACATTTTTGTAACGCCAATGGAGAGAAGTATGGTAACAACGGCTGCAAGGCCTTCTGGAATAGCAGCTACTGCAAGAGAAACGGCTATCATGAACGTATCAATAAGAGCCTCAAGGTGAATTTCACCTCCAGCTATGAGGATTCTTGCAATATCGGTGGCAAACATAACGGCACAGATAGCCAGAACCATGATGGATAATCCCTTGGAAAGCTGATTAAGCTTTATCTGCAATGGAGTCTCTTCCTCTTTCGCCATGTTAATTGCATCAGCAATACGCCCAATCTCTGTATCCATTCCTGTATAACATACCACCGCTTTTCCACGTCCATAAACGATGGTTGAGCCTGTATAAACCATATTTTTTCTATCACCGAGAGTAACTTCTTCAAAACCAGTTCCTATGACTTTTTCAGTTTTTGTTACAGATGTTGATTCTCCTGTCAGTGCAGCCTCTTCCACTTTTAAACTGGCACACTCCATTAATCTTGAATCTGCAGGTACTGCATCACCTGCCTCTAAAAGAATAATATCTCCCGGAACCAGATCTTCGGAACGAACACTTTCAATTTTATCATTTCTTATTACATTTGATGTAGCTGCTGCCATTTCCTGCAATGCTTCTATGGCGGCTTCTGCTTTTGATTCCTGATATACTCCAAGTGCTGCATTAATGGTAACAACAAGAAGAATAATGACAGTATCTATCATGCTTTCCCCCACATAGAGTGAAGTAATTCCAGAGATAACTGCTGCGATAATAAGTACAACGTTCATAAAATTAATCAGTTCGTTAAAAAACTTTTGAATTAGGCTGGGTTTCACACCTTCTTTTAATTTATTCAAGCCATATTTTGATTTCCGTTCCTCCACCTGCGCACTGGAAAGTCCCTGTGTCGATGTTTTAAGATGTTCAAGTACTTCAGAGGACTCCATTAAATACTCTTTTTGCATTTTTCTTCTCCCACTTTTTTTATACAAAATTCAACAACATTATTTATTTTACACCAATACCCAAATAAATCCAGTAGGTTTTTCTATCTATTTTAAAAATAGTCTGCCCTTTCGCAACGTAAAAATAATTTATTCTACATTGCAAAAGAGCAGACTTCGATCTGAACAGATTGTTTATTAATTCATACCCTTATCTGTATTTTCCTTAATCACTTTTGAAAGAGCTTCAATTCCTTCCTCGCAAAGATAATTAAATGGTCTTCTGCAGTCTCCTACTGGATAACCTAACATAGCCACTGCTTTCTTAACAATCGTATTCGGATTGCCATATTTAAATACTGCTCTAAAACTAGCAATGGATTCCTGAACCACTTCCGCTTCTTCTAATTTACCCTCAATAAATAAGTTGTAAATAGATGACAATACTTCTGGATATACATTTGAGCAACCCGCAATACCACCAAAGCCACCTTCTTTCAGGCAAGGAAGTATGAGTGCATCATTTCCGGAAAGTACATAGAAGTCTTTTTCAAGCTCACGTGTTTCCGTAATATAAGCTTTCAAGTTATCCCAATCACCGCTTGAATCCTTAGCTCCCACTATTAAATCAACGTCCTTTGCAAGTTTTGCAATGGTTTCAGGAAGTAACTTATTGCCAGTACGAGCAGGAATATTATAAAGTACAATTGGCGTATCAACATGCTTTGCAATTTCAACATAGTGATCATATAATTCTTTCTGTGATGCAACTGCAAAGCTTGGAGTGATAATTGATAAAACATCTGCGCCCAGCTCTTCTGCTTTCTTACTCATACGGATTGTATCTTTTGTGGATATTAATCCTGATCCAGCATATACAGGTACTCTTCCCTTAACCTGATCGATGGTAGCTTCTAGAACTTCAACCTTTTCGTTTTCGCTTAATATGTAGCCTTCCCCATTGGTTCCAAATGGGAAAATTCCATGTACTCCACTGCTGATAAGGCGTTCCACCTGATTGCGAAGCTCCACAAGATTTACAGACTCATCTGCATTCATTGGTGTTAAAATTGGGGTGATGATACCTTTTAATTCTACTTTCTTCATTCTTGTTTTCCTCCTGGAATTATTTCATTATTTTTAGTGCAATTCTACACAAAATATCCTCTGTTCCAAATCCCCCAGACTTAGAGATGATCTGTTGGTTATATTCATTCCAAATAAGCTTAGAAACAACTAACCCTGGTTCTATCTCACATACCGGTTCTATCTGTGTACACCCAACTAGTTTCATGTATCCCATAAGTGTATCTCCTCCTGACATAAGGATGGTTAAATCAACCTTTTCCTCTGCAAGAGCTTTTACAATATGTCCATGTGCCTGTGGTATCAATGTTCTTAACTCATCAATATTCTTGCTTTTGTCAGCCACGAAATTCACGATATTTTCTTCCGTGTCAAACGAATCCACAATTACCTTTTTGTTCGTTTTACACGTATTAATAATTTCTTCCAGGAACTTCTTTCCTTCTGAAGTATTGTAATAATCAGTATCGTACTTCTGCTCCATCGTAAGCCTTTTTCTTATAAAGCCATCATTACGTTCTGCATATTCTAATTGTCTGAGTGTAATCTTATTTAGACTTCCACATGCCACATACAAACCATCCGTCTTTTCATAGGATGACACCTCATTGCTATTGCAAAAAACTTTTTCCGCCAATCGCTCTCCAAGCACTGCACAGCCTGCGATGAGTTTTAGCCCATTCATCTTGACTAATTCGTCTAATCTATGATCAATATCCCTCACAGTTAGTGTGTCGCATACGATTATTTCTGACATGGAATTCTTCTCAGCCGTAAGGGGTTCTTCTACGCTTTTACAAATAACAGAGATGTCACTCTGATCCTTTATAATGTCTGGTACATACGACTTAGTAACTGGATCAAATGGATCTTTTCCAAATACACTGTCCTCCAGTAATTCTCCGGATATATAGTGCACTCCACCCTTTGTAATCCTTCCAATCTCTGGATGCCCTGGGAGAAAATAAATAGGGAAGCCTTTCACCGCATCAGCTACCGCCTGAAGTTCTGAGCCAATATTTCCACGTAAGGCTGAATCTGTCTTTTTAAATATAATTTGAATCCCATTTTTGAGCGCCCAATCAGCAATGCTATATACAACCTCATAGGAATCCTTCGCTGACATCGGTCTGGACTCTGAATCTACAACAATAATTTCAGTGTCTGTTTTTACTTCATTTCCATCCAGCTTACCTTCTGTGAATACCTGAGTGCGAATCCCGCGTTTGGCAAATTGTATGCCAGTATCTAACGCCCCAGTAATATCATCTGCTATAATCAACATCTTACCCATACAATCCCCCTCCACTATTTACTTACTTGATGCTAGGCGGATCGCATAGTCGATTGAATTAGTAAGGCTTAACTCGCTGGATATTCCCTTTCCCGCTAGGTCAAAACCGGTTCCATGGTCCACAGATACTCTTATAATCGGAATACCAAGTGTTATATTAACGCCTGATACTGCATCCCATTTTTTTAGATCCTTATTATAATTAAAGCCCTTAACCTTTAAAGGAATATGTCCCTGATCATGATACATCGCAACAACGATATCATACCAGCCGCCTAATGCTTTTGAAAAAATAGTATCAGCAGGTGTTGGTATTCCTTCTGGAATGCAGATACCTTCTGCCATCGCCTCATCAATTGCTGGTTGAATTTCTTCTATCTCCTCTGTTCCAAACAGTCCATTTTCGCCACAATGGGGATTTAACCCAGCCACTCCGATTTTCGGATTTTCGATGCCAATGGCTTTACAGCCCTCATTTGCAATTCTGATAACTTCTAACACTCTGGCCTTTTTTACCTTGTCACAAGCCTGACGAAGGGAAACATGAGTGGATACATGGACCACCCTTAAATTTTCATGCGCCAGCATCATGGTATACCGATCGGTATGAGTGTATTCTGCATAGATTTCTGTATGTCCTGAGTAATGATGTCCAGCCATGTTGATTGCTTCTTTATTTAATGCATTGGTTACGGTCGCATCAATGGATCCACTCATTGCAAGCTCAATTACTTTGACAACATACTGAAATGCTGCCTCCCCGCACATCTTAGATATCTTTCCATAGATATGTTTATCCATATCAACCATACCCATGTCATATACATCAATGGTTCCATATTCAAAGACTGCATCTTCCACTTTTTTTACCGCATGGATTTTTATCTCATTTTCTTTATTCAGTCTTTTTACGATCTCTTCCATACAACTGGCATCACCGATTATGATAGGACGACACGTTTCATATACATCTTTATCAAGCAATACCTTTACGGATAACTCAGATCCATTTCCAGCAGGATCACCCATAGTGATTCCGATAATCGGTCTTTTCTTCATTGTCTCACCTTCCTTATTTAAGAACCTTTAAGTAAATGTTTCTTATATCTTCAAGGCTTAATTCCTTCCTATTATTAACAAGTAATCTCTGTTGTTTGCTTCCTGCCTCTACTAAAGTTTCCAAATCTTCCTTTTTAACACCAAATTCTTTTAAATCTGTAGGAATGTTGGTACACTTCACAATGTCAGCAATCTGATCAATGACATACTGTGCTTTCTCAGATATTGTTTTTGCTGAGAGACCATGAAATACTGCATCATATAACTTAGCAAGTCTGTCTTCACATGCATCTTTATTAAATTCCATAACATGTGCAAATAAAATTGCATTGGATACACCATGAGCAATATGATATTTTCCTCCAAGGGGATAAGATAACGCATGAACTGCTGTTGTACCGCTTCCAGTAATGGCTACTCCACCATAAAAGGCACCTAAAAGCAGATTGTTTTTTGCATCTAAATTATCAGCATTAGCATAAGCTTCTCTGATATTATTAAAAATCAATTTCGCTCCTGCAAGTGCATATGTGTCAGATAATGGAGTTGCTTTTTTTGATGTATAACACTCCACGACGTGAGCCAGCGCATCCACACCAGTCGCTGCGACGATTGATTTTGGAAGCTTCTTTATGAAATTTGGATCAAGAATCACATAATCCGGTATCATATTATCATTTACAATTCCTTTTTTCGATTGCTCTTCTGGAATTGCAACAATTGCATTACAAGTCGCTTCGGAACCAGTACCACAGGTAGTTGGAATCATGATTGTTTTTAATTGTTTTCTTGCCTGAGTTGGATCATCTAATAAATCTTTTACGGAGTAATTAGCACCTTTTAAAACAGAGCAAAGTTTTGCGACGTCCATAACGCTTCCGCCGCCAATGGCAATAATCAGATCACCATCATAATCCTCGACTTCTTTCATCACTCTTTCTGCATCCTGGTAAGCAGGTTCTGGTGTTAAACTATCATATACTCTGTACTGGGTATTCGTTTCATCTAACAGGTTTGTCAAAATATCTAAGAGTCCATGGTCGCGTATCCCTTTATCTGTAAATATAATTATTTTCTTTGAGTCTTCCTTCTTAATTATGGCATTTACATGTTCAATACATCCTTCTCCGCCATATACGTAAGATGGAATTTTAATTTGGTAGCTCATTTCAGTTCCTCCTAGTTATTTTATTTTCTCGTCTCAATATAAAACATTTTGTCTTTATACCTATATTATACTATCATAACGTGGCGATTCAAGTGATACACTTTCCAATTTACGTCTTATATTAATACATGTTATATCTAAATCGTTGCTTTTTGCGACATTCGATATTATAATGGTATCAAAACAACTAACAAATTGGGTTTTCACATTGGGAGAGTTTATGCAGAAGGTTAAGATACTTGTCATTGCTCCATACGAGGGAATGACAGAAATATTTGAGAATATTTCTAAAAATCGTGATGATATTGAATTGACGATTCAAACTGGGGACTTGAATACCGGGCGAAAAATTGTTGAAAACTTAGCTCATAAAAACTACGATGTCATAATTTCAAGAGGTGGTACGGCTGAGCTCATTCGATCCTCTGTTGAAATTCCTGTTGTTGATATATCAATTTCGGGTTATGACATTCTTCGTAGCATAAAAATGGCAGAAAGTTACTCTGGCAAGCTTGTTATCGCTGGATTTTCCGGAATTACCAAGCAAGCACGGGTACTCTGTGATTTGCTTCAATATGATATCAATATTATTACATTTACAAGCGAAGAAGGTGCTCTTGCTGCTCTTCGCGCAGCAAGAAGCGATGGCGCATCACTTGTGCTTTGCGATATGACAGGCGCAAATTACGCAAAAATATTAAATATGAACTCAATACTCATAACTTCAGGTACGGAAAGCATTAACGATGCAATCAATGAAGCAAAAAAGATAGTCCATTCCTCCAATCATGTTCACAAACAAAAGAATCTTTTTCAGAGCCTTCTCACTGATGAGGATCGAGAGTTCCTAATTTATGATCCTGCAGGTTCCCTATGGTTTTCAAGTTTTTCACTTGATGGAATGAATGTTTCATTAATGAACGTGGTTCAAACATACTTAAAAGCTTTTTTAAAAGTTCCAAACCAAAGTGTTGCCAGACAGATACGTGATAAAGTTTACACGTTCACATGCCGTCATCTCTATAGTGATGAGCAAAAATATACAGCGATCATAATAAACCAAAAGCTTGCACTTTTCGCTGAAGATGATATCGGAATCACCATATATAATAAACCAGATTCGGATTCCACAAACTTTTCAAACTTCTTTGGAAGTTCCAATAAAATCGGCAACACGGCTCATATCATAGAGGAATATAGCAAAAGCTACCTTCCCGTATTAATTACCGGAGAAGATGGCACTGGCAAAGATAAGGTGGCATCTCTAATGTACGAAAATGGCCCTTATCATACTTCTCCTTTTTATGTCATAGACTGCAAATTTATCAGCGAGCGTAAATGGAATCATATCATGAATAATGAGAATTCTCCTCTTGCAGATATACATTCTACCATATACATCAAAAATGTCTGCATGCTCTCTCATTCTCAGCTTGAAAAGCTATTTAACTATATCGACCACACGGACCTTACAAAACGAAATCGCATGATTTTCTCTCTTTTGATTACCAATGAGATATCACCAGAATCCACTGATATTAAAAATCACTTAGAAAAGCGACTCTCTTGTTTAACCTTAAATCTGCTGCCACTAAGAGAAAGAAGTGACGACATTCCAAGTATTACCGCATTATATCTCCATAAGTTAAATGTATCACTTGGAAAACAGATTATTGGCTTAGAAGCAGAGGCAATGGATATTTTCACTGCTTTTCCTTGGACTCAAAATCTGGATCAGCTACATCATGTACTCAAAGAACTTGCAGTGGTCACAAAGACCCCTTATATCACCTATCATGATGTGAAATATTTCCTTGATCAGGAAATGCCGGCAATGCCTTCATTGCAATCCGTCGACTTAGATCTAACACAGACATTAGACGAAATCAACTATCAGATTATACTAACTGTATTGGAAGAAGAAAAAGAAAATAAAGAAAAGACTGCAAGCAGACTTGGGATCAGCCGAAGCACTTTATGGAGAATTTTAAAGACTCACAATGGGATATAGATTAAATTTAGATTCGAGAATCCTGCTTGCAGGATTCTCTTACTGTGGAAAATTGGGTTAGAAAGATTATTTTAACCCGGCCCTTATCACGGCTCAACGTAATATTGAAACCCTGCATCAGTGATCATCTTTATAGTATCATCAATCCCCTGACCGTCAGCCGTCAAATAACCAGAGGCGAAAATGGAATCTGCTGCATAGAACATTTGCTTTTCTCTTCCTTTTAAATAAACCTCTCTGCCTGCTGCACAACGAATGTCCGACTGAGGGCATAAAAGGCGGGCAAGACATAAGATCTTTAAACAATAATCTCCAGTCAAATACGAGGTATCTCTATCCTCCAGGGCTGTTCCTTTTAATGGGATAAGAAAATTGATGGGAACTGCTTTAGGCTGTATGGACTGTATCTGAAAAAGCATATCAACCACATCCGTATTATCCTCTCCCAATCCGATGATTCCTCCACAGCATAATTCAAAGCCAAGGCTTTCGAGTCTCTTTATATTGTCCAGGCGCTCCTCATATGAATGGGAGGTACAAATACTTGGATAATGCTTTCTGCTGGTATTTAGGTTATGATTGATTCTATCCACACCTGCTTCTCTTAACATCACCGCCTGTTGTTCCGTCAAAAAACCAATGGAACAGCAAATAGGACTGCCTGTTTCTTTCTTAAGCATTCTCACCTCATCAGCAAATTCACTGATTTCCCTATCTGAAAAACGGATTCCGCTTAAACCAATGCAATGTCGGGATAAGTTTTTTTCTTTTACGGTATAGCCGTCCTGTTGCAGCGTCTCATAAGTAATAAGTTTATATTTGTCTATGTCAGCTTTAGAATCCCGTGATTGGGCACAATAGGTACAATCTTGGGTGCAGTCTCCGCTGCGTGCATTGGTAAGGAGTTGAATCCCCACAGTATTACCCTTATACTTTTTCCTGATTTCATATACCTTTTCTAAAAGGATTGGAAGCTCCTTGTCTGGCAATTCTAAAATTGCTAATGCCATCTCTCTTGTTATATTCTTAAGATCATACTTCATTTTCAGACTCTCCTTTTTTATCTCATGATGGGATGTAGCTTTTTTATGAGTGATATACTTATAAAGGTCTTCAAACAGTCTCCCGCCAAAAATGGCAAAACACAAACCAATAGAGCTGCAACAAAGCCGGTACCGGTAATGAGGCAATACCACAGTGTTCCAAATAAATAAGTAAGAATCCAGCCAGCATAAATGGCTGCCGCCATCGCTTTCATGGATTTTTTCCCAAACCGCTCCATTAAAAAGCCACTAAGATAGGCAGAGAAAATGTAGGCGATGATATATCCCCCTGTAGGACCAAATATCCGCCCCGGACCCCCTGAAAACCCGGAGAAGACCGGAAGCCCTATCACTCCCATTAAAACATATACAAGCTGACTTAAAGCCCCATATCTAGCTCCTAAAAGACCGGCGGCTGTATAGGTGGACAAATGAGTCAGATTAATTGGAACGGGACCAATGGGAATGGTAATTTGAGCTAATACAGCATTTAGAGCGGCAAAGAAAGCACATAGAACCCATTTTCTGCTTGTTGTGATCATGATCATAACCTCCTGACGTAATTTCAATTCTTTGCCATTATACAAAGACAAGCTCTAATTGTCAACCATTTTATATTTTAAGGTTAACAATTGGAAAATTCATAAAAAACAACGCAAAACAGCGCCTTGCTCCGGTTTTAAACCAAGCAAGACGCTGTTTTCATTTCCCATATTGTATGGGTAAGATTTATAAATTTAATTGTTATTTCTCATAAAGAAACTCTTCTGGCAGCGTTACTTTAAAATCACGAGCCAGATCACGGAAGTTTCCTGCTGTAATGGTCTGAAGCTTGTCAGGTCTGATGGAGAGAACCTTTACGAGAATTTCAGCAGATTTCTCCACCGTATGCATCAGGCCAAAGGTTAAGTCAAAGTCTTCTCCTGAGGCAAACAGGCCGTGATGGGCCCAGATAGCCACGTCATACTTCTTCATAAGTTCACTGGTAGCAACTGCAATTTCACGTCCGCCTGGAACCATCCAGCCTACGACACCAACGCCTGCTGGAAATACCACAGGGCATTCGGTAGCCATCTCCCATAATTCTCTTGTAAACACCTCATCTTCCAATGGAAGTACAAAGGTAAGAGCGATTATATTGGTAGGGTGAGCATGGTAAATCACACGGTGAGCTCCGCCTGTTGCCGCCTTTTTCACCTCATGGTTCATTAAATGGGAAGGTAGCTCACTGGTTGGACGGCCACCTTTTGAGAGCCCCCATAAGATTTTATAATTTTCTCCGCTCTCATCTATTTCTATGATGCAGCTATTAACCTCTGGTTCAAGAATCACATTACGGAAATACTTTCCGCTTCCTGTTACCATGAAGCACTCTCCAGAAAGTCCTTTTACCGTTGTTCCTATGGGTTGCCATGGAGCATCAAATGTAAGCTCTTCTCTAACAGATTCCACCTCTTCTGGTTTGATTCGATAGCTTAAGTTACCGCCATTTCTTTCATGCCAGTTCTGCTTAAATCCATCATCACATAAACGGATAAAGCCTTTTACAAATTCTGCATCTAAAATTTTCATTTTTATTTTCTCCTTATTTCCGGTTTAATAATACTTCTTTCTCATAGGTAGCAACTTCTTTAAACCAGTCTTCCTTTGCAGGTACTCCATTTATTTCACAGAAATAATTCCATACATCGCCAATAGGATAAAGCTTTAATTCCTCTTGAAGCATCATCAGTTCCGTGAAGCTGCGGGAATTCTGAAGCTGTGCCAGTTTCTCATTAGGAAGAAGCAGGGCGTTAAGTAATGCCTTTTGCATGTTTCTCATTCCAACCACCCAAGCACTGACGCGGTTGATGCTGGCGTCGAAAAAGTCAAGTGCTAAAAGAACTCGTTCGGAACCGCCCCGTATAATTTCCTTTGCGATTTCCTTTGTCTCATCATCAAATAACACAACGTGATCACTATCCCAGCGCACTGGTCTAGTCACGTGAAGGGCTACCTTATCGAAGAATAAAAGCATGGAAGAGATCTTATCTGATACTACTTCCGTTGGATGATAATGTCCGCTGTCAAGAAGGCACAAAATATCATTTTTTGAAGCGTAATTCATATAAAATTCATGGGAGCCTATGGTGCAGCTTTCCATACCGATTCCAAATACCTTTGATTCTACTGCTACCAGCACCTTTGTTTTATCATACTCCATGGAAAGGATCTGGTCCAGAGAATCCTTAAGTCTTGCTCTTGGAGAGGTACGGTCTGCTGGAATGTCTTTAAATCCATCGGGAATCCAGATATTCATGGTACATGGATTTCCCTGTTCCGTAGCAAAATATTCAGAGATTTTAATACACGCTTTTACATGATCAATCCAGAAAGAACGAATCTTTGGATCTTCGCTTGATAAGGTGGCATTTTCTGCATTGGCATGTGAGAACAAGGTTGGGTTAAAATCAATTCCGATTTCCTTCTCCTTTGCAAACTCCACCCATTTTTTAAAGTGCTTTGGCTCTAACTGATCTCTATCCGCCCATTCTCCCTCTTCGAAGATAGCGTAGCTTGCATGTAAGTTAATGCGGTGTTTTCCAGGAATGAGACTTAATGTTTTATCCATATCTGCCATCAATTCCTCTGGGTTTCTGGCGCGTCCTGGATAGTTACCTGTTGTCTGGATTCCTCCTGAAAGAGCGCCTGCTCCGTCAAATCCAGTTACATCATCTCCCTGCCAGCAGTGCATGGAGATAGGAATCGCTTTTAACGCTTTCATTGCAACATCTGTATCCACACCAATTGCTTTGTATACTTCTTTCGCTGCATCATATCTTTCTTTTAATGTCATCATCTTTCTTCTCCTTTAATCTATTAATCCAGATGAAATACGGGCTTTAGTGAAACAGAAACAGGACTGTTGTCCGGGTTGGTGCTCATGATATCTGCCATGAAATCCCACCATTTCCGGTTGATTGGAGTATCGGCTGATTTGGCCCATCTCTCCTCATCTTCAATCTCAATATAGCCATATAGAACATTGGTTTCTTCGTCTAAAAATATGGAATAATTATGACCGCCGCACTGGTTGATCATTTCCCTCATCTCCGGCCAGAGCATATTGTGCCTCTTTTCATATTCTTCCGCCATTCCTTCATTTAAGTACATTTTAAATGATTTTCTGATCATATATTTTTCTCCTTTATTCCGATATTTTCAAAGGCTTATATTCTTTCACTGCAAAGGACTGATATACTCCTTCTCTAGCCTGTTTTAAATCGTTAAATTCATGATTTGCAAGCATTTGGGCCAGCAAGTTTCCAATGGCAGTGGCCTCTCCTGGTCCTGCATATACGGTTCGCTCCGTAACGTCTGCCGTAAGCTTGTTTAGATACTCTGCGTTAGAGCCGCCGCCAACTACGTGAATGGACTTATATGTTTTCCCGGTAATGGACTCCAGCTCCTTCACCGTCTGAGCATAGCAAACGGCTAAGCTGTTATAGATAACCCCAGAAATCTCTCCAGGCGTGTTTGGAACCTGTAGCTTCTTCTCTTTGCAATACTCTCTTACTGCCGTTATCATGCTTTCAGGTGCCAGAAATGCGGTATCATTGCAATCCACAAGTGAACTTATGGATTCCTTGGAAGCCATCTCACAAAGCTGTGCAAAGGAATATTCTTCTCCTTTTTCTGATAGTTCTTTTCTCACGGACTGAATCATCCAAAGCCCCATAATATTTTTTAAATACCGATAACGGGTATCATATCCACCTTCGTTTGTAAAATTCGCTTCCATACTTTTCACAGAACAATCTGCTTTTAAAAGTTCGGTTCCCATCAGGGACCATGTTCCTGAACTGATATACAACATATCTTCCATGGATGCACCGGGAACAACTGGAACTGCCATAACCGCGGAGGCGGTATCATGAGTGGCAGGAAGAATCACCTGACAATCAAAGCCCACGTCTTCTTTTACCTTATTCGTAAGTCCGCCAACCAGAGTTCCTGGCATGGAAAGTGGTCCAAAAAATTCCTGTGGAAGACCAAGGCTCTGAATCAAATCGTAATCCCAGGTACCCGTAACTGGACTTACTAGCTGAGTGGTGGTGGCATTGGTATACTCTTGTTTCTTTGCTCCAGTCAGCAGGTAGTGAAAGTAATCCGGTATCATTAGAAGGCTCTCCGCTTCTTTTAAATGCTCTGGAGTTTTATTCTTTACTGCCGTAAGCTGATAGATGGTATTAAAGATCTGCTTTTGAATTCCCGTTCTTTCATAAAGCTGTGTAAGAGGTATGGTCTTATAAACCTCTTCATCCATGCCTTTTGTTCTGTCATCCCGATACCCAACCGCTTCTCCTAGAATTTCCCCGTCTTTGTTAAGTAGAACAAAATCCACCGCCCAGGTATCAATTCCCATGCTTACCGGAATCTTGCCAAGCTTTTTGCACTGTTTCATTCCTTCTAAGATCTCTGCAAATAAGGACTCTACATCCCAGCAAAGCTTTCCGTCCTTTCGCTTCATGCCGTTCTCAAACCGATATATCTCCTCCAGAAGAATCTTTCCTTCTTTCACCGTCCCAAGAATATGGCGTCCGCTGGAAGCTCCAATATCTACGGCAAGATAGTATTTTTCCATGCTTACCCCTCCCATATTTTTCTTCTTCTATCATAATTCATTTTTATATAAAAAATAAGGACGCTGTTTATTTAAAACAACGTCCTTATTTGCACTTTCTGATAAAAGCTTTCTTCCACAGGTTGGGTTATCTCATTGCAAGCTCTCGCTCTACATAATGAATAAAATCTTCTAACATCTTTGACTTTCTCTTGTTCTTTGGATAGATAAACCAGGTATTTCGAATCACCGGAGTCCCGTCCTTTTTTGTAAGTGGAGTCAGACATAGATTATATTCATTCACAAAGTTATTTGGTAAAAAACAACTGGTGTAACCAGGCCCCTTACTGATTAGCTGCCAGGCAAAATCAATAAAGCCTACCTCCATACCAGAAGGCATCACTGTCCCATAACGGTCCTGCCACCATTCATCCAAAAGCTCCTTAGTACGGTCATTGGTGCTGTAAGCGATTCGCTGCAAATTAGGTAACTGGTTAAAATCCACCTTTTCCTTGGTGATGAGATATGCCTGATTTTGATCAATCAATACTTTATTTACAGCACCCTCATAATCTCCCCGGATAAAACCAACATCAACAGCCCCCTCTAACAGCTTTCTAAAAAGAAGATTGCTCTGTTCATTCACGATGTGAAAATTAACATTGGAATGTGTTTGTTTATATTGGTACAAAACATCTGTTAGGGTATATTTACTGTATGTGTACGAAGAACCAATCACAATGCTCTCTTTTGCATTTTCTTTTAATTCGTCTAGTCCCTGGTTGGTCTCCTTCATAAAATCCAGATAGGTCTTCGCCTGCTTAGCCAGAAATTCACCTTCCTTGGTAAACGCAAGCCCCTGTGGTGTTCTATTTACAATGGTCACCTGAAATTCTGATTCCATGTTCTGGAGCCTTTTTGTAAGGGAAGGCTGTGTCATAAATAACAGGCTGGCCGCCTTTGACATATTTGGATTTTTGTAAAGCTCATACAGGATCTCCCAATCAGAATCTCTCATTCCACTGCCCCTTTGTCCTTTTCCTCCATTTTATCAGACCCTTTTATCTAATACAAGGTGGAAGTCAAATGTCCAAGAGAGTTTATACTATTCTTTCTAAGGTATAAAGTAGATAATCTGTAAAATCTGCCGCACTGGCATCTTCCTTTCTGGTCGTAATCACTAATTTTTTCTCTGTCACAACACAAATATCCAGTGCCTCATCCAAAAGCTCCTTCTTTTCCCCATATCCAATATGTTGGAGCATCTGACCCATCGCCCGAATTAAGCTACAGGGGTCTGCATATTCCCCTCTGCCCTCAGCGATTAAATTGGGGGCTGTGCCATGGATTGCTTCAAACAGGGCGTATTGATTGCCAATATTAGCGGAAGAGGCAGTACCAAGCCCTCCCTGGTGTTCTGCTGCCACATCGGTGACAATATCTCCATAGAGGTTGGGAAGAATCACCACTTCCATCCCCTTATTGAATTCTGGATCCATCATTTTGGCACACATGGCATCCACAAACCGATCCTGAACCTGAATTTCCGGGTATTCTTCTCCCACCTTATGAACTATATTGCTGAAATTCCCATCCGTCAATTTAACGATGTTTGCTTTTGTAACGATGGTAATATTCTTTTTCCCATTTCTTTTTGCAAAGTCAAATGCGGCTCTGGCAATCCGCTCACTGCCTTCTTTTGTCTGTATCTTAAAATCTATGGCAAGATCTTCATTTACCTGAATTCCTTTGTCTCCCCATATATATTCACCTTCTATATTTTCTCGAAAGAACGTCCAATCAATGTTTTTATCAGGGATTTTTACTGGGCGAACCGCTGCATAAAGGTCCAGTCCTCTTCGAAGAAGGCTGTTGGCGCTGATTAAATTGGGGAGCCCTTCTCCAGCCTTCGGGGTTACCATTGGTCCTTTTACCAGAACATTGCATTTCTTAATCTCTTCAAATACGTTTTCGGGTAGGCTATTCATTTTATCTACCCGATTTTCAATAGTCATTCCTTCTATTGTCCTTAATTCAATCTTACCGCAATTAATTTCATCCCGTACCAGTTTTTTTAACACACGAAGCGCCTGTTCCATAATAATCGGCCCAATACCGTCTCCAGGCAAAATCCCAATTACAATCTTATTAAGTTTTCCAAAGTCCGTCACTTCAGTCGTGGACTTCATGCGCTTTATTCTTTCATATTCCCCTTGAATCAATGTTCCAAATGTAACTTCTGCAACCTTTTTGTTATCCATGGTTCCTCCCTTTCCTTTTACCAAATAGTTATGAGTTCTCTAAAAGCTGCTTTTTCAAATAAGTCAACTGACCACCACTTAAAACAACCTCCATCTCGTTATCCGTTATCTCTAGTTTGACATCAAACTGGAGATGACGTGTTATGTTTTTTATGGTTATCGTCCTTGTAGGAATCTGTTCCAGCAGATTTTCAATTTCCAGTTCATCTTCTAATTCCAAGCCATCGTAATCTGCGGGATTGGCAAATATCATAGGAATGATGCCATGATTGATTAAATTGCCCTTATGGATTCTGGCTATACTTTTAGCGATTACTGCCTTGACCCCGAGATACATGGGGTTAATGGCCGCATGTTCTCTGGAGGAACCTTGTCCATAATTCTCACCGCCAATAATAATGCTTTTCCCCATTGCCTTTGCACGTGCCGCAAAATCAGGAGCATACCGGTGATAGCAGAACTGTGACATAAGTGGGATGTTAGAACGCATACTGCTAAACTCTGCACTTGCAGGTGTAATATCATCGGTGGAAATGTTATCCTTGCCTTTTAAACTGATCGGCGCACACAAATAATTCTCCAGTGCATCTGGAACCGGAAGCGGCTTAATATTGGGGCCTCTCACCACAGTTACTTCTAATGCTTCTTCCTCAGGAAGGGGCTTAATGAGCATTCCATCATCAATTCTATACTCTTTCGGCTCTTTTACTTCTGATAGCTTCCCAATCTCTATCCCAAGAATCTCCTCTGCAGTGGCAAAGGTCCCGGTAATGGCGGTAGCAGCAGCGCTTTCCGGGCTAACCAGATAAATCTCTGCCGTTGGATTACCTGCTCTTCCTATAAAGTTCCGGTTGGTGGTACGCACTGCGATTCCCTTCGTGGCAGGGGTCTGCCCGATGGCACAGCAAGGACCGCATGCGATTTCCAGCATTCGAACTCCTGCGTCAAGCAGCATATCAATGTATCCATCCTGCATGAGTTTTTTATAAATCTGCTTTGATGCCACCGCACAGGTACAGCTTACATTTTCATTTACCTGATGACCTTTTAAAACCAGAGCTGCTTTTGCAATATCCGAATAACTGGCATTGGTACAACTTCCGATAAATACCTGCTGCACTGGCCTTTTTTCCACCTCACGGATACGCGTAACGTTATCTGGCTGATGAGGACAGGATATTAACGGTTCCAACTCACTTAGATTGATTTCCATGAAACCGTCATATTCCGCATCGGAATCAGGAAGCAGTTTCTTATAATCCTCCTCACGCCCCTGGGAGATTAGAAATTTCCGAACCTGTTCATCTGCTGGGAATATGGAAGTGGTTGCACCGGTTTCTGCCCCCATATTGGTGATGGTAGCCCTAGCGGAAACTTCCAAAGCCTCAGCGCCTGGGCCTACATATTCATACACGTTTCCAAGTCCACCTTTGATGCTGACACGACGCAGCATCTCTAAAATGATATCTTTTGCATTGCAACCAGGTTTTAATGCTCCTAACAGGTTGACCCTTATAACCTTTGGCATAGTAAGACGCATGGGAACTCCGGTCATTGCGGTAGCCACATCCATACCTCCTACTCCGATACAAAGCATACCAATGGATCCACCATGAGGCGTGTGACTGTCACCGCCCATACTGATTTTCCCTGGTACCCCAAACCGTGCCACATGAACCGAGTGACAGATTCCATTACCAGGACGTGATACATGAACTCCGTAACATTTCGCCACGGATTGCAGATAAATGTGATCATCTGGCGTTTTATTATCTACATACAACAGGTTATGATCCAAGTAGCTGACGCTGCATTCTGTACGTACACGGTCAATTCCTACCGCCTCAAACGCAAGATAGGTCATGACTGCATTAATGTCATGGGTCAGCGTCTGATCCACTTTTATAAATATTTCCTCTCCAGGAATCATGTTTCCTGAAACCAAATGTGATTCAATAATCTTATGTGTTAATGACTTTCCCACGGATATACCTCCCTATTTGACTCTCGTATTATTTTATCCTTGCTGTATGCCTTGTGCATAATGAAATTTAAGAATGTTCCTATGCAAAAGAAGAATAGGTTCTTTGCTCGCATCATAAGAACAAAAAAAGAAAAGAAGCCGAGCAAGCTTCTTTTCTACAGACAGATATGGAATATGAATCTCCCTTTACTAAAAGAACAATAACAAGGTGCAGTTCTTTAGCGAGACAAGTTCTGTTACAATTGTTTTTATTTTCTCTTTCTGCGGAACCAGTATAATAACCCACCGCCCAGAACTACACATACTGCTACAATTTCTATGGCTGTGACTGCCGAGCTGTTATTTGTATCAGCAGTCTGATTCTGAGTATTTGATTCTGTATCTAACGGAACTTCTGCCGTTTCTTCTACTGCCCCACTGTTCTCTCCAAAGGAAGTAACTGTGCCATAATACTGATCAAATACCGTACGATCTATGTATGAGGTACTTAACTGATTGCTGTCGTCTGTGGTTACTGTGGTCGTATAACTTCCAGTAACGGTGACAATAACCCCACTAGTACCAGTAACCACTGTTTGACCACCTGCTATAATGCTGACAGCTTTCCCTTCACCATCAACAATTACAGATCCGCTTTCTGCATTTAAGTCCGTGACAATCGAGTCTCCCGTAACCACCCACTGAGAGCTGTTGTCAATATTCATGGTAATTGGTGCTGATGATACATCTGTATTCACTGCATTACTGGAAATGGCCGTTGCTCCTGTATACGTGGTGTTTTTTAATAAATATAGATTCAAGCTGCTGATGGTATCCACATCAATGTTACCTGCCAACGTCTGGCCAATTCCAGTAAATTTCGCCTTTGCCCCGTTTTCTCCTTTCGTTCCCCAGTTATTAGAATCATTTCCCCATACCGTCAGAAGATTTGCTTTACTGCTGTCAAAGTCAAGAACTGTATTGCTAAGGACAACATTGGCTTTTGTATTGGTTAGATAAAACATGGTACCACCATCAACCGCACTTTTTAAAGTAGAATCAGATGCCTCAAAGGTTGCGGTCTCTCCCGTAGCAGCTTCCGCATCACCAGATGTAGACTGGTAGATGATGACTCCATTGGCAATGGGATCACTGCCAGTTGTTCCTTTATTAGTACTGGTTAGAGCGGAATTATAAATACGAATGGTATTTAATCCTTCCATTCCTGCGATCTGGCTTCCAGAAGCAGTACCTGTTACCTGATCCACTTCAATGTTTCCAGTGGAATACAATAGTGGAGAACCGGAACCTTCTGTACTGAGAGAACTATTGGTTACAGAAATACTTCCACCTCCTCGGTCAGTTGCAATCGTCGCACTATGATCACCTTTGGTTGATATCGTCATCAGATTTGCAAGGATAGTGCCTCCATATGTGGCATCAAGTCCTCTGGAGTTTCCTGCGGTCGTCTTTATGGTATTATTGTTCGCATACACGAAGGCATTATCTGTAGCAAAGATGCCATTACTTCCTTCACTGTCTGCATCTAAAAAGCTATTGGAAATATAGGCAGAAGAATCTTTATTTACCGCTAGAAGGATGGAATTTACTCCATAAAAATTGCAATTGTCTCCATTGGAATCATCACCTGATTTTTTAAGGGTTCCTTCTATAAAGGTAAGGGTTCCCCCATTCTTTACCAGTGCCGCATTCTGATCCGGATTTGATGCCGTATACGTTTCCTTGTTGGAGTTTGCCTTCTTTCCATCAGCAGTCAGGGCCGCTTCATAGGTTCCTTCATAATCATATGTCATGGTATCTGCCCCTTTCATGCCTCCTGGGGGAGCGTCCTGAGGTGGTTGATTAGAAGGTGCCCCGGAGGGAGGTGTCTGACCGGACTGACTGTCTTTTTGAGATGGCTGTTCCCCAGGAGCTTTGGGTTCCTGGGGAGGCTTTTGCCCCGATGGTGCCCCTGACGGAGGTGTCTTTTCCTGATCGGCAGATTCTGACTGTATTGTTTCAACGGTTGTATTTGCAGCCCTCACCGTAATTGCAGGTGATGCGGCTGACACGATCAAAGTCATGATTAGCACACCTGTCATAGTCTTATTAAATTTAGTAAAATGCATATTGTTGCCTCCTTTTTAAGATGAAGTTCTCTCTTATGAAAGCATGATATAATAAGAAGCTTAAATTCTCCTTAAATAAATGTATAGATTCTGTGAACAAAATACTTGAGATTTCTCATAAGTACATAAAAAAAGACCAGAATCTTCGTTGAAGATTTCTGATCTTTTAATCCATCTAGCTTCTGCTATAACCACATTTTGTGACTTTTTAAATTTCATTATGGAATCATAGCCTTTTTATTATGTTACTGCATGTAGAGTGCTTCTGTTATTCAGCCACATCTGTTTTAGATGAGATCAAAAGCTCTTTTAAATCCATAATAGACATCTCGTGCTCGTCCAATATTGATGATACTTCTTTAAACTGTTCTAACTTAATTTTATCTTGAATTTCTTTTTCCTTTTCCTCTAATGTAATAAGACAATCCTTATACTGTTTCATGGATTCTCTTACCTCTTTTAATTCTTCATTCAGTTTTTCAAGTGGTGTCTTTCTTACTCCTCTTGGCATATCGGCTCTCTCCTTCACAGAAATTATTTATCAACCATATATAACCAATTATATGCAAATACTTTTTCATTTAGTACAAAACAAACAAATAATAATTGTTTTTTTCCAAGCTTTCATTTGGAATTTGAGATTTCCTAAATCGTTTAAATCCCTGATAGGAGTCACTTTTTAAGGAGATCTAGATTCTTTATTCGTTATTAAATCCTATAAACCAGTGGTCTTATTCTTTTCCCTGTATTCTTTTGGTGACATGTTGTAATAACTTCGGAATATTCTATGAAAATAGCTGGTATTATCATAACCTACCGCAATGGATATATTGGTTACCGATAGACCCGTATTTAACAATAGAAAGGATGCCTTATTTAACCTCTTTATTTGTAATAACTCCTTATAGGTCCTTCCGGTCAGCTTCTTAATGGCCCTACTTAACCAGTATATATTGTAGTTTAAAGATATTGCCAGATCCGTTAATTCTCCCTCTTTGTAATTCTCATCAATAAATTTAAGCACCTGAAAGATTAGTTTCTGCTCGAAACCTTCTTTTGTATGACTGATCTTATCGGTATAATGCATCAGCTGCAAAAACAAAAGTCCCATAGTAACCTGATTGATGCTTCTTTTATTTGGTTGGTCATATAGAAGAGTCCACACCATGTTTTCCACTAAATTTTGAATTGGAAGGGCATCTGCTACTTGAAAATGAAGGTAACTGGCATATCGGGGATCAGAACAAAGACTGCCTACCAAAAAGTCCCGCAAAAGATTTTCTTCCTCTCCCATCATCTCAAAGGCAGTATCAAAAAATTCTGGCAGAATAATAAAATTCACCGCAATATCATCTTCTCCTGCTGGGAGAATCTCCTGGTCAGCATGTTGGTTTAAAAACAGCAACTCTCCTGTTTTTAAAATCACTTCTTCCCCGTCAATGATATGTGTGGTTTCTCCTTTGCACATATAAATTACTTCAATGTAATTATGCTTATGCCTTGGAAAATGAACAAATCTCGTATGAGGCCTGATCCGAATCATCTTTCCGTGTTCCAGCATCTTTTTGCTGTCAATTATCAGCTCTCCGCCTTGCGTATACCGTTCTAAATCTATTTCTGTGCGGCCATTTATGATTTCCCGTTCTTCATCTGTTATGACTCCAAGACGGTTTATAATCTCCTGATTCACAGAGCAAAGCCTCCTTTAATCTGTTGAAAATTCAATGAAATTCTTCCATCGATCTTCCTCTATATTGCTCTTACTTAAAGTATAGGCATGTTTTTCATCCTGATCTGCCATCAGCTTATAGACAATCCCACCCTGGCTATCATTTTCCTGAATCCAACGGTCGTCTAACACGATTTTTCCAGCCAAGGTCTTAAAACTCCATTTTGTCGTTTCTCCTGCTGTATTGGTGCTGGTATATGTGACTTCCCCCTCCATCTGGTCGTCCTTAAATACCCCCTCTTTTGCGCTTTTTCGATTAATATCTCCAATCGCTCCATCGTAATAATTATAGCCACTGGCCCCGCTTCCGTTCATCTTTCCTCCAGACCAGGTGCCATACGAATAATCATAACGCTTTCCCTCATCTAAGGTAATCACCTGTAAGGCGGTACACGATCCCTCTGGCTGACCATTTAAAAATTCTCCAAAAAAAACAGTGAAGGGCTTTAAAAATAACAATCCCTTTGTTCCCAATAGCTTCTTAGACATAGCCGTTCCATCATACATGCAAGGAAATTCATTCCAGGACATCTCATAGCCATCTAAAAGCCTGGCGGCGCCTTCTAGATCTCCGCTGTCAAAATACCCCATGAGACTATTTAAAAATTCCTGATCCGCCTGGGTAAGGGCAATATCATCACTGTCCTTTTCCGGCAATGCAATCTTTGATCGTTCTGAGTCCATACTGGAATCTTTTTTTAATTTAGCAGTTTCTGTCTGATTTTGCGCCATCTTCCCATTGCGAAGTGTGCCTGCCACAGCGAGAATAAACAGTAAAAGTACGGTTAGTAAAATAGCGGCAAGTACTCGGAGATTCTCCTGTCTTTTTATTTCCTTCCACTTATCATTCACAGTAACCCTCCTTTTCATCTTCCACTCTCCACGCCTTTTTAAGAAGGAATAACCCTTTGGCAATCTCTTCTTCCGTCAGACTTGCAAATCCCAGCACAATGGTAGGCGGATACGTGTTATGCTCTTCGTGAATAAAATATCCTGACATTCCATATACCTTTACGTTACCTTCTGCTGCTTTTTCTATAAGTTCCTCTTCCGTTCTTCCTCTTTGATCGGTTAAAAGTAAATGAAGTCCTGCATATTCTCCCCGTATCAAAAATTGATTCTCAAAAGGTTTCAGTCCCGTAATGAGAGCGTCATGTTTTGCTTTATAAACTGCCCTCATTCGATTTAGATGTCGCTCGTAATGACCTTCTGCCATAAACTGATAAAGGATATTTTGATCAATGCGTGAGACGGTGGAGGCATAAAAACTCACCTTCTCTTGGTAAACAGACAATAGAGACTTTGGTAGCACCATGTAGCTCACTCGAATGGCAGGTGCAATGGATTTTGAAAAGGTACCTATATAAATGACCTTATCCATTTGATCCATGCCCTGAAGAGCAGGAATGGGCTGTCCCTTGTAACGGAATTCACTGTCATAATCATCTTCGATTAAATATCTGCCTTCCTTTTTATAAGCCCAGGAAAGAAGCTCCTGACGGCGTTTTACAGGCATGACAATTCCGGTAGGATATTGGTGAGAGGGCATGACATAGGCGGTATCTGCACCACTTTCCTCTAAAAGCCCTACATCCATTCCCTGCTGATCCATAAAGATGGGGACCACCTGGTATTTTAAGCTGTCAAAGACACGGTATGCCTGTTTGTACGTAGGATTTTCCATGGCAATGACACGGTCACTCGATAGAATCTGGGACAGCAGCATTAGCATGTATTCACTTCCTGCTCCCACAATAATCTGCTCTGAACAGCAATTTACCCCTCTGGCAGAATGCAGATACGTACGGATGGCTTCCCGAAACCCAACTTCTCCCTGAGGATCTCCTGCTACAAACATCTCCCTATTATCATCCACCAGCGTATTTTTCGATATCTTTCTCCATGTATTAAAGGGAAACGCACAAAGATCAATTCCCCTTGGAGAAAAGTCAACACTCCAGCCAGGTTTAGCGCTTGAATGAGTAGAATTAAGGTTTATGAGAGCACTTCCCTTTTCCCGAAGCTCCTGTCCCGTATGAACCAGGCCATCGATCCTTAACACATAATACCCTTTATAAGGAACCGCCTCAATATATCCTTCTGAGAGCAATTGTTCATAGGCCATCTGAGTGGTGCTCCGGCTTATCTTTAAATGCTCTGCCAATTGTCTGGTGGAAGGCAAACGTGTGGAAGGCTTTAGATTCCCTTTCTTTATCTCTTCTTTGATATAGGTATAGATTTGACTGTAATACGGAAGTCCAGTCTGATTTTTCAAAGGGATCATTAGCTCCATGCAATCGCCTCCTTTCAAATGTATGAAAAAATGCCGCATACCTTCTCTTATCTCGGTCATGCAGCACTTTTTCCTTGACCGGCAGTCTAGCCTGTCATTATTATTTTGTTATCTTAAAGGAACTTTTTAAGGATACAATTCGATTAAATACCAAATTCTCTGGTGAGCTATCTTTACAGTCCACACAGAAAAATCCATTTCTTACGAACTGGAAGCTGTCATAAGCCTTCGCTTTTGTCAGCTCTGGTTCAACAAAACAGCTCTTTATGATGGTCAGTGAGTTTGGATTTAAGTTCAAACTTCCGTCTTCGTTAAACTTGCCTTTTTCCTCATCTACAATATTCTCATATAGACGGCATTCTGCCTGAACCGCGGTAGCAGCTGCCACCCAATGAATGGTTCCCTTTACTTTTCTGCCCTCAAAACCAGAACCACTTCTTGTCTCAGGATCGTAGGTACAATGTACCACAGTAACGTTGCCATCTGCATCCTTTTCACAGCTTGTACATGTTACAAAGTATGCATTCATAAGGCGAACTTCATTGCCAGGGAACAGGCGGAAGTACTTTTTCACAGGCTCTTCCATGAAATCTTCCCGTTCAATATAAAGTTCCTTGCCAAAAGGTATCTTTCTCTCACCTAAATCTGGATTCTCCAGGTTATTAGGAGCATCCAGATATTCAATGGTCTCTTCTGGATAATTGTCAATCACTAGCTTGATTGGATCTAAAATTGCCATTACTCTTGGCTTTTTCAGCTTTAAATCTTCACGGATACAATACTCAAGCATGGCGTAATCAACAGAACTGTTGGCCTTTGAAACACCTACAAGATCAACGAACATGCGAAGAGATTCTGGAGTATAACCTCTTCTTCTTAAAGCAGCAATGGAAACAAGACGTGGATCATCCCAGCCGTCTACAATGTTATCTTCAACCAGCTTTTTAATATATCGCTTTCCAGTGATAACATTAGTCAGATAAAGCTTTGCAAACTCGATCTGGCGGGGAGGATTTACAAATTCACATTCCTTTACCACCCAGTCATACAAAGGTCTATGATCTTCAAATTCCAAAGTGCAGATGGAATGAGTGATCTTTTCGATGGCATCTTCAATGGGGTGAGCATAATCATACATAGGATAAATGCACCAAGAATCTCCTGTGTTATGATGATTCATGCGAGCTACGCGGTAGATAACTGGATCACGCATATTAATATTTGGAGAAAGCATATCGATCTTAGCACGGAGCACCTTTTCTCCATCCTTATAAATGCCATTCTTCATCTCTTCAAACAGCTTTAAATTCTCTTCCACGCTTCTGTTTCTGTATGGGCTATCTTTTCCCGGAGTCTTAAAATCGCCTCGGTATTCCCTAATCTCTTCTGCAGTTAAATCACAGACAAAGGCTTTTCCTTTTTTAATTAAAAGAATGGCACAATCGTACATCTCCTGGAAGTAATTAGAAGCGAAGAAAAGGCGGTCTTTAAATTCTGCTCCCAGCCACTTCACGTCTTCCATAATGGATTCTACGTATTCTGTCTTCTCTTTTGTTGGGTTTGTATCATCAAAACGGAGGTTGAACGTTCCACCATACTTTTGAGCCAGGCCATAGTTAAGTAAAATGGATTTCGCATGTCCAATATGCAAATAACCGTTTGGCTCCGGAGGGAATCTTGTCTGAACGTGGTTATACACGCCTTCAGAAAGGTCCTTATCTATCTCCTGTTCAATAAAGTTTTTAGAAACAATTTCATCTTTGTTCTCTTCCATCTTTCTTCCTCCATGTCAGTATTTCCAATAATACATTATCATACCATACTTCATCCATTTAGAAAAGGGGGAAAAGAATAGGGTTTTGCTCCTTTTTTACTTTCTTCTGGCTGATTCCCATATTTCCATTTTCTCTTCATACTGCTGATTGATCCAATCTACTGCCTGCTCCCGCCCTTCCTCTGAGAAGGGAAAAACCTGCTTTGTTTTCTGCTCCTCCGGCGTGGCTTCGTAACAGTATGGCTCCGGGTATACCGTCACCTCAAGGCCTGCCTCTTCCTTCTTTAGACGGTAGCGCATTCCTTTCATGCTTCCGGCGTAGGGTTCCTTTTTAAAGAATTGTATGGGCACGAAGGTTTCTTTTTTTATCATAACAGTTCTCCTTAATTCTACAAATCGATTTCGTTTAACATTTCATCGCACCAGGAAACTACCGACTTTGCGGAGATGATCCCATATCGCAATGGGGCATGGATAAAAAATCTCTGGTCTTTATCAAATGTGGTTTGGTTTTGTTCTATATATGCTTCCATTTTACCATAATCTTTTAGTTTTTTCATATGATCTTCTTTATAGCTTAAAATCATGCTTCTGATTTCCTCTCGTTTTAAATCTTTTGAAAAGGAAAGCTTTAATAAAAATTCCGACCGTGCTGGTTGATAATTAGCAGGTTCTTTTAACCAGTTTAAAAATTCTTCTCTGCCTTTTGTGGTAATGGCATATTTCTTTTTCCTATCCTGAATCTCTTCCTCTACCCGCTCTATTAACCCCTCCTCTTGAAGTGATTTGAGCACCGGATAAATGTGACCGTAATTTTCATTCCAAAAATGTGCGATGATTTTGTCACAATATTTCTTGATATCATATCCAGTACATGGCGATACGTTTAGTACTCCTAAGATCGCATACCGTGTTTTATTTTTTACTGACATTTATATCTCCTTTTATTTATTCGCCAGGAATTCTTCAATTTCATCCACTACTTCTTTTATTCCATCTGTCTTTAAGAAATCAAGACGTAGGGCTTGACATGCTGTTTCGTATTCCACGTGGCTTATGATCTCTTCTGCCTTTTCCCTAATAAGATCTGGAGTTGCTTCTTTCATAGAAAGCATTATTGCACATCCCTTTTCTGCGGCTTGCTTTGCCACCAAAAACTGATCATTTACCATGGGGAATAAGAGCATAGGCACTCCGAACAAAAGAGACTCCTTGACGCTATTAAAACCACTATGACTAAGAAACAGGTTGGCATGCTTTAAGACCTCTAGCTGAGGCACATACTGCCTTACAATAAAATTATCTGGTATATGGTCAAAATCAGATGTCTGACACTTCTTCCCCATAGAAAGAACCACGATACCGTCAAATGATGCAAACGCTTCCATGCACATCTGATAAAAATCTAATAATTGATTGTTTATGGTGCCAAGCGAGATGTAAATTACCTTCTTTTCACTTAGTAATTCCACTGGAAAATCCAAAGTATCTTCTTCCCGGATTAATGGACTTACAAAACGGTAAGAATCATCAAGAAGCTGGCTGCCTGGATTAAATCCCTTTGAAGTATATACAATATTTAAGTCTCCCGAATTTTGAAAAAAATGGAGAGGATCTGGAACAGTAAGGCCATAATGGAGGCACATTCCATCAAGCCTCTGATAAAACTCATCCAGTTGAGGATGCGTTCCTCTTTTTAACATATCGTCAGGAACCGGCAGGCGGCTTAAGGCAAACGATGAAAAGGACCCAATTACTGGTATGGATAATATCTGCCCCAAAAATTGACCAGCTCCAAGAACATTGTCATAAATCAGACAGTCAAAGGACATCTCCTTCCATATCTTAAGAATTACAGGGATTAACACCTCATCCAATCGGATCATATATTCTAAAATCGTAAAAAATGGGTGTTTGCCTGTAGGTAGATAATTCTTATAAAATTCTTCCATCTCATTACTTTTTGGAAGGCACTGGGCTCCTGCTTCTAAAAGTGGCTGGGTAAAAGAATCTGCTCCAAAATACCATACGTTTTTCCCTCTTTCCACAAGTTCTTTTACCAGTGGTAAGGTTGGATTGACATGACCGTGAAGATTTCCATTCACAAACAAAATATTAGACATAGTACTCCTCCATGTGTATATCAGTGTGATACACTTATATTATATCAGTCTGATATATGTGTCAAGTCAAATAACGCTCGTATCCTATAGATTTTGTAATGTCAGACTCTAGGGCTGAATCACAGAAAAAGCGCAGTCTCGGGTTTTATTTCTCTCCGAAGGCTGCGCCTTTTATTCATTTGATTTGATTAAAATCTTTTACATCCCTGGCCCATAATTATTCTTACCTGTACCTTTTGATACACCTGGGCCATTGTCATCGTCAAAAGGATTGGGCGCTTGAGCCTGGGTGGTTCCCGTAGGAGTGTTAGGTTGAGCTGCCACCGTTGTTGTTGGCGGTGCTGCCGTGGTAGGAGCCGTAGTATGAGCTGCTGTGGTAGGAGCTGTTGTGGTCGGCTGGGTAGCAGCCTGGGTCGTTGGCTGAACCGGGGCCTTTGTTTCATCCTTTTTCCCGGTTCCATTGGAAGTGGTCAGAGACTCGGTTCCTGGTAAATGGTAGCAAAGAACCGGTATGCCTGCGTTTATGTTCTCAAAGATGGTCTTTGCAACGGCTGGCGGAAGATTGATACAGCCATGAGATCCACTGGTTTTATAGATAGATCCGCCAAAGGTACTTCGCCATTTGGCATCATGAAGACCGATATTACCGTTAAAGGGCATCCAATAAGCCACTGGAGTCCTATAATTTTCCCCTTTAAGAGTTGCATCTCTTTCCTTATAAGTAAGGGCGTATACCCCTGCTGGAGTCGACCAGCCCTTGGATTCATTGCCTGATACAAAATCTGATTCTACAACAAGTTTACCATCTTTATAATAGTAGATATGCTGAGCCGTCAGATTGATCTCCACATAGGTGTTACCATAATCCTGAGCACCTCTGCTTGCCGCCTTCTGTTTATAGATAGGCTCTCTTACCTGACTGTTTCCAGAACGGATCAGTTCTGCCAATTCATCTGCTTCTGCACCCTGATTGATCTTCCAGCCATAACTTCCGCCTGTTATTTTCACTGGCTGACCACTCGACGTGGTGAAATTCTTTGCCTTGTATGCGGTATCATATTTCGTTGCCAGATCCTTTACAAATTCACTGACTGATTTGCTGTCTAAATATACTTTTCCATTTTCATCGGTTTTAATCCATTTGGAAATGGTATCTCCGTTTAGGCTCTTTTTTTCATCTCCAAATTTATATGTAATGGTGGTGTTGGCATACTGATTCATCGTCTGTACCTTGCTGACAAGACCAGGATCATTGGTTGGTACTTTGGGTGATAGGTACGCTCCTACCTCATCAAGAGAAAGTTCTGGTTTCAAATCAATGACAGCTTTGGAGATCTCAGACTTTGCCTTTTCAGGGTTTAGTTCTTTTCCTTCCTTCGCCGCTACAACCTGGTATCCCTGTCCTGATACATAATCAGAGATATAAGCATCCTGGGCTTTATCCTCGCTATTTTCTATGAAACAGGATAATTTAGATACCACAGAATCAAATTTATTCTGGTCAAATTGAATCATCGTTCCTATTTCAAACGATTGGGGCGTCTTTAAGTGTTTCGCCCAAGAAAGTGGCTTTTGCTCCCCAAGTATAGACTCAAGCTTTCCATCGAACACGGCCTCTAAACCAATATCCATGCCCTTTATTTCTTCGGTAGTTCCTCCCCGCTCCTGTAAGGTAAGCTTATACCCATCAATGGTTAAGGCAATCATCTTTTTGACGTCCATCACGGATTTTTTAGAAACATCCATTCCATTGATAATGGTATTAGGGAAAAATGCCTTTTCGTATGATCTGCCCACTTGAATATATGCAAAAGCAGCGATCAGCGCTACTGCTACAATTCCGCCTCCAACTACTGAAAACCCTAATGCTCCAAAGGGCTTCTTCTTTCTGCTGCGCTGTTCTTGTTTTTCCATTTATTTCCTACCTCTTTACTATCCTTTTCGTTCAGGATTAATTATAACGGATAAACGCAAAATATGTCTAAATATTTATGGTATATTTCTTGACGTTTTTATTACGATTTCCATGAAAGAGTTATTAAGATTTTTCACAGGACGGTTTTTCTCTTCATAAGATGGAAATAAGAATGTTGCCAAGGAATGATATCTCATGACCCGCTATACTCCTGTTTACGGAACGGTCAGTTCCGTCACTCCCTTAAGAAACTCTGCCCTGGACCATAGTTGTTCTCTGCTCATATCCGTTATGAGTCAAAGCATCGGTCAGGTGAATTTTGTCGTCAAGCCAAATACTTACGTTTTAGATCAGCATACCTTTGAGGAAGGGGATTCCATTATAGCCATTTATGATACCAGCGCACCCGTGCCTCTCATTTACCCGCCTCAATTTACTGCTGTCATACTTGCTGAAAATGACGATGGATATCAGGCTATGTTTGATTATTTTAATGACGATCTTTTAAATACTGATGAGACATTAAAGCTTAATATTGGTGATTCCGATTCTACGGATGTACTTTTACCGAATGGGCAATCATTTTTTTACACTCCAGGAGGAAACCACCTTTTTGTTCTTTACATGTTTACCACCCGCAGCATACCTGCTATGACCACGCCTTCGACTGTCATTGTATTTTGCTCCGATTCATAATATGCAAAAACACCTGGCTCTAATAAGATTTCTATTAGAGCCAGGTATTTTTATGTTTATTATCATTCACAAAGAAATCCCTTTTTTCTTAATTCCTCTTCAATCCGGTCTAAATTTTTTATGGAATCTGCCGCCACGGTATGGTAATGACACCCGTTGGTTAAGGCCTTAAGCGGCTGATCCTTAGAGGTTTGAAGGGCCTCCATAAATTCCTCTGCATCCAGACGGTTATTGATAATAAGGTCCACGTGGATTTCTCCATAGACTTCATGTTCAATAGACACATCAAGAAGCCTTCCACCGTAATCCACAATGGTCCAAAGCTCACTTAAGGTATCTTCCGTCTTGTGACTGGCCTGAAAGACCCTTACAAAGCTTTCAGCCTCTTTGGAGGGCTTGCGGCGAAGCACATATCCCTTGTTCGTAGAAAGAATCTCCATCTGCTCTGCCCGCATCAGCGCCACATCCTGAACGATTACCTGCCGGCTCACTCCAAACCGCTTTGCAAGCTCTGTTCCGGATATGGGTTTTTCCTCCTCATTTAATAATTGATATAGTTTTTGTCTGCGTTCGTTTCCATCCAATTTCTGTTATTCCCTGCCTTTATCTTTTATGTCTTCTACTGTTAAAAATATTCCATCATAGTCCAAGGCCTCACAGAGCCTGGTCATATGAGGCTGCTCAAGCCTGGCTAGTGTAAGGCTTTCCTTTTCGTAAAATACGGTTTCCTTTGGCCCGTCTGAAATTACCTTTCCATGAGCCATAACAATAACCCGTTGAAAATACTCTGCCACAAAATCCATATCATGAAGAATAGCCAGGACAAATACTCCACTCTCGCTTAACTTTTTTATGATGGAACCTAATACCTTACGTCCTCTTTCATCTTGTGCGATGGTCGGTTCATCAAGTATTAAGACCTTTGGCTCCATGGCGATGACTGAAGCAATGGCTACCATCTTTCGCTCGGATAGATCCAGATCGTATGGATTTTCCTGTTCCCAATGGGACATACCAACCATTTCAAGTGCCCACTTAGCCTTTTGTATTGCCATTTCCTTGCTCATGCCAATATGAAGAGGTCCTACCATCACTTCGTCTATGACCCTGGTTTTAAAAATCTGGTCATCGGGATTTTGAAATACATATCCCACTACACTTGCCAGCTTTGCAACGGTTTTGCCAGAGATGTCTTCTCCGTTTAAGAGAATCCTTCCACTATTGGGCTTTAAAAGTCCTTTTAAAAGCTTCACTAACGTAGTTTTTCCTGCACCATTTTGACCGATGATGGCTGTGGTTTTTTTAGAAAGCTGCAATGACAAGTTTTGAATAACCAGCTTTTGAGAGGTGTAACCAAACTCCAGCTCCTGGATCTCAAAAAGCTCCTCTTGTTTCTTATCTCCCCTATATTCTAGTGGTGTTCTGCCAGTAAGCTTCTTTGGGAAATCTTCTTTTAACTCCACTGTTTGGGAAAGAGTGACTGGGTATTCTTTGTTCTCTCCTTCTGACTTGCTCACATTCAAGCTCTTTGATACCCGGGTATAAACGGGAGGTTGTATTCCATACTTGTCTAAGTCTTCTCTGGAAAAAATCCGTTCTGGTGTATCGTAAGCGATTTGCTTACCCTCATGCATCAAAAGGATCTTATCGCAATATTCTGCAAGTTTCTCCATCTTATGTTCCACCATGAGGACGGTAATTCCAGTATGTCTTAAGGCTTCCACCACCTTAAATACTTCCTCGCTTCCTTGTGGATCCAATTGGGATGTTGGTTCATCAAGTACAATGACCTGAGGCTCCATAGCAAGAATGCTGGCAATGGCAACTCTCTGGGTTTGTCCCCCGGATAGATCAAAGGGATTCCTGTTTCTGTATTCTGTGATATCGAGACGTGCCAGATTATCCTCCACCCGTCTGATAATCTCTCCCCTTGGAATTCCAAGATTTTGAAGGCCAAAGGCTACCTCCTCAAAAACAGTCTCCTTTGCTCCAGATAATTGATTGAATGGATTTTGAAACACCAACCCAACGTGGCGGCATAGCTCGGCAACCGGAGTTTTATCTGCCTCCATTCCATCGACAAATAACTTACCGCCATAAGCTCCTCGAAACATTGATGGCACCAGCCCTACAAACGCCTGGCACAAGGTACTCTTACCCGCCTTGTTTTCCCCAATAATGCCTATAAATTCCCCTTTTTCCACCGTAAAGTCAATTCCGTCCAGGGCCAGTTTTTCTGTATGAGGATAGCGATATTTTAATTGTTTCACTTCAATCAAAGCCATGTGGTTATCCTCCATATAACAGAGCCAATGAGAAGTATGGTCATAAAAACCATAAAGAGCTTATCATCTCTCTGTAATTTATGGTCCTGCAAAAACGTCTTTTTCTGTTTGGAATCAAATCCTCGGACTTCAAGCGCGATAGCCCGTTCTCTGGTGTTGATTAAAGAACTATTGACCACAGGTGAAATCAGTGGAATAAATGCCCTGGTTCTTACCAATAAATTTCCTTCCGTCTCAAGCCCTCTGCTTCTTTGGGCATCCATAATGGTATTCATGGTTCCCATCATCTGGGGAATGATCTGAAAGACAGAAGAAATCATATATCCAAATCTAGGAGAAAAACCAGCTTGTTCCAAATCATCCACGAGTACTGCGGGCCTTGTGGTCAAAACAAAGACTGCAAAAGCAAGAAGCATGTTTAAGATGTTCAGACCTATTTTCGTAGCATACAAAAGACCTTCCTGATAAAAGATAAGGGGGCCCAAAGAAAATAAAATCCGTTCATTCTCCTGATTAAACAGACCATGGATTAAAAACACAGTCAAAATTATAGTAAAAGAAAATGCAATTAGGGGTAATACTTTTTTTACGATCCTTCCAGCTACGATAAGGCAAAAGCTTAAACCCAGACACAAGCCATATAAGCCTAAGCTGCCCCCGATTAAGGGTATGGCAATGGCTGCTGCAATATAATATAACTTGGAAAAGGAATGAAGTCTGGTTAAAAAAGTATCCTGATCCACATAAAGACTAATGCTTTTCATCAATATTCCGCCTTTTTCTTTAGTCCAAGCTAACTACTTCATCATCCAGTTCATACAAAGAGGTGAGTTTTCTAGGAAGTCCCTTTACAATGGTAAAGACAATCAAAAGGGTGATAAACTTATCTGGAATATCCACAACTACTTCATCGAGAAAAGAACCAAGAATGACTGGAAGACCGGAAGCCTGGGACCAGGCAAATACAGCGTCTCCCCAGATATTTCCAGTGGTTCCTCCCCAAAAAATCAGGTTTAAGGGAGTGGAAATCACAACTGCTGTTAAGCCGGTGACGCAGGCAGTCAAAAGCGCACCAGAAAGGGTTTTCATATGGCCAAGCCTTGCCATAATACCTGCTGCCGCACCAATACCAAGACTGGTTAAGGCATATACCAGTGTAATGGAATCCCCAGTGGTAAAACCAAAGATCAGGTTATTGGCAGCTCCGCAGATACCGCCAATGATTGGCCCTCCAAGAATTCCTCCAATACAGGTACCAATAGAGTCCAGCCATAGAGGCAGTTTAAGAACAGAAGCAAATAATTTCCCCAGATAATTGATACCGATACAAGCTGGAATCAGCACGAAGCAGGCTGCATTCCATTTCGTCTTAAATAACTGTTTCATTTTCATATTCTCCCTTCCTGTTTTTGACTCATTCGAACAAATGCATGAAGCGCTGTAAGGATCTCTGATTGTTCTCCCCTCATCATAGCCGATTCCCCATCCGTATAAAGGTTTATGTTCTCTTCTAAGGATTCCTCATACTGGACTACGGTATTCAAGATGGAGGCAGTTTTTACGCCCCGTAAACCACCTGCCACAAATAGGGCCGAAGTCTCCATATCAGAACCAAGCACTCCTCTTTTTGACCAGTAGTCACATACTTCTTTCTCATTATCGATATAGAAGCTGTCATGACTTCTTACAATGCCTGTATGAAAGACTGACCCTAATTCCCTGGCACTCTCCATCAGGGCCACAAAAAGCTCTGGATCTGGAACCGCCGGGTATGCTAAATCCACATAGGAGGCGGAGGCTCCATCATTTCTCACAGCGCCATTTGCTATGATTAAGTCTCCCAGATGGATTCCTTTTTTGAGAGCGCCACAACTCCCGATCCGTATCATTGCCTTTACTCCAATCCGATGAAGTTCTTCCACAGCAATGGCTGCCGATGCGCCCCCGATTCCAGTGGACACTGCCATTACCTGAATTCCGTGAAAGCTTCCCCTTAAGCTTTTAAATTCCCGGTTAAAAGCAAGTTCCTCAACCTCCTCTAAATAAGGGGCGATTCTTTCAAGTCTTTCTGGATCACCGGGAAGAAGAGCAAAGGGGGCTGCCTGATTTTGAGATAACTTAATATGAGGCATAATTTCTGACATAAGATGGTTTCTCCTTTCTGCCATTTAATGTCCTCAATGTAACACAAAGGGGCTGTCTTGTCAATCCGTTGCCAGATGACAAGACAGCCCCTTTCTTCTTACTTAATAAAAACAGATAACTGGTATTCCAGCATAGACTAAGCTGTAAAGATCCTTTGCCTTTTTCGGAGGCAGATTGACGCAGCCATGGCTACCATTGGTCTGATATATGGCTCCCCCAAACTTACTCCTCCAGTTGGCATCATGGAAACCAATCCCACCATTAAAAGGCATCCAGTAATTTACCGGACTCTCATATTCGTAGGTTCCATCTGCCTTCTTATCTCCACGAAGAACCCGGTCTGTCTGCTTATAAGAAAGAGTAAAGAGTCCTCCCGGAGTTGTATACTTCTTAGAAACGTTTCCAGTTACGCATGGAGCGTCCCAAACCAGTGCCCCGTCCTTATACATGTAAACATGCTGGGCACTCATATCCGCTTCTACATAGGTTCCGCCCCAGTCATTATTTCGATCAGCGGCAGTTTTTGAGTATTTCGGTTCTCTGGTCTGGCTTTGTCCGGTACGAATCACTGCCATTAAAGCCTGGATCTCCGTGGGTTGATCGATCTGCCAGCCATAAGCTCCGGAAAGAGGAATGTCCCTTCCAGAAGTAGTACGAAAACTTCGTTCTCTTCCAAACGTATCGTACTTATCTCCCAAGGACTTTATGTAGGCTGCTGCCTTGTCCTGATTCACCTGAATGGAACCATCTGCACCTCCGGTGATCCAGGAGCTTAATTCCTCTCCGCCAAGAACCTCTGATTTGCTTCCAAACGTATAGGTAATCTGCATCTCTCTTACCTTATTCAGGGCATCGCACTGGGTCTTTAAATCCGGGTCATCCTTTGTAACGGTAACAGCGTCATAGCAGCCAGAGTCCCCTATGTTAATTTCTCGAGATTCCTGGTTTAACCCATTCTTTACCACTTCCTCCAGCTTTCCCATATTCACGCTGTTTCCCTGTACTTCTGGAATAATGGCAAATGGTTCTCCCTGCTGAAAAGATGATATCTTTGCATTCACTGTGGATATGATTCCCTGACCGCTTACAAAAGAAAGGCCGTTTAGCTTTTCTTTTAATTTAGCCTCATCAAAGGACACCGTACTTTTTAAGCTGCGGCTGTTATCCTCAGCAGGTCCTGCCACACGCCCGGAAGCATTTTGTTCATCCAAAATGGTCTTTAATCCATCGGTGATCACCACTTGATAGGAGACCTCAGAACCTTTGATCACCTCACTCTTACCATCCCTTGACTTAAGCGTGAGATTATACTCTCTTCCATAAAAACCCTCTATCTGTACTTTTGCTTCCTCTACTGTCATACCGCCAACGAGAACTCCATTGATCTTTGTTCCGGGTACAAATTTTAAAGAAGCATCTGCCAGTGCACTTCCTTGTCCTGCCAGTATGAATACTCCTGTCAGAATAAGGACTTTAGCTAATGTAAGTACATGATTTCTTTTCCTGTTCATTCCCTCAAATCCTTTGCTGTATTTTATGGAAATAATTCCCATACTTTTCTAGGGTAACACGATTCAAACGGAATAACAAGCGTAAAAATCACCTAATTTTTTCACTCTCAAGATGCTTTAGAATCTCTCTTTTGTATTCCAGAAATTCTTCTGATATGTGAAACTCCTTATTTCTTGGCTTTTCCTCCCTGATTATAATCTCTTTGGTTATTTTGCCAGGGGCTCCGGTTAAAAGGAGTATTCGATCAGATAAAAGAATGGCTTCGTCAATATCATGGGTAATAAAAAGAGTGGATAACTTAATCTCCTCCATCACCTTTAAGTACCACTCATGCATGGCATGTTTGGTCAGCATATCAAGAGCGGAAAATGGTTCATCCAAAAGAGCAATGGGCCTTGAGAACAAATAGGTTCTTAAAAGGGCTGCCCTTTGCCTCATACCACCAGAAAGCTGGGAGGGGTACTTCTTCTCCGTTCCCTCCAAACCAAACAGGGTAAAGTATTGGGATGCTTTACTTCTAGCCTCCCTTTTCTTCATTCCACCAATCAGCAGAGGAAGGGCAACATTATCTACAACTGTGCGGTAAGGAAGCAATAAATCTTTTTGCAGCATATAACTGACTTTTCCAGGTTTCCCTGTGACCTCTTTACCATCGATCAATACATGCCCTTCCTCTGGGATTAAAAGTCCGGCAAGAACCTGAAATAGTGTGGTTTTACCCCCGCCACTGGCACCAAGAAGGGAAACCAACTCCCCCTCTTTAAGTTCTAAGGATACTCCCTCTAAGATGGTTCTGCCGTCAAAGGATTTCTTTATGCCCTTGGCCTCTAAATGTACCATGTAATCCTCCTAACCCATTACTGGGGTAAATAATCGTTAGAAAAACCAGTGTTTTCTGGAATTGCAGGGTTTGAGAGACCTCTTTCATTGAGCCAGTTATAAAAACGGTTCCATCGTTTCGGATCGATATATCCCCAAACATCCACATCAGCCTGGTATTTATCCGCAAGATATTTCTGGCTCTCTATGACAAGATTTTTATCTAGCTCTGGTGCTGCTTTTAATAAGATCTCAGCCGCTTCTTCTGGATTCTTAACTGCATCTTCATATCCCTTGCTTAAGGCGCCAAGAAATGCTCTTGCCGTCTCTGGATCCTTCTTTAAAAATTCATTGCCAGCAATCACCACCGGTGTATAGTAATCAAAGGCAGGGTTTATATCTGCAAATGTGAAATAGTCTGTTTCAAGTCCTACCTGTTCCATCTTTACACCAGCCCAGGCATAAAAGATCCAAATCGCATCGACTGATTTTGTTTTCAATGCAGAAACTTCATCGGTTACCGTACTTGGAATCATCTCCACCTTAGAAAAATCACCACCGTCAGCTTCTACCACATCTTTCATCATAGCTTTTTCCACTGGACTATCCCAGGTAGCATATTTCTTGCCTTCCAGCCCTTTTGGAGAATCCATTCCTTCCCCTTTTCTTGAGATAATTCCGGAAGTATTATGCTGGATCACAGCCGCTACCGCTGTAATAGGAAGGGCATTTTCCCCAACCAGAGCGGGTGCCATGGAATCCTGAAACGACATACCAAACTCCGCTTTCCCAGAGGCAACCAAAACTGCCGCTCCATCTTCTGGTGGCTGCACGATCTCTACGGAAATGCCTGCATCTTTAAAATATCCCTTTTCCTTTGCTACATAGAGGCCCGTATGATTGGTGTTGGGTGTCCAGTCCAGTACAAACGTTACTTTTTTTAAATCCTTCGTTTCTGTATTTACTGCCTGCTTATCCTGCTTTTGGCAGGCGCTTAAAGATGCAACAACTGTGGCTGCAATTAAGATTGCCAAACGTACTTTTTTCATAATTTCCTCCAAATTAATTCTATTGTTTCTGTTCCCATGGCATGCATTTTTTAGAAAGCATGTCCACTCCCTTCATAAGAAGAAGGCTGATAATTGATATTAATATGATTACTGCGAACATCTTATCAAAAGCAAACGCTTTCTTCACTCGAGTCATATACACTCCAAGGCCACCAAACCCACCAAGCCACTCGGAAATGACGGCTCCCACCACTGCATAGGAGGCGGAGATACGAAAGCTGGAAAAGAACTGTTTCATGGCCCCAGGAAGCTTGATATATCGAAATATGCTAACAGGCCCAGCTCCCATGGATCGTAAAAGACTGACTGCGTCCGGGTCCTGAGATCGAAACCCGGAAAGAAGCCCTATGGTAACCGGAAAAAATGTAGTCATTACAATGAGAATGATCTTCGGGGTCATCTCATAACCAAACCATAATACAAGTAAAGGAGCAAGAGCCACCGTAGGAACGGTCTGAGTCAAAACAATCAAAGGATAGAAGGCCCGGTAGACCTTATCAAAATGATCCATAATGATTGCAATGATAAAACCAATGACCACTCCTAAAAAAAGTCCTGTAAACGCCTCTGTCAGTGTTATCTTTGCATGCTCTATCAGGACTGGAAATTCAGTTATTAACGCTCTTCCTACCCTTTCTGGAGAGGGAAGTAAATAAGGCTCTATCAGTCTCAGGGAAGATATCCCTTGCCATAGGAAAAGAAGTCCCAATACTGCAGAACACGACCACAGCTTATTGGTGATGCTTTGTGACTTTCTTTTCAATGGTTAAAACCTCTCCTTCTGGCCGGTAGGTAACTTTGATATAAGCGGCCACAGAAGGAGCGCCTGCACGAATAGCGATGTGCTGACATTCTTTTATAATATCCATCAGTTCATCGTAATCCCCTTCTATGGCAGTCTCAAAGGGACCTACATAATAATTAAGTCCCGTACTTTTGATATAATCTATGACCAGATCTACGATGCGGATTAATTCCTCATCATTTTTTGCTTCTGGAAGTGTTTGGATTGCTACGCTTGCATTCATATTTTTCTCTCCTTTTTCTAAATTAAAGTGTCCTCTTGCGCTGGAGCGCAGTTGCTTTAGCAACTATAAAAACCCGCCCGGATATCCGGGCGGGTTAACAGGCAAAGCCTGAAAGATTCCTACGCTGGCATTATCCAGATCAGGTTACAGGGTTTAAAACATTACTGTTTTATCTCAGCCGGATAGGATCCAGCACCCCTTTTTAGTTTTCCATGAAAGTATACATCGAACCAATAGCAATGTCAAGTTAACAGGTTACTCATCTAATAAGTTTTGCATGCCCGATAAACTGATTCCCAGGGTGGACATATTATGTAAAAAAGCGGAAGTCGTTTTAGATATTCTTCTTTGATTTCCTCACCATATGATAAACTTTATTACTTTTTGACGGTTGCTGTCACTTTAGACCAGTGCAGCAACGCCAGTGCCCCGATATCTGGGTCATACATCTTACCAAGATTTTTTTTAATTTCTTCATAGCAGTAATCTAAGGTATAGGCTTTTCGGTAGCCACGGTCAGAGGTCATGGCATCTATGGAATCGCAGATGGCTATAATCCTTGCTCCAAGTGGAATTTCTTTTCCCTTTAAACCACTTGGATATCCTTTTCCGTCATAGCTCTCATGATGGTAAAGAACAATATCCTTTAATTCATTTAAATGCCTGGATTTGCTTAATATATCGGCGCCCGTCTTGGGATGTTTTTTTATGGCTTCCCATTCTTCTTTTGAAAGCCTGTCCGGTTTATTTAAGATTGCATCCGGAACACCTATCTTACCAATATCATGAAGGTGAGCCGCAACATGAATCTTATCCACCTCAGCTTCAGTAAGCCCCAAAATCTCAGAAAGGGCCAGCGCCATTTCGCTGACCCTTTGAGAATGCCCGGCTGTATAAGGGTCTTTTGCATCCAGTGCACTTACAATACACTCGATGATTTCATGATAATCAATCCCATCATAGCTTAGCTCAAATCTGGCTTCTATATTCATATTTTTATTTACTCTTATTTAAGTTAGCATTGGCTAACCATTGATTAGTAACATCCGGCCTGTTCACATTCACAAGGCTTTACGGAAATAGACGCAATCTTTTGATTGCTTAAATAACCACAAGCAGAAAGTCCAGCCCGAACAACCAGATTCCAGTTTTTTGCGGATAAATTATAAGTAGTTTCATCGTCAAGGACTACGGTACATGCATTTTCCATGGCGCAGGTTTCCGAATAGGCAATTTTATACATGTTCTTTCTGCTGATGGCACCAATTTCCTCTAACACATTTACCATGCGATAGACGGTAGCGGCACCAATGCTTTCATCAACCTTTGATGCTTTATAATATATCTCTTTACAACTGGAACACTCATGTCCTAGGATGATATCCAGCAGCGTGAGGCGCTGTTTTGTTATTCTGCATCCCTTTTCCTTCAGTCGTTCAATAATAAGTTCCTTCTGCATTCTTGATGTATGATAGCTTCTGGAGTCAGTCACTTTTCTTTTTTCACTGATCATGTTGCGATTTTCCATTATGGCACCTCCGTTTACTGGTCTTGATAGGGTTACTTAGCTACAATGTCCACCGCAATCCTTGCATGATTGACCGCACTGGATAGACTTTCCATTTTTCTTATCACGAATCAGGCTTTTAACTGCTAATGTCACTCCGCCGATTACAATGAATAAAACAATAATTGTTCCCATGAATACTCTCCTTATATATCGAGCCTGCACTTACATGCAGGCTCTTTATTTCGTGTACCGCGACTTATTTGGCGCCTGCTACACTTTTTGATTTTGTTGTCTTATATTCTTTCATTGGTCTAACAAGAAGACCGATAAATCCAATGATTAATGCAAATGCTACAAATGTGAAGAATCCGAAGGTTCCAGTGGTGATGAGCGTACCGATCTGGTAAACACAAAGTGCTACCACATAAGCAAGAAGTGTCTGATATCCAACTGCGTACCAAAACCATCTGGTGTTATTCATCTCTCTTTTAATGGCACCCATAGCTGCAAAACAAGGAGCACAAAGAAGATTAAATACCAGGAAGGAATAAGCTGCTACAGAAGTCATACTTCCTGCAAGAGTTCCCCAGATCTCAGTTCCATCTTCCGCTACTTCTGCAAATCCATAAAGGATACCAAAGGTTCCTACTACGTTCTCTTTTGCGATCAGGCCCGTGATAGCAGCAACGGCTGACTTCCAGTTACCCCAACCAAGAGGGGCAAATAACCAGCTTACGGTACTTCCTAATGCTGCAAGTACGCTGTGATCAAGTTCTAAGGTATCAAGAAGTCTAAACTGTCCGTCAACCCAACCAAAGTAAGAAGCAAACCATACAACGATAGTAGCCAGAAGAATGATGGTACCAGCCTTTTTAATAAAGGACCAGCCACGTTCCCACATACTTCTTAAGATGTTTTCTACGGTTGGCATATGATACGCTGGAAGCTCCATAACAAAGGGAGCTGGATCTCCAGAGAAGATCTTTGTCTTTTTAAGAATGATACCAGAACAGATAATTGCTGCAATTCCTACAAAGTAAGCACTTGGTGCTACCCATGCAGCTCCACCAAACAACGCACCTGAAATCAGAGCAATAATTGGAAGCTTTGCACTACAAGGAATGAATGTGGTTGTCATGATTGTCATCTTACGGTCACGATCATTTTCAATGGTACGTGATGCCATAATTCCTGGTACGCCACATCCACTTCCGATTAACATCGGAATAAAGGACTTACCGGAAAGGCCAAATTTACGGAAGATACGGTCCATGATAAATGCAACTCTTGCCATATATCCGCAGCTCTCCAAAAAAGCGAGGAATACGAAAAGTACTAACATCTGAGGAACGAAACCAAGAACAGCGCCGACACCGGCAACGATTCCGTTAACGATCAAACCCTGAAGCCAGTCTGCACAGCCAATTGCAACTAAAAGGTTTTCAATCATGACTGGAATTCCAGGTATATCAATACCAAAGAACGTAAATCCATCACCAAAGAGGTTATCATTAGTCCAGTCTGTCGCCCAAGTACCAACCGTGGTAACAGACACATAATATACTAGAAACATAACAGCAGCAAAGATAGGGATGGCTAGAAATCGGTTGGTAACGATCTGGTCAATCTTATCTGATACTGTAAGTTTATCTCTTTTGCTTCTTGTGTAACACTCCCCTATAATAGAAGAGATGTAGGTATACCTCTCATTGGTAATAATACTTTCTGTATCATCATCCATCTCACGTTCAATCAGAGTGATCTCCTCAGATACATCAGGAACTTTTTTAAGCTGACTTTCAATCTTTTCGTCTTTTTCTAAAAGCTTAATTGCAAAGAAACGCTTTTGTTCCTCTGGAACATCGTTTCCTAATTTATCCTCAATGGAATCCAATACACTTTCCACTTCTGCCTGGAATTTGTGAACTGGAATTATATTCTTCTTTTTATTTGCAACCGCAATTGCCTTTTCAGCCGCCTGCTGGATACCTGTTCCCTTTAATGCGGAGATTTCCACTACTTCACAACCAAGTTTTTGACTTAGTTTTTCGATATGTATCTTGTCTCCATTTTTCGCAACGATATCCATCATGTTAATCGCCATGATGACTGGAATGCCCAACTCCATAAGCTGGGTAGATAAGTAAAGGTTACGTTCAATGTTGGTTCCGTCTACAATGTTAAGGATGGCATCAGGACGCTCTCCAATCAAATAGTTTCTGGCAACTACTTCTTCCAATGTATAAGGAGAAAGGGAATAAATTCCTGGAAGATCCATGATGATAACATCTTTATGGCCTTTTAATCTTCCTTCTTTCTTCTCAACAGTAACTCCGGGCCAGTTCCCCACAAACTGATTTGATCCCGTAAGCGCATTAAACAGCGTCGTCTTTCCGCAGTTTGGATTTCCTGCTAATGCAATCTTAATTGACATACTCTACCTCTTTCTGCCTGTCAGCACTAATTTGTATGGTATTAGTTTTACCTAACTCATGTGTAAAAAAAATTACTCAACTACAATCATCTCAGCATCAGCCTTACGAAGGGATAACTCGTATCCTCTTACGGTAACTTCAACCGGATCTCCAAGTGGTGCGACTTTCCTTACAAAGATGTCAACGCCTTTTGTGATGCCCATATCCATAATTCTTCTCTTTATTGGACCCTCACCAGTCAGCTTGGTTACCTTGACTGTTTTTCCGCATGGAATTTCCTTTAATGTCATCTCTTTTTCTCCTTCTTTAGCCTACCAATATTTTATTGGCCATATCTTTTCCGATTGCTACTCTGGAATCTTTAACATTAACGATCATGTTTCCACCAATCTCAGAAACAACGGTTACAATCCCACCTGTTACAAAACCCAGGTTTTCTAAAAACCGTCTTGTCTCTTCTTTTCCTCCAACCTTGCGGATCACGTTCGGTTCTCCAGCTTTCATCATTGTCAAAGGCATCATTCGTCATCTTCTTTCTTTATATAATTTTTAATGATAATCATTTCCATTTCCTGTAGGTTAGTATATGCTAACCTATGGAAGTTGTCAAGATTTATTTTGATTTTTTTTATCAATAATATTATATTTGATGTTACAGCGACGGTGTGATATACTAAAATAACTATTTTAGATTGAGGTGACGCTAATTATGCATACCAATGAATCATCAGAAAACTATCTGGAAGTCATACTTGTTTTAAGTAAAACTCGCCCAGTAGTACGATCTGTGGATGTGGCGGAAGAACTTGGCTTTAAAAAATCCAGTGTCAGCGTTGCTATGAAGCATCTGCGAGAACGAAATCACATTACGGTTACAAAAGAAGGATACATCTATCTAACAGAAGATGGGAAAGCCATTGCTGAGATGATCTATGAGAGACACCAGTTTCTATCTGATTGGCTCGTTACTCTTGGAGTATCTAAAGAGATTGCTGACGAAGATGCTTGCCGGATCGAACACGTCATCAGCAAAGAAAGCTTTGACGCGCTGAAAAAACAAATGATCTAAAAAGGACCGATACTGAACTGACCCCCAAAAGTTA
>DLJZ01000024.1 GCA_002478865.1 Hungatella sp. UBA7603
CCAGTAGGCCCAGTTGCACCAGTTGCACCAGTAGGCCCGGTAGGACCGTTTATATTAGGAAACTGCAAAAGGACCTTATTTATCTCAAACTAAAAAGTAAAGGAAAATACAAAAACTATGGACAAAGGCTTGGCGACAATAAGCCACTAACATTCAAAGAGCGATTAATAATACAGATTGATATTTGAATTTTCGAAAATTCATCTAGCATTAAAGCATTTTTACAAACTATGGAAGCAGTCGGCTATTAAGTTAGATCTGGTACGGTAGTGTTATCTACTTTCGTGCCAAGTGCAAGAATGGTTTACCGGATCTGTTCTTTCACCCCTGGCATAGATTAGGGGCAAGAGGATATGAAGGCTATCATTAATGGTCACACTTCCATGTCGGAGGGCTAGAGCAAGACACCGCATCGCGCTGACTTTGGGTCAAATTGTTTACAGTCGCATTGCTTGCCGTTTTTCTATTGGCACCTTTGGTTTATCATTCATTTTGACAAATTAGATATAGACTAAAATTGTTTTTTAGCATGGATTATCAGTAATTTAGAATATATTTCTTATGTCTATAATTTTAATGTAAATTACTATGATTATAGATAAATAGGATTTTATATGTTTTGAGGAGCAATAAAATGAAATATACAATGGCTACAAATTAGGCTTTACACACAGTATTATTTATGATTTAAGAAGAACAAGAAGCAATGCTAAGTGCACAAATATTAGCAGAACATCTTCCGGTATCTGCTACTTATTTATCTAAAAAATTGCCCTAACTTTTTAAGGCTGGATTAGTTGAATCAGTAACCGGAGCTAACGGGGAGCTATACATTAAAAAAGCATCCTAAGAGCATTTCTTTTATGGATGTTATTCAGACTATTGAAGGGTCTGTTTTTTTTGAGTGAGGCCTAAAACAGGAAAAAATTGTCCCATTTAAAAAGTGATGAATGAGTCAGAAAGTATAATGGTACAGTATTTATAGAAAAAAGCTTTTTGATATACTTTTTGATATGTACCAGAAGAAGCCAGCAATTGAGCCATAATTAATAAAAATATCATTATAGATACGGTAAAGTAATATTCTTTGTAAGTATATAAGCATCTACTCCGGTTATTCTAACTGGCGGAATTAAACAAGTCGAAATAGTGGAGCAGCTTCTTACTGATGGTAAAGCCCGCCTTATTGGTGTAGGCAGGGCTTTGTTAAGCGATTCAGAGTGGGAAAAGCATTCGATAGAAAGGCTTAGTTTTTCCATAACAATTTTAATTAGTAGACCGTTCGTTTGAGTTTAATTTAATATCATGAATGGCATTGTACTCAATTTGAATGCTTATGATGTGTGCAGCGGTAAAGTATCCCCCCCATTGTTGACATACTGGTGTCATGTAGGTATGATATTATAATTGAAACTAGGAGGAACAATTATGCGTTTGCATAGATTATTGGGTATTTTATCCATATTATTATCCCGTAAAACAATTTCTGCTAAAGAGTTATCTGTCAAGTTCCAGGTATCTCTTCGCACTATATATCGAGACATAAAAGCGATTGAAGAAGCGGGTATACCGCTGTATGCCATACCTGGAAATGGAGGAGGCATTGGTATTGTTGAAGAATATAAGTTGAATAAAACTGCTTTGACGGGTGATGAAATAAATTATCTTATGACAGGAATAGCTGGATTGAAGACAATAGCAGATACAGAAAAGCTTCAGATTTTGTTAATGAAGCTGTTCCCGACTGATCCTTACATTATGGCTGATTTAGACATAATGATTGATTTCTCCGCTTGGAACAAAAATGCTACCGAAGTGTTGAAGCAAAATGTTAATATAATTCGTATGGCAATTATGAGCAATAATTATTTGCAAATTGAATATTTGTCTTCTAATAGAAGGTCCAACTTAATCATTGCACCTTCAAAGGTCGTTTTTAAAAGTGCAGCATGGTATTTGTTTGGGAAGAGCACTGTTAATAGCGATTTCCATTTTTATAAAATAAGCCGCATAGTAAAAATGGAAATCATCAATGAGCAATTTGTTCCAGTAAATGCAGAAATACCAGCAGACTGGAGTGATGATTTTACAAATGATAGCGGAGAAAAAATAACATTAGCTTTTGACCAATCTATGGAATACAGGGTAATTGATATCTTTGGAAAAGATAATTATGAACAAGGGAGTAATGGTTCTATTATTGTAAATTTCCATTGTTCTAATAGGAACTGGTTAATACATTTTGTATTGGGATTTGGCATCAACATAGAAATCATTTACCCACCTGACTTAAAAAAAGAATATCTGGATTATATTAAAAGAATAATTTTGAAAAATCATTGTTGACAATATGATGTCACAATAAAGGTGTATAATATAAAAAACAAAATTAATTGTGGTAGGTATCCAATCATTTATCAATTAATGATGGCCTCAATGGGTGTACATGTATAAGGAAAAACAAACGATGCTCCTCTAAAAGATTGGTCTAGTAAGCGTTGAGCCTGTTGATATATATATCAGCAAACAGCCGTATTTTGCCAAGGGGATAGAGATTGGATGAAAATTCAGTATTGATTTTGCTTCTTGCAATATGATAAAAAAGGTGGATTATGCAGGTTTGGTCTCTGGCATATACAAGATAGATCAGTATTTTTTTGTTGTTTTATGATGAAACCAGCAAAACTTCTATGGTCGAGGATTGTGGTGTTAACATTTTCTTCATAATGATTACAGACGAAGAGGTTCACAATCAAATAATGATTGTAGCAGATGTAGAATAAACATTTGTCAGTGAGAAATGTTGTACAAATGGATATGCCTATACAAGGAAGATCAATTCTATTATGTACGTCATGAATAATCAGTATCAAGTTTTGGGTGAGCATAGAAACAGGGGATGAGGATGGTAAATTATTATCATAATTAGCGTTATAAGAGTAAAACTTGGTTATAAATACATGGAAAGGAAAAAATCATGCAAGAATATAACAGTAAATGCGCTTTAATTGATGAGATAAATAAAACAGCTCAATTATTTATTCGTGAGTTTGATGATATTGAGGAAGCGAATAAGGATATTCGCTATAGTGAAATAGATCGAACTCCACAAGAAATTATAGCATATCAACTCGGCTGGATGAGTTTACTTCGCGTGTGGGACAAAGATGAATTGATGGGTAAAGAGGTTATTACACCTGAGCCCGGCTATAAATGGAATCAATTAGGGGGATTATATCAAAGTTTTTATGCTAGATATAAAAATGAATCTCTAGCAGAGCTTATGAAAATGTTTATTGATACAGTGGACTCACTTGTTAAATGGCTTAATGAATTTAGTGACGAAGAATTATTTAAACCAGGAGGTAGAAAATGGGCTGCATCAACAAGTTCAAATTGGCCTGTATGGAAATGGGTTCATATTAATACTGTCGCTCCATTTAAATCATTTCGCACTAAAATTAGAAAATGGAAAAAGACTCATGCGGCAAATTAAATTGCTAAATTCTAAATATTCTCTATATTTTTGAAATATGATAAAGCAGAATAGATATAAAATTTCTTTGAAAAGTTTTTGAAAAGTGTTAATAATTATTTTTATTCTTAAAATGCGGTGACATTTAAATAAATGTGGCCGTGTTTTATTTTGCTAATTTATACAGAATCTATAGGCTATTGAATGGCTGCTATTACGATTTCTTGGAATCTTATCTTATTTATCTGAAATAGTTGAAAAATCAGGGGAATCAAATTGAATGAATGTAAAATATTACATGTTAAAAGCTAAATAAAAAATTATAAGTTGATAAAAGTTGTAAGAGTATTTATTTAAATAGAGTCTATCTACATAAATAAAATTAAGTTTTTACAGTCAATGTAAATAAAATCGTTGCTAAGTAGTAAGGTCTAGGTTATATCAAAGTTGTATTGAGAATGCAGCAATTTTATCCATATAGAAGTAGTTTAGTTATGATGCAGAGTACAAGTTGCTTATTTTCCTAATATAAAAGCACCGGTGTCGCCAGTAGGCCCGGTTGCGCCAGTAGGCCCAGTATCACCAGTAGGTCCAGTATCACCAGTAGGCCCGGTTGCACCAGTAGGTCCAGTATCACCGATAGGTCCAGTATTACCGGTAGGTCCTGTGTCACCAGTCGGTCCAGTTGAGCCAGTAGGTCCAGTGTCGCCAGTCGATCCAGTATCACCGGTCGGTCCGGTTACGCCGGTAAGTCCAGCTGCGCCAGTAGGCCCAGTCGGTCCAGTAGCTCCGGTTGCCCCAGTAGGTCCAGTATTGCCAGAAGGTCCAGTTGTACCGGTCGGTCCAGTTACGCCGGTAGCCCCGGTTGCACCGGTCGATCCAGTTACGCCGGTAGCTCCGGTTGCCCCAGTAGGTCCAGTTGTACCGGTTGGTCCAGTAGCACCGGTCGGTCCAGTTACGCCGGTCGGTCCGGTTGCACCGGTCGGTCCAGTAGCTCCGGTTGCCCCAGTAGGTCCAGTATTGCCAGAAGGTCCAGTTGTACCGGTCGGTCCAGTTACGCCGGTCGGTCCGGTTGCACCGGTTGGTCCAGTTGCACCGGTCGGTCCAGTTGCACCGGTCGGTCCAGTTACGCCGGTAGCTCCGGTTGCACCGGTCGGTCCAGTTGCACCGGTCGGTCCAGTAGCTCCGGTTGCCCCAGTAGGTCCAGTATTGCCAATAAGTCCAGTTGTACCGGTCGGTCCAGTAGTACCGGTCGGTCCAGTAGTACCGGTCGGTCCAGTAGTACCGGTCGGTCCAGTAGTACCGGTCGGTCCAGTAGGTCCAGTTGCCCCAGTGGCTCCGGTTGCACCAGTAGGTCCAGTATTGCCAGTAGGTCCAGTATTGCCAGTAGGTCCAGTTGTACCGGTCGGTCCAGTAACGCCGGTTGGTCCAGTTACGCCGATCGGTCCAGTCGCGCCAGTCGGTCCAGTTGCCCCAGTAGGTCCAGTTGCACCGGTCGGTCCGGTATCGCCAGTCGGTCCGGTGTCACCAGTAGGTCCAGATGATCCCTGCAGATCATCCTCTACAATAGTCAAGCTTCCTTTCAGTTGAACCTGCATAGAGAAAAATACGATTTGGGTACTAACATTTATAAGAGATAAAGTAACTGGTGCAGATAAAACTTCTATAATACCTATTCCGTACACTTCAGTTGTCTTAACGGGTGAATTTCCCACCAAGAGATCTCCCTGTGACGAAGACAAGGCAAAGGCTATACCATTAGTGGATTGTGAAGACTGTGTTGCTAACCACCAATTTATAACATAACGTCCAGTTTCTTGGAAAGTCACCGTGCCTGTCAATGGATTATAATTAATATTTCCAGAAGAATAGGAAATCGTATCAAATAAGACGTTGGATCCGACATCCACTTCTGTGGATAATTCTAAATCAAGTTGCATTGCAATATCGCTCATTGTAGCTCTCCCTTTGTTTGAAAAATTGATACTGTGAAAAAATATAAGTGCTTTATACTCACTGTTTCGTAAGAAGAGTAATCAGCCATAAAAATTAATAACTGCTATAATCCATTTTATAGTTAAAAGTAGCGTCTGATATTTCATTTCCGGTATATCATTGGGTTTTCACTATGGATCTCAGAAATTAAAAGGTAATTTAGATGACCATGCACCTATTGAAATAGGGAAGGTGAAAAGCAAATTAATAAAATGAGTACAAAATGGATTATGTAAATATAAAAGAAAAGTCTTATGTAGAATTGAATCGAAAATCAAGAAGTTTAAGTTTATCTTCTTTATTAAGATATGAAACAAAGATACAACGATTGCTAAGGTGCTATTTTTTGATATATGGTACAAGCGAAAATCGTATGTATCAAATAAAAGATATACAGTATAAAAAGTAGGCTATTTATACTGTATATCTTCGTACAATTAAGAAGGCAGAAGAGAAATTTAAAAATAAAGTTAATTAACAAAATTCTACATAGGATAAGCAGATATTAGTTATCCGCAATTTCAGACTATTGCAGTAATCCGAGAATGGTACTTGCCTAAAATCTCTTATTAAGTCAGATATAATTAACAATAGAATGTCATAGAAATTAAAACTATTGGAAAGTGAAATATGATTTTCAAATAACCAATTGGCAGCATCTATTCTTGACAAAAAAATGGATTCTGCCCATAATGGATATATATTGCAATATGTGAGAGAAGGCTAAAATGAAAGCTGGCCTTAGAGTGATTTTGCCGTATTTTCATATTATGAGTAAACCAGAGAAAGCTGGATAACCTACTCGAAATGCATCTTCAAAGGCATAAGTACTCATGCTAGACCGCAGATGAATTTAGTTGGCATATCCCCAAGAAAGAATGAAATATAGGAGAGTGAAAATGGACTTATTTGATTATATGAGAGCGAATACTATGGAAAAAGAATCTCCGCTTGCGTCCCGGCTTCGCCCGGTCACGCTTGAAGAGGTAGTTGGACAACAGCATATCATTGGTAAGGACAAGCTGCTTTACCGGGCGATTAAGGCTGATAAGCTTGGATCTGTTATATTCTACGGACCTCCAGGAACCGGAAAAACGACGCTTGCAAGAGTGATCGCCAATACCACCAGTGCAAATTTCAGTCAGATCAATGCAACAGCAGCTGGTAAAAAAGACATGGAGGAGATCGTTAAAGAAGCAAAAGATGCCCTTGGAATGTATGGGAAAAAGACGATTTTGTTTGTGGACGAGATTCATCGCTTTAACAAAGGGCAACAGGATTATCTTCTTCCTTTTGTAGAAGATGGTACTTTAATTCTCATCGGTGCCACCACTGAAAATCCTTATTTTGAAGTAAATGGAGCTTTAATTTCCAGATCAAGGGTATTTGAACTGAAATCACTGGAAATTGATGATATAAAAGAACTAATCCGCCGTGCCGTATATGACAGAGAAAAAGGAATGGGTTCTTATGATGCAGTCATAGAAGAAGATGCATTGGAATTTCTTGCAGATGTATCAAACGGTGATGCCAGAGCGGCCTTAAATGCAATCGAGTTAGGTGTTATGACAACGGAAAGAAATGTGGAAGATGGGAAAATTCATATTGATATGGACGTGGCTCAAGAATGCATTCAAAAACGGGCGGTCCGTTATGATAAAAATGGAGATAACCATTATGACACCATTTCAGCATTTATTAAAAGCATGAGAGGCTCTGATCCAGATGCGGCTGTCTATTATCTGGCTAGGATGATTTATGCAGGTGAGGATCTGACATTTATTGCCAGAAGAATTATGATCTGTGCTTCTGAGGATGTGGGAAATGCAGACCCCCAGGCCCTTGTTGTAGCAGTATCAGCTGCCCAGGCGGCAGAGAGAATCGGACTTCCAGAGGCGCAGATTATATTGTCCCAAGCAGTTACTTACGTTGCATCGGCTCCGAAAAGCAATGCAGCCTGTGTGGCTATATTTGAGGCACTTCAAGCGGTTAAAGATCATAAAACTATGCCGGTTCCAGTGCATTTGCAGGATTCTCATTATAAGGGAGCTGCAAAACTGGGTCATGGGCAAGGATATCTTTATGCACATGATTACCCCAATAACTATGTAAAACAACAGTATTTGCCTGATGGGATGGCAGAAACTGAATTCTATCGACCTACGGAAAATGGCTATGAAAAGAAAATCAAGGATCACTTAAGCTTTCTGAAAAAATAACTTTTCTTTTTTTCTGTTAAGGTATATAATAGGCGTATCGTACGACCTGATCCAGCTTGATTTGGGCCGGAAATACACTTTCGGCCATCTGTTTGCGATATTCTATCGTGAATCATTCCCAAGATTACGAAATAAGTGTTATATGGAATCATGAAGGAGAATAATATGCGTGAAAAATTACAGACACTCCCCCTAGCGGAATTGAAGGAGCTTGCCAAAGCCAAAGGGATTAAAGGCTGCAGTTCCATGCGAAAAGCTGAAATTATAGATTTACTTTGTCAAAAAGAAGAGGAGACTTCTCCGGTTCGTGTTTCAGACGGGAATGTTTCACAAGATAATAAAGAAGATAGCAAAGAAAATATAAAGACTCCCGATACGGTACCCTCACCAGAGGCCGCACCTACGATTCAGAGTCAGGTAACTGTGGATCAACAGGGGATTTCTTCCGGGAATAATCAGAGAAAGTCAACCGTTGTTCGTTCTTATCGCCCTGATGCACAACAAAGACCAGTAGCATACCGTCCGGCTCCAACTAATACAACAGAGGCTCCGATGCGAAATGAAGCACGTCCGAGCTCTGTTTTAGAAGAGCCGAAACCGGATTTCCAGCCAAGCCCTGAGTTACAGGAATTGGATAGCGGAATCGATGCACACGGCATTTTAGAAGTTATGCCGGATGGATTTGGATTTATCCGCTGTGAGAATTATCTGCCTGGCGAAAATGATGTTTATGTTGCGCCATCCCAGATTCGTCGTTTTAATATGAAAACAGGAGATATTATTGATGGAAGCAGAAGAGTGAAGACTGCGACTGAAAAGTTTGCAGCCCTTCTGTTTGTGAAGAAAATCAATAATTACCCAGCCAATATGGCAGAGCGTCGTCCTAATTTTGAAAATATGACTCCCATATTTCCAGATACAAGGCTCCATATGGAGACGACTGGTGGAAAGAATACCACAGCCATGCGGGTATTAGATCTTCTGTCCCCTATTGGAAAGGGACAAAGAGGAATGATTGTATCCCCTCCAAAAGCCGGTAAAACTACTCTGCTTAAGCAGGTGGCAAAGGCGATAACTGTTAATCACCCAGAGATTCATCTTATGATTCTTCTCATTGATGAGCGCCCTGAGGAGGTAACAGATATCAAAGAATCTATCGTGGGAGAAAATGTCGAAGTTCTTTATTCTACGTTTGACGAGCTTCCAGATAGACATAAAAGAGTATCTGAGATGGTAGTAGAGCGTGCCAAACGTCTGGTTGAGCATGGACGTGACGTCGTCATTTTATTAGACAGCATTACTCGTCTTGCAAGGGCCTATAACCTTACCGTTGCCCCTAGCGGGCGTACCTTATCCGGTGGTCTGGATCCCGCAGCTCTTCATATGCCAAAACGTTTCTTTGGTGCAGCCAGGAATATGAGAGAGGGCGGAAGTTTAACTGTTCTTGCTACAGCACTGGTAGAGACTGGAAGCCGTATGGATGATGTTATCTATGAGGAATTTAAAGGTACCGGAAACATGGAACTGGTTCTTGACCGGAAGTTATCTGAAAAGAGAATTTTCCCTGCCATTGATATCTTAAAGTCAGGTACCAGAAGAGACGATCTACTGCTGACGAAAGATGAGGCGGAGGCTGTGGACAATATCCGTAAGGCAACCAACACTCTTAAGCCGGAAGATGCTGTGGAAAAAATTCTTGATTTATTTTCAAAGACAAAGTCCAACTGGGAATTTGTCGAAGCTTCAAAGAAAATGCGGTTTTTCTAGGAATTACAGGTTTTTATACAAATAAATGCTTGCATTAAGGATTTTTCCATGTTATACTATACAAGCTGTTTATTAGACAAAGTCGGTTTAAGTACCGCGAAATAATAGAAATCAGAGTATGCGAGGTGAAAATCATGAAAGAGGGAATCCATCCAAATTACTATCAGGCAAAAGTTGCTTGTAACTGCGGTAATGAATTCGTAACTGGTTCTACAAAGGAAGATATCCATGTAGAAGTTTGTTCTAATTGCCATTCATTCTACACCGGTCAGCAGAAAGCTGCTTCCGCTCGTGGACGTATTGATAAATTCAATCGTAAGTATGGCGTTAACGCTGAATAAGTTTAGAGCAAAGAAAAGGTTGAGTTTAGTGGAAACACTTTAGCTCAACCTTTTTTGAAATTTCGAAAAAAGTAAAAGCTTCCGTTTAAATAGAGAGGTGGTTGGCGTATGAAGTATTCAGGAATCGGCGGTCAAGCCGTAATTGAAGGCGTTATGATGAAAAACGGGGATGAGTATGCCACAGCAGTCCGAAAGCCGGACGGTACCATTGAAGTAAAGAAAGAGTCTTATGTCAGTATGGGAGAAAAAGTTAAGTTTTTCTCACTTCCATTCGTTCGAGGAGTATTCAGCTTTGCGGACTCTATGATTTTAGGTATGAGAGCTTTGACATTCTCCGCCAGCTTTTTTGAAGATGATGAAGAGGATATGGAACCGTCTAAATTTGAAAAGTTTCTTGAGAAGATTTTTGGAGAAAAGATGGAGAAAGCTCTTATGAGCATGGTGATGGTCTTTTCCGTTGTAATGGCTATTTGCATATTTATGGTGCTCCCCATGTTTCTTGCCAGTATTTTTCAGCGTTTTATAAATTCTCATACCGTTATGGCTATCTTAGAGGGCGTTATCCGAATCGGGATTTTTGTAGCTTATATAAAGCTGGTTTCCCGTATGGATGATATTAAAAGAACCTTTATGTACCATGGTGCAGAACATAAGTGTATTAACTGTTTGGAGCATGGTAAGGAGCTTACGGTAGAGAATGTTAGAAACAGTTCTAAGGAACATAAGCGGTGCGGAACCAGTTTTCTACTGATCGTTATGATTATTAGTATCTTATTTTTCATGGTAATTCAGGTAAATACCATTCCTCTCCGGATTCTTAGCAGAGTGGTTTTGATTCCTGTTATTGCAGGTGTTTCTTATGAATTATTACGCCTTGCAGGACGCAGTGATTCTAAATTGGTTAATTTACTAAGCCGTCCAGGTATGTGGATGCAGGAACTTACCACGAAAGAGCCAGATGATTCTATGATTGAAGTTGGAATTGCTTCTGTGGAAGCTGTATTTGACTGGAGAGCATTTTTAGATAAGAATTTTCCGGAGAAACGCTCATGAGTGTTACCTTAGATTCATTGCTTATAGAGGGTACAAAGGTACTGTCGGAGGCTGGAGTTGAGGAAGCGTCTCTAGATGCTAGATATTTGCTGTTTGAAGCATTTGACACGGATTTGACTCATTTTATTCTGGATAGGTCCAGTGTGATATCTGAGGATGAATTGATTCTAAATCGAATTGATCAGTACCGATCTATGATAGAAAAAAGGTCTCAAAGAATTCCATTGCAGCAGATTACAGGAAGCAGGGAGTTTATGGGCTTGGAGTTTTATGTAAATGAACACGTGCTTATTCCAAGGCAGGATACAGAGACATTAGTTGAATTGATTTTAAAGGACTTTAAGGGTAATAAGCCAGTAATCCTTGATATGTGTACAGGAAGCGGCTGCATTGCCATAAGCCTTGCGAAACTTGGCGGATTTGACTGTGTTACGGGAGTTGATATTTCCAAAGAGGCTCTAAGCGTTGCAAGAAGAAACGTGGAAGCCCTTTTGGGAACGGGTGGTATTGCCCTGATAGAAAGTAATCTTTTTGAGGTACTTGGCTCTGAACAAAAGTTTGATGTGATTGTTTCAAATCCTCCTTATATCCCTACAGAAATCATTAAGGGGTTACAGCCGGAGGTACGGGATTTTGAACCCATGCTTGCCCTTGATGGCAGGGAAGACGGATTGTTTTTTTACAGACAGCTTGTTTCAGATGGACGCAGATTCTTAAATCCCGGGGGATCGGTATATTTTGAAATTGGATATGATCAGGCAGAAGCTGTTAGCGGATTATTGATAGATGCAGGTTTTGCTGAAATAAGAGTAGTGAAAGATGCGGCAGGATTAGATCGCGTAGTATGTGCCGTTTTGAAATAAGTTAGGGCGAAGCCCTTTTTGTAAGATTTTGGAGGTTACCTATGTTTGACAGGTTAGATGATATTTTAGTTCACTATGAAGAATTGATGCAGGAGCTTAATAATCCTTCCGTTGCGGAAGACCAGAACCGTTTTCGTAAGCTGATGAAGGAGCAATCAGATCTAGCAGATCTTGTTGAGACCTACACCCAGTATAAGAAGGCGAAGCAGGCAGTTGAAGACAGCTTACTGATTCTTGATGAAGAAAATGACGAGGATATGCGGGAAATGGCAAAGGAAGAGTTATCCGATGCTAAGAAGCGCATTGAGCAGTTAGAGCAGGAACTTAAGATTTTACTTTTACCAAAGGATCCTAACGATGATAAGAACATTATGTTGGAAATCCGTGCGGGAGCTGGTGGTGATGAGGCTGCTTTATTTGCGTCTCAGTTATACCGTATGTATACTAACTATGCGGAGAGTCAGCGGTGGAAAGTAGAAATAATTAGCTTGAATGAAAGTGGGATCGGCGGCTTTAAGGAAGTAGTTGCAATGATTACAGGAAAAGGCGCATTTTCTAAGATGAAATATGAAAGTGGTGTACACCGCGTTCAGAGAGTTCCAGAGACAGAGAGTGGTGGAAGAATTCATACTTCTACAGCTACGGTAGTAGTTATGCCTGAAGCTGAAGAGGTTGATGTAGTGATCGATGATAAGGATGTTAGAATCGATGTAATGCGTGCTTCTGGAAATGGAGGCCAGTGTGTTAATACCACTGACTCTGCGGTTCGACTGACTCACAATCCTACAGGAATTGTGATTTACAGTCAGACAGAAAAATCACAGCTTCAAAATAAAGAAAAAGCATTCCGCCTATTGCGTTCAAAGCTTTACGATCTGGAGTTAGAGAAACGCCAGAATTCTGAGTCAGAGCAAAGAAAGGGCCAAATCGGAACCGGAGATCGTTCCGAAAAGATCCGTACCTATAACTTCCCTCAGGGTCGTGTGACAGATCATAGAATCAAGCTGACTCTTTATAAAATTGATGCCATTATGAATGGAGATATTTTCGAATTACTGGATTCCATGATTGCAGCAGACCAAGCAGAAAAGCTTACAAAGCTTAATGAGATTTGATTAAACAAACAGGAATAACTTGTAATTTCGGAAACACGTAACATTGGTGAAAATGAGAGTAACATGCTTAATAACGCCATTGTTTTGAAATCGATTCCATCAATTATGGAGTGACTGCAAAACAATTTCATTTACTTGTAATAATTCGATTATTTGTTATAATATACTTAACATAGGCAATCGCCACAGGGTGGTTGACCGATTGAAATTTAGAAAACCTTCCCTACCGGCCAAAGTACAGGGGAGGTTTTTTGCTTATTGACATTTCATAAAAATGAATGTCAGTAGTGCTAAGATGAACATGCCAAAAGACATCATGTCTTTAAAGTCAAAATTCTTCATAAGCGACCCCTCCATTCTATGTAGAATAGAGGTCAACCAACCTATACACGATTGCCAGCAGATATTATCTGCTGATATAATTATATGCAGACAAAGTACAGAATACAATTAAATTCAAAATCGTAACAAAATAATAAGAATTTAATGTAGTCTTTTAGGGATTGTTATGGGTATGTGCGGGAAGTATGGGTGATTGTGTTGGTCGTGATTTGTGTGGGAGAGGTGGTTTGTACTGGAGGAAGTGGGTGAGGGTAAGTTATTGTTTGGCTATTAATGGTATCATATGTGGGCTCTTGGGTTTAGTGGGTTGGGAGACGAGGTTTTTTGTGGGAGATTTTGTAGTAGTAGTAGTAGTAGTAGTAGTTGTTGTTGTTGTTGTTAAGTGGAAAGTGTTTTGTTTGGTGAGGTAAGGAGATTGTTGCTGGAAGTTTCGATATGATAGGTCGAAATGATCTGATTAGCAATAATTTAAAAAGGCAATTGATTATTTTGGAAAAATCGTTTATACTTAGCGTAAGTTTTAAAAATCTATTATTATATTTTTTATCTTTGAATCTGTTTTTCTTAATCTTTTACTCGGAATGAATCCATATTTTTTTATTAGTGTATAAGGAATTGAAAATTATTAATTGATTTATGTTATCTTGATTTTCATGATTGAAGTTGGTATTGGTTTATGTTATCTTTGTACGCATGATCGTAGTAGGTAGTAATCCATATTGTCTTAACTTTGCATAATTGAGATTGGTATTGGATGTGTTACTTTTGTACACATGATCGTAGTAGGTATTAACCCATATTGTTTTAACTTTGCATAATTGAGATTGGTATTGAACTAAGTTATCTTAACTTGCATAATTATGGTTGATATTAATTTGAGTTATCTTAACTTACATAATTGTGGTTGATATTAATCTAAGTTATCTTAGTTTTCATAACTGAGGCTGATATTGATTTAGTTTTTAGTTTATGCAGATATAGGTTTTAAGTTTAGTTTAATGATTGTATATGTAATAATCTTAGAGTTAATTTGGTTTTTATTTTAAATGTTATTATAGGTTGAAAGTTTATTACGATAAATAATTTAGTCTTGACCTTTATTTATATGCTTATATTTACACTTTTTTTTCTATATCCTATTATGTTTTTGTCTCTTACTTAAGTGAGTAAAAAAATGCTTACTTCGATTTCTTGTTATCTTCTATGTTATTATGATCTATTTTTATTCTTATATTAATCCATATTAATTGTGTCTTTTTAAGTAAATGATTCATAATTCTATTCAAATCCATCTTTAGATCTAATAATGTTCAATTTTCCTTAATTCTAATTCATTATTCTTGTTTTATTCAAAAAAATTCAAAGTGTTTCATTTTTTATAGAGAGAGGGGGTTATTTGTTTGTGGTAAAAAAGACATTTTTTCTGTTCTCGATTATCTTATTTATTTCCTTGGGGGAGATGAATGTTGGTTCTACTTGGGCTGCGGAAAGTTCTCAGATAAAAAGAGAGCCTCAAAATCGGGAGGTAATTATTACTTCAGGAGTCTTAGCTGAAGAAAAAGAAGATTACAGACCAGATGAAAAATATACGGATCAAGACGGTAAAGAATTTTGGTTAAAAAAATGGCAGATCGAACCGATTCAGATGCCGGAGCGGAGGGAATGGACGGAACAGGAAATAGTTTATGAAGAGGTGGAGTGGGAGGGACAGCTTCCAAAGCAGGCTGCATTAATAATAAAAGATAAAGTTACCGGACAAACCTTGAAACAAAACTTTTCAATAATACATATGGAACAGGATAAACAACAGTGGGTTCCTGGGTTTTCATTTACGGCAGTATTTCATTCGTTTGATGCAGATTATTATCAGTTAGGTAGTAAGAAGATTCCTTTTGATAATAAAAAGCCCCAAATAAATGATTGTTATCAAGAACTTCTAAATGAAATACAGGTTGATCCGGAAGATTATCGGATTAATGATGCTGCATGGGAGGGAGAAGCTTATGTAGATGATTCAGGCACCATCTGTAGAAATGCTCTGGTAACAGGTGAAAAAAGAGTTTCCGATTACCGCGTTATTTATGGAGGTGAGGCAGTCATTCCGTCCTTTCAGGGATTTCAATGTGTGTCCATTTATCAGGGATTTGACTCGGTGACAGATGGTTGGGACCAAGCAGGTGAACACCTTGTTGAATCAGAAAAAAATACTGGAAGTGATAAAAAAGGGAGCTGGGTAATTTTTCGTAGAAGCGTTGTTGTAACATTCTCTATTTTATTAGTGATAGGAGCAATTGTGTTTTCAACATCTGTAATGCAAAGAAATAAACGTAAAAAGATAAGCAAGGAGATAGAAGATGAGGAAATATTTTGATAAGAAAGAAAGGGGTAACCTAGTGATCTTGGCTGCGTGTCTGCTATGTATTTTACTTCCATTTGATGCAAAGGCTAGTGATATTTCACAAAAAGGGGAGTGGAAAAGTGTGGAAGACAATTGGTTCTTTTATGATGGAGACAGTATAAAACTGACCGGCTGGCAGCAAATTGAGGGGAAATGGTATTTCCTCAGCAATGGATTGAATGACCTAAAGGGAAAAATGTTAACTGGTTGGCAGTGGATTGACGGACGGTGTTATTATCTGGCAGAGAATTCAGTAGAAAAGTATTTAAAAGGAGCCATGTACTTGAGTGACGCGACACCTGATGGGTATAGAGTGAGTGACACGGGGGCCTGGATAGAAGGAAATCAAATTATTGAGGTCCCAGGGAAAGGAATACAAACGGCAATTAAGAAAGACACTTCTATGAATTCAACCACATTAGTAAGTGGTTCACGAGGAGGAGGCGGTGGTGGTGGAGGCAAAAAACATGGAGGTACAAATGTAACTCCAAATAAAAATGTAGATATAAATCCAGTAGTTAAGCCAGATTCAGGAACACCAATAAACCCAGAGCCGGAACATAATAAAGATGAGAATGAGCCATCTGCGATATCAGATAAACAATATGTTTATACCATTAAATATTTGGACATTGCGGATAAAGCAACGCTCCATGTGGTGACTGGAAAGGGAAAGGGGGGCGATATTATTCAACTAAAACCAGTGAATATTGATGGCTATCATATTTGTAAAGGTCAAAAAGATAGTTTTACATTAACTAGCAATAATTTATCCGTATCGATCTACTATCAAAAGGAATTTACCGCTTCCCCATCAGAGGCCAAAAAAGTTGAGTGGCATTTGAAATTTATTGAAGAGGGAAATCCTGAAAAAGAAGTTTTAAAAGGACAAAAGGGGCAATCTGAGGAAGGAAAAGAACTTGTTGTTGATTTTCCTGAAACAATTATAGGGACAGATAAGTTTTATTATCATTCTGTTGTTTCAAGTCCTTGGAACGTGGTGGTGAATGGCAATGGTATACAAAAGTATTATATTGAGTATCGAAAAGGAGAACGAATTCCGAAGGATTCTGACCCAGACGCAGATTCAAAAGTTAGATTAAACAAGTGGCTTGAAATCGCAAAGGAAGCTGATTATTCCATAACTGGTGAGTATCCAACGGATATGCAGGTGATTTCAGGAAGTCAGTCTGAAGGTAATGAGCGGCTTTTTAACCTGGTATCAATGATAGATGGGACAGACCGGAAAGAGATATACCTTATTGCGAGGGGGTATTACCCCAACGCAGGTATTATTAGCCAGAAATTCCAGTCAGTAAAAAACATATCCGAATTGCCTATGGAAGAAGTGGAAATTGCTAGTAACACTTACACCATATTACGAGTGGGATTCGAGAAAACATACGTGGAAGGCTTATGTAGCCATGATTATAAAGTAATAGATGAAGTAGCAGCCACATGTATGGAAAATGGCCACATAACTACACGATGTAATAAGTGTGGAAAGGAAGAGTCAATAGTAACCTCGGCTCTGGGTCATGTGGATTCAGATCATGATGGGATCTGCGATGTGTGTCAGGAACCGTCAGATGAAGCGCCGGAAGCAGTTCATTATAGCATTGGAGATGTACAGGTCAGAACCATTGGAAATAGAACTTATTTGTTCCGCTGCATTGATGATGATTATGAGGATGCTATGGAAAACAGCCAGAGGTTGGCATTATTTCTATGTGACAGTGTAATAAGGTCAGATATAGGGGGAGCATCTAAAAAATTGAACTTTGGAGATAACAATAATTATAAGTATTCCAAAGTCAGAGAATGGCTCCTTGAAAATGCTAAGGCTGATTTTGTATATGAAACCTACATAGGAATTACAAATTCATATATGGGGGCGACTACTAGCGGAGCATATGAGCAGTTTTCAGAGAGCAGTTTACTGGGACAGTCCAGATTATTTCAGCAATTAGAGGATAGGGTGTTTATTCTATCCGTGGATGAAGCCATTAAGTATAAGGATTATCTATGGAAGTTTAACGGAAGCGAAGAAAACAATTCAGAGTCTCAGATATCGGCTTACTCCAAGGGATATTATCTTCGGACACCACAGGACAGTGGAATTACGGATTTTCGTTATGGGACTGGGGTTTATGCGGTGAGTCTGATAGATGGAAATATCCGGCCAGTAGAAGTTTCAGAAACAAGTATCGGAATCCGGCCAGTGATGGCAATTCCTCAAGGAGAATAACATGAAAATAATTAAAAAACTAAGATTAACACTTCATAAACTAGACTTTGCTGAAGCCATTGATTGATTAATTAGTGATGTAGATATAGGAACAAAAGAGGAATAAAAAATGATAGGTATTTTTGGTTTTTTATTATTCAGCTTAATTCTCCTCATTCTTAGCTGTGTTATAGTGCTAAGCCCTTATGAAAAAAAATGTGAGGATAATGAACAAGAGCAGTGGATAAGAGAATGTGAAAAAAGAATACAGGAGAAAAAAATATGAAAGGGAATGGAAAAAGAATTTTAAGTATTTTTCTTGCTGGTGTAATTGCAGTAACCACAGTAGGGTATGCACCGCCATTTACAGCTTCAGCATCGTGGAAGACAAATATGGAGAAGGCATTGGAATTGCTTGCTTCTCCGTCTGATGCATCAAGAGCCACGCCTTCAGAAGCAGAAAACCCAGGGAGAGAAGCCACACCTTCTGAAGCCGAGATACCAGACGGAAAAGCAACTCCATCTCAGGCAGTTAAAAAGTTTGTGAGAGTGGAACCGGAAGAGATACCGGAATATTACTCCCAGGTATCAGCTTCAGGAAAGAAATTCTGGAAATTTGAGGATCGGAATGGAATGGTGCAATACCGGGATTATGGTTATGTGCAAGGGGATGCAGAATTTCCATTATGGTATTTGACGGATCTGACCGGGACTGTAGACGGCACATATGTATCCGTAAATCTTGATGAGGAGTATTATAGTGAGGCTCCATATATTTACAGCAGCGTAGCACCAGATCAAACGGCATGGACGAATCTATCCTGGAGACTATTTTTTGGCAGTGATGAAATTGATGGCTATACCAAAAAGAAGATAGGTGGTTTTAAAAATTGGGACCCGTCCGGATATTATATCTGGCATTTGGTAAGTAAAGATGATGAAGATAATGACCAGGGATTTCACTTTTATGGTCATATAAAAAATAGTGATAATAAAGGCAATGATATTGAAGACAAATGGTACTATTCCGATAGTGAAGGGAAAATAATAAATGTAAATAATATGTTAGGAGCAAGTTTGATGGCCACTACTTATTATGATTTTGAGTGGTATTTAGATGCTCCTGGCCAGTTTAGGTTAAGTATTCCGTCTAATCAATACCTCATAAAAGACCATCCATCTATGGGAGGAAGTACAATGTACCCTCAAAAGCCTTTTCAAGCTGCTATAGATAGAGGTATGAACTTTACTTCAAAATTTGTAGCTTGGGCTAGTAGTAGAAGTAATGACAATAGTTTTTCAGTTCCAAGATATAACGCATCTAACGCAGTAATAGGGTATGACTATCTAAATGGAGACCCTGCAAATATAGATAGTTATTACAGTGGTGTCACTTTACTATCTCAAGGATTTATATTTAAAACTAATGAGTGGTATCCTAGCTCAATATACGGTGTGTGGTGTCCAGATAATGCAGACATATATATTTTTGCTAGGGAGGGTGAGGACCGTGTAAATAAAAAGATAGAGTACTTTAATGTTGGTAACTATACTTATGCTATTCAAAATATTAAAGTAAGAAGAAATAGTTCATTCAATATAGACTCAATAAGTACACCGACAAAATCTGGATATACTTTTGAGGGTTGGAGACTGGGTAGTGGCTATGGTGATTATATAGCTAGCGGTACAGAGATAAATTGTGGTAGTAGTGGTAGGGTTACTTGGGTATTTCCCTCATTTAAGCCTATTGAAAACACAGTAACTTTCTTAGATATAGATGGTGGTGTGTTAAGTAGTCAAAAAGTAAACACAGGAGAATCCGCCACAGCGCCAGAAGCTCCAAAAATAGTAGGTAAGTTGTTTAAAGGGTGGGATAAAACTTTCACAAACATAAGCAGTGACTTAGTAGTAAAACCAATATATGTAGATTCAGTTATAGTAACTATACTAGGTAATGGTGGAACAGTATATGGGGAAGGGGTATATACTACAGAAATTCCTAAGGATATGTATAGTAGCACATTACTTGAAGAAATTATAAAGGAGACTAAAAGAACTGGGTACGTAACTAGTAAATACATGTGTAAAATAGTAGATGCTAATGGAGTAGCTAGTGATGTATCTACAAAATTAACTGAGGATATAACTATAACAGTTAATTGGAGCCTGGAGAGTTTTTATGTTACATATTATACTAACTATCCTCAAGGAGATACAGCTACAAGCAATAGTAAAAGACTTAATTATGGAGATGCTCTAGGAGATACTCCTGGAAATGTAAGTTCAATAGGAAAAGGTTTGAGACTTAAAGGATGGTATTTAAACTCATATGGGTCGGGTGAAAAGATAGATAGTAGTTCTATAATGACTAGTGGTGTAAAGTTATATGCTCAATGGGAAAGTTTTGATGTCACTTATAGATTACATTACGACTTAGATAGAGAAAAAATATCTGAAAGTAGAGTTATACGTTCTAATGTATCTGAAGAAGATCTAGTTAAGAAATTACCTACATCTAGTTATAAGCCATTGACATTTCCTGGTTACTTAAATAATTATTGGACAGACAGTAATGGTACTATATTATATTCACCTATAAAATATCCAACAGAAGAAATTGTAGATTTATACTGGAAAAGAACTCTTAAAAACATTGACAGTAGACTGTTTTATCCTAGTAAGTATTCGAGCAGTTATGATGCTTCTTGGGAACCTTTCAGGGGGTATGGGTATACAAAGTATGGGGAGATAATAAAAGAAGAGTCCTTATATAAAGTAATGAGTTATGTAAATGGCTTAAGTTATCCAAATAAAGTGTTTAAAGGGTTCTACACTGATTCAAGTGGAACAACTCCTATTGACTTTTCAAAGCCATTGACACCAACTGATAATAGTAGTAATTCAACTATAGATTTCAGCGTGTATGCTTTATTTACAAATGAGAGTAGTGAATTAACATTTAAAGACTATGATGGAAGTGTGATAAGCAAAGAAACCGTTAATTATAACAGTGAGATAGTTTATCCGGAAGATCCTAAGAGAGCAGGATACGTATTTACAGGCTGGGACAAGAACTTAGGTAGCATAAGTAAACTTGAAAAAGACACAACCGTAACAGCTCAGTACATCATAGAAGTCGGAAAATTAACTTTAGATGCTAATGGAGGTACTCTGGATGGTACAAATACTTCATTAGTTTCAGACATACTATATGGTGAATTATTTGATGACTTGTTATATACGTATAAGTATAAAGTAAAAAGACCGGGGTATACCTTTGATGGCTGGTACACAATGCCAACCGGAGGAAGCGAATATACCGGAAGTGGAAATACAATGCCAGCTTCCAGTGTGACGGTGTATGCCCACTGGGTACGTAACTCCAGTGAGGTAGTTTATAAAGATTGGAATGGAGATGTTTTAAAAACCCAAGAGGTAGGGATCGGAGCGGATGCTACGCCACCTTCAGATCCGGTAAGAGCAGGTTATGCGTTCACCGGATGGGATAAACCATCTACTAATATCCAGAATCACACAACAATCACGGCGCAGTATACAGCCAACCGATTCACGCTGACCCTGGACGGAAATGGAGGGACCATATCTGGAGATGAAACCAAGAGCCAGATGATTTCCTTTGGAGAATCCATTGACCAGGTGCTTTCAGATGGAGCAGCCAAAGCGAGCCGAAAGTATTATACCTTTGATGGCTGGTACACAATGCCAATAGGTGGAAGTAAATACACCGGAAGCGGAAATACAATGCAAGGCTCTAGTGTAACGGTATATGCCCACTGGGTACGTAATTCCAGTGAGGTGGTTTATAAAGACTGGAATGGAGATGTTTTAAAAACGCAGGAGGTAGGGATCGGAGCGGATGCTACGCCACCTTCAGATCCGGTAAGAGCAGGTTATGCGTTCACCGGATGGGATAAACTATCTACTAATATCCAGAATCACACAACGATTACGGCTCAGTATACGGCCAACCGCTTCACACTGACCCTGGACGGAAACGGAGGGAACATAGCTGGAGATGAAACCAAGAGCCAGACGATTTCCTTTGGAGAATCCATGGACCAGGTGCTTGAAGATGGAGCAGCCAAAGCGAGCCGAAAGTATTACACCTTTGATGGCTGGTACACATTGCCAAGCGGAGGAAGCAAATATACCGGAAGCGGAAATACAATGCCAGTTTTCAGTGTAACGGTATATGCCCACTGGGTACGTAACTCCAGTGAGGTAGTTTATAAAGACTGGGATGGAAATGTTATTAAAACCCAGGAGGTAGGGATCGGAGCAGATGCTACACCACCTTCAGATCCGGTAAGAGCAGGTTTTGCGTTCGCCGGATGGGATAAACCATCTACTAATATCCAGAATCACACAACGATTACGGCTCAGTATACGGCCAACCGCTTCACACTGACCCTGGACGGAAACGGAGGGAACATAGCTGGAGATGAAACCAAGAGCCAGACGATTTCCTTTGGAGAATCCATGGACCAGGTGCTTGAAGATGGAGCAGCCAAAGCGAGCCGAAAGTATTATACCTTTGATGGCTGGTACACAATGCCAACTGGAGGAAGTAAATACACCGGAAGCGGAAATACAATGCCAGCTTTCAGTGTGACGGTATATGCCCACTGGGTACGCAATTCCAGTGAGGTAGTATATAAAGATTGGAATGGAGATGTTTTAATAACTCAGGAAGTTGCAATAGGTGCAGATGCTACACCACCGGAAGATCCGGTAAGAACAGGATATACATTTATCGGCTGGGATAAGCAATTCAAAAATATTCAGAGTAATACAACGATTACTGCTGTATACACTGCTGATAATTATAAACAGACGTCAGAAGAAAAAAATAATGTAGCACCTGTACCGGTTCCTCCAACAATAGACACCACCACAAAACCGACTGTTCCGGACAGTGGCGGTAAATTTATCGTAAACCCTGAAAATCCTTACGATGTTACATATACAAAACCAGATGGAACGCTTGCAAAAGATGAATGGGTTGGTGACGGAAGAGACTGGTATCATGTGGATGAAAAAGGGAAAATAAATTATGACTGGTACCTGGAAGGGGAAAAGACCTGGTACAAGTTTAATAAGGAAAAGGGAGATAGGCTTGGAGCAGCATTAATTGGCTGGAATCATGAGCCAATGGATGACAAACGGTATTTCTTTGATCCAACTACCACAAAAATGCTAACTGGCTGGCAGAACATTGATGGAAAATCTTATTATTTTACAACTAACAATGAAGGGCAGACTTACTTTGGGAGCAATCTCCAAGGTGGTAGCGGTTGGAAATATGACCCGAACCGACCAGGAAAGCCCTATGGCTCCATGTACCGAAATGAATATACCCCTGACGGATATTGGGTAGATGAAAACGGGGTTTGCGCAGATAAGAAATAGGAGGAAGAATGAACAAAAAGATAATGAAAGGGACGGCATACGCATTGTGTGCCGCCCTGACAATGACATCACTGCCAAGCTTGGCAGTTTATGCCAATACAGATCTACTAGCCGAAGAGCCAGTGTATGCCCGGATGGGGACCCCATCCCAGGCTGAAAAGATCCAGGATGAAGAAGAAAAACCAGTTGATACAACAGAGGAAAAAGAACTGGAAGAGGAAATTAATCTTCCGGAAGGTGAAGTAGAAACCGATCCGGTGCAAGAGCCAGACATTGACTGGACCAAACCTGCCACGCCGTCTCAGGCGATTCCAATGTCCGTAGATCCATTGTTGCCTTCCTCCCTGGTTGCTGTGAAAAAGTTAGCCTTAGAAACCTCCAGCTCCCTTGGTGATATTTGGGATTCTTGGTCCGGTAAGACCAGCTTTGAATTTCTTAGTGGAAGCCAGGGAGAGGGAACGGAAGAAAAACCTTACCTGATTAAGAACCGGGAACAGCTTATGGGACTATCCGAACTCACGGCCATGGGAATGATGGTTCCAGAGGCAGAGGGAGCAAAATATGCCGGAGATTATTCCGGATGCTTCTTTGCTTTGGGAGCAAACATTGATCTTCAAGGAGTAAACTGGAATCCCATTGGATTTTACCAGGATTCTTCTGAAATTGCTGGAGAGGTATCCCACCCATTTAATGGTTCCTTTGATGGAAGTGGAAAGACCATAAAGAACTTAAAACTGACTTCCTTTGCTGGTTATAACAACGTGGGCCTGTTCGGTGCCGTAACTGATGCCAATATCCATGACCTGACCATAATCCCGGATAGCAGCTCCATCAAAGGAAATGACCGGATTGGTGTGGTGGTAGGATATGCACAAGACAGCCAGATCCGAAACGTAACGGTAAAAAATGCAGACATTAGCTCTACTGGTATTTCAGGAGGAATTGCAGGAGAGATCAGTGGCACTGTCATTGAAAATGCTATCTGTGAAAAAGTCATGATTGATGCCAAAGGAGGAAATGAAGTCATTTATGCCGGTGGAATCGCTGGAGTTGCTTCTAATTCCTCCATCGTAGACTGTGAAGTATCTACCGGCACAGGGACCACAGCAAGAATCCAGGGAACCGGATATATTGGTGGAATTGTAGGCTATCAGAATTCTTCTAATGTATTTAATACTTATGTAAGTGGAACTATCGGAGGTTATCATTCCACCGCCATTGGTGGTGTTACTGGAAAATATGCTTCTGGAAAGTTAAAAGTAGCCCGATTTGTGGGGACCATTGGAAACTCTCAACTTGGTTCTAACGCAAGGGAAGGAACATTTATCGGAACCAGACAGGGCGCTGCCACTAACTTTAACTATATTGAAGATGTGGGATATCTATTTGCTGATTCAGAAAGTAAGATAAATTCCAACGTGTGCGGATCAGAGATTGAGGATGACAATGATTATACATACGCTGCCCATATTGGTTTCTGGAACACGGGAGATTTCTATTACACTCTGGTGCAAGGAGGAGCAAAAAAGGCCATATCAAACCAGTACTTTTATGAAGAGCTGGAACAAGGTGTTTTAACTGTCCTTGATGAAGAATCAGGAGACTATACCCTGGATCATTTTGCACCAGATTCATTAGGGAGACCCGTAAGAGGATATCTATTAAATATCAATCAGATTGATACCATAGCAAATGGCCAGAACTTTTATGACATTGCTACCTTAGAAGTCCGTGGAAGTTCCCAGTATTCCAAGCCTCTGGATAAGGAAAACCGGGGAGCCATTGCAGCCGGTAGTGCAGTTACCATTACGACAGCGCCAAAGAATACAGATACAGAAAAGTTTCAGATCGAAGGTTCTCCTTTCTATGTAAATAGCAAGGGAATCAAAAAGAGCAGTACCTATTACGATAGCAGCCATGCCTATACCTACACCATGCCAGAGGATAATGTTACCCTTTCAGCACTTTATAAAAAGGTGGCCGTATCCGTAAAGGTAGATCCTGATAGTTATACCTTTAAAGTCATTCAGACAAGGACTGGAAACAGAAAAAATCCGGTAAAAACAACAGAGATTAAAAACGGGGAAGGAAAGCTGATTGCCAGATATATCAATGGTGTGCTAGAGCAGGGAACCCAAGTGCAGCCAGTAAATATCAAGGCTGTAATCGATGCAAACAATGATGTGGAAGATAATAAGGTGAAATGGAGCATTGATGATCCTCAGCTCATCACTCTGGAAAAAAATAATGACGAAGGAACAGATGGCTACACCGCAAAGTCTGCCAGCCTTTCCTTAAATCTTTCTTCTTCCTTCTTTCAAACCATTATAGAGGAAGCAGAAAAGAAACAGGCAGATGAGAATTATCAGTATAAGATCCCTGGTACCATCTACGGGGCAGGACACCAAAACGGAGGTGTTGCAGTTTTAACCGCACAGACCAGACCTTCCACTTCCTTTGAAGGAAAGCCCTGTAGTGCCAATAGTCGAATCAACGTCACTTTTCAGGTCATTGACAATACCTTAGTTGCAACAGAAGGCGCAGCCCTGGATAAACAGGCGTTGACCTTTACCGTGACGAGAACATTGACCGGAGACCGGAAAGCTCCAAACGAGAGCATAACGGTGACCGCTCCTCAGTCCTTAACGGCAACCTTCACTCCTGATTTTTTCTCTAAGGATGAAGTGGTATGGACCAGTTCTGATCCGGCAGTGGTACAAGTTGCTCAGGACAACGAAGCATACCGGGAAGCATCGATTTCCGCATTAAAGGATGCTGCCTGGATTCGTAACATCATAGCAACCGACAATGGAATAAAAAGTAACGATCCCTATGCCAAAGTTTCCGGAAGTGGAAACCGGGATGTCGTTATCACAGTAGATGGAAAAGACAAGCTGGGAAATAAAGCTTCTGCTACATGTCAGGTGAATGTGAACTTTGTAACAGACGATCAGACCAGAGTGATCCCAGAAGGAATCACGCTAGATCAGAAGGAAGTATCGTATACACTGGATTACCAGATGGCCAGGGATATTCATTCTCAGATTGTAATAAAAAAAGGATTTGACACAAAGAAGCTGACTGCAACGGTTCTTCCAGATTTGAACGAATCAGCAGAACACAAACCATATGATCGGACGGTAATCTGGACTTCTTCAGAACCGGATTCGGTATCTGTAGATGATCAGGGAAGAATATCCCCAGTAGAAGGTGCCAACTGGATCAAGGAAGCACTGAAAAAGGCTCCATACCAAGCAGAAAAGAATGTGGAGATTACAGCTACCACAAAGGATGGGAAGAAAGCGACTACTTGTCTGGTGAGGCTTACATTCCAGGCAGAATGCCTGGAAGCAGACCGAGACATTGAAACCTTTGATCTGGTTCTTACCAAAACAGGAAGAAGAAACAGTCCTTCTTATACCTGGAGCGGACTGGAGGGAAAGAAAATTTCCGCTTCTGTTTATCCAGAAACTAGGGAGAAAAAGAAAATCCAGTGGCGTTCCTCTGATCTAGGAATCCTTTCCGTAGATTCAGAAGGAAATGTAAAGGCCATGGTAATCAATGAAAAGCAGGAAGTTATTGCTGGCTGGATTAATCAGGTCATCGGAAAATCACAGTATTCCGGAAGTACAAACGCTGTTATCTACGCAGAAAGCAGCGATGGAAAACTATCTGATTCAGTAAATGTAACATTGAACTTAAAGGTCATTGACAATACCACTTCTGGAGGCAGCTCCGGTGGAGGAGGAGGCGGTGGCGGCCGATCCGTAGGAGTTACCGCTACCGGAAATATCCAAGGACCGGCAGCCCCCTCTGGAGCTATTACCGGCACTTGGACCCAGGTAGGAAATGGAAAGTGGATCTTTGCTTCTGACAGAACTTATACCGATGAGTGGGCGTATATTAGTAATCCATTTGCACTAGGTGAGCAAGAAAAAGCTTCTTGGTTCCGGTTTGATAAAGACGGGTTTATGGTGACTGGTTGGCAGACTGATATAGATGGAAATACTTTTTACCTAAAGACAGCTATTGATGGAACTCAAGGACAGATGTTTACTGGTTGGCAGACCATAGAAGGAACCTGGTACTATTTTAATCCAGTGTCTGATGGAGCAAGAGGAAAGCTATTAACAAACACCACCACACCAGATGGTTATAAGGTAAATGAAAAAGGTCAGTGGATTCAATCATGATGAAAAAATGTGTCATAGCAATAACAATAATTCAAATCACTATTATTGCTTGTCTGATATCGTTACTTCTTATTTTTCTTTTTTGTAATGAGGAAATGAGATGGCTGTACATGACGTTAAGTGAAGGCATTGCTCTACTCATAATAGCCTTTGATATTATATAGCTAATGAGATTAATGGAAAAGATGAAGTTTCTGGTGGAATAAGGTAAAGGCAAACGGCTGAAACCGCTATTAATAGAAATGAAACATAGAAATGGCCAGCAGGTAGAGGACGGGAAAGTGGTTACTGTGTAACAGTTGCCACCCTGTCCAAGCGATCGGCCACAGCACATTGAAAACCGAATATGATTAACCGATAGAAAAAGAAATTATGTACTTTAGAAATAAAGGAAAAGAAAAAAGGACTCTCTTTTAAGAATTCACTTCTTCTACAGTTTCAATAATATCACTTGACTTCAACTTTAAGTGAAAACAGATTTTGCATAATATATCTGTAGTGGTACTATCTCCTTTGTTAGCTTAGCAAGTGTAGGATTGAAAAACCATTTGCAGTGGTCTTCTGTTGGCTAGTGAGGCAACAAAAGCAGAGTGTAAGAAAGTGGCAAGGAAAAAATTTAACAGACTTGTAGAACTAGGTGTAATTACACAAGCATGGCCGTAGAAGTACGGCTTGCATTAGATATCAAAATTTATAATGGAAGAGAGGTAAATAATGAGTAATAAAATTATTGTATTGAATCCTAAAACTGAATTAATTGGTCACCTTGGTATTGGGAGAGAAACAAACTCAATAGGTGAAATTAGTGTTGTGGGAATCGAGGAGGCTCTTAATTATTTTACAGAGAAATGTAATGCAGAGTTAGCAAGGTTAAATGTCTTTGAACAGGCGTGCTATTTGCAAGTATTAGAACTGCTTGAAAAGGAGCTGATCAACGAAAACAAAAGGAAAAATATTGAGACTACCGAGTAAAGGAGTAAGATACAGATATGGCTATAATAGTTAATTCTATCTTTGGTATACTAGCAATGGTTGCCGTGGGTCTTTGCATCGAAAGTTTATATAGGCAAAGAAAAATGAATTAGTTAAAAACGGAAGCTATCTGTAAAAAAAATCCGTATGCTGTGGAGAGTTATTATCATTTAAGAGGACTGGGTATTATGGAGTATTTATATATAGAGAATAAAATGTATTCCATTATATTTTCTCAAACGACTCCGTATAATTTTGTATTTTATAGAGAGTTAGGTGACGAAGAAATAATGAATGTAGAAAGACAATGCGAATCTAAAAATATAAAAGAGAGGATAAACAAAGTTAATTTGTAATATCAGGAGGAATAAAATGAAGTTGACAGCGAGAGATAAGGGCAAAGAGATACCAGTTATGGTGATTTAGGAGAATATGATAAGATATGGAGTTGTCATAGGGACTGGTAATAATCTTATCGGAATTCTTCTAAATACTGGAGAGTATATTGATGAACCGGTGAGTCGAGTAAGAAGGATTCATAAATTTCATAAATGAGAATTTGCCATTGGAATAAGATGATGGCATATATTAGGACATTTTCCAGTTACTTGATAAGTGTATTAATATATGTTATTATCATTATATGAAATAGGAGGGCAAAAGTATGAAAAAGAGATTAATAGGGGCAATTATATCCACGTTACTTACCGTAACCATGGCAACACCGGCATTTGCAGAAATCATCTGGACAGCTGATAAGCTTCCGGCAGGATATACAACAAATGAGAGGGAAAATAAGGACTTTAGTTTTTATTCAGGAACTGCTATTAAGAGAGACACCTATACTTATTATATGAAAGATTTACATGGAAACTTTATGAAGAGTGCAAATTTTGCAGGAGGTATGACTACTAATGCAGAAGGTGTAATAATACTTGGAAATGGCCATGTTGCTTCTTATGGTTCGCAACAAGGACAATTAGAATATGCAAATAGCCTTCCTTATGAAGGACTTTCCTGGTATCAAGATACTATAAAATCTACAAATGATAATGGAGTAAGTAATTTTTGGTATGGTCGTAGTAATGGCTGTTATTCTATAAGTAGATGGGATTGGCTTATGATATCTCCAGATAGAAAAAAAGACGGACTTATGTATGCTTACTGTTTTAATGAGTATGGTTATCTTTATATTAATACCATTACACCAGATGGCTACATGGTCAATGAGCTTGGACAACTAATGATAGATGGAAAGGTAAAAACAATCAATCCAAGAGAGATTATTGCAAATTATAATAGTTATCCTATAGGCCATTTGATCTATGATCCAGTAACAAGAGCACAAAGGGAGAAAACTCCAAATCCATTTTTCTAATTAAAATAAAAGATATTATAAAAGACTATCGGTTGATTCATAATCGGTGGTCTTTTTTTGTTGCAAATTAGAGGATGAAAAAAATGAAAAAACTGTTACAAGAGATTGATATTAAGAGAAAAACAGCCGGATTTTTGGCTTTGGTTTTAACCATGATGTCCTTCTTACCTTACATACCTGGAAACATAGTCTCCTTTGCAGACTATGCACAGTTGATTGAAACCGTTTCACTACCTTCTTGGGATGCCAGTAGGTATGAAGGTGATGCGAGCGCTAAGGGATATCAACCTACGGGGCTAATGTATGAAAATAAGGTGTTTCATTTAGGGGCGCCTGTAAAAGATGGAAATTTTCCAGCTGGGGCCAAACAGTACCTGATAGAAAATAAACAGCATAGTAATGGAACTTATAAGGAATATGATAAAACATTCATCTACTGTGTGGAAGGTCATACGGAAAATGCGATGATTCACCTTGGAAGTCAAGCTTTTTTAGAAAAAGTGTGGACACCAGCAGACCCACCCGAAGTATTTCCCAAAGGAGATAATGCAAACAATAAGATTCTTAAGCAGTTTAACTTTCTTATGATTATTTATGCGACGCATATGGGACGAAATGACAGCGTTGAAGCCTGTAATGATGTCAATGCAGGAACCGCAAAGTATATTGTGGCATCCATCGTCAACTGGATGGCTGCAGATGAATGCAAGTTTACTGGTGATTTTAAGGCTGATCTGCAACTATTTCGTGATGATGCAAATTATAAATCTGTTATTCAGCAGATGAATCCTAATGCTGTAGGGGATCGCTCTGTGTACAATCAATTAGCCAGTAGAAGTGTTGCTCCAGAGTATGCTGCCAGAGGGTGCGAAAACTGGGCCGAGTGGATGTTTGGAAATATATGGGATGCAGCTAGTATTACAGGCCAATTTACAACTGATTCAGAAGAAACGGTCTACTTTGCCAAGATGGATCATTCTACAGATGCTTATACCATTACAATTCCTTATCCCAATGAGACGGTAAAGGCTTACTATCAAGGCTTTTCAGCAAAAGATCTTTATGGAGACTGGACGTATAGTGGTCCTACGGATGCTGGTCTTGTATTCACCTCTCAGTCTGGAGATGTTCCAGATGATGGGAAAGGAGTTGGTACCCTTTACTGGTTAAACCCGTCTCAGGTGGGGGCAGAGCTGGCGAAGGATCTTGGCTCTGCCGGGCTTGCAACTTTTAAATTTTATACTCAAGATCTTGGAGATCCGTGGGGATTGACTTATGCTTTTGATAGATCCCAGACCTACTTTGCTGCCAAACTTGACAAAGAGTTAGAAGTACACGTTCGAATTGGTTCAGGTAAAGGCGGACAAGTAAAACGATACAAACATACGGAGGGGTTTGGAGCTAGTTATAACGTGTCACTGTCTACTTTTGATTCAGAGACAGGAAAGCCTCTGGCTGGTTCCCAGTTTGATATCTTAGAGAAATTTGATGATTCCCAACTTGATGATACAGACCTGGACCTTGATGATTCGGGGAGCTATTCTTCCAATCTCGGCTCTTTAACTGGGGCTTCCTGGGAAGAGGATGCGGGAGGGGATGAAGAGCGAATCTCTAACAATTACAGCGGAGATACCGGATTAAATGATTCAGATTCAAACCGTTATAACCAGGGGAATTCATCCGGCTCTCAGTTTGAGCGATGGAGTGATCCGGAAAAAGATCCTTGTCCAGAAGATAAACATATTACAGGTGAAGGCGGAGAGCTTCACTACGTGAATTCCCAAGGAAAGATAGTGAATAAAAAAGCCCATTCTGATAATAAAAATTATACCTATGAAAAAGGGTATTGTTCTGGCCACCCGGCCCCAGTGGTTGAGTACGAGGAAGTACCAGAACCAGAATATGACGAAGAGACGGATGAACAGACCAATGCCGATGAGATTGAAGCCGTGGAACAACGGAACCAGGCCCTTCATGATACCAAATGGGCCGAGTGGCTGGCCGGAGTGCAGGAGTGTGAGCGCCTGGTAGAAAAAGGTGGTTTCTTTCATGCCATCGATACAAGCGGCGCACCACAAAAGGAAGCATTAGAACAGGACCGGGATCAGTTTTATAAGGACTTCATTTCCTTAGATTATGAGTACTCGGCCAAGGAAACCACACCGGCTCCAGGTTATACCCTTCATGGTAGCCACCCCGATGATATCACAGTGGAATGGAGAACTGTTTCCTCCAGTGAGTATAAGAATTACCGATCCTCTGGTTTTCGCTCTGGAAGCATGGAGGAAGGATCAGATTTGGAATCAGAATCCGATTCTTTTGATACGTCCTTCATACAGCAAAATGATTTCACCTCTAGACAAGACCTACTGATGGGATTTGGGGCCGTAGAACAAGTAGATGTGGTTGACGAAAGGGATTTTATAGTATCTCACCATGAGGAAGAAACGGAAATTGATACAGAGATAGAAGCCTCTTCAGATAATGAAACAATGGAGCAAACGGAAGCAGAAACACAGCTAGAAACCGAAACTGAGAGTCAAAAAGAAACGGAAGCGGAAGAAACAAAAGAAGTAATATCAGAATCAACGGAAGCAGAAACAGAAACTAGAGCAGAAGCGCCGGAAGAGACAACAGAAGCAGAAACGAAAGCAGATGTACCGAAGGAAACAACGGTACAAAGGGTAGAAGAGACTCAGGAGTCCCAAGTGGAAACGCTGGCAGAGACGATATCGGAAACACTTCCTATGGAACTTCCCCAACCAGTCAAGAAAAAAAAGGCTACTCTATCCCAAGCAGATGCTATTGACGGAGGAATCTCCTTTACCGGCTTTTTTGAACACATAAAGGCAAGTATCACATCAAGCCTTCGAATGGTAGCGAACAAAACAAACTCCTTATTTAAGCTTACTGGTAAGAAAAAGGGGTCCGGAGGAAGCTCCTCCTTATCTTCACTTCCAGAATCCACGGAGACCAGTCGGATCTCTCCACCAAATTCTTCTATCGTTGACTGGACTTTTATCGTTTACGATCACCGGGTCGAAGGCGATATCCATATCAATAAAAAAGATATGGACCTAAAGAAAGGGGAAACCGGTAACTACAACGCTTACGGAGATACTCAGGGAGATGGCAGCATGGAGGGAGCCGTTTATGGGTTGTTTGCAGCTACGGATATTTTCCATCCTGACGGACATTCCGGAGTTGTCTTTCAAAAGGATAACTTAGTTTCCGTAGCAACGACTGACCGGAATGGAGATGCCAGTTTTTTAACCATTACCCAGGCACCTGGCTATACCTTTAACTATCAAGCGGGAGCCATTGAAAAAACACAAGGTGGGTTTGCAGATCGTGCCCCCACAAATCTCCATACCTCTATGGGAAAAGCTATTAGTAAAGAGGCAGATATGGAGCGGTTTAAAGGCCATACCTCCCGTGGAAGCAGTATCTCCATGACAGATAGCCGAAATGAGACTTCTTCCGGATATCAAAAGCTTTCCTCTAACCAGGGACGAGACGGCACTGGAGAAGGAAGTCATTTCTATCCCATTGAAAACAATGAGGCCCTAAACGGAAATGCCTGGATCGGCCGGCCACTTTTAGTCGGTGCAGACGGAACCCAGTATTACATTAAGGAACTGGCCCGCTCAGAGGGCTATGAACTTTCCGTATATGGAAAGGCTGCAGCTCTCACAAATCGGGAAGCTTTTGAAGCCGGAGGGAAACCATCGGCAGAGGGAACCGTTTCAGCCGGAAGCCTGGAAGTGGACCGCTTAAAGAAAAGCAATTCTTTTACCATAAAAAGCAGTGGCACCACCAACGGGTATCAGATCTATGCCCAGGGAATCCCGGCAGGAGCTACCTTTTATGAAACTAAAAGCCAGATCGTGGAAGATCCAAAGGGGACCCATACGGAGTATGTTTCCAGGGAAGAAACCGCCCTGGCAGAAGAAGCCGGAGCCAAGGTCATTATAAACGGCCAAAGCGTGACCGCAAAGGCAGGGGATACCATCTCTCTACCAAATGGAGAGAGCGTTGTGGTAAGCCAGGTATCCGATCCGGAATATGATTACACTGCAGTTCGTCCGGACAATGCCCTGCGCTATACCATTCCTACCTTTGAAGATAAGAAAAACACAGAAGACTTAATGGATGATGCCAATGCAGCATTAAAGAAAGCTTTCTTTAAGGAACCAGATGAGGGAGCGCCCTGGATGTTAGTCCCTGTGGAGGGGGAAACCTTTGAGGATCAGGCGAAGAGCTTATATGAAGGCATGGAGGAAGCTGGACTTTCCGTTTTCAACTGCTTACGCATTCAGGAGATCACCGATGGAAATGCAGTGATCCGTTATTCCTACCGGGTAGGCACTTCGATCTCTTCCGGTATTTACGATGAAGCCAGAAAAATAGTTTTTGTTAAACAACCAATCACTTACAAGATCAAGGGAGCTGAAGTTTCTGGATATGTATATCTTCCTTACACCATCAATCAACTGGAGGATTATAAGGAAAATAGTAACGGCTTTCTTACTTTTGCCAAGGTAAAAGCCGGGGAGCTTTCAAAGAAACAGGTGATTTTTCCAGAGGACCTAAACACAATCACCTTACAGGAAAGCCCAGAGCGTACCTACTGGGTATACAATCAGGGCGAACCGATCCGAAACAATGACGGAAGTATCAAAAAAGTCATGGTACAAGGTGAAATCCAGGTAGCACCTGGCTATGAATTAAAGGACGTGGATACACCTGTGACTGCCATATATGACGGAACGGGATACATCATAGAAGCACCGGGAAGTGATGAGAGCAAAACAAAAGAGTACCGGATCAAATACAACACAGAGCTGATGGAAGGGATCTATACCACTCCACAAGAATATGCAGAGTACTATGGTAACATTTCTGTCACGCCAAAGATGGCCAGTGCTGGAAGCTACATTGAATCGGTGACGCTTCGCTATGACCGAACCCGGATTGATTCTGACGGCGGGACCAGACAAGCCCCCGTTTCCTTACAGGGACGGGCCATCATGCAAAAGGTAAAGATCACAAAGGATATATCCGTTCAGGCGGATGGAACCTATGAAGATAATACGTATGCAAACGCTGGAGGAACGGATAAGTATACCAAAGAGGGCGGTGGAACAGAAAATAACGCAGCATATAAGAAAAACTTCCGGTTTAAAGCCTATTTAAAATCCAACTTAGAACGGCTTTACCGGGCAGAGGATGGAAGCATACTCTGGCAAGACCGGAATGGAAATACCGTGGATATCAAAGCTTACCGGGAGGCATTTCCGAACAAGGTACAAAAGCTATACACCAACGTGGACCACCAGACAGATCCACTCTTTAAGGAATCCAACAAGGCAGCAATCGCAAACGCCGAACTTTATAGTTTCTTACCAGATACTGGCCTGATCAACACAGATCAGAATCAGGGATATACTGCGATCTTGGAAAAGACAAATCAGAAGGTAAAGGATGGCGTTGGGAATGAAACAGCGATAAGTCTCTATAACTACGAAAAGTTCTTTGATGCCGTAAAAGTAGCCAATGAAGATAAATGGGACTGGACAGACAATGGCAGCACGTCATTCAAACCATTTGCCTGGATCAAACAACTCCTATTCGGAACAGAAGGAGGAGAGAAGGAATATCCGGCCATTCATAACAATTTGAACATGAGAAATAACTTGAATACATCCGGAGATGCAGAAAGCAACTCTGAACGTTCGGATCATGTTCGCCAGTTTGCTATTACCTGGTACCTAGACGATGAAGTGGCAGAGCTGGTAAAAAAGAATCCGGCCGGAGAAACAGAGGGAGCTTCCGAACCGGAGAAATATCCAGATGAGATTTATGATAAGGCTCTTTCCGAAGCCATTAAAAAAGCAGAGAACTATTTAAAACCATTCTTCAGCTATGACCTTGATGAAATCTATTCCATTCACTGGGACAGTGAATCAGAGGGAGGAAAAGATAAGGACACGACAACCCTAAGCGCCGACCAGGAAGATGGAGAGGCAAAGTATTGTTATGGCGTATCAGAATATCTCCCCTACGGCACTTATGTGGCTGTAGAACAGCAGCCTTTTAACAAAGATTTAGGGGATTTTTTCAACAAGCATTATAAGACAGATGCTCCAAAGGAGATCGAGCTACCAGCCGTATACGAAGGTGGAAAATCTGGATCAGACAAAACACCGGAGAAGCTGGCCAACTATTATCGTTACAATGTGGCAGATACTGTTTCTCAGCTTTCTTCCAAATACCACATCCGTTTCAATGAGGAATGGCCAGGAGAAAATGGAGAAGACAAGAGAACGTATGTGGTCCGGTCACACAGCCGGTTAGGAGATTATGAGATTTATCCTTATGGGCTGGATCTTCAGGCAATTTCTGGCTCTGCTCCTGGAGATACATCTGGGAAAGGGCACTTTACCATTACCCAGGAAAAAAATGATCCAGGAAAAGATTACTATAACACCATGATCCACCCCAAAGAAGCCGGAGGCAGCCCTGGCAGCCATTACCTGGCAGACGATGGAAACGCCGGAAAGACAACGCCAAACGGTTCCACCTATGAGACCAATGGCGTAGAAAGAATCTATCGTTATGGTTCTATCTCAGAGGACAAACAAATCTATAACCAGGTTGCTTTTCCGTCAGGGAGTGGAGTGATCTATCGGGATCACGTAACGGCCATGGAGGGAATGCAGACCGCCTATGATGGCAAGTATGCTTCCATGTTAGTTCCCTGGTCTGTGACAGAACCAGCGAATGAGCAGACGGATACCGATCAGAATCAGAATGGGGCCTCCAGTTATAAAGGGTATGGATACCGAAAGTTTACAAACACCTTTTACAAGAGCCAGTTAAGAGTCGAAAAGCTAGATTCAGAAACTGGAGAAAACATTTTGCATGATGGGGCTATTTTTGCCCTGTATGCCGCTTCCAGAGAAGACGGAGAAACCACGGATGGTCTGGTAAAGTTCTATGAAACAGATACCAAAATCAAAGGCTCTAAGGAGTTTTTAGAAGCCATGGGAGCGGAAAAAATTAGTAAAGTTGATGATCTACAAGGGGAAGTAGATCAGACTCTATGGTCTGGAATCGTCCCGGCAGGAACCCCTATTTGCGAGGAAGCAAAGCAAGTAATTCTTTCCGATCAGGAAGGACGAAGGACCGGACAGTTTGAAGCATTTACCACCACTAGAGACAGTCTTCAGGCCAAGGAAGAGGATAACACAAGAACAGAGAATCAGGATCAAAACACCGGATATCTTGTGACACCAGAGCCTCTAGGAGCAGGGACCTATGTCCTATGTGAAGTCAGACCACCAGCTGGTTATGTGAGAACAAAACCAGTAGCCATCGAGATCTATTCCGATCAGACCACCTATTACTTGGACGGTAACCGGGATGAGAGAGTGGCTGCAGCCATTTACGAGAATCATAATAAAGATGGAACCATAAAAGAAGATACCGCAAGGATCTATGTTGGAAATACCCCAATCCGCTTAGAAGTATCTAAGATAAAGGATTCAGCTCAAACAATCACCTACCAGACAGAAACCAGAGTGGAAGGAACAGAGCTGGAATTAAAGCAGAAATACGGAGCGGAGAATTTAGAATTTGGCTATAAAAACGGAACGTACTTAGGATATGGCTGGTTCAAAGGAACCTTAGAAGCACTTCTTGCTAGAAAAGAGGCTGGGGAAGATGTGGAGCCAGTTTACTTCAATGGCGTATTTGCAGGATACGGCCTGGTATCCAGACTACTGGATACCGCTGATGATAAAAACCGCTACGCAGCCGGAGCAAAGATGGCGCTTTACGATGCCATTGAAATCAAAGAAAACGGAGACAGTGGTGATTACGGATATGATGGCGTGGAAGTGATAAGGGACCGGAACAATAACATCCAGTCCATGAAAGTGAAAAAAGGATACGCTGGAACCACTGTTGAGTTCATTAACAAACAAGATCAGGAAGGAAGCTTGTCCGGAGGAACCGGGGAAGGTACCTGGACGTATCAGACCATTGACCGAGAGGATACTGACATTCTCTTCTATTCACTGGCAGATTTAACAGTTACAGAGACCGGAACCGATGGAGCCGTCTACGGCTATGACAGAAACAGCAATAAGGTATCTGTAAAAAACCGGGAATCCATCTTTGTGTTAAAGGCAGGAAAGCAGGTCTTTGAACTGACCGGAGGAGATTTAAGTAAAGTCCACTATAAAAAGGCAGATAAGCGCCTAACACTTCCTTCCGGCACAACACTTTATCACTTAGATGAAGAAGGAAACCGGGATACATTTGTTAATCCTACCACCGGTATGGCCTTTATCCGGAATAGCGGAGCAGACTCTGCCAAAGAGGGAGACAAGCTCCTTGTATGGACAATAAAGCTATCAAAGAATAAAACCGGGGCCATCATAGCCAGGGAAAAAATTAAAACGTTCCGGATTGCTACGGTAAATGCAGACACAGATCAAGAATACACTACGGGAACGTACCAGGGAAAAACCTTTCAAAAGAGCATGAATCCCGTTTTAAATGGTCATGGCCTACCAGAGTATTATCAAAAGTCTAATGAAACCTATAAAAAAGGAGATCCTATCTATGATATTGATGGGGATTACGTGCGCTATAAATACGATGATCTCTTAGATGCTTTCAATAAGGCAGCTTACCGAATCAATAATAAAGCCGGAAGAGACTCCATAGGTGCGGAGGAAAATATCACAGACGATCCGAAGCTCTATCATCGCCAGGGGGAAGCCTGGGTAATGGAAAACACCTGGATTACTGGAGAGAAATATCCAAACAATCCGTTCCAATCGGATATGACAGTGGGACAAGCGGACATGTTAAAACGTGTTATTCCAGGGAAGTACATAATGGAAGAAGTAAAGGCACCTTCTGGTTATCAAAAAGGGCTTCCCCAAGGAGTCACGGTGAGGGAAAGCAAAGAAGTGCAAACCATCAGTATGGAAGATCCGAAGATTAAGGTGGAAATCACAAAGACGGATGCTGCCAGTCAGTACCGGATGCCAGTTATTAGTGATTACCAAGACGGCCTTGTTGTGACGGAACCCAAAGGCGCTTACAGCTATAAGCAGATCAATGGAGCGCACCTGGTCATTTATAAAGCTAAGAGGGTTTCCACTACGGACAGCAACACCTATCCCAAAGGCTATTACCTGGTAAAAGCAGAAGACAAACCGGCTGAGTGGACCGTGGAGGATTCCGTAAATAACAAGCCAGTGCCGATTGTAGCCGACTGGATCACAGATGGAAAGGCCAAGTACTTGGAAGGAATACCTGCTGGAGATTATATTTTGGAAGAGATCGAAGCAGCAAGCGGATATGTAAGAACATCAAAAAAGGTTACTGTAAAGCCCGCCGGTGATGTTCAGACCATTGATTTAACCAACGATCACACCAAGCTGGAAATCTATAAATACTATTTAGACAGTAAAGAAAATAAGTCACTGTTACCAAATGATCACGCTGCAGGTCTTGCCCTTTATGAAGCAAAGACAGACCAAGACGGAACCATTATGATGGAAGAGGGAAAACCGCAGTACGATCCAACAAAAAAAGTAGGGGACTGGACTACGGACAATCTGGTCGATTACACAGATCTTACAGAAAAAAGTACGAAGTTTGCGGATCGCATGAAAGGCTTCTTAGCTTTAACGGATAATAAATCCAGTTTTCTTACGGATTTTGAAGCTGCATGCCGGGAAAAGGGAGAAGAACTTACCTATCTCACCTGGTACACCAGAAACGGAAAGCGGAGTGCAGAAAGGACGGGTAGCATATCAACTGGAAAGGGAGAGAGCATCACCCAGACCTGGCTTACTGATACTGGGGCCACAATCCGGATCACCATTTACCGGAATGTAACAAACGGTGCCCTTGATTCCGATGGGAAGCTGCCACTCAACTTTGAATACCAGTTCAACTATAAGGAAAATAACGGAATAAAATCCTATGACACCTTAGAGGGAATGCACCGCTTCGATTATCTGCCTCTAAACGCAGAAAAGGATGGAAAGAAAATTGGAACCTATGTGCTGGTGGAAGAAAAAGTCCCAGACGGATTCGAACCAGCTGATCCAAAAGCAATTATCCTAACAGAAACAGGAGCCGTACAGCGAGTCAGTCTACAGAATGAAGAAAAGTTTATCAATGTTTTAAAGGTTGTTTCTGATGGAACCAATCAGTATGCAGCGGAAGGAGCAGAACTAGCCCTATACAAAGCTTCAGAAGATGGAAGCTTACTAAAAGATGAAGGTCACCTCATAGAGACCTGGGAATCCGGATCTGACGGACGTTATACCAAAGAGGATCAATTCAACAACAAGATCATCGAAGGATTTCAAGTGGGAGATTTAAAACCTCACAGGATTAGTAAGGTCCAATACGGAACTTACTACATCGTGGAACTCACACCGCCGGCTTATATGCAAAAAGCAGATCCAGTGAAAATTGAAGTAGGCGCAGAAAAGATTCCGGTTTACCGAATCATCAATATCCCAACCGTTGGAGCGTTAGAAATCAATAAAAAAGCTTCAGACACTACGGAGGGCTTAGAAAATGCCCGATTTAAAGTAACAAACACCAATACAGGAACTTTCTGGCATATGGCGACCGACAAAGAAGGAAGTGCAGTTTTAAAAGATCTCCCTGTGGGAATTGTGTTGGCAAATGGAACTATAAAACCCTATACCTATACAATAGAAGAAGTATCCCCACCAGACCTATACCAAATCAAAGGAGGAATTAGAACATTTCAATTTGATAAAACACAAAGTGAGAAGATAGTAATAAATACACACAGTGTAATCAACAATCCAACAAATATCAGCATAAAAAAGACCAATTTTAATACAGGTCTAGCATTAGAGGGTGCTGAAATAGCTGTTTATGAAGCTACCGTAGTTGATGGTACATATCAAAAAGTGGGAGAACCGATTGAAAAGACCATATCTGGTCAAAATGGATTCACTTTATCAAAAAAACTGTCTGCTGGCCACGTTTACATCCTTGAGGAAACCAAAGCACCAACTGGATATACAATAGCAAACCCAATTATCTTCACTATGAATAAGGCAGGCACAGGAATCCAAAATATTTCAAATGACTTTAATGTAATCAAATTGGCACAAAGCAATGGATCCATCCAAGCACTTACGATAACTGGTCGGGTACCTGTAAAAGTTTATACCGCATTAAAGGACCTTGATACTGGAGCGGAATTACCAAGTATAATAGGAACAAGCGGCAATCAAACTTTATCAGAGAAAATCGGGATTGAAGATGGTCATTTATATGAAATTACAGAGTATACCAAATATTCTGATGGAAGAACGGTGAAGACAAATAAGGAAACGAAACGTATTTATTTAAATGAGAGCAGAATCTATAACCTTCCCTCCAGAACGTATTTACAGACCAAACAGGAGCTGACAGATCCCAATGGAAGCATTCTTTCAAGCTGGATCGTAAATGAAAATAACTATGATCATACCATTTATAATCCATTAACAAAAGAAATTCCAATCGCCCAGGTCACTAGTGACATTGGAGCAAATCACAGTGCAGTTAAAAATGGAAATGTTATTAGATACAGTATTTCTTATGAAAACCCCTACAACCAACCCACGGACATATCCATAAAGGCAGTGCTCGGTGATAATTTGGAATACCTGCGTTCTACCAAACTTGGAAGTGGATTAAACAAGATTATCACCTGGAACCTATCAGAAGTCCCACCTCATGAAAAGGGAACCGTTGATCTGGTAGTGGTGGTAGATGGAGAGGAAGGAAAACAGGCAACGGTACATTTTAATACAACTGCCAAAGAAATAAAGAATCAAACCACCCTTTCCAACGTGATTTCTCCCCCTGGATCAATTACATTGGTGAACAAATTGACTGGAATGGGTAAAAACCAGGCAGATGAATTCACCTATCATATAAAGCTAACTGATCCGTCACAGGAATTATTAAGTGGATATCAGGCCTATAGTGGCTCTGTCAAAGGCCGTATAAAAGGAGAAGGAATTATTACTCTTAAAGGCGATGAGTATTTGACCCTACCGGGACTACCTTATGGCACACAGTATGAAATTACTCAAGAATCTGCATCTGGATACGGTATTGTACCTGATTTAAATGGTGAACCCCGGAATAATATTATAAAAGGACAAGTGACAAAAGATCTTCAAAGTGCTGTATTTAAGAATAACAAGGATGACAATACCATTCGTGATATTTTGAAGACCGGAGAAAGCTATAGTCTGAAAGAGACAACAGTATATAGTGATGGAAGTAGAATCACAAGCGGAATGTACCGATTTGCAGTAAACGATCTTGGCATGATTGACAATCTGGATGTAGAAGACCGTTGGGTTAATCTAAACTTCCGAAAGGTAGACAGAGATACTGGAGACTTGATAACCGGTGGACACTACAGTCTTATTGATGCAATAAATAACAATGTAATATACGAATTTTCAATGAAAGAATTAAAAGCAATTAATATTCCTTTTCACCTAATTATCCCAGGCAATCAATATATTGTACGTGAGAACGTTTCTCCCGAAGGTTATGCCTATGAGAGCGATATTATTCTTACCGCAGATACAACTGGTATTTCAGAGACCATAATTATGGAAGATAAAAAAACGGAGGTGTATATTCAGAAAATAGACGAAGAAACGGGTGAGATATTAACCGGTGGATGTTTTTCCATTCGTGAGAAGGATACTGGAAATCTTATAAAGTCATTTACATCGGAAGGGAAGCCGTACTTGCTAAAAGGGGTTCTTATTGCAGGAAAAACATATCAACTAATTGAAGATGAACCTCCCGCTGGGTATTCCTATAGTCAAAGTAAAGAGTTTACTGTTCCAAAGAAAGCAGAAAACCTAATAGTTACAATGAAGGATAAGCAAACTAAAGTTCACATAAAGAAAATAGCAGATAAATTAACGTCAAGTACACCATCAGAAGCAGAGATTTTGCTACCAGGTAATGTTCTTCAAATACTAAATGAAGACAAGTCCCCCACAAAAGCCATTAAAGATTCCAGTGGTTTTAAAACGGGTGAAGATCTGATTTTCTTAACCACAAAGGATATAAAAGAGATTAAAGGTCAATTAATACCTGGAAAACGTTACTTGCTCCATGAAGTATCTCCGGCAAAAGGCTATTCCTACGGAGAAGATGTTTCGTTTCTAGTAAGCTTGGACGGAAGTCCTGATGAGGTTACTATGACAAACTATGAAATCCACGTCGTGTTATCTAAGAAATCTGTATCAGACAATCAAGAACTCCCCGGAAATCTCATGAGTGTGAGAGATAAGAATGGCATAATTGTAGAAAAGTGGATCTCCACAGAGGCTCCTCACCATATAGTTGGAAAGCTGGCAGCAGGAGAGTCTTATTACTTCTGCGAAGAAAAGCCTCAAAAAGGATATGCTTATTCGAAACCAGTACTATTTACGGTAGAAAGAAACAACGAAGTCACAATGGCAGAGATGACAAATGACACCACAAAAGTAAATATTCGTAAGGTTGATTCAAAGGGAAGATTGCTGGAATGTGCTGTATTAAGAATTTTAAACAAGAAAGGAGAAATCATTGTCCCAGATTTTACTTCAGGATGGGAAGAATTTAAAATAGAAGGGCTGTTGGAAGCTGGAGAGACATACATACTAAAAGAAATAAAACCGCCAGATGGATACCAGTTTTCTGAGACAATAGAATTTAATATCCCAAAAGAAGCTAAAGTAATAGATGTATATATGACTGACCTAAAGAATCCAGGGACGGATGGTGGACAACCAGTGCCGGTCCCACCCACTCAACCGCAGATAGTACCTCCTGATGAAACTGTAAAGGTTGGAAAAATCACTGCATCCTATCACAAATCACCCTTAAATCCCTCCTGGTTGGATATGATATATGGAAAGACGGGAAAGAGGAGAGGAGAAAAAACCGGAGATGATTCTTCCTTATCATTCTGGACAATAGGAATGTTGAGCAGTTTAACAGGAGCAGCGATAACAGTAAAAAAAGGAAAACAAAAAAGGCGAAAGAAATAAGCCTACTCCTAAATTTCAATAAATCATAACCACCGGCTTAG
>DLJZ01000025.1 GCA_002478865.1 Hungatella sp. UBA7603
CCTACTGGCGACACCGGACCTGCCGGGCCCGCTATTGCTTCAACTGGCTTCTCAGCCTTTAAGCCCGCTCTTACGGCTTCATCCAGTGCTCAGATTGCGTCATGGACTGTCAGCTCGCCTTTATATGAAAATGAAGCAATAAGTACCGAAACCGGAGATTTTACTGTTCCTACTACAGGGAGATATTCACTGAGCGCTACCATTAATTATTCAACAACAGCGGCACTGACTGCATCTATTGGCAGTCAGAATCCTAAGTTCATTTTGAGAAAAACATTCCCCTCAACCCTGGATCTGATTTCTGGACTGCTGCCAGTACTAAATATAGATTTAGCTCTTTTAACTTTGAGAGCAATATTAGGAAGCGGAACTGTGACACTAAGTGGAGAGGTGGAATTAACCGAAGGAGACGTAATTGGACTATTCTACGATGCCGATGGCTTAAGTTTGGACTTAAACTTAGGGGGCAACGATTTAGGAGGAATTATTTGGTCAATTCACAGAATTATTTAACACGTGATTGAGGCCAGATCTTTGGAATAATGAATCCTCTAAGATCACACGTCTATCTATCAGATTGGAGTTATAAAAAGCATACCCTCCGATTAATAAAAAATCGAAGTAGATAAATATATAAAATGAAATCAAAAAAAGAGACCTGGCATTTCAGGTCTCTTTTACTATAAATCAATCAATCAACAACTCATCAACCGTGACAAAGGAATAACCCTGTTTCGTCAAAATATCTATCACCTCAAGTGCTGCCTCAACAGAAGTCGGATAAACATCATGCATCAGAATTACATCCCCCGGCTCAACATGCTTAATAATATTTCGTACTACCTTTTTAGAGCTTTGAGTTTTCCAATCCAATGTATCTTTATTCCAAAGCACCACTGTCATATTGGTGGTGCATTCAAGCTCATCAGTCCATGCACCATATGGAGGGCGAAGATACTGCGGCCTCACTCCTGTAATCTTTTCAATCTGTTCATTATTTTTTTCAATTTGCTCGCAGGCAGTATTTACCGATTCCTTACTCATCTGTACATGGCTGTAACCATGATTACCAATCAAATGTCCATCTTCCTGCATTTGTTTTACTATGTCTTCTTTTCCTTCTACATTTTCTCCGAGGAGAAAGAAAGTGGCGTGAACCCCCCTCTGTCTGAGACCATCCAGTAGCCGTGGGGTATAGACGGAGTGGGGCCCGTCATCAAAGGTCAGCGCAATCTGCCTGCTACCAGAAAATTGATTTTTGACATCCTCTCTCGCATCCCCTCCTGCATCTGCCGGAAGGAAAAGTGTATCCTTTGTTTTTGAATATGATTCATACATTGCTCTCATGCATAAAACATCAAGTATAAAAACAGCCAAAAATAAGGCGACTTTCCATCTCATTTTCATAATCTACAAGCCCAGCTTTCTGCCATTATTATTAAATCTATGGGCAATGACAGGAAAATAAAACCGAAACCTACGAAAGGCTTGTGTTTAATATTCAGGACAAGTTAGTCACTGATTAAACCTGTATGAAAAGGGCATTTTTAGTTTCCTCTCCACCAATTAAAAAAGGGCTGTTCCTCCATTGAAATGGGGAACAACCCTTAAAGCTTACTTTAAACAGAAGCTTTCATTAAGCCATGTTAACGTTAACTGCCTGAAGACCGCGGTTTCCTTCTGTTGTTTCGTAAGTTACTTTCTGGCCTTCTTCTAAAGTCTTGTAACCATCAGACATGATACCAGAGAAATGTACGAATACTTCTTCTCCTGTTGCATCATTAACAATAAAACCATAACCCTTAGCACCATTAAACCATTTTACTGTACCGTTATTCATTACGTGTACCTCCTATAAAATAAAAAAATAATTTTGATTTATCGCCTGAAACAAAAAATCACATATTTTAGTAAATCATCATCCGAAAATAATGACTTACAAAAATATGTGAAATCATAACTCCATTCGATAATACACGTACATTCTAACCCGTATTTCCAAAAATGTCAAGACTGTTCTGACATTTATAACGGGAAAAAAACAAGGCCACATCCTTTGAAAAGGATGGGACCCTGATAATTGGTCTATAATTACTTTAAAGTAACTTTAGCGCCTTCTGCTTCTAATGCTGCCTTAACCTGCTCAGCCTCTTCTTTAGAAGCGCCAGCCTTTAATACCTTAGGAGCTCCATCAACTACGTCTTTAGCTTCTTTTAAGCCTAAGCCAGTAGCTTCACGAACAACTTTGATAACCTTAACCTTGTTAGGACCAACCTCTGTTAATTCTACGTCGAATTCTGTCTTCTCTTCAACTTCAGCTGCGCCTGCTGCTGCAACTACTACGCCTGCTGCTGCAGAAACACCGAATTCTTCCTCACATGCTTTTACTAATTCGTTTAATTCTAATACAGATAATTCTTTGATTGCTTCGATAAATTCAACTGTTGTTAACTTTGCCATGATAATATACCTCCGTATTTAATATGAGTGTTTTTTTAATGAAGTTCGATTCGCCTTTGGCTCATCGAACGGCTAATTTTCTAAATGTAAGCAACGCTTCGCTTGCTTTCATTAAGAAAATTATGCTTCTGCGCTCTGTCCTTCTGCAATCTGCTTGAGAACGCGAGCAAAGTTTGTGATAGGAGACTGAATACTTCCAAGTAACTTTCCAAGAAGAATTTCTCTGGAAGGAATGCTGGAAATCTTCTGCATACCTGTTGCATCATAATAAATGCCTTCAACAACACCGCCCTTGATTTCTAATGCTGGAGCTGTTTTAGCAAACTCAGCAAGAATTCTTGCAGGAGCTGTTGCGTCTGTCTTGGATACAGCGATTGCTGTAGGGCCTTCCAGACTTGGGTCCAGTGCTTCAAAAGCTGTACCCTGTGCTGCAAAACGGATCATAGTGTTCTTATATACTTTATAAGTAACACCAGCTTCTCTTAATTTCTTACGAAGCTCTGTATCCTGTGAAACGGTGATACCGCGGTAGTCTACGACTACTGCAGTTTCAGCGCCGTCCAGTAATTCTTTGATCTCGCTCACGATTGGCTGCTTTAATTCAACTTTTGCCATTATGGTTTACCTCCTGTTTAGTCTGAGCCCTACGGTTGTCCGCATGGCCCGCTTGTATAAACCGCAAAGAAAAACCTCTCCGCCAAAAGGACAGAGAGGTCTACAATTCATTTAATAAAAAATGATTCTTGTATGTTCCTCGGCAGGCGTTCACACCTTATGCCTTACGGCACCTGCTATCTTCGGCAGTCAATACTAAGTTAGTATAACATTATCTATAATTAATGTCAACCACAAAACAAAATTAGTTCATTAACTTTGCTACGTTAAGCTTAACGCCAGGTCCCATTGTGGAAGCCAGAGTCACGCTCTTTAAGTAAGCACCTTTAACTGTACTTGGTTTTGCTTTGACGATTGCATCAACAAGCGTCTGGAAGTTGTCCGCTAACTGTTCTTCTGTAAAAGAAGCTTTTCCAACTGGCACGTGGATAATATTAGTTTTATCAAGTCTGTACTCAACCTTACCAGCTTTGATATCATTAATTGCTTTTGTTACGTCCATAGTAACGGTACCAGCTTTAGGGTTTGGCATTAAGCCCTTAGGTCCAAGGACACGTCCTAAACGACCAACAACACCCATCATGTCTGGAGTAGCAACAACTACATCAAAATCTAACCAACCTTCGTTCTGGATTCTTGGAATTAATTCCTCAGCTCCAACATGGTCTGCGCCTGCTGCAATAGCTTCGTCAGCCTTAGGTCCCTTAGCGAAAACTAAGATACGAACAGTTTTTCCTGTACCGTGAGGAAGTACAACGGCACCACGGATCTGCTGGTCAGCGTGACGTCCGTCACAACCGGTTCTGATATGAGCTTCAATGGTTTCATTAAATTTTGCACTTGCATTCGTCTTAACTAAAGAGATTGCTACTGGTGCATCGTAGAGAACAGAGCGATCAACTGATTTAGCTGCTTCTACATATCTTTTTCCTTTTTTCATTCTAAATAACCTCCTAGTGGTATTGTCGGGGATTTTCCCTCCCACGTTTTCAAAACTTCGATGATTGCAACAAAGGAAGTTCGGCTTGCCAGAGGGCCTGCCGAACAGCTAATTTTTTGACTAAGTCAAAAAATTATGCCTCTTCAACGGTGATACCCATACTTCTTGCGGTACCAGAGATCATGCTCATAGCTGCTTCCACAGATGCAGCATTTAAATCAGGCATCTTAAGTTCAGCAATCTTCTGTAATTCAGCTTTGGATATGGTAGCTACCTTTGTCTTATTCGGAACTGCTGATCCGGATTTAAGCTTACAAGCTTTCTTTAACAAAACGGCAGCTGGCGGAGTCTTTGTAATGAAGCTGAAGCTTCTGTCAGCATAAACAGTGATTACGACTGGAATGATTAAATCACCCTGATCAGCTGTTCTTGCGTTGAATTCCTTTGTAAACTGTACAATGTTTACACCATGCTGTCCAAGAGCTGGACCTACAGGAGGAGCTGGTGTAGCTTTTCCTGCTGGAATCTGCAATTTGATATATCCTGTTACTTTCTTTGCCATAATTAGGCACCTCCTAAATAAATGTGGTATTGTCGGGGAATTCCCTCCCACGAGCCTATACAACCGTATAAGCCGCTTTTACTTGTTACATCTTCTTAATCTCGCTGAAATTCAGTTCTACTGGGGTTTCCCGGCCGAACATCTCAACATTAATGGTGATGGTTTTCTTACCTTCATTGATGGACTTGATGGCACCAATGGTATCTTTCCATGCACCGGAAGTTACCACTACGGTATCTCCCACTTCAAAGCCGATAATGACCTCTTCGTTTCTGAATCCAAGTTTCTCCATCTCATCTTCTGTCAGAGGAACTGGTTTTGATCCAGGACCAACAAAGCCTGTCACTCCTCGGGTATTACGTACCACATACCATGTATCATCATTCATGAACATGTGAATCAGTACATAGCCGGGAAACATCTTTTTATCAGCCTTCTTTTCCACGCCATTTTTAATTTCAATGACTGCTTCAAGAGGAACTGATACTTCCAGAATCTGGTCCTGCAAGTTTCTGTTTTCGATTGTTTTTTCAATATCGACTTTTACTTTGTTCTCATAACCTGAATAGGTATGGACTACATACCAATTTGCTTCTGACATAAACTCACCTTAACCCTTATGAATTATAAGATAAAACTAAGACCAAACTTGACGATCAGATCAATAATCGCAATAATCAGTCCTAAAGCAATCGCTGCTGATACAACAGCAATCGTCTGTTTCGTTACGGTATCTTTGTCAGGCCAAACGATTTTTGTAAACTCAGCTTTTAAACCTTTAAAAAAGCTTCTTTTCTGAGCGCCCTCGCTGTTCACTGTATCTCCCATAATTTCACATCCTTTACAAACTGATTACTTTGTTTCCTTGTGCATTGTATGACTCTTACAGAATTTACAATATTTCTTTGTTTCCATTCTGTCCGGATGAGTCTTCTTATCCTTGGTCATATTGTAATTACGCTGTTTGCATTCAGTACATGCCAGTGTGATTTTTGTGCGCACGACTTCCACCTCCACTTAAATTTTCGTTGTTGTGTTTCAGTCTCTTTTTATCTGCTGTAATCATTTTTGAGCATAAAAAAAAGACCTAAGCTCTTCCATTCGCCCAATCACTATAACACATAGGGGCAGGATTCGTCAATCTTTTTTTATTTAAACCGATTAAATTATAGCGTCTTGACATTATAACACGGGAAACTTTAAAAAGCAAGCATAAAGTTTCCCGTGTTGCTATTTAATACTCGATCTCTGTCAGATATCTTGCAAGGGCATCCTGCCAAATTGGAAGACGTTCAAAGCCGTTTTCTTCAAGCTTATCTCGGTTCATTCGGCTGTTCATCGGACGTTTTGCCTTAACTGGAAACTGATCGGATCCTACAGGTTCCACTGTGACATTCATACCTGCCTGCTTAAAGATCTCACAAGCAAAGTCATACCAGCTGCACTGTCCTTCATTGGTTGCATGATAGCGGCCGTACCGGTCTGTCTCAATCATATCAACAAGAAGTCTGGCAAGGTCATAAGTATAGGTAGGAGAACCGATCTGATCGTCAACTACCGTAAGCTTATCTCTTGTCTTTCCAAGGTTTAGCATGGTCTTTATAAAATTCTTTCCATTAACTCCAAATACCCAGGCAATACGCACCGTAAAATATTTCTCAAGAATTTCTTCAATTGCAAGCTCACCCTCATATTTGGTCTGTCCGTAAACATTTAACGGTTCTCTCTTGTCATCTGGTTCCCAAGGGCGGGTTCCCTGACCATTGAAAACATAATCCGTACTGATGTACATCATCTTGATGTCTAAGTCCTTGCATACTTTGGCAATGTACTTAGTTCCAGTCGCATTTACATTTCTACAAAGCTCCTCATTATCTTCTGCTGCATCAACGGCAGTATAGGCTGCACAATGAATGACTGCGTCAGGAGCGGATTCTTTTATAACACGGTTTACACTTTCCTCGTTCGTGATGTCCATCTCTTCAATATCCACACCTACGGCTTCATGTCCCCACTTTTTTAATTCATTTACAACGTCAAAACCAAGCTGGCCTTTTACGCCAGTTACTAATACTTTCATAAATGCCTCATTTCACAGATGGATTTTATAAACGGTTTCCGTACATATTATCGAAATAATTCTGATACTCACCATTGATAATATGCTTCCACCAGTCTTCATTATCCAAATACCACTGAATGGTCTGACGAATTCCAGTATCAAAATTGTATTTTGGTTTCCAGCCAAGCTCTGTCTCTAACTTCTCTGGATCAATAGCATAACGTCTATCATGACCTGGACGATCTTTTACATATTTAATCAGGCTTTCCGGTTTATCAAGCGCCTCTAAAATGGTTTTTACCACTTCCAGGTTGGTGCGCTCATTGTGTCCGCCTACGTTGTAGACTTCTCCTTCTTTTCCCTTATGAATAATTAAATCAATGGCCTCGCAGTGATCAGACACATGAAGCCAGTCTCTTACATTCTCTCCTGTTCCATAAACAGGAAGCTCTTCCCCTGCAAGAGCGCGGCTGATGATCAAAGGAATCAGCTTCTCTGGGAAATGGTATGGTCCGTAGTTATTGGAACATCTTGAAATAGTCACAGGAAGTCCAAAGGTTCTCTGGTATGCTAATACAAATAAATCAGCACTTGCCTTAGAGGAGGAATATGGGCTTGAAGTGTGAAGAGGTGTTTCCTCCGTAAAGAATAAGTCAGGGCGGTCTAATGGAAGGTCGCCGTATACTTCATCGGTGGAAACCTGATGATAACGCTTAATTCCGTAAGTACGGCAAGCATCAAGTAAGGTTGTGGTTCCCATTACATTGGTTCTTACAAATGACTCTGGGTCAGTAATAGAACGATCTACGTGGCTCTCAGCCGCGAAGTTCACTACCACATCTGGTTTTTCTTCCTCAAATAATCCAAATACAAATTCTCTGTCTGCGATGTCACCTTTGACAAATTTATAATTTGGTTTATCCTCAACAGGTTTTAATGTTTCAAGATTTCCTGCGTATGTTAAAAGATCTAAATTGATAATCTGGTAATCTGGGTATTTATCTACCATATGGTGTACAAAATTTCCGCCAATAAATCCTGCACCGCCTGTAACGATAATTTTCATGGATCATTCCTCCTTACATTCTTTTCATTTATAGTTTATCGATATATTTTCCGGCAAGAACGTCTAATAAATATTGTCCGTACTGGTTTTTCTTTAATGGCTCAATGCTCTTCATAAGCTGATCTTTTGTAATCCAGTGATTTAAAAATGCGATTTCTTCCAGACATGCGATCTTTCTATGCTGATGTGTCTCCATGGTACGGACAAAATCAGTGGCATCTACTAAGGATTCGTGAGTGCCAGTATCTAACCAGGTAAATCCCTGACCAAGAAGTTCCACATCAAGCTGGCCGTCTTCTAAGTATATACGGTTTAAATCCGTAATCTCAAGCTCACCTCTTGGGGAAGGCTTTAAGTTTTTAGCATATTCTACGACTTTATTATCATAGAAATAAAGTCCTGTCACACAGTAATTGCTCTTTGGATTTGCTGGTTTTTCCTCAATGGAAACTGCTTTGCCATCGGAATTAAATTCTACGATGCCAAAACGCTCTGGATCATCCACGTAATAACCAAATACCGTAGCTCCGTCTTTTTTGTTGGAAGCATTTAATAAACGCTTGGTCAGACCATGGCCTGCAAAGATATTGTCACCCAGGATCATGGCAACGCTGTCATCTCCGATAAATTCCTCTCCGATGATAAACGCCTGTGCAAGGCCGTCTGGTGATGGCTGTACTGCATAGGATAACTGGATGCCAAACTGAGCACCATCTCCTAAAAGAGCTTCAAACCTTGGAGTATCATCTGGGGTAGAGATGATTAAGATATCACGGATCCCTGCGTTCATGAGCACGGACAATGGATAATAAATCATAGGCTTGTCATAAATAGGCAGAAGCTGCTTTGATGTTACCATAGTCAGCGGGTAAAGTCTGGTGCCGGAACCCCCGGCAAGAATAATTCCCTTCATTTTTACAATTCCTCCATATTATTTCATAATCCTATCATACAGGGTGACGTAAGGTCACTGTCAAGCATTTTCTACTATATTTATTTCATGCAGAGAAAAACACCAGCTTGCTTGGTGATATGAATGTAGCCTTTCTTTTTCATTTTTCCCTCTAAGAAATCCCGAAACTCCCCATAGCAATCACTTAAAAACTCTTGTTGGTTGCCATGGCAGGAAAGGATATATTCCATCAATGCACCTGCATCTCTTACTTCCAGATGATCCTCAAACTCTATTTTTCTAATGGAACTAAAGTAGGGTGATAGCCGTTCTTCTCCATTTTCAAGTCCAAACACATCATAAAGATTTACTTCAGAAAGAGTGATCCTGGAGTCAAATTCCTTTACCAGCTGGCTTATTTCCTTCATATGACCAGCACCATACGTACTGCAGCAAAACACTCCGCCTTGCTTTAACACCCGCTGCACTTGGCGAAATGCTGCGTCAAGGCTTGATAAATAGAACAGCACATGATTGGCCGCCACCAGATCATAGGTTTCCGATGGTTTTGGTATCTGTCTGCAGTCAAACACTTCAAAAGAAAAATTTCCGGTTACATGCTTTAGATTGTCTTCCACATCACGGACCATTCCTTTTGATACATCAGAAAGGCAGATCCTAGCATCCTTTGGTATCTGGCTCTGGTTCGTAAGCCAAAGCTCTCCATTGCCACATCCCAGCTCTAAAATCTCTTTTCCATCAATTGGTTCCATCAGTCCATACAGCCACTGAAACCAGCTAATGGGACTTTTGGCATATTTCTTGTGAAGTCCGATCCTTATATTAATATTAGCTGCATCTTTATACTGTTCCACAAGTGTCTTTTCCATATTAGTAATATGTATCAGGTGTAGGATCTTGTTCCAATCCACTGCCTGGTTATCCATCACCAGCCTGGAAGTCTCCGTAAGAGTCTGTTCCACCAGCTTTAAGTGTTCGATTCGTTTTCTCACCAGATTTAGCTGAAGGCGCAGGGATTCGTCCACGTAATCATTGTCATCATCATTAATGGTTATGGAACGAATCTCATCCAAAGAAAAGCCAAGGTATTTTAAGGAAAGGATCTTCTGCAGCTTGGCAAAATCAGAATCCGTATAGAGGCGGTATCCGCCCTCACTGACTGCTGCCGGCTTTAAAAGTCCCTGCTTGTCATAATAGCGGATGGTACGTATGGTTACATTTGCTTTTTTGGCGAACTGGCCGGAGGTATAAAACCCATCCTTATGACTCATATCAGTTACTTCCTTCCTATACCATAAGCTGGTAATTTATAATATCAAGCATTTTTCCAAACTTCATGCCCATTTCTTTCATGGTTCCGCAGTAAGTAAAGCCCAGATTCTCATGTAAAAGCACGCTGGCCTCATTTCCTCCCGTAATAACAGAAATAACGGTATGCACATCGTCATCGTTTCTTGCAAGTTCTATAATAGCAGCCGCTAGCTTTCCTGCAATTCCCTTGCGGCGGTAATCTTTACTTACATAAATAGAAAGCTCCACAGTGGTTTTATAAGCTTCCTTTGGTCGGTAGGAAGAAAGACTTGCATAACCAACGGCCCGGTTATCTTCCTCGGCTACGATCAAAGGGTGATTTCCTACATTGTGATCGTGAAACCAAACCATTCTCTCCTCCATGGTTTTAGGAGTCAAATCAAAGGTGGCAAATCCATGCTCTACTTCGTAATTGTAAATATCTAGTAACTCTGGCATGTCCTCTTCTTTGGCAGTTCTAATTATCATACGTATTCCTCCTGAATATAATTTATCTTACCATAATACAACATTCTATTGACCTCGTCCAATACAAATTGTCAGGAAATATATCCTCTTTATACCTGTCTTTTTTAGAGCTCTGGCGCAGGCTTCTATGGTACTTCCAGTGGTATAAATATCATCTGTAAGTATGACTCCCTCCACTCCGCTCTCCCTCAACCCTGGGGCAAACGCTGCCTCTAAATTTTTAAGCCTCTCTCTGGGATCTAGTCCTTTTTGAGGCATGGTGTTTTTATTCCTTATAAGCATACTGGAAGAAACGGGAATGGATAAGGATTCTCCCACCTTATTTGCCAAGACCTCAGCCTGATTAAATCCACGTTCTCTTTTCCTCAATGGGTGAACCGGTACTGGGACCAGCACATCTGCATTCATTCGGCGTATCTGATTTTCGTAACGAAACGCCATAGCTTCCCCATAAAAATCCAGATACTCCCGTCTGTTCTTATATTTTATCTTCGACATGGACTTCCTGGCTGTTTCATCATAATTAAGAAGAGCCAGACCATAATCAAAGGAGCGCTTATGTCTGACACAATCAAAACAATATTCTATATTACCACTGATAACTTCCTTGCCGCACTTTTTGCAGACAGGGCCTTTGACAATGGATAATTTTTTCAAGCATTCCGGGCAGATGAGCCTGCCTTTGGGCATCACAATATCATCACAGACTGGACATCGTCTGGGAAATAAAAGGTCAACAAAAAAAGAAGGATTCATGGCAGAAGATTCTCCTTGTAAAAAGATAGTGAGACAGGCAGGAAAGTGACCCTTTCCTGCCTTAAGATTATCATGAAAGGTGATTGATTTCACAGATACGGTCCTTTAATCCGGAATATCTGCGCTGTTCTGTTTCATTATTTACCATTTCCTGAAAGATCTCAGGTACGCCCACAAGACACACACAGGCTTTCGCCCGGGTAACTGCGGTGTAGATTAAGTTTCTAGTCATCAGCATCCGGGGGCCTGAAAATACAGGGATTACCACCGCCGGATACTCACTTCCCTGGGACTTATGAATGGTGATGGCATAGGCAAGCTCCAATTCTTCCAGTTGCTTGTAGCTATATTCCACCAAGCGGCCTTCGTCAAACTCTACGGTAATCAGCTCCGCAAAGTTGTTGATCTCCCGTATGATACCCGTATCACCATTGTAGATTCCGGTGCCTTTGTCTACGGGAATTCCGTATTTGTTGCGCACTTCCCATTCGATATTATAGTTATTTTTAATCTGCATAACCTTATCACCCACCCGGTAGATGATGCCATTGGCTTCCTTTTGGAGTTTGTCCTCTGACGGGGGATTTAAGAATTCCTGCAGTATGGTATTTAACCGTTCCACGCCCATGGCTCCCTTTCTCATTGGAGTCATAATCTGAATGTCAAAGATATCCGCATGAACGTATCCAGGCAGCTTATCCTGCACCAGGGTAATGATGGCACTTATGATGGCATTGGGGTCTTCCCTTTTAATAAAGAGAAAGTCATTGCTTTTCTTTCCAAGAGAAATCTTCTCTCCCCCATTGATTTTATGGGCGTTGACTACAATGTCGCTTTGAGTTGCTTGACGGAAAATCTTTGTCAGCATTACCACATTAAAACATTGGGAGTTGATCATATCCCGAAGCACGTTACCTGGTCCAACGCTTGGAAGCTGATTCACATCTCCCACCAAAATCAGTCTGGTCCCTGGATTGATTGCCTTTAATAAAGATTGCATCAGATTGATGTCTACCATAGAGGTTTCATCAATGATGACCGCATCGGCGTCCAGAGGATTTTCCTCATTTCGTTCAAAATGCATCCCAACCGAACGTTCATCTCCTGGAAGTCCTGACAGCTCCAAAAGCCTGTGGATAGTCCTTGCCTCATAGCCGGTTGCCTCTGTCATACGCTTAGCGGCACGTCCCGTTGGTGCTGCCAGCAAGATCTCCATCTCTTCACTTTCAAAGAAACGGATGATCGTGTTAATGGTGGTTGTCTTTCCAGTTCCAGGTCCTCCAGTCAGGATTAAAAGGCCGCTGTTTACCGCCTCAATAACCGCTTTCACCTGTTTATCATCAAGCTCAATCTGCTCTTCCTTTTGTAACTTTAAAAGCTTGGATTGTATGTCACTTTCTGGCATCTGGCCCCTTATGTTAAGGTCATGTAACATTTTGGCGGCGTTTAACTCCATATAGTAATACTGAGAAGCATAAACCACTCGCCGTCCTTCCGTCTCCTTGATGACAAGACGTTTATCAAGCTGCATATCCATCAAATGCTTTTCAATTAGGGACCGGTCTACCTTAAGTAGCTCCGAAGACTGTGATAGAAGTTCATCTTCTGGTAGATAAGTATGTCCATTGGACGTCGCTTGCAAAAGGGAATAAAGCACTCCGCATTTGATTCGAAAATCAGAATCCGTAAAAATGCCTACCTTTCTGGCAATTTCATCCGCCATCTTAAAGCCTACACCCTGGATATCATCTGCCATCTGGTATGGATTTTCCTTGATGATACCATAAAGTCTGGGACCATATTCTTGATAGATCTTGGCAGCCAGGTTCATGGAAATTCCATACTCCTGCAAAAACATCATAGCCTGACGCATCTCTTTTTTCTGCTCAACCTGTTGGGAGATGGTCATAGCCATCTTTTCACTAACTCCCTTTACTTCGGAAAGCCGTTCTGGTTCTTCTTCCAGAATGCGAAACGTATCTGCTTTAAAGCGTTTCACGATTCTTGCCGCCAAAGCGGCACCAACCCCTTTAATCGCTCCGGATCCAAGATAACGTTCCATGGCAGCCGTATCTTCTGGTGCTTTGATTTCATAGGATTCCACGGTCATCTGCTCGCCATAGACCGGATGCTCCGTCATGGCTCCTACCGCTTCCACCATCTCTCCCTCGCTTATGTAATGAAAATTACCGACAAGGGTATATTCTTCGCCTTCATTTACGAGACTTAGGACGGTATAGCCGTTGTCTTCGTTCCTGTATTTAATTCTCTCTACAAATCCGCAGACTGTTGACATAATTCCTCCCGTAAACACAGACAGACTGCTTTCAAACAAGCCCTGGCGGAATCTACAGATACCGCGGGGGTGTTTGAAAGCAGTCAAATAAATATCTTTTTATACTCAGTTTAAAATTCTCTTTTATTATTTCCACCGTGGGTAAACTCGATATACTTACCAGTTCCAATGGCCACTGCAGTCAACGGATCTTCTGCAATCATGGTGGTAATTCCAGTTTTTTCTTCAATGAGAGCGTCAAGGCCGCTTAAGAGAGAACCGCCGCCTGTAAGAACGATTCCACGGTCAAATATATCCGCTGCAAGTTCTGGTGGTGTGCGCTCTAATACGCTATGAACCGCATCCACGATCTGCATCGCTGGCTCTTTTAATGCATCAAGTGTCTCATCGGAGGTTACAACTATGGTTTTTGGAAGTCCAGTAACCAGGTTACGTCCTCTTACTTCCATGGTCAACACCTCTGGTCTGCGGTAAGCAGCTCCAATGTTGATTTTAATTTCTTCCGCAGTTCTCTCACCGATTAAAAGGTTATGTTTCTTACGCATATAGCGCACAAGTGCTTCATCAAAATCATCTCCGGCGACCTTAATAGAGGTGCTCACTACCGTTCCGCCAAGAGAAATGACTGCAATGTCGGATGTACCGCCACCGATATCGACGATCATATTACCACACGCTTTAGAAATGTCGATTCCTGCTCCGATTGCTGCTGCTACCGGTTCTTCAATAATCGATACTTCTCTTGCTCCTGCCTGATACGTTGCATCTTCTACTGCTTTTTTCTCAACTTCTGTAGCACCGCTTGGGATGCAGACGCTGATTCTAGGCTTTCTTAGGGTCTTTTTGCCCACAGCTTTATTAATAAAATATTTCAACATCTTTTCTGTAACGGTGTAATCAGAGATAACTCCCTGACGCAGAGGTCTGACTGCAACGATGTTTCCAGGAGTTCTTCCTATCATCAGTCTGGCTTCTTCACCAATCGCTTTTATCTTATTGGTATCACGGTCAATGGCAACAACTGAAGGTTCTTTTAAAACCACACCTTTTCCTTTAATATATACCAGTATGCTGGCAGTTCCTAAGTCAATTCCAATATCATTGGACATCATAAACATCTTTTCCTCCTGATTCCTAATCCTACTTCCAGTTCACAAAGTTACCTTTATCTTCAAAATTATCTTTTATTCGCAATTTAAGACAGACTTTCTATCCTATTATATACAATTCCCCCAGGTTTTTAAAGGGGTTTTTGATTTTTATTTTCTTTATTATTTTTTAATTTATCGTACACATTTTCGACACATTTACATTGTATACTGATTATACGTTATCCGAAAGGATAGCGGGCCTTTTGTTTCAAGTAACTTACTTGAAATCACAAAGCTTTTTCATACTCATACCGGACGGTGCAAACCGTCCGGCCCCCCTAAACAAACATTTTGATCGAATTTATAGATCATTTTTGATAAAACGTGATATTTTAAGCAGGGCCTGGATCTCTTACGAACCAGGTCCTGTTTTTATATCCTGAAATTTAAATCCTTCCAAAAAGGAGGCCTTCTGAATTAAATGAAATTAAGAAAGTCTGAGTGCCCATTCCTTACAATCAATCACTCTGGTTGCAAGACCTTCGTAAAACTCCGGTTCATGACAAATCAAAAGAATACTTCCCTTATATGCTTTTAACGCTCTTTTTAATTCATCTTTTGCATCCACATCAAGATGGTTGGTAGGCTCGTCCAATAGAAGAACATTGGATTCTCGGTTTAACAGCTTGCATAAGCGCACCTTCGCCTGCTCGCCTCCACTTAAAACACGAACCTGACTCTCAATATGTTTGGTCGTCAATCCGCATTTAGCCAGAGCAGAACGCACCTGATACTGGGTATAGGACGGAAACTCTTTCCAGATCTCCTCAATACAGGTAGTGGTGTTACCAGGAGTCATTTCCTGTTCAAAATAACCGATGGATAAATAATCACCAAGCTCCACCGATCCACTAAGAGATCGAACCTGACCTAGAATACTCTTTAAAAGAGTGGTCTTTCCAATTCCGTTAGCACCAACTAGGACTACCTTTTCTCCACGCTCCATAGAAAGATTAAGAGATCTTGACAACGGTTCCTCGTATCCGATTACCATGTCTTTTGTTTCAAAAATCATCTTTCCAGCCGTTCTTGCTTCCATAAAATGAAATTCTGGCTTTGGTCTATCCTTCGCAAGCTCTATTACATCCATCTTATCCAGCTTTTTCTGCCTGGACATGGCCATGTTTCTTGTGGATACTCTAGCTTTATTACGTGCCACAAAATCTTCAAGCTCTGCAATTTCTTGCTGCTGGCGCTTATAGGCAGATTCAAGCTGTGACCGTTTCACCGCATAAACTTCCTGAAACTTTTCATAATCACCGACATAGCGGTCAAGACTCTGGTTTTCCATGTGATAGATGATATTAATTACGCTGTTTAAGAAAGGTATATCATGAGAGATCAGGATAAATGCATTCTCGTATTCCTGTAAATAGCGTTTTAGCCAATCGATATGCACCGTATCCAAGTAGTTTGTCGGCTCATCAAGTAAAAGAATGTCGGGCTTTTCTAATAACAGCTTTCCAAGAAGCACCTTAGTTCTCTGTCCTCCGCTCAGCTCAGTAACATCCTTATCAAGTCCTATATCCGTTAACCCAAGGGCTCTCGCCACTTCTTCCACCTTGGAATCTATGATGTAAAAATCATGGGCCATGAGAAGGTCCTGAATGGTTCCCAGTTCTTCCATCATGGTATTCATGCTATCTTCGTCTGCTTCTCCCATGCGGTCACAGATATCATTCATCTGCTCTTCCATCTGAAACAAGAACGCAAACGCTCCTTTTAACACTTCCCTTATGGTCATTCCCTTTTCAAGAACGGTGTGCTGATCCAAGTATCCGACACGGACTCTCTTTGACCATTCCACTTTTCCTTCATCTGGCTGCAACTTTCCGGTGATGATATTCATAAATGAGGATTTTCCTTCCCCATTGGCTCCGATCAATCCAATATGCTCTCCCTTTAACAGACGAAAGGAAACATCCTGAAAAATAGCTCTGTCTCCAAATCCGTGGGTGAGATGCTCAACATTTAATACGCTCATTGATATAACTCCTTTATTCATGGGTATGCAGTACGAAACATCATAATTCTACATGACGAAAGCAATTAAGGCAAGCTAAAATCCCTTATTCCCCAAAGAGTTTTTTCCAGTTGCAAAAAAGGACAAAACCATATATGATAGTTCCAATACGATTCCTATCGGAAAGGGGTTATGCTTATGTTCGTATATACCTGGTATCAATGGCTGCTGTTTTTCTTTTTATATTGCTTTATCGGCTGGATCATTGAAACCACTTATGTTTCTGTAAGAAGCCTCCACTTTGTTAACCGGGGATTTTTACGACTTCCTCTCCTTCCTTTATATGGAAGCGGAGCGATCATCATGCTTTGGCTGTCTCTTCCTGTCAAAGGGAATATAGTTATGGTCTTTCTTTTTGGTATGGCAGGGGCTTCTATCTTAGAATATATCACTGGATACTTAATGGAACGATTGTTTAAGATGAAATACTGGGATTACAGCAAAAATCCTTTTAACATCAATGGGTATGTTTGCCTTGGCACCTCCATTGCCTGGGGGTTTTTAACCATTATTTTAACCGAAGTAGTTCATCGGCCTTTGGAATGGCTGGTTCTTTCCTTAAGCGACACGGTTACCATTTCACTGGTTATTGTAATTGCGATTGTCTTTCTCATTGATACCGTTATTTCCGTGAAAGAAGCACTGGATCTTGGACGAATCCTGGAATCCATGACAAAGTTAAAGGCAGAGCTAGAAGAGGTACAAGTTCAGATTTCCTTATTAAAAGCGGAAACCACCCAAAAGGTTTCAGAATTTAAGAACGAAACCATGGTTAAGATTACCAACTTGAAAACAGAAACAGCCACTGTAATTAAAGAATCCGCACTTATGGAACGGCTACAGTCCCTGACTGAGAACAAAGAAAAGATGACTGGATACTTCAGCTTCCATCGTAAGGGAATTCTTCGCAGAAACCCTACCGCTTCCTCTAAGTTTTTTGGGGATGCATTGAATGAATTAAAAGAATATTCTAAAAAATACAAAAAATCATAATTGCATTAAAAGTGGACACGATTTAATCTCGTGCCCACTTTTTTATTTGAATGGATTAAAGCATCTGATTGACCAAAGCCATTACAGCCTCTCCCAGATTAAGAGACATTTCCTCTGCTTCTTTCATAGAAGAACCTTTGATTCCATAATAAAACTTGATCTTAGGCTCCGTTCCTGACGGTCTTACACAAAGCCATGCATCATCTGACAAATCATAATAAAGAACATCAGACTGAGGAAGTCCGGTAGGTCTGATGGTTCCGGTTGCCGTATCCAAAATGGTATCTAGCTTGTAATCCCTAGCAGAAATCACTTTGTAGCTGCCAACCATCTGAGGTACGTCTCCCCTCATTGTCTCCATAATTTCACGAATCTTTGTCTGGCCTTCAATTCCCATTAGTCCAATGGCCTGAACGGCATCCTTGTAATAACCATAGGTTTCATACATCGCATTCATGGCATCCCATAAGGTCATGCCTTTTGTCTTATAATAAGCGGCAGCCTCGCATAATGCCACAGAAGCGGAAATCGCGTCCTTATCGCGGGCATAGGTGCCGATAAGGCAGCCATAACTCTCTTCCAAACCAAACATATAAGTGCCTTGTCCGGAAGTTTCATTCTTTAGAATCTGCTGACCAATGTACTTAAAGCCGGTAAGCACTTCGATCAGTTCACATCCATAAGATTTCGCAACGGCATCCACCAAATTGGTGGTAACGATGGATTTAACGACCTGTCCATCCTTTGGAATCTCTCCCCGTTCCTTCTTTTGACTGAGTACGTATTCACAAAGCAGAGAACCTGACATATTGCCAGTAAGAGGAATGTATTCCCCTGATTTATCATCCTTAACATACACTCCAAGTCGATCCGCATCTGGATCCGTTGCCAAAATCAGATCTGCATTCTTCTCTTTTGCAAGTGCTAGTCCTAAGGCAAAAGCTTCCTCTGCCTCTGGATTTGGATAGCTGACGGTTGGGAAATCTCCATCTGGTAGCTCTTGTTCTGGAACCACATGAACATGAGTAAATCCAATCTCTTCTAATGCTCTTCTTACGGGAAGATTTCCAGTCCCATGCAGCGGGGTGTAGACAATGCAGATCTCACTTTGCATGCGTGTAATGGCCTCCTGGTTTAAAACCTGAGCCTTTACATGGGCAATGTATTTGTCATCCACAGAAGCTCCTATGATCTCATAGTTTCCTGCAGCCACAGCAGCTTCTCTGGTGATGGTCTTTACGGTGGAAAGATCGGTAATGTCTAAAACCTCTTTTGTCACCCCTTTGTCATGAGGGGGTGTAAACTGGGCGCCGTCCTCCCAGTATACCTTATATCCGTTATAATCCGGCGGGTTATGACTGGCCGTTACGTTAATGCCCGCAATACACCCTAATTCCCTGACAGCAAAAGAAAGCTCCGGTGTTGGACGCAAAGATTCAAATTTAAATGCCTTAATGCCATTGGCCGCTAATGTCAGAGCAGCCTCCTCTGCGAATTCCGGAGACATATGCCTGGAGTCATATGCTATGGCTACGCCTTTGTGGGCGCCGCCCTGTTTTATTATATAATTTGCAAGCCCCTGAGTGGCTCTTCTTACAACATAAATGTTCATTCGGTTGATTCCTGCTCCGATGATTCCTCTTAAGCCGGCAGTACCAAATTCAAGATCCTGATAAAAGCGTTCCTTAATCTCATTCTCATCGTCTTGAACTCCCCGAAGTTCCCTTTTGGTAGCCTCATCAAAATATGGATTCAAAAGCCATTCATCATAAATGCTCCTGTAATCTTTCATTGCATATTACTCCCTTCTCTCCATTTCTGTTATGGATATTATAAAACATAACATAATAAAAGAAAAGCGGATTCCACTATTTTATTCTTGACAGAAACGAATTCCGAACCGATTGCTGGACCTCAAGATCCTTTAGTTTTTCAATGTTTCTTGCCGGAATCCATGCCTTGTTGGCATTATAATAGAAGTTAAGCTGCTTCCAATATTTCTCCGGATATAAGAATAAATAGTAAAGGCAGGTCCTGTCTGCATTCGAAAGAGATAGGATTTCAGAATATGTATCAAGCATTGCCATGCCAAGCTTTAAGCTCCAATCATGTTTTTCCATGGCTTTGCGCATAAAATGATACAGATCCTCCATCTGCATCCCTTTATGCATGCGGTTGAATTCTACAATTGCCACATCATGAGAACACATTAGAATATGATGCTGGTTTAAATCTCCATGGCATAAATATTCCTCCCCTGTCTCCCGCTTTTCTAAAAAGCATGACATTCCCTTGCAGGCCTCCATAGCCTGTTCGTAAAATGTATCGTAATTACCCATGACGCACAGTTCAAATTCTGATTTTTTTCTCTTATTCCGAATAAAGGAACGGGCTCTCACCAGCTCTTTGTTGTGACGTTCCATCTCTTCTGCTGGCTGCTGTACCAAAATGGAGCCTAAGTTCCATTCTTCCTTAAATTCTATTCCTCTTAGAATTTTATGTAAGCAGGCAATCTGTTCGATGGCACAAAGTACTTCCTTGCTGTCCTTTAGATTGCACTCCCGGTCCGCATACCAGTCTTTTACAATCCACCTTGTACCGTCCTCGGCGGCAGAGAGAAGTTCCCCTTCTTTGTTTCTCACGTAACGATCCACGTTCAAATGGCCGGCTTCTTCCATTTGTGAAAATACCTGATCCTCAAATTCAAGGCGCTTTAAAGTTCCTTTATATTCCCGAAGCAGTTTTAGTCCCTGATTCGTCTCACACAACCAGGCGCCCCGGCCGCGCTTTACATCAAGAATTTCAAGCTCATACTGCGTAAGCACCTCTGTGTATTTCTCGTTCACAACCACCCCTCCAACTCTTAGCTAATCAGCTACTTCTAGGGTATGAAAGGCTAGTAAAAAATATGCAAAATCTGGCTGAAAGTTATACGGGCCATAGGCCCGTTCTTCATAACTTTTCAGCCAGATTCATGAGATAATCCTTTTGGTTGTGCTCCGGATTTTTAATTACTTCTTCAAATAAAGTATCTAAAACGTTTCCAATCTTTGGTCCTGGCTTTCTGCCAGCTTCTATCAGCTCTTTGCCGGTTACTGCCATGTCCTTTAGGTGGATGCAATCTCCGTCTCTTATGATTTCTTTTGCATATTTTTCCACCATTTTAAGGGTGTCTAAGTAAGATTTTTCGCCAAATATGACTTGAAATGACAACAGGTCAGAAAAAAGTTCAGGAGTTAGTTTACTCATCACTTTTCGGATATCTGGCTTCTTAGCAGGTATCTCCTGATTCCAAAGACTTACAAGGGTCTTTACCTGGTTGATGGTATCATTATCTAGTTTCAACTCTCTTAAGATCTTAACGGAATCTTCCGGCAGTTGATGCCTTAGAAGACCAGCCCATCGCATATGCTTATTAGCAGGAAGAAGTTTAAGCCCCTCCACACCGGAAAAAGTTTTTAAAGCCTGATTGAATGGTTCGCAGATATAAGGGGCAATCTTGCTTTCATATACTTCCACAATCTTTTCTGGATGATTGGAAACAAGAAGTTTTGTCAGCTCCACCTGAATCCGTTCTCTGCTGACCTTTAACATATTAGGAGCAATGACAGTAATTGCCTTTTTTGTCTCCTCTTCAATCTCAAATCCAAGCTGGGCAGAAAATCGGATGGCCCGAAGAATCCGAAGGGCATCTTCGGTAAAGCGATCCTGGGCATAACCCACACAGCGAATGATTCCTTCTTGTAAATCCTTTTGCCCTTCAAAAATATCTACAAGGCCGTCCCGGTCACTATATGCCATGGCGTTGATGGTAAAATCTCTTCGTCTTAAATCTTCCGTTAAATTCCTGGTGAATTCCACGGACTTTGGATGTCTTCCATCTTCATATTCTCCATCAATGCGGTAGGTGGTTACTTCGTACCCCACCTTATCGGCAAGGACCGTAACCGTACCGTGCTGGATTCCTGTGTCAACGGTTCTTGGGAATATTGCCTTTACCTGCTCGGGACTAGCAGAGGTCGTGATGTCCCAGTCTTCAGGCGTCCGCATAAGCAGACTGTCTCTTACACACCCTCCTACCACATAGGCTTCAAATCCATGGGTATTTAGTTGTTCTATGATCTCTCCTGCTGCCTGGGGCACTAAAATCTTCATCACGATCTCTCCTTTACCTAGTTACTTACTTTTTAATAAGCTCTTCCCCAGTATACCATCTTAACTGCTGGCTTGCCGCAACAGATGCAGGTGTCACTCAGTGTTTTCTGCTCAAATGGGATACAGCGAGACGTTGCTCCTGTTGATTCTTTAATCTGATCTTCACATTCCTGACAGCCACACCACATCGCCTTTACAAAGCCAGGTTTTTCTTCTACTGTCTTTGTAAATGTAGCCAGATCAGTTGCTTCACTGGTATGTTCATCCCGGTGATTTTTAGCTTTTTCATACATATTTTTTTGAATGTCGTCAAGAAGATCTCTTACCTGCTGATCCAGTTCGTCTAAAGATACCATAATTTTTTCATGGGTATCTCTGCGGACTAAGACAGCCTGGTTTTGTTCAATATCCCTTGGACCGATCTCTACGCGGATTGGAATTCCTCTCATCTCAGATTCGCTGAATTTCCAGCCTGGACTCTTATCGCTGTCATCCACCTTAACTCTGAAATTAGATAACATACCTTTCAGCTCAAATGCCTTATCAAGTACGCCTTCCTTCTGCTGCTGAACTGGAACGATCATAACCTGAACCGGTGCAATTCTTGGAGGAAGCACAAGTCCATTATCATCACCGTGAACCATGATGATTCCACCGATCAATCTGGTACTAAGTCCCCAAGAAGTCTGATGAACATAGCTTAACTTATTTTCCTTATCAGAGTACTGGATCTCAAATGCTTTCGCGAATCCATCTCCAAAGTTATGGCTGGTTCCTGACTGAAGAGCCTTTCCATCATGCATAAGGGCTTCAATGGTGTAAGTTGCTTCTGCACCAGCGAATTTCTCCTTATCAGTCTTCTGGCCTCTGATCACTGGCATAGCAAGAACTTCTTCGCAGAAATTAGCGTATAGATTGAGCATCTGCTCGGTTCTTTCCTCTGCTTCTTTTGCAGTCGCATGAGCGGTATGACCTTCCTGCCATAAAAACTCTCTGGAACGTAAGAAAGGTCTGGTTGTCTTTTCCCAGCGAACCACGGAGCACCACTGGTTATATAACTTTGGAAGATCCCGGTAAGACTGAATCTCTCTGGAGTAGAAATCGCAAAATAAGGTCTCTGATGTAGGTCTAACACAAAGGCGTTCCTGTAACGGCTCAAGGCCGCCATGAGTCACCCAAGCTACTTCTGGAGCAAAGCCGTCCACATGATCCTTTTCTTTCTGGAGAAGGCTCTCTGGAATAAACATAGGCATGTAAACATTTTCAACGCCTGTCTCCTTAAACCTCCGGTCCAGCTCGCTCTGAATGTTCTCCCAGATGGCATAACCTGCTGGCTTGATGACCATGCAGCCCTTTACGCTGGAATAATCCATCAATTCTGCTTTCTTTACAACATCAGTGTACCACTGGGCGAAGTCCACATCCATAGATGTGATCGCTTCTACTAATTTCTTGTCCTTTGCCATGACAATTCTCCTTTATTCGGTTAATTAAAAAAGAGCCATCCGTTCCCTGTAAAAGGGACCGAACAACTCGGCGGTGCCACCCAATTTAGCCATAGAATCTTTCTCTGGCTCACTTTTAGATCCCGTAACGCAGGAAACGCGCCGCAGTTTGCTGCGGGACTCCGAGGGAGGTTGAGTGATGAGTGGTATAAAGACCTTTCACCAAATGGCCTTCTCTCTGAAATACATCATTACCTAGTAGTCCTCTTCAACGTCTGTTTCTTTCAAATTTATGAAAGTTGGTATGGTTGATTTTACGTTATTTACAAATGTTTGTCAAGAGGAGAGCCTGGCTTTTCTTTTTCTTCTTCCATCAGCTTTTTGCTGTCTTCCCTGACCTGATCTCTTAATTCCTTTGTCTCCGGGAAGCTGTCACAAATCTCATTTCCATAGGTTAAGTTTAAATCATATTCAAGGGGAAGCCAGGTACTGGTTCCTGCCTCATTATGCTGTATCACGGTCTCAATCTTATCAAGAGATTTTACCAGTTTGGCTTCTTTTGACTGGCACAGGAGCATTTCCTCAAAAAGAGGGGCGAAGCGGTCAGAAGCGGATTTAGGAAGCTTGGATAAAAGAAAGTTAATTGCTTCCTCTTCTACTTCTTCGTCCTTACCAGTCTTTACAAAGGCCGGTATATCTCCTGTTACTGCTTCTCCCCAATCGTGGATCAAACACATGCGAAGTACTTTATTCATATCAAGATCGTTAAATTCCGGCTCCATTAGCATGGCTAGAACTGCCAGCCTCCAGGTATGCTCCGCCACACTTTCCTGACGACCAGAGGTGGTCCAGTTATGCCTTGTATTGCATTTTAATGGTTCTATCAATCTTAAAAACTCAATTAATTCCTTTGGATTCATCGTGTTTTCCCCTTCCCTTCGTGATGGGTTTCTTCTCTGCAATTATAACACGATCCACCGTATAGCTCCACAATATCTTCAATTATTAATAAGCCAATTGGACCCAGAATAAAACCAAAAAGTCCAAAAAGCTGGAGTCCTACAAACATAGAAGCAAGGGTTTCAAGAGGAGTGAGGCCTACCTTTCCTCCCATGATCTTTGCCTCCATAATCTCTCTTAGGAAATAAGTGATAACATAAATCACAATAAGACCAATGCCATATACCCAGTTTTTACTCACCATAGCGGCTATGGCCCAGGGAATTAATACGGTCCCAGTGCCAAAGATAGGAAGGGCATCTAAGAAGCCGATTCCGATACCAAGAAGAATAAAATAAGGATTCCCCATAAGAAATAGACCCACAGAGCAGATGACCATGGTAAAAAGCATGATGGTTGCCTGAGTTTTTAACCATGCACTGCCAACAGACATCAGGCGGTTTCCCAGCATGGCGTATTCATAGCAAAAGATAGAATTGTCTCGTCTGGTACGGATGTCATCCATTTCCTGCATAGTCAAGATGGTGGCAATAAATAAAATGACCGTAAGAATGGTGATCTGTACCAACCACTTTATAATGCTCATGGAATTTAACATGACGAATGACATGGCTTTGCTTTTTAGAGCGGTTTCTCCTCCTGAAATGACCTCTCGGACCATTTCAAGTAGATATCCGTCTGGAAGCTTTAAAAACTGTTCCGCAAACGTACAGTTCTGCGTCAGCCAAAAATCTATGTTTCTCATGATTTGGGGTAGATTTTGAAATAAAAGCTTTGCTTCCATTGCAAGCTTTCTTCCACCGATATATAAGAAAATCCCAAACACAATCATAAAAAGAATGACTTCAACTCCTCCAATGACTGCAAGTGGAATGGAAATCACTTTCTTCTTTATGGTAAAACGGGTCTTTCTCTCAATCCAAAGTGCGGAAGGCCGCAAAGACAAAGCAAATACATAAGCAATCAAAAAGGGAATTACGAGGGGCAGCAAATATCGAAAACTCAAATACACTGCCCCAGTAACTCCCAATATCAATAATGTCTTCTTCAGTTTCCTGCTCGGTTTCTCCATGGACTCACCTGTTTCTGTTTTGTACTTCTTTTGTACAGTTTCTATTATGAGCACAGAGACTTTAAAATATGCAAATCTTAAATTAGCAAAAAATTCCTTAATTAAACTTGTTTTAGAAAGGAAAACTGTTCAAATATTTCTCCATTTGGTTTGATGGAAAACGGCATCTTTTTCCCTGTTATGGGGTGAGTGAATGTAAGACTTGAAGCATATAAGGCAACATTGGTACGTGTCCCTTTTTGCTGAAATCTTGGATTGTACTTTTGATCTCCCCACAAAGGATTCCCGTGACCTGCCATCTGTACCCGAATCTGGTGATGACGTCCGGTTTTTAGTCTTATTTCCAACAGGCTTATTACTTCTCCCTGAAACTCTGCGTTATCCACAACTTTAAAACTAAGCTCGGCTAATTTTGCACCTTTTATCCCCTTGTCCACAATTTTAGAGCTATTGTTTTTTCCGTCTTTCCACAAATAATCCACGTAGGTACCAAAGTTTTCCACAGGTTTTCCACATACAACAGCATAATAGATTTTCTCCATCTTGTGAGCGGAAACCTGCTTACTTAAAGAATCTGCTGCTTCTTTTGTTTTTGCATAAACCATTACGCCGCCGACAGGCTTGTCCAGTCTGTGGATAACTCCTACATAAGGTTCTCCCGCTTTTGGGGATAACGTGTGGATATGTCTCTTAACTTCACTTACCATATCCGGTTCAAAGGATCTGGCAGACTGAGATTCCATGCCCACTGGCTTCTCCACAATAAGGAATTCTTTATCTTCAAATAATATGTTTAAGTTCATAATTAATCTAATCCTCTTTCTCCCAGGCTTCCATCATGGCCTTTACCGAACGGCTCATCTCCATACTGAAATCGGAATTCCATTTTCTGTTACAAAAAGCGCTTACCCACACGGAGAAATCTTCTTTTTCTCCCTCACTGTATGTAAGCTCTTCTTTCAATTCTTCCGGGCTTAGATGGCGGTATGTATTTTCAAAAACAACCCCTTCTTTGCGGGGACGCTTCGGTTTCACCCTTTCCATCTGCTGCTTTGTTGGATAACCAAATACAACCATTGCCACAGGCACTGCATACTTAGGCAGCCCAAACAGTTCTTTGTGAATCTCATAGTTTTCTATAATATCTCCAATATAACAAGAACCAATCCCCATTGACTCAGCGGCAATGACTGCATTTTGAGCAGCAATTAAAGCATCGTCCACTGCTAGTAATAGATCACCCATCTGGGGATGTCTGACCGTTTCTACGTGATGGCAAAACAAATCATACCACTTCTGATCATCTGCCACAAATACAAGGACAAGAGGAGCTTTTGCAATAAACGGTTGGTTATCACACGTTTCTACCAACCGTTCCTTTATATTCTGGTCCGTTACATCGATGATGGAGTATAATGTCATTTTCCCGGCGGTGGGTGCTTGCAGTGCAGCTTCTATAATGATTGATTTCTTATCCGCTTCAATGGCCCTATCCTCGTATACCCGCACTGATTTTCGTTCCATAAGTTCTTTGATTGTCTGATTCACAATGACCCACCCTTTCCAAATATACAACGATTTTCTTTTCTATTATATTGGATAGGCTCTTACATGGCAAATTATTTTAAAATAATTAGTTTGATATTCAAAAAAGTATTGCAAATTACTTTTGGGGAGTGTATAGTATAGAAATATATCACACATAGTATTCAATACTACATTACATGTTTTTATCAACCAACAAGGAGGAACTGTCATGAACATAAAAATCAAAGACCCTATGAGTGCACTTACTCACTTCATTGCTATGATACTGGCTCTTTTTGCTGCCGTACCTTTGCTGATCAAAGCATCCTCAGCGGGAGCACTTCATATCACCGCACTGGCCGTGTTTATAGCCAGTATGGTTTTACTCTACGCTGCCAGTACTACGTATCACACCCTGGATATTTCTCCAAAGATTAATAAGCTGCTTAAGAAAATCGATCATTTTATGATCTTTATCCTGATTGCAGGAACCTATACTCCAGTGTGTTTAATCGTACTGGGAGATAAGACCGGATACAGTCTTTTAGCAATTGTATGGGGAATTGCACTTACTGGAATCGTCATCAAAGCTTGGTTTATTATGTGTCCCAAATGGTTTTCTTCCTGCATCTATATTGCCATGGGCTGGGCCTGTGTTCTTGCCTTTAGTAAGATCACCCAGGCACTTTCTCCTGCTGCATTTGGCTGGTTGTTAGCAGGCGGTATTATCTATACCGTGGGCGGAGTTATCTATGCCTTAAAGCTTCCTATCTTTAACGCCAGACACAAAGGCTTTGGCTCCCATGAGATATTCCATCTCTTTGTCATGGGCGGAAGCTTCTGCCATTACATGCTAATGTATCGTTTTGTGGCATAGATGAAAGTGACCGTCAGATCTCAATTCTCTCCTGAGATCTGGCGGTCACTTTTATGTAATTCACCAAATAGATTTAGCTTGTCCTTTCTGGACATCTTCTTTATAGCAGCTTCTCTTTTCATAGCTTCTTGTTTCGTCTCAAACTCCTCAAAGTAAGCCAGACATACTGGTCTTCGCGTCTTCGTATATTTCGCACCTTTGCCCTCATTATGAGCCTTTATTCTTTTTTCCAAATGGTTTGTCCATCCACAGTAGAGCGTATTATCCGCACACCGCAAAATATAAGTATAATTCATCTTTACTCCAATACAAAACTTTTATGTAAACGGTAATAACGCCTTGCAATCACGTCACTACCGCCCAGGCTAACCTGTCATCTATCTTCAGCACCAGCTGGATGCGTTTAGGCGCCATCGACTGTATGATACCATAGCTCAGCTATAGTATATTATATAACAGGACAAACCGATATGTGAATATAATTTTTATCTTACCCTTTTATCATAAAATCATTCGTTTTCTTACAAAGAGATGCCAGGCAGATGATACAGTTACTGCCTGGCAATCCATTTTAAGACAATTCTTTTACTAAAATCAAGCGTTCTCCGGGTTTTACGGCTTTTTCCGTTAAACCATTGGCAGTCATAATGGTATCAATGGTGGTATGAAATTTTTTGGCAATGTTCCATAAAGAATCACCAGGCTGAACAATGTAGCCTACGATTCCTGGAAGTTTTTGCAATTTATTTAAATCCATAGGTGCATCCGTAGCGCTTGTAATAATCTGCTCACAGATTGGCTGTAACGCAAGTAAGTCAAGAGATGTGGTGGCTTTGATCTCTACGGTGCCTCCGCCCATCATAACTGCACTTAGCTGCTCTAAACCAGAGCTTAACTGGCAGATGGTGTCCTCATTGATTCCAGGAGCTTCAATCAAATAGTGGAAAGGAACATCTTCTATGGACGACTGAATGGGTTGAGCATCATCAGAGGTTAAGTAAAGGAGCCTCACCTCTAACACGCCTTCTACATGAAGGCCATCTTCCTTGACTTCCGTATCATCGATTTTAACAGTTCCCTCGCTGTGACAGATCTGAAGAATCCGGTCTGCATTATCAAGAGTTACCTTTTCTACGATTTTGCATTTACTCATGTTTTTGGTGAGGATCTTATCAAAGCAAGCCTCTCCTGTCTGTAGAGACAGCTCTCGATTGGTGGAATACAAATCGCTTAACAGTTCCATGTTTTCTTCCCTGTAAAGCTTCATATCTAATTCAAGAACCGCATCCACATCCATTTCCCGCATTTCCCCATCAGAATCCGGTTTCGCTTCTATATCTTTATGTATGAGGCGTACGGTCACACATGGCACCATATCATCGGTTACATCTGGCACTTCAAGCTCTCCGGAAAATGGAATGCTCTCCTCCAGCCACTGGATTGGGGCACCTTCTCCCTCTCCTTGATAGATTACAAAGACCATTAATTCTCCATCAAGCATCATCTTGCCAGCCATTGGTCTTGTGGTTACACCTCTAAGCCTCATCTCGTTCCATAAAACGTGATCGATGTTTGGCTTGTTTCCAGAAAGCGTAATATTCTCTTTAATACGGAACGTATCCTTATGACGAAGTGCGATAGCAGCCACATCCACATTACGGCGGAGCACCTCCACCTGAGGACAATCTGAGTATCCGCTTCCCGTGTCCACTTCTACGGCAGCGTCTACATCATAGGCAGTCTCCACCTTAACCTGCAGCGTTACAATTGCCTTTACGCTGATTTTTCTTGAGTTAATAATTCCGGCATTCAAATCCTCAAGTTCACAGGAGAGCTGGACCACGTCTTGCTCTTCCAGTCCAGGTACATTGATCGGCTCCTCAAAGCTGATGCTTCCGGAGAGGGTCTGAAGTCCGCCTTCTGTTCCCCGGTAGAGGATGGTGAAATCAAGTTTGCCCCTGACTGCGACTCTCTCGGTTTGGTTTTTCACGGAATCAATTACGATTTCGCCGGCACTTAAAATAATCTGTTCCACATCGTCCATGGTATCTGGAACAATAAAATCATCATCCAGAGTTAACTGGGATGTGGCATTTCCTTTCCAACGATTCATATGTATGTTTTTCTTCAATAGCTCCAACATAAAACAGCACCTGCCTTACCTTCTTTATTCCTTTAAGAAAGTTTATGCAGGTGCATGTTCCAATATACTTTTTTTATACCTAATGATTGACTTCTATTCTTCTGTATCAGAAAGAGTCTCTTTGCTGCTCTCATTTGAGTCATTATTTTTATAGTGGGAAAGTTCTGTTTGTAGCTCAGTCATGGTTCGTTCCATTGCCCTGATCCGTTCTTCCATAAGGCAATAGGATTCCATGGTCACTTCTGTCTTTACTTCTTTTGGAATTGGAACCCCGCTAATTTTAATAGGACGAGCAGGAATGCCGACTGCAGTCACATTGTTTTCCAGAGGGTTTAAAAGGACCGCATTTGCTGCAATGGTACAATTATCTCCTACTTGAAAGGAACCAAGAATTTTAGCTCCTGCTCCCACCGTTACGTTGGTTCCAAGGGTGGGATGACGTTTTCCTTTATTAAGTCCCACGCCTCCTAAGGTGACACCCTGATAAATCGTACAATTATCACCCACAACCGCTGTCTCTCCAATCACCACACCGCATCCGTGGTCGATCAAAATCCCATGGCCCATCACTGCTCCAGGGTGAATCTCAATCAGCGTAAAAAACCTTGCCATCTGAGAAATGAGTCTGGCAATGAAAAATAATTTATGACTATAAAACCAGTGTGCAAATCGATGCCAAATCAACGCATGAACTCCCTGATACAAAAACAGCACTTCAAGTGAATTTCTTGCTGCCGGGTCCCGTTCTTTAACCGCCTTAACATCAAGCCATATGTCTTTTAATATCATATAACCATCCTCTTCTCCTACTGTTGACTTCTGTATTAGGTAGTATATCATAGGACGATACAAGAAAAAAGGAAAATTTTAAAATAGCCACTCTGCAAATCAAAAAGCAGAGTGGCTAATCATTTTATCTTACTTACTGAAACACTACTGGAAGCTCCGACATCTCCGTCTTCATAACGATAAACGGAAAAGAAGCGTCTGTTCCAACGTTCTCACCCTTTGAAGGACCAATCAGTTCCGTCTTCAAAACAATGGAATTATCGGTCAGATACAGATCATTAACGGCAATGCTAAAACCCCCGCTTGGCTGCTGTCCGTATCCAACTACTATGTATAGATTCTTGTCATCGCTGTAGGTCAGCTTAAAAGGTGATTGTTGCTTCTGAGTAATGATATCCCTTAATTCCTGAGGGATATCGGCATCTGCTACTACGGAAAATTCCATATCCTTAACTTTTTTTCCGCTGTCTCCTTTTCCAAGGCATCCACTTAAGGTAAACGCAACCAATCCCAACAGAACGAATCCGAGGCAAATCAGCCGTCTTCTGATTAACAGTTTTTTCATGACACATTCCCCAATTTATTGATTATTACAATTTATATGGGGAATGTGCTTTTTTTATGAAAACTTTAAGCCTTTTTTAACACCGGAATCCAAATCTGGCTCATATACTCCTCAGAGGAAGGATCCCCTTGTGAGTACCACTCCATCTGAGGTTCGTCCGTTATCTCATAACCGGAGGTTGGGAAAAATTCTGTAAAGATACGTTTCCATACCTTTTGCTGTGCCTCTGGCATTTTTCCTACGCATTCAAAAATCACGTAAGTGGCTGGAGAAACAATCAGTTCTTCCATACCTTCTAATAAAGGATGATCTGACCCTGTGGCAATATAATAGTCAAACTCTTTATCATTACCGTTTGCACATACACCAAGGCAGGCAAGCTTTAGGTTGTCATTTCGTTCCATCAAGGTATCATACCGGCCGTCTTCTGAAATTCGATCCCACATATCCGGTATTCTTTTAAAATTTTCCCCATTTGCAAGAGGGATCCGCTCCTTATAACCAATCAGGCGGAATTCATCCAGTTCTTTTACATAATAGTTCATCGCTTCTACTCCTTTAATTGTTATTTCAAATGAAATACGGGAATAGGATTTTATCTTGGCTCCAGGCCTTTTCACCTCGCTGGGATTCATTCCATGCATGGCATAAAATGCTCTGGCGAAAGATACAGGTGATTCATATCCGTACTTAAGAGCTACGTCAATGACTCTGGTATCGGCAGTAAGAAGCTCCATGGCCGCCATGGTCAGACGCCTCCTGCGAATGTAATCCCCAAGAGATACATCTGCCATATAAGAAAACATGCGCTGGAAGTTAAAACTGGAGCACAACGCTCTTTTCGCCGCTTCTTCCACTATTATCTCTCCAGTCAGATTATCTTCTATATATTGAAGAGCTTCATTCATCTTACAAAGCCAATGTTCCATATCCCCTTCCCCCTCATTTGATTTAACCTAAGTTTAGCAGAAGTGTCTCATATGCTCCCAACCTTTTCTGCACAAAAAAGTGAGTTTATGATCGTTCTGTAATAATTTTATACTGATCTGGTCTTCGATCCCGGAACAGTCCCCAGTTTCTTCTATCCTTAGTGATCTGATCGAAATCATAGGTTTCTAAAATAACCCCTTCTTCGTCTCTTCCTAAAGATTTTAATAAAGCACCTGTACTATCTGTTAGAAAGGAAGAACCATAAAATTTAAGAGAAGAACTTTGATTACCATTTTCCTCACAGGCAGTGACCTTTTCTTCCCCAATTCGGTTTGCAGCGATCACTGGTAGGATGTTAGCGGCTGAATGCCCCTGCATACACCGCCTCCAATGCTCCATGCTGTCACATTCCAGAATCGGCTCGCTTCCAATGGCTGTAGGATATAAGATGACCTCAGCTCCCAAAAGGGCAAGACATCTTGCTGTCTCTGGAAACCACTGATCCCAGCAGATTCCAATTCCAATCTTACCATATAAGGTATCAAAAACTTGAAAGCCTGTATCACCGGGTGTAAAGTAAAATTTCTCCTGGTAGTAATGATCATCTGGAATATGGGTCTTTCTGTAAGTACCTAGATTACGACCATCTGCATCAAGAACTGCCACTGAGTTAAACATGGTATTGCCGGAACGCTCATAAAAACTAATGGGAAGCACGATAGAAAGCTCCTTGGCAATTGGTGTAAAATGTGCGACGGCAAGATTTTCTTCCACAGTCCTTGCATAGTCGTAAAAGTCATACTGTCTTTCCTGACAGAAATAAGGGCGTTCAAACAGCTCCGGAAGCAGAATCACATTGGCACCTTCTGCCGCTGCCTGTCTGACTAGTTGCTCCGCCTTAGCAATGTTTTCATTGATGTCCTCACAGCATTTCATCTGAACGGCTGCTACTGTTACCTCTCTCATGCACGTCTCCTTCTGGAATCTGCTGGGTGATGCAGTGAATGTTGCCTCCCCCTACAATAATATCTCTTGCATATATGGGATAGATCTTTCGCTCTGGGAAACATTCCCCTAAGAGCTTAAGGGCTGTCTCATCATGTTCATCTCCAAACTGAGGTACGATTACTCCGCCGTTTGAAATGTAGAAATTTACATAACTTGCAGCCAGCCGCTCTCCTGCTTCTCTTATATCTTCACCTGGTTCAAAGATATATCCACAAAGCTCCTCTGGCTTAATACATACCGGATTTTTCGGAATCGGAAGCTTATGAATGATAAAATGATTTCCCAATGCATCTGTCTCTTGCTCTAATAATTTCAAATCAGCTAAGGACATCTCATATTGAGGATCTTCCTTATCATCGGTCCAGGCTAAGATTACTTCTCCTGGGCGGACAAAGGCACAGACATTGTCCACATGTTCATTGGTTTCATCTTGATAGATTCCGTATGGCAACCAGATAATCTTTTCTGCTCCCAGATAATTCTTAAGCTGTTCTTCAATCTCAAGTTTTGTCATGGAAGGGTTGCGTCCTGGGCTTAAGAGACAGCTTTCAGTGACTAGAATGGTTCCATGCCCATCGGAATGAATGGAACCTCCCTCCAGCACAAAATGACTGGCATCGTATGTCTCATATCCAAACTCGTCAAGAAATCTTCCCGCAAGAAGGTCATCCTTTCTCCAGTCTGCATAAAGCCCATCCACTTCTCCGCCCCAAGCGTTAAACTGCCAGTTTATGCCTCTCACATGCCTTTTCTGATTTACAACAAAGGTAGGCCCGGTATCTCTTGCCCACGCATCATCAGACTCCATTATGACCACCTGGACCCGGTCAGAAAGCAACTCTCTGGCAGAATCTATCACATCAGCTTCAGCCAGCATAACCACATGCTCACTGTCAGCAATGGCCTCTGCAATCGCTGCAAAGGCCTTTCTTGCCTCTCTGGCATCAAAGGGCCAGGATCCTGGCCTCTTGGGCCAGATCATGACACAGCCCCAGTGAGATTCAAATTCTCCCGGCATAGAGTATCCGTCCACTGCCGGAAGGCTTGTCAATCGTTTCATCATTATCTTCCTCTTACTTTATGGTCTCAGGATAACCTGTTTTTAAAATCCTCGTATCCAAATTCTTTGATCATACGACACTCCCCATTCGCATCCATACTTGCAATGGAAGGAAGGGGCATCCCGTTAAAAGTGTTATTTTTAACCATGGAATAGATGGCCATGTCCATGAAATAAAGCTTGTCTCCCGGTTTTATCTCCTGATCAAAGGAATAATCCCCGATCACATCTCCTGCAAGGCAGGTACAAGAAGAAAGCCGATAGGTATATGGTTTTTCTCCCGGTTTTCCGCTGTCTTTCAGCGGTGGCCGGTAAGGCATCTCAATTACATCTGGCATATGGCAAGACGCAGAAGCATCAAGGATTAAGGTCTTAATTCCATTATCCACTACATCCATAACCTCTGTTACCAGATATCCTGCGTTTAATGCTACCGCTTCTCCTGGCTCCAGATACACATGAACCCCGTACTTCTCCTGCATGTGATTGATACAGGATTCCAAAAGCTCAAGATCATAATCATCTCTGGTGATGTGATGTCCGCCTCCCATGTTCAACCAGGTAAGGCCTTTTAGATACTTGCCAAATTTTTCTTCCACCGCATCCAAGGTCTTTTTCAAATCATCGGAATTCTGCTCACATAAGGTGTGAAAGTGAAGCCCAGAAAGATAAGGCATCCACTCTTCCTTAAAATGCTCCGCAGTAACTCCAAGCCTAGAACCAGGTGCACAAGGATCGTAGATGGCGTGCTCTTCCTGGGTGGAACATTCCGGATTGATACGAAGACCTACGTTTACTTGTGATAAGTAATCCTTATATTTTTCAAGTTGAGAAAAGGAGTTAAAGATCATATGATCACAGATCGTAACAAGCTCTTTTACATCCTCTTCTTTATAAGCAGGGGAAAACACATGGTTTTCAAGTCCCATCTCCTCTTTCCCAAGCCTTGCTTCAAAAAGGCCGCTGGCTGTGGTCCCGTCAATGTATTTTCCAATGAGAGGATATTGGGAAAAACAGGAAAATGCCTTCTGAGCTAAGAGAATGGTACAGCTTGTATTTTCCTTCACCCGCTTTAACACCTTTAAATTTTCTTCCAGTTTCCCCTCATCTACCACATAGCAGGGAGTCTTTAAATCCTCTATTCTCATGGCTTATTCCGCTTTCCATACCGTAACAGTCTCTGGATCTTCACAAACCACCCATGGAAGGCCCCACTTGTTTAATGCCTCCATGTATGGATCTGGATCGAACTCTTCTACATTAAATACGCCTGGCTTTTTCCACTGTCCGGTAACCAGCATCATAGAACCGATCATAGCTGGTACTCCAGTGGTATAGGAAATCGCCTGAGACTCAACCTCTTTATAGCATTCCTCATGGTCGCATACGTTGTAGATGTAGATGGTCTTTTCTTTTCCATCTTTCAAACCAGTAAAGATACAGCCGATGTTGGTCTTACCCACAGTTCTTGGTCCCAGAGAAGCTGGATCTGGTAAAAGAGCTTTTAAAAACTGAATTGGAACAATCTCTTGTCCATTAAAATTAATGGGAGAGGTAGAAAGCATACCTACATTCTCTAAGCATTTCATGTGAGTCAGGTAACTAGGTCCAAAGGTCATAAAGAATCGGATCCGTTTTACTCCAGGGATGTTCTTTGCCAGAGATTCGATTTCCTCATGATGGAGTAAGTACATGTCTTTTTCTCCAACCTCAGGGAAGTTATAGCTTGATTTTAACTCCATAGGCTTTGTTTCCACCCAGTGCCCATCTTCCCAATAAGAGCCGTTTGCAGATACTTCTCTTAAGTTGATTTCAGGGTTAAAGTTCGTTGCAAAAGGATATCCATGGTCACCACCGTTGCAGTCTAAGATATCAATGGTATGAATCTCATCAAAATAGTGCTTTAAGGCATAAGCAGAAAATACGCTGGTAACGCCTGGATCAAATCCGGTACCAAGAAGTGCTGTCAGTCCAGCCTTTTCAAAGCGCTCCTTATAATCCCACTGCCAGGAATAATCAAAGTAAGCGGTAAAGCCAAGATCCTTGCAACGTTTCTCATAGATGGCACGCCACTGAGAATCATTGGTATCTTCAGGCTCAAAGTTAGCGGTATCAATATAATGAACGCCTGCCTTTAAACAAGCATCCATAATGGTTAAATCCTGATAAGGAAGTGCCACATTAAGAACTGCAACTGGGCCATAGGATTTTATCAGTTCTACGACTTCATCTACGTTGTCAGCATCGACTTTCGCTGTTTCAATCTTTGTGCTTGTCTTTCCTTCTAGTTTCTCTTTCAGGGCATCACACTTTTCCTTTGTTCTGCTTGCGATACAAATCTCTGTAAATACCTCGCTGTTCTGACAACATTTCTGAATTGCTACGGAAGCAACGCCTCCACATCCGATTACTAATAATCTGCTCATTCTTTTTCCTCCTCTTCCAGTAAATCTTCTACATATTTTGGAAGCATGAATGCTCCCATATGAAGATTCGCGGTATAATACCAGGTTTCTATTTTTAATTTTTTCCAAGCTTCTGGTTTAAAATCGTTGATTGGGTGATATTTCTTTGATGCAAAGCCAAAAAGCCAGTAGCCCGATGGACAGGTTGGGATATGGGCCTGATACACCCGACTAATTGGAAAGGAACGATATACCTTACGGTGCATGCTCCGACAAGCATCTTCATCCTCATCGTAAAATGGGCTTCCGTGCTGGTAAACCATAATTCCATCACTTTTTAAAGCCTTATAACAGCTTCCGTAAAATTCCTTTGTAAACAGTCCTTCCGTATGACCAAAGGGATCCGTGGAATCGTTGATAATGAGATCGTATTCCTCTTTTTTATTTCTTAAAAAGCGAAGACCATCATCATAATAGACCTTAACCCTTGGATCCAAAAGCCCGCATGCCACCTCAGGAAAAATGTCCTTACAGACGTCTACAAACAGCTTATCGGTTTCTACTACATCAATAGACTCAATGGAAGTATACTGCAGCAGCTCCTTTGCTACGCCGCCGTCTCCTCCTCCGATAATCAACACGCGCTTCACGCATGGATGAACCGCCATGGGAACATGAGTCACCATCTCATCATATATAAACTCATCTTTTTCTGAAAAAACAATGTCTCCGTCGAGAGCCACAAATTTTCCAAATTCTTGAGACTCAAACACATCAATTCTTTGATATTCACTTTCCCCGGAAAAAAGCTGCTTGTCAATCCGGACGGAAAGCTTCACGTTTGAGGTATGCAATTCAGAAAACCATATCTCCATCTTTCCCACTCTCCTCTCTCCAAGTAATCTCTATTTTAGTACCATAAGATGTTCCACGGCTGGATCTTCCGTTCCCTGCATGGAGCATCCTTTTTCTTTTGCATAAACGATGTATTCTACAATTTCCTCCGTGATTCTCTCCCCTGGTGCAAGGATTGGGATGCCTGGAGGATAGCACATAACGAATTCTCCACTGATTTTTCCAGCCGCCTCCTTTACAGGAACGGAGACCTTACTGGAGTAAAACGCCTTCTGAGGAGATATTTCCACTTTTGGTGCTATGTATTCTCCCGAAAGCATTCCGCTGCGGTCTTTCTTATAAAGGCGCTCAATATCAGCAAGAGCCCCTACCAGACGCTCAATATCCTGGATCCTGTCTCCGATAGAAATATAAGCAAGGATATTACAGATATCACCAAATTCAATCTGAATGTCATACTCATCCCGAAGCAGGTCATAGACCTCAATGCCTGCCAAACCAATTCCAAGCGTGTAGACAGAAAGCTTTGTCACATCATAATCAAAGATGCTGGTGCCATTGATTAAATCTCTGCCATAAGCATAGTATCCCCCAATGGAGTTAATCTCTTCCCTGGCATACTCTGCCATCTCTACCACCTTTGCAAAGGATTCTTCTCCTCTAAGGGCAAGATTCCTCCTTGAGATATCAAGGCTCGATAATAAGAGGTAGGATGCGCTTGTGGTCTGAGTTAAGTTGATGATCTGGCGCACATAGTCCCCATTTACTCCCTTATTTAACAGGAGCATGGAGCTTTGTGTTAAGCTGCCTCCTGATTTGTGCATGGAGATTGCCGCCATATCTGCGCCTGCTGCAATACCAGACACAGGAAGGTCTTTCCCAAAATAAAGATGGGTGCCGTGAGCTTCATCAGCCAGCACCTTCATCCCATGAGCATGGGCAAGGGTAACGATGGAACGGATATCGGAACAGATTCCGTAATAGGTTGGATTATTTACAAGCACAGCTACAGCATCGGGATTTTCCATAATGGCTTTTTCTACCTGGCTGATCTCCATTCCAAGAGAAATGCCTAAGGTACTGTCCACTTCCGGGTTCACATAAACTGGAAGTGCTCCGCAGAGAACAAGAGCATTGATGGCACTTTTATGGACATTCCTTGGAAGAATAATCTTATCACCCGCCTTGCAGACAGATAAAATCATGCTTTGCACCGCTGAAGTGGTGCCACCTACCATTAAGAAAGCATCAGCTGCTCCAAAGGCTTCGGCAGCCAGTTCTTCCGCATCCCGTATCACGGAAACTGGATGGCATAAATTATCAAGAGGCTTCATGGAATTTACATCAAGCCCCACACATTTTTCTCCCAAAAGCTGGACCAGTTCCGGGTTACCCCTTCCCCGTTTATGCCCAGGCACATCAAAAGGAACCACCCTTTTCTTTTTGAATGATTCAAGCGCTTCATAAATCGGCGCTCTTTTTTGATCTTCTTTGTTCATACGGCAATTTACCTCTCCTTCGTCACATTCTTAGGTAGCGCCTTAGGGGCGTCTAATCACACAAAAAAAGCAGGCGATTCTACATCACCTGCCTGAAAATTACATGAATTCATATGGATATAGGCATAGAGCCCTCCAATATTTCCATGACAATTATCGTTTTCGTATCTACATAGCAAATATATGATCCCTGCTATTATTGATCGTTTCACAAGATGATGTGCATTTAGCACTGATTATAAAGTAATCAACTTATAAAATTTGAGCTTCTAACTCAATCAATAATGTGGTTTCCCACGCTCGGCAGCCGACCCGCCTGTCCGTCTGGGCTTAACTTCATAATGAAGTGGTCGATATCTGCATGAAAACGATAATGTCTCTTCATACTGGGAAACAGAATAACATATTTTGCAGATTCATGTCAACTAATTTTTTGTAAAATTTTAATTCGAAACAGCCGCCGTCTGAGAACGTCTACCATTTCTCAGACAGCGGCTGCTCCTGTACCCATTTTTTCAAGAATTCTTTTTGCTGCACATCTGTAAACGATGCTGATACTTTTCCTTGGTGGCTAGGCCGCCCCTGATGTGGCGCTCGGACTTGTTAATGTCCAGGATCACCCTGGCCCGGGCTGCCAGGGACGGATTGATGTGTTCTAAGCGGTCTGTTACATCTTTATGTACCGTTGATTTGGAGATGCCAAATTTCTTCGCTGTCTGCCTCACAGTTGCATGATAGTCTATGATGTAGTTGGCAATTGCAACCGCGCGTTCCTCAATATATTCCTTCAAGAAAATCCCCCTGCTAGGACGTTTTTACATACTTATGCAGGTTGTGTTACAAGTATGAATGGGTTACCATCTATTTCTTAAATCTGTTTATAAAGTTTTTACTATTTATGGATAATTTTAACAATTAACTTCTTTTACTCTCCCTCATGTTGCAGTTCAAGACGAAAGGGTGCCGCTGGAAGCCCTCCCTGAGAGAATAATAAGCCGTTCCTGGGAGCATTGGAATAACAGTAGGATATAGCCTTTGGCTCTGCCACCTTACTGCACCACAAAGAGACGGTGGCCCCTTCCTGGTGAACCTCAGCCGGATAATAAACATCATCAGCTCCAGACAGTAAAAATGCATGTTCTCCTACCTCGCCTTTTAAGATAATATCCTTTTCTCCATGGGTATGAAAGGAAAGCAGAATGCGATCTTTATTCACCTCAAATGAGTGAAGCTTTGGCCCCTCCCACTCCACAGGTTCCTCATAGATCATAGCTCTTACCGCCAGAGAGAAACGTCTTGCCACCTCTTTCTTATTCAGGGGATGCAGATCATTCCACTCTCCAAGATCAAGATTTATCGTAACAGCCACCAAAGGAAGCTGTGCCGCTCGTGACTGAGCATATCGAATCTTTGGCCAGGAATTAGAATCCTTCTTAAAATCAATAGAAAACCCAGGAAGCTGGGCCACCACAAACGGAAGTGTATCCTGCTTCCAATTGTCTCTCCAGTTTAAGATAAGACGCTGGAGTAGATCTTCGTAAGTATCTGGACTTCCATCATTAGACTCTCCCTGATACCACAGGACTCCCTTAACGGTATAAGAAAGACATGGAGCAACCATGGCATTATAAAGTCCTGTTGGCTTTCTATTTAGAAAATCCATTTCAGGAGCAGGACCATACTGGAAACCAATTCGGTATTCCCATAATCCTTCCAGACGAATCTCATGATCCTTTGTAAATATCTTATAGGGCTTTTCAGGGGTTAGACGACCTTCCCCGTGGTCACAGACCAGGCGAATGACGATCTCATTCTCGCCGCTTTTTAAGAGTCCCTCTGGAATGGTATATTTCCTAGGTGGATATTGATAGCCTGTCTCACCTACTAATACTCCATTGATATAAGTTTTATCGCTGTCCACCATGGTACCAAGCCAAAGTCTTGCCGCTGCTCCCGTCATATCATCTGGCACCTGAAACTTTCTTCGTAACCAGATGCTTCCGCAGAAATCTTCTATGCCGGCATCCTTTAAAAAGCCTGGGAGAATGATTTCCTTCCAAGACTCCTTTTGGCTCTTTAAGCCTAAGTCCTGCTGGTCGATTCTCTCATGCCACTCTCTCTGAAGCCTTTCATTTTCCTCCATATGGTCTTTCACAAATTCCTTATCCTGGAACTGCTTTAGAGTCTCTAGGGCTTTTGGATAAGAAAGAAGTGCCTCTTTCCCCATCCATGCCTCTACTGGGGTTCCTCCCAAACTTATATTAATAAGTCCAATCGGTACCTGTCTGGCTTCCAGAAGAAATCTTCCAAAGAAATAAGACACAGCAGAAAAACTTCGAATGGTCTCCTCCGAACAATACGACCAGGAGGCATCTCTATGATCCGAAAGGGGTCCATCAAAGTCAAAATGTTCCCTGACCTTATAAAGTCTTATATTAGGCTCCCCCGGACGGTATAATTCCTCGGGATACTGATCCTTAACCCTCTCCATAGGGAGTTCCATATTTGATTGACCAGAGCATACGAATACTTCACCCACATACACCTGCTGCAATCGTATTACTTCCCCCGTCTCGGAACGAACGGTTAAAGAAAAGGGGCCGCCGGGATAAAGCATGGATAACATGATCTGCCAATCTCCCGTTTCATCTGCCCTGGTAAATATTGTCTTTTGTTGAAATTCTACGGTAACGCCTTTATGGGCTTCCGTTTTTCCCCAGATCCTGGTGCTTTTTCCCTGTTGTAGAACGCATCCTTCACTCAATAATTTAGGAAGACAAAGGGGGCTTTTGGCCCCCTTCCCTTCTGCCTTATTGTGAAAGGACTCTATATTTTCTGTCATTCTTTCACCTTAAATCCTTTATTTGTTTAGATACAGCAGGTTTCAAGAACTATCCTTTGTGCTGCTGATATTGTAATGCATTCTGGCACTTTGCCTGTCAGCTCCATACTTCTGGCATCTGGCTGCTGAGTCCCTACATAAACAAGATAATCTCCTGCCTCAATTACAAGATCACCATCAAGATTGCGAAGACCAAACGCTCGGTCACTTAAGGAAAGAGTTACTTCTTTTTCTTCCCCTGGATTAAGCTCAACCTTTTTAAATGCCTTTAACTGCGCATTTGGAGCGTCTGCATGACAAGATTTCACGTATACCTGTAAAGTCTCAGCCCCTTTCATGGAACCGGTGTTCTTAAGAACTGCCTTTACGGTTATGATTTCCCCTTCCAAAACTTTATCTTGGCTAAGAGAAGTATCTTTCACTGTAAAATCTGTGTAGCTAAGACCATATCCAAAGGGATAGAGGGCATCCTGCTTCATATAACGATAGGTTCTTCCCTTCATGGCATAATCTTTAAAGTCTGGAAGCTCTTCCGTTGTCTTATAAAATGTCACAGGAAGTTTTCCTTCCGGTGAGTGCTCACCAAAGAGAACAGAAGCCAACGCTCTGCCTCCCTGAGATCCAGGATACCAACCTTCCAAAATAGCCGGAATATGTTCATCTGCCCATGTCACAGAAAGTGCACTACCAGATAAAATCACTAAAACCACTGGCTTTCCACTATTATATATTTCTTTTAAAACCTCTTCTTGAAGTCCTGGAAGGGATAGATTTGGCTTATCTCCGCTTGCAAACTCATTGCCCTCGTCGCCCTCTTCTCCTTCCAGACTGGAATCGAGACCCATACAGGCAATAATTACATCGCTTGCTTCACAGACACCACGTACCTCGGAAATACGGTCATTGTCCTGACCCAAACCACTTACCTTTGGTCTACAAAGATGACAGCCCTCGGAAACCATGACGCGGACGTCTTCTCCCAGATAATCCTGAATTCCTTCTGTAATGGTATAATATCTAGAAGCAGTCCCTTCATAATTACCTACCAGCGCTTTCCTGTTGTTGCTGTTTGGACCTATGATACCGATTGTCTTTATTTTGTCCTTATTAAGAGGTAATAGGTTATTCTCGTTTTTCAAAAGAACAAAGGACTTTCTAGAAGCCGTCTTATTAAGCTCCTGATGCTCCTTCGTATCATTTTCCTCGTATGTAATTCCGTTGTAAGGAACCTTCTCCTGCTCGTCAAACACACCAAGCTTTAACCGGGTCATCATCAGATTCTCCACCGCCTGGTTCAACCGTTCCTCGGAAACCATTCCCCGATTAACCGCCTCTGTAAGATATAGGAATAAGCTGCCACAGTTAATATCACAGCCATTCTCCATGGCCATTGCCACAGATTCTACCGCAGAATTGGTTACCTTATGGTGCTCATGGAAATCCTTAATTGCCCAACAGTCAGAAACCACATGGCCCTCAAAGCCCCAGAAGTCCCTTAAAATATCTTTTAATAAGGTCTTGCTTCCGCAGCAAGGCTCACCATTGGTTCTGTTATAAGCGCCCATGATTGCCTCAACCTTACCTTCCTTGACACATGCCTCAAAAGCAGGCAGATACGTCTCAAACATATCCTGTTTTGATACCACGGCGTCAAAGGAATGACGATCCTCCTCTGGTCCGGAATGTACCGCAAAATGTTTCCCACAAGCTGCAACCTTAAGATACTCTTCATCATTCCCTTGAAGTCCTTCTATAAAACGAACTCCCAATCGGGAAGATAAATAAGGATCTTCACCAAAGGTTTCATGCCCTCTGCCCCAACGGGGATCTCTAAAGATGTTAACATTGGGAGACCAAAAAGTGAGTCCCTTATAGATATCAGTATCTCCACATTTTTGCTGAAGAGCATATTTCGCTCTGGCCTCTGTAGAGATCACGTCTGCAACCTCATTTAGAAGGTCTTCATCAAAGGTCGCTGCCAGACCAATGGCCTGTGGAAATACGGTTGCCACACCAGCTCTCGCTACCCCGTGAAGTCCCTCATTCCACCAGTTATATGCCTTTATCCCTAATCTTGGAATTGCAGCCGCTCCGTGTATTGTTTGGGAGACCTTCTCCTCCAATGTCATTTCTGCTACCAGTTTCTTCGCCCTTTGGCGATATTCCTCTAATTTTACCTTGTTCATGAGATATGCCCTTCCCTTTACTTATAATGACGCGATTTTGGTCTTTAAACCATTTTCTGTAATCCCATCATAGCATTCTATAAAAAACAAGACATCTCATTTCTTGCTTGTATTTAAGCACATATTGCTAACTATTTACAAATCCTGCAGGAATGGCCTGCTGCCTGATCTTTCTATAATCGCTGGGAGAACAGTTCTTAATCATTTTAAAGGTACGGTTAAACGCACTGATAGAAGAAAAACCTGAACCCATAGCAACCTCTGTAATACTGAGTTCCTTTGTATGGTAGAGAAGTTCTTCCGCCTTTTTAACCCGTTTGGAATTAAGATATTCATAAAATGTCATATTCATATATTGCTTAAAAATCCTGGTGAAATGATACTTAGAAAATCCCACAAGCTGTGCCACTTGTTCCAAGTTCAAATTCTCCATATAGTGCTTATTTATATAAGTGCAGGCACTCATAACTGCTTCAAAATATAACCGCTGCTTTGTGGATTCATTTTTTCCAGGAGAAACATTGCGATGCACTTCCTTCCTCCCTAGTTCCACGTAAATCTCAATTAAAGCCGCATAAATAGAGGCCTCCCGAAAGGTACTGTCTTCCCGGTACTCCCTAATAATTTTATCAATTTTTTCCTTAAGGAATCCGTGAAGCAAATCTCCCCCTTCTTTCTTTATAAAGATTACAGGGGGCATCATATAAAGAAGAGTTTCCATCTCCCTAAGATTATAAAGCAATGTGGTATCAAACTGCAAGATATAACGTTCCCCTTTGGAAGGTGCCCTTAAGGAGTGAATCACACCAGAATGAATAAGAATAATATCATCTGGCTCCAAAAAATAACGTTCCTCACCAACTGTAACTTCATATCCACCCTTCGATGGCATAATAATCTCAATCCCCACATGCCAATGTTCCGGATAATCTTCATTCTTAACATTACGGTATAGCTGAAGTCCCATAGGACACTCATAATGTATGGTTTCATGCAACCCATTTAAGATTTCGATCATATATTTTCCTCTGTCTTAACCTTCTGTCTTTATGCCTAAATCTGGTGTGAAATAGGATGCTTTCATAGTTTTCATATCTTATTTTATCTGATTTTCATTCTTATTACAATCTATTTTCCAGTCTTTTAAGCCTTCTTAAGTTTATCCCATCTCCTCCATTCTGGTTACAAAAATTCATTGACTCAGCCGTCAATTCCAACTATAATTTAATATGGAATTATATAATTATTCCCATATTTGACAGAATGAGGAATTTACTTAATATAGAGAAAAGACTGCCGTTTAGTCTGTTGAGGTGAAAGAATTGATTTATCTTCCTATAGAGAAATTGACCGAAGGTATGATACTGGCCCGTAATATACCTGGAACAAATTCAATACTTCCATTTGCAGTTGCCGGTTATCAGCTAAGTGACCGCATCATAATCCGCCTAAAAAGAATTGGGGTTCAAGGTGCTTATATCCATACAGCACTGACAGAAGGCATTGAACCTGTGGATTTCGTTGAACCTGAATTAAAAGCTAAAATGCTGACCAGCATTCGCCAGACCTTTGACCAGAGCCTAAAGAAAGTAACCATCCAATCCAGTATGCAGACCTATCAGGAACTTACCACTGCGGCAAAATCAGTGGTCATGAACATTTTAAGCATGGATAAATATTTATTTCAGATGATCGATATCAGAGATTACGATAATTATACCTACTCTCACAGTCTTTATGTAGGTATCTTAAGTGTGCTCTTAGGACGTTTTATCGGCCTTTCCCTTGATCAACTTAACGACCTGGCTCTATGCGGGCTTATGCACGATATTGGAAAGACAGACATCCCTCTGGAGATTACCAACAAATCTGGACCACTAAATGACGAAGAATTTGAGATCATGAAGAAACACCCTGATCTTTCCTATGAAAAATTAAGCAAATGCAAACTATACTCTCAAGCAATTCTTCAGGGAATCCGTACCCATCATGAAAAGTATGATGGAACCGGATATCCCTTTGGCCTTACAGGAGATGAGATTCCCCTTTACGCCAGAATTTTAGCCATTGCAGACGTATACGATGCTCTTAGCTCCACAAGACCTTACCGCAAAGCATGGCCCCCAAAAAAGATATTTGATTACTTAACCAGCCGTTGCAGCTCTCATTTTGATACAGACCTTTTAGCTGCTTTCCTTCAATGCGTATCCGCATATCCAGTTGGTACCGTTGTCCAGTTAAGCGATGGAAGTACTGCGGTAGTAAAAGATAACACACCAGGATTTACCTTACGTCCTATTATCCGCTACATCGCCCCAGCTGCAAAAGCCGGCCACGAGGTGGACCTCTCTAGGGAAGCCTTAAATGTCACTATACTTGATGATATGGAAGATTAAATAGAAACTTCCAACCTTAAAATGTTAAATGCGTCTTGATTGGTTCTTGAACCATTTCAATACGCATTTTGACAATCCTTTTTTTAATTTCCGCTTTTGCAGTCAAGCTCCTTTTTGTTTATGTGCTCCAAAAGAGCTTCACAGCCCTCTAGCACATCTTCATAGGTTGTATCAAAGTCTCCTGTATACCATGGATCTGCGATATCTCTGGGTCTTGTTCCATAATCTAGAAGCCGTTTTACCTTGCTCTCAGGATCGCTTCCAAAGATCTTTATCATATTGGTAATATTTCGCGCTTCCATTCCAATAATATAATCGTATTGATGATAATCATCTCGACTTAGCTTAACTGCCTGCTTTCCAGCCACTGAAATCCCCAGTTCACAAAGCTTTCTTCTTGTACCCGGATGCACAGGATTTCCGATTTCCTCACTGCTGGTGGCAGCCGAGGCTATAGAAAAAAGCTCCCCCATATTTCTTTTTTCAATCAAATCCTTCATAACAAATTCGGCCATGGGAGAGCGGCATATGTTACCCAAGCAGACGAATAATATTTTAATCATTTTGCTCTACTCCTTATTGTATTTATTGTCTCCATAATTTCTTCCATGCTTAATCCATGCACTTCAAGATAAACTGTTGAAACAATTGAATCATACGCTCATTTTTATACTTCGCCATCATCTCCGGATGCCACTGCACGCCACACATAAAGCTGCCTTCCTGACGTTCGATACATTCCACCACTCCGTCATCTGCTCTAGCTGTAACATCAAAGCCATCTGCTACATCTTTAATCGCCTGATGATGAAATGAATTAACCCAGCCTCTCTTACCTGTTATACTCTGGATAAAACTTCCGTCCTCGGTATCAACCATATGAGTCGCCTCACCTCTAGGAGCCTTCTGCACGTGCTGAAATACCCCAGAAAGCTGAGATTCAAGATCCTGATAAAGTGTTCCCCCAAATGCCACGTTCATCATCTGGGCACCCTTGCAGATTCCAAGGACTGGTTTTTGCAGCTTATCTGCCTCTTTGATCAGTTGCAGATACTGTGTATCCACTTGACGCATGGTAAATCCCTGTACAGGAGTTGGCTGCTCGCCATATAAATCAGGTGCCACATCATAGCCACCAGAAAGAACCAGCCCGTCCACCAGTTCAAGGAACCTTGCACCATCCTCTTGATTGGTTAATACCGGGAGAAGAACAGGAATGCCTCCCCCCATTTCAATGCTTTCCACGTAATCATTGTTCACATAGGCACGATAGATTCCTGGCAGCGTGCCACCTTCCATAATTAAAATATTAGCTGCAATTCCAATTATAGGTTTTCTCATCTTAGCTCCCTCTTTTGTTCTAGATTGATCGATTCCCTATCATGATATTTAATATTTCCACATCAGTCTTCTTCATTCCTTCTTTTCCCATGTACCCAATGGCACGGATGGTTTCCTCTGGCTCGCTCTGAACCAATCCTTCTCCTGCCTCAAAGGTAATGCCCTCCATGGCCATCTTATGACCAAGAATCGCGGCCTGGAGAGCAGAGGATACCTTTGCCGCACAGCTTGCCTTTGCTCCATCACAAATCATGCCACCTACATTGGCAATGGTATTAACCACCGTATGTTCAATCTGTTCCACCGTACCGCCGTATAGATAAGTAATGGCCGCTCCTGCACTAGCCGCAGCGCATACGACTCCACAGTATGCTGATAATGGCCCAATGTACTGTTTCTGATCCTGAGCCGTTAGATTAGAAATACAAAGAGCGCGGTAAAGCTCTTCTTCCGTCTTCTCTAGCTCCCTAGCATACTCAATCACTGGTATAGAACAGGTTATTCCCTGATTTCCCGAACCAGAATTAATGACCACTGGAGAAGGACAGCCTGCCATTCTCGCATCCGATCCGGCAGCCGTCTTAGCGATGGCCCGCCACTGTACCTCCGGCTGATACCCTGATAAAAAGATTCGTCCAATCTGCGCTCCCCATTTGCCACTTAAGCCTTCCTCAGCAATTGCAGAGTTGTAGGAAATCTGCATATCTAACACATCTTTCACATCCTGGATATCAACCATATTTGCAAACGCTACAATATCTTTTATATTGAGCAGTGATTTGTCAACCTTAGTGCCTTCCACGTCATAGGGCTTTTTGTATATGGAGACTCCATTCTTCTTCACCACAGTAATATTGGTATGGGCATGCTCAATGGTCACCTCTGCCCACTGATCCCCCTTTATTGCCTTTACTGACAGGTATAGATTTCCAACTCCTTCTACTAATATACAACGGCAGAAATTCTTGTCAAGCAGTTCTCTAGTAGTAATCTGATCATCTTCTGTCACGGATTCCAGTATTTCTAGCTTTTTATCAGACTCTCCTATCAAAGCTCCTAGAATAACTGCCGTCTCCACGCCCTTAAGCCCACCAGAATTAGGCACTCTCACGCCTCTGACGTTCTTTATGATATTACCGCTGCAATGAGCCTCCATATATTCGGGGAATTCACCTAGAGTCTCTCTTGCCCTGGCAGAAGCATAAGCAAGAGCAATCGGCTCCGTGCAACCAAACGCCGGAATCAGTTCATCATTTAAGATTTTCACATAGCTGTCATATATTTTTTGATCCATTGGTATTCCTCATCTCATTATTGTCGTTATTAGTATTATCACTAGTCATATTACTAATAATATCACTGATAAAATCATAAATCCACTCTTATTTTAATTCTTCACAAAGAGATCCCAAATCTTCCTTATATCTTCACGTAAGCTATGTTATTAATTAAGAAATTAAAGTATTTTCTTCAAATGACCTTACATATTTTCCTAATATTACGTATAATAGACATGTTATCCATTTGAACATTCACGTAAGCTTAGGAGGCTACATGGAAAAACAGAACTTAAAGGAAATTGTTTATAACGAAGTAATGAAAAGTATATATTCTTCTGAATATAATCCTCATAAAATTATAACGGAAAATGAATTAATCAAACGATTTGGCTACAGCAAATCACCCATACGGGATGCCTTAGTATCCCTATGCCATGAAGGAGTCTTAAAAAGCATTCCAAGGTATGGCTATGAAGTCGTCCCCCTGACAGCTGAAGACATACACCACATTCAAGAATACAGAAAAGTGGTGGAAACCTCCTTCCTACGTCTTGGCTTTTCCAATATTACAGATCAGGAGCTCGCTCTTCTAGAAGAGTTAAATAAAAGCTGTTGGAATGAAACAGAAGATTTGATGGAACGCTGGATCCATAATGCAGACTTTCATACTACACTCATTTCATTTGCAAAAAATCCCTTTGTATATGAGGAACTGCAACGCTGCATGAACGTTCTCGGACGTGCTTACGCCCAGCTTCATTGGGATAAATGGAATCGTTTTTCTTTACTCAATGACATGAAAAATCACTATTTAATCATTCAATCATTAAAAGAAAAGAACATTGAACAAGCTGTTTTTCATTTAGAAAACGATCTCAATGATTTTGGAGTCTAACCGCTTTCCCTATAAGAACATCTCATTGAATTAATCTTATACAAAAACTCCCACATAGGACCCTATATCTCAATGTCCTATGTGGGAGTTTTTATGTTCTGTCACACCTGTTAACAGAGGGAATTTAAAAAATGAATTTCTTATCTCACATAAATAGTTGTAAACTTACAGTGGGAAAGTTCCTTAACTTTTATAGTGTTATTTTTAATGTCTATTCTTTCTATTTTTTCCTCCAGCAAATTTGTATAATAAGCCTCTGAAATATCATAATGAAACCTCATTTCATCCCCTAAGATTTCATGATCCTTGCCATTGAATAACCGGATTATAATCCCAGTACCCTTTTCCGCCACCTTAATTGCAGAAACCACCAGCCGACCATCTGATTCAAAAAGAGAATTAGTAACGGGCCTCGTGCCCTCTATCTCTCGCTGAGAAAAAATAAGTCTTCCATTTAAAAATTCTCCATAAGTGTAAACTTGTATAGGCGTGTTATATGCTTTTGACAACGTATCCAGATTCGCACCATTAATATCTGTATTGTACATGGTAAATCCAAAAGTAAAATCCATCTCCTTTAAAAGTTGTGCATCTGGTGTTTCTATAATACGTTCACCACTGGCTCTGCCCGGCCGATAGATCAGATTCTCTTTTCCCATAAAACCATAAGTACGGAACAAAGTAAGGCGTATCTTACGATCTTCAAGTACCTCATATTCTCTCACACCTTGAGGAATAACCGCAATTCCACGAGATCCATCTGTTAGGGATACATAAGATTGAGTCGGCTCAATAGAAATAGGTGGCTCCTGCCAGGTGGCCTGATCGTTGGACCAATTAGCAAGCTCCCGAACCCCTGCTGCAATTCCCTTATTGTTTTTCTGCCTGTCCAGATAGAGATCCATTTCTTCTTTATAATAGTTTTCTCTCTTAATCAGTCCAAACTGCTCATCTGCATAGTTAAATTTACTAACAAGCTGGCTGTCAAAGATCACGCAAAGGCGATGGGAAAGCCCCTTATTGTCCACATGAACGTTAAAATCAATCACTTTCTCCCCCGACCTCAAACCAATTGTCATTGTCACTGGAAGTATTGTGTCTGCCTTCTTCTGACTCCTTGCCTCCAAATCAGCCGGTATTAACATCTTATAGGTAATAACTACCCTTCCATAAACCTCACTGCCCTCCATCTCAACCTCAAAGGGTGCACTTGTGGAGAATACCTCCATATCTTCTCTTGGAGGGGAATAATTAAAGCTGTCGCCATCATCTCCATTCTCCACCAATACCGCCTGATTTTTATAACTTATTCCGCTCTCCTTATCAAGAATTGTAAGGGAACCATTCGTGGCGATTGAAAGAGAATAAAATTCATTTTCAAGCATCTCTTTTTTTACCATGGAACAAGCACTGGAGGTATCTCTTTCAAGACAGTACTGTGCATATCCAAGGGCCGGAAGCGTTGAAGCTTTTATGGCTATCACTGCTTCAAATACTTGCTCTGGAACATAAAAATGTCTGGAAGGATCCAATCGAATGGTTTGAGAAAGAACATAATCCGTTAAATCCCGGGAGGATAAAAGAGTATAGGAAACCTTATTTCCCTTTTCATCCAATATGGCAAATTCGCCTCCAGGTACATACGTCTTAACCAGAACTACGCCGTTACGCTTTAAGGGAAGTGTGTTAATCATGGTAAAGGTCATATCAGCCTGATTCTTTATACTAGTAGCAATGAGTCTCGCATGCAACTCCACCAAATTAACGGATATATCTCTAGCCTGCTTATACCTGGTGTAAACGTCCTCGTTTGCCGTATCTGAGATACATGAACCAATAGAATCGTGAGCCGCATTTTCAAATAAGAGCTTCCATACCTCTTCCACAGCCTTATGAGGATACTCATTTCCCATCTGCCCCGATAATGTCAGCAGCGGCTCCAGCACACCTGTTACATAATTTTGAACCTGGGTATTTAGTACCTTTAAATCCGAACGAGAGGAGAATATAGACTTGTGAATCCGCATATGCTTCGCAATCAAAAGTTCCCCTGCCACCTCCTCTAACTTAGGATTTTCCTCTTTTATCTCCCGAAAGTAATCCTCAATACAGCTGATCACATACTCATTTTGTGGATCCTTCTCATTTCTCTCCTTAATAAGTTCCGGAAGGTTTGTACGGATCGGCGCTTGATCAAAGCCAGCTGGAAAGTAAATATGTTTCGTACTGCTCCCCTTTCCTGCCTTCTCAAAGCACTCCTTCTGCCAAAACATCTCACTCTGATCCGGATCCTCAGGTATATTTCCACCAATATAATAACCAAATGGAATCTGGGTGGCAAAGACAACACTACCGTCATCACCTTTCCATTGAAAATCCGTATGCCTTACCATATCATCGCTGACTCCCCTCCAAAACAAGGTATCTTCGATTCCAAACTCCCGGTAAATCTGAGGCATATTTCCAGCCTGACCAAAAGAATCCGGAACATAACCCACGTTCATATAACCTCCATACTCCTCACAGCATTTGATTCCATAATACATATTTCTAACAATGCTTTCCCCCGAAATCACCATCTGATCACTCTGGGTATACCAGGGACCCACGATTAATCGTCTCCCCTTAACCAGCTTTGTAATCCGCTCCTTATCTTGTGGCATCCATTTTATGTAGTCATCCAAAAGTGACCCCTGCGCATCCAACATAAAATACTTAAAATCCGGATCACCTTCCAACGTGTCCAGCACATCCTTTAGATCTTTCATCAAATAAACCTTTGACCTGGATGTAGTAAAATACCACTCTCGGTCCCAGTGGGAATGGGGAATTACATGTATTTTTTGCTTCATTCTGATTTCTCCTCTCAATGATACCAAAAGGAGCAGAGGTGGATCCCCTCTGCCCTTTTTGGTGTTATTTTATATCCTCAAAGGATAGTTCAATCTCATCCATATCGATATCCTGATCCGAACTAACGGTATCTTGACTGAAATCAACAAGCGCAGTTGAGAGCACAGCAATCACAACAGCTCCTACCGCTATTCCCACCAGATAAGCCCAACCATTGGTAATGGATACGAAGCCGTAGATACCACCTACCGGCGGGATGTCAGCTTTTGCACCTAAGAGGCAGCAAATAGCAGTTCCAACCGCACCACCAAACATATTAATAGGAATTAAAATCTGAGGTTTTACTAAGGTGAAAGGAATCGCGCCTTCCGTGATGCCAATAAAGCCCATGACCCAGTTTCCCTTCCCTGTTTCCAAAAAAGCGGTTGAGAAACGGCCCTTTCTAATAACAGTAGCAATTGCGTATGCCAAGGGTGGGATACAGATTGCACAGTTAATAAATACATTTGCCTGAAAAACTCCCTCAGCCAATAATACATTACCTGCCATCCAAGCTGATTTGTTAATTGGACCACCCATATCAGAGGCGATCATTGCTCCCAGGAGAATGGCCATCACTAACTGGGAGGTACCACTGGTGCTCATATCTCTCAGCCAATTTACAAGAGATCCATTAATGGCTGCCAGAGGATCTGCCAAAATAGCGCCCATTATAATTGCGACGCTGCCAGTCGCCAGAAAAGGAAGGATAACAAGAGGCATCACATTTCTCATAGACTCTGGAAGATGGATGTGTTCCTTTCCCCATTTTACCGTATAGCCCGCAATAAATGCAGCGATTACAGCCCCTAAAAATCCCGCTTGAGTGGCAGTAGCCAAAGCACCACCGATAAAGCCAGCTCCAATAGCAGGTTTGTCTGCAATGCTGTAGGCGATAAATCCTGCAAGGACTGTGTTAATCAGACCAATGCCTGTCCAACCTACATTTTCAATCATTTTTAAAATATGTAAAAACCCAGTACCATCTGCATACGGATCCAATGATGGAATTCCCATACATAAGGCGATAATTTTTGGAATTGCCACAACCAATGAGGCTCCAATGATAAGGGGAAGCATATAGCCGATGCCAGTCATTAGATGACCCTTAGCCTCTTTTAGAAACTGTTTCATAGTTTTTCTCCTTTTTGATTTCGTACTTTTATAATTTCTTGAAAAACACTTATTTACTAACAGCATCTACACATTTCTTAATCACTGCCTCTGGAGCCTTGATGCAAATATTAATATCCACACGAATAACTTTTTTCCCAGCAAAGCGTTCCATTCCAGTAATTTTCTGATCCGAGGCTATAATCACCAGATCAGCCTCTCTGGCCTCTTCATTTGTAATTGCATTAATTTGGCCCATGCTGCCTTGCTGCTCCATCTTAATGTCGTATCCCAAACCAATCCCAGCCTTTTCAAGAGCTTTGGCAGCCATAGGTGTATGTGCAAGCCCTGCAGGACATGCTGATATTCCTACTATCTTCATCTTAATTCTCCTCCCCTTTACTTATAAATTGCTTTAAATATTTTATTAACTCTTTTTTATCAAGAGCTGTCTTAACAATTTCCTTAAACTCAACCTCCAAAAGGCCAGTAGCCAGTCTTGAGATCATCATCAAATGTCTGTTGTCTGCACTCTCCTTTGGTACAATCAGTGCAAACAAATCGGTCACTTTTTCATCGTCCATGGTCTCCCACTCTGGGATACTGTTTTTACATCTCAAGTAGAAGATACCCATCTTTTTAGCAAAATCAGATTTTGCATGAGGAATGGCAAAACCATCCTGAAGCCCAGTAGAATATTCTTCTTCTCTTTTCATAAAATCCTCCTTAAGCCCCTCCTCATCATCCGTAAGCTCTAGTTCCAAAGCCTTGTGGCTGATGAATGTAAGAGCCTCCTCCTTGGTACTGACGTCAACATCGAAAAATAAATATTCTTCCCTAAGCATTTATTGCCTCCTTTCAACCACCTGCGCTGTTTCTCCTGTCACTACTATAATTGCAGCCACTCTATATTTCAATTGATGTAATTTCCATTTGTAAATGGAAATCAGAATTAGAACCTGCCAACCTATTTCCACATAGAAGTGGAAATGCTATAGCTATATTTTATGGATAGAATACATTATAATAAATGTAAAAGCCAGAATAGACAATATCTGGATCTAACAAAGGTAGATAGGAGGTAAGTGATTGATGTTTCCATACGGAAGATTGAATGACATATTTAATTATATAAAACGACATGACTTTGTTTCATCAGACCGATTGGCGGACAAGTTTCATGTCACTGACCGAACCATACGTGGAGATATCCAGGAGATCAACGGCATTTTCAATGGTCATGGGGCAACAATAAAGCTGAAACGAAAATTCGGTTACTATATTGAAGTAACAGACGAGGCATCATATCAATTTTTTCAAGAAGGAATGGAGGCGGCTTCGTCAGATTCCATGGAACTTGACTCCTTCCAGGACAGAGTTAGGTATATCCTCAGCATGCTTTTGTTTGCAACAGACTATATATCCACAGATCAGATTATGGATCTTGTATTTATCTCAAAAAACACCCTTAACAATTATATCAAGACCATCAAACGAATCCTGGATAAATATGATTTAGAGTATATTTCAAAACCGAATTCTGGCATAAAGGTCGTTGGCATGGAGGAGGATAAACGCAGATGCATTATGGCCCATGTGATCACATCGGATAATGATAGCTACATTACAGGGTTTGCCAAAGAAGAACGTCTTTTGTTCCATGAAGTAGATTTAGATTATCTGAAACGAATTACCTTAGATGAGCTAAAAAAACGAAATATAGATATAAGTGACTACAACTTAAAAAATTTGATTATCCATCTGGCTCTAATGATCACCAGAGTTAAAAGTAATCACTATATGACAGTGGCGGACATTGAAACAGACCATTCCATTATGGCTATTATTAACAGTCTTTGCGAAGAAATTGAATCTCACTTTGACATTGCAATTTCCAAGGGAGAAAAATTTTATATGTATCTCCACATGGTGACCAACACACATATGGATGCCACTGACATTGACGATGAATGGCTTAAACGCTCTATCGATGAATCATTAGAAATCATTTATAAGAATTACAATTTTGACCTACGAAGAGATGATGTCTTGCTGCCCAATCTCTTTCGACACATGAAATCCATCTTCACCAGTAAGTCATTTGGCTTAAATATTCGCAACCCATTGCTAAACACGATCAAAAATAACTACTCTCTGGCCTTTGAGATATCTTTGACTGCCTTCACTCAGGTCTTTGATACACCACCATTTACCTTAAATGAAGAGGATGCCGGCTACGTGGCCGTACACATTTGTGCAGCTATGGAAATATTTATTTCAAAAGGAGTGAAAAAGAAGAATGTGATTCTTGTATGTGGCAACGGTCCGGCTGCCCTGCGTATGCTAGAGGCAAGACTTGGCATGCCTTTTGAGGGTCAGATTACGATTGTAAGGACCGTATCTTATAACGAGTACCAAAATCTTCTAGAGGAAAACTTAATCAATGTAGACTGCGCCATATCCACAAGCCCTCTTAATGATGGAAGGCTCCCCAGTATTACCGTAGACTTTGCCTTAAAAAACAAAGATATCGAATCTATTGCCAGGTTTTTAACCACCATAAATGCATCGGAGAAAGAAAAGAAGTCAGGATTTTTTGAAAAAGATCTATTCTTCCGGCTTCACAATGCTTCTAGCAAAGAAGAGCTTCTTGCCATGCTTTGCCAAAAGTTAGTAGAAAAAGATACCGTAGATAAGGATTTTATAAATTCTGTGCTGGAACGTGAAAAGCTTGGAAAGACAAATATGAACGAGCTCTTTGCCCTGGCTCATCCTATGAGTCTCTGCGCCAGGGATACAAAGGTGGCTGTGGCAATCCTGGAAGAACCTCTGGTATGGAACCATAATGAGTGGGAACAAGCCGAAACCGTACAGATCGTCTTTCTACTTGCCATTAAACAGGAGATGCAGAAAGATCTCGTGCACCTATATGACAGCATGATAGAAATTGTAAACAATTCCAAACTTCAGCAACGGCTCATCTCCTCTGAGAATTTCGAGAAATTTATATCGGAATTTCATGCAATCCTGCCCGTTTAAAGATATGAATTTGCAAAATAAATTGTCATAGAATAAATCTGGAATAGCGATCAAAACAATATCAGGCTGGCTTCTTTATTCCTTGAGCCAGCCTGTAAAGATAAAATTTATTTATACTTCTTTGTTCTAAGATTTCAATTGACTTTTGTATCCTTTTTTATAATCGCTAATGCTCATTCCAGTCCAAATCAAAAATGCCCGGAAGAACGAGCTGATGTCCTGATACCCCAGAAGGTATGCGATATCCTCAGAGCTCATGTTTATATTTTTTAAATAATGCTTTGCAAGCAGTTCCCGAGTATGATTTAGTTGCTTTTGAAAATTGGTATTATCTTCAGTTTATTTTCGCTGGAGCGTCCTTTTACTATACCCCAGTTTTAAAGCAACCACCTCAATTTCACATTCTCTGGCAGGTAGTAGCTCAATAAGTGCGCTCCTTACTCTTGCTGAGAAAGTATCGTCCATAACCATCTAACATATTTTTTGAAAAAATAAAAAAACGCAAATCCAAACTAGGACTTACGCTTTCTTCTTTATTTTTAATGGTGTGTAACTCATTACACATACCCTCAAAACCACACA